>NZ_JAKGSG010000001.1 GCF_021568775.1 Antribacter soli | reverse complement strand
GCGGCGCCCCCCCCCCCCCCCGCGGGGGGGGGGGGGGGGGGGGCGCCCGCCCCCCCCCCCCCCCCCCCCCCGCGGTACGAGGTGCAGGCGAACAACGCGGGCACCCAGAACGCCGGGATCGCCACAGTGCACACGTACACCGGCCTGACCAACGGGACCCAGTACCGGTTCCGGGTCCGCGCGTGCAACCAGTTCGACTGCTCCGCGTGGGTGGACGCGCCCGAGGCGGTGACCCCGTACACGACACCGGGGGCACCGTCCGTGCAGTACATCCGCAGCGACGTCGACGCCGGCGTCTTCCAGATGGACTTCCCGTCGAACACGGGCGGCGAGTCCGTCGACCGGATGGTGTACGACAAGAGCGGCGACTGGTCGGGCTCGGGGGAGACCGCCGCGGCGTCGCAGCAGATCGGCACAGACGAGGCGTACAACAAGACGTACACGCTGACGGTGCGTGCGTGCAACGCGGCCGGTTGCGGTCCCGCGGCGTCGGCCACGGGCAGCACCGACCCCGTGCCGATCCGGGCGGTACTCGTCCACAAGGCGCCGGGGGCGACCGAGGTTCAGCTCAACGTGCGGTACGCGGACCCGAACACGGCCTTCACGGCCGTCTGCTACAAGGCGACGAGCGGTGGCCGAGTGGCCCTCACGGGCACGCTCACCACGGCCTCAGACGGCACCCCGCTGCAGACCGACGCCGAGGGAGACTTCGGCGCGGCATACATCGCCTGCAGGCCCGCGGCCGGTGAGGAGGTGTTCGTGGTGACGGACAGGTGGGGGGAGAGCAACCACATCACGTGGTGAGGGGAGATGCGCCGGTGGGGAATTCTCCCCACGGTGAGATGGGGCAAATCGCCCTGTCACCCGATAGGGTGCAGCAGCGCCTGCGTGCGCCGATCCCGGGGTGGGGAGATCGACGGAGGGTAAGGGGTGGGCTTCTTGTCGCACGTCTACGGCAACCGGCGGAGTGTGGCGTCCGCAGGCGTCGTGACGCTCTTCGCCGGCGCGATCGTGGGCCTCGCGCTCACCTATGACGGTGAGGCGACCGCGGACGTCAACCTCAACGACTCGGGTGTGTGGGTCACGAAGACCTCGGCCGGCCTGCTCGGCCGGTTCAACTACGAGGCGCAGGCCCTCGACGGGACGCTGCTCGCGGGCTCC
>NZ_JAKGSG010000063.1 GCF_021568775.1 Antribacter soli | reverse complement strand
CGCCCGCCCAGCCGGCCGCGCCCGCCCAGCCGGTCGCCCCCGCCCAGCCGGTCGCCCCCGCCCAGCCGGTCGCCCCCGCCCAGCCGGTCGCCCCCGCCCAGCCGGCCGCGCCCGCCCAGGCCGCGCCTGCCCAGGCCGCCGCCCCCGCCCGGGAGGCCGCGCCCCAGGCGGGGTATGACACGCAGGTAACCCGGCCGGCGTCGGGCAGCCAGGCCGTTCAGGACACGCAGGTGATCTCCGGCGAGACCGCCGTGATGCCACCCGTGGCGGCCGCGCCGCGCTGGACGGCCGCGCGGGCGCTCGACCCCGCGACGCCGCTCGCGGACCTGGCCCTGATCGTCCAGGAGGCGCCCCACCTGCGCCCGCAGGTCGCCGCCAACCCGTCCACGTACCCGGCGCTCCTGGACTGGCTGGGCGCGCTCGGCGACCCGGCGGTCGACGCCGCGCTGCGAAGCCGGCGGTAGGCAGCCGGCGAGGGTGGCAGAATCCACCCGTGCGTCACATCGGCCAGTCCCGCAAGCTCCAGCACGTCCGTTACGACGTGCGCGGCCCCATCCTCGTCGAGGCCGAGCGCCTCGAGGCGGAGGGGCACCGGATCCTCAAGCTGAACATCGGCAACCCGGCGCCGTTCGGCTTCGAGGCACCCGACTCGATCCTGCAGGACATCATCCACCACCTGCCCGACGCCCAGGGGTACAGCGACTCCCGCGGCATCTACACCGCGCGGACCGCCGTCGCCCAGTACTACCAGGGCCGGGGCCTGGCCGACGTGACGGTGGACGACGTGTTCATCGGCAACGGCGTGTCCGAGATGATCACGATGGTGCTGCAGGCGCTCGTCGACGACGGCGACGAGGTGCTCGTCCCCGCGCCGGACTACCCCCTGTGGACCGGCGCGGTGTCGCTCACCGGCGGCACGCCCGTGCACTACCTGTGCGACGAGGCGAACGGCTGGGCGCCCGACCTGGCGGACCTGGAGTCGCGCATCACGGCGCGCACGAAGGCGCTCGTGGTGATCAACCCGAACAACCCCACCGGCGCGGTGTACTCCGCCGAGACGGTGCAGGCCCTCGTCGAGATCGCCCGGAAGCACGACCTGGTGCTCCTGTCGGACGAGATCTACGAGAAGATCCTGTTCGACGGGGCCGTGCACCACCACACCGCCACCTTCGCCGGCGACGACGTGCTGTGCCTGACGTTCTCCGGCCTGTCAAAGTCGTACCGCGTGGCCGGGTTCCGGTCCGGCTGGGTGGTGCTCACCGGGCCGCGGCACCTTGCGAAGGACTTCCTCGAGGGCCTGACGCTGCTGTCGAACATGCGGATGTGCGCCAACGTGCCCGCGCAGCATGCCATCCAGACCGCGCTCGGCGGGCACCAGTCCATCGAGGACCTGGTGCTGCCCGGCGGGCGGCTGCGCGAGCAGCGGGACCTGGCCGTGCGGCTGCTCGACGAGATCCCGGGCGTCTCCACGGTGGTGCCCCAGGGAGCGCTCTACTGCTTCCCTCGGCTCGACCCCGCCGTCTACCCGGTGGACGACGACGAGAAGCTCGTGCTCGAGCTGCTGCGCGAGAAGAAGATCCTCGTGACGCACGGGACGGGGTTCAACTGGGTGCGGCCGGACCACTTCAGGCTCGTCATGCTCCCCGCAGTGGAGCAGCTGGAGGAGGCGATCGGCCGCATCGCCGAGTTCCTGGAGACCAAGCGCGTCTGAGTGGTGGTCGCCGCGCCGGAATGTGGACAGTGAACCCCGCGACCGGCGCCCGGGGTACAGTGACGATGTGCACCTGGCGATGAGCCTCCTCCTTCGCTGCCGCGGCGAGGCCTGACAAGGCCGGTCCCTCGCCGCGGTGGACTTGTCGTGCCGGCCGACCCCAGGTCCACCGCAAACGAAGGACGCACGATGGAGAACAGCACCGCCCCGGTCACCGGGAGCCCCGTCTTCGGCACTGCCGCCGGGATCATCGAGGACAACCCGCAGCGCCCGTCCGGGATGCCGGTACACAAGTACCGCCCGTTCCACGAGCAGATCGAGCTCTCGCTGCCGGACCGCACGTGGCCGGACCGTCGCATCACGGAGGCGCCGCGCTGGTGCGCGGTCGACCTGAGGGACGGCAACCAGGCCCTCATCGAGCCGATGAACCCCGAGCGCAAGCTCCGCATGTTCGAGCTGCTCGTCCAGATGGGCTACAAGGAGATCGAGGTCGGCTTCCCGTCGGCGTCCCAGACGGACTTCGACTTCGTCCGGATGCTGATCGAGGAGGACCGCATCCCGGACGACGTGGTGATCCAGGTGCTCACCCAGGCGCGCGCGCACCTCATCGAGCGCACCTATGAGTCGATCCGGGGCGCGAAGCAGGCGATCGTCCACCTGTACAACTCCACGTCGGTGCTGCAGCGCGAGGTCGTGTTCCGCACGGACATGGACGGCGTGATCGACATCGCGCTCGACGGCGCCAGGCTGTGCCGCAAGCTCGAGGAGACCATCCCGGACACCCGGGTGTACTACGAGTACTCGCCGGAGTCGTACACCGGGACCGAGCTGGAGTTCGCGGCACGCATCTGCAACGCGGTGATCGAGGTCTTCGAGCCGACGCCGGACCGCAAGGTGATCATCAACCTGCCCGCCACGGTCGAGATGGCGACGCCCAACGTGTACGCCGACTCGATCGAGTGGATGTCGCGAAACCTGGACCACCGCGAGAACGTCATCCTGTCGCTGCACCCGCACAACGACCGCGGGACCGCCGTCGCCGCGGCCGAGCTGGGCTACCAGGCCGGCGCCGACCGCATCGAGGGTTGCCTGTTCGGCAACGGCGAGCGCACCGGCAACGTCGACCTGGTGACGCTGGGCATGAACCTCTTCTCCCAGGGGGTCGACCCGCAGATCGACTTCTCCGACATCGACGGGATCCGTCGCACCGTCGAGTACTGCAACCAGATCCCGGTCCACGAGCGGCACCCCTACGTGGGCGACCTCGTGTTCACTGCCTTCTCCGGCTCGCACCAGGACGCCATCAAGAAGGGCTTCGAGTTCATGGAGGGCCAGGCGGTGGCGGCCGGCGTCGGCGTCGACGACCTCGTGTGGGGCGTGCCGTACCTGCCGATCGACCCCAAGGACGTGGGCCGCTCGTACGAGGCCGTCATCCGGGTCAACTCCCAGTCCGGCAAGGGTGGCGTGTCCTACCTGCTGAAGGCCGAGCACGCCCTCGACCTGCCCCGCCGCCTCCAGATCGAGTTCTCGCGGGCCGTGCAGGAAGTGACGGACACCGAGGGGGCCGAGGTCACGGGCGGCGACATCTGGCGCATCTTCACCGACGAGTACCTGCCGGTCGAGGGGGACACGAACCCCGGGCTGGAGCCGTGGGGCCGTCTCAAGCTGCGCGGCACCCGGGTCTCCTCCGTCGAGGGTGGGCCGGCCACGCTGGAGATCGACGTGCTCGACCGCGGGTCCGAGCTGACCCTGACGGGCTCGGGCAACGGCCCGATCGACGCCTTCCTGGACGCGATCTCGCAGGTGGGCATCCAGGTCCGCGTGCTCGACTACGCCGAGCACGCGCTGTCCGAGGGCGGAGACGCCAACGCGGCGGCGTACGTCGAGTGCGCCGTGGGCGACGACGTCCTGTGGGGTGTGGGCATCGACCCGTCCATCACGACAGCGTCGCTCAAGGCGATCGTTTCGGCGGTGAACCGGGCGGAGCGCGCCTCCGCCTGACCGGGATCGCGCGTCGCTGGTCGCTGGTTGCGCACATGACTTCGGCACCTTGTCGTGGGGGGGGGGGGGGGGGGGGGGGGGGGCCGCCCCGCCCAGCGCCGCGCGGGTCGGCACTTCGATGTGCCGACCCGACGACAAGGTGCCGAAGTCATGTGCGCAGGCGCACGGGCAGGCGCAGGCGCACGGGCGGGCGCAGGGCGGCCCGCCAGGTCGGAGTGGGACGCCTTGACATTGGATACCAGCACTCTCCATTATTGGAGAGTGCTGGTATCCAACTCGGCGCGTTCGGCCAGGACTCGGGAAGGTGCTCACCGTGGAACCGCTCATCGCCCTCGTCGTCGTCACGTCGGCGCTGCTGGTCGCAGGTGCCGCAGGGGTCGCCCGGCTGCGGCCCTGGCCGGTCGCGCTCCGCGGCGGGCTGGCCGTCATGTTCCTGATGACGGGCGGAGCCCACTTCATCGGCCTGCGTCAGGAGCTCATCGACATGGTCCCGCCGGCACTGCCGAACCCGGGCGTGCTCGTCACCGTCACGGGCGTGCTGGAGCTGGCGGGCGCCGTCGGGCTGCTGCTGCGCCGCACCGTCCCGTGGGCGGCCGCGGGGCTGACGGCTCTGCTGGTAGTGATGTTCCCGGCCAACGTGTACTACGCCCTCGAGGGTGTCGGGGTGCCGTGGTACGACGAGCTGCTGCCGCGCACGCTCATGCAGCTGATCTTCCTGGCGGCGACCGGCGCGGTCCTGGCGTGGTATCTGCGCGGTGCGCGGCCTCGTCCGGCACGGGACTGACGGCCCCTGGCGGTTGGGTACGGTGACCCCGTGCGCCAGCAGCAGATCCTCCAGCCCGGTACCGCCGTCCCGGCGGGCGCCGCGTACCTGCCCACCACCGTCGACACCGCCTACTGGGGACGGCTGCCGTGCGCGGCCGACACTCCCGTGCTCACGGTGGACCCGGGCGACGAGGTCGTGGTGGACGCCCTGTCCCACGAGGGGATCCTGGAGGACCAGGGCGGTGACCCGCTGGCCTACTTCGCCGAGCGCGGGGTCGCCGAGGACGCGGTGCTCGAGGACGCGGTCGCGCTCGCGGGGGCCCGGACCTCGCGCCTCGGGCCGCGCGTCCCGGGCCTGGTGGACGTCCCCGGGGCACACGGCGGCCACGTCGTGACCGGCCCGGTCGCGGTGCGCGGCGCCCGCCCGGGCGACCTCCTCGCGATCCGCGTCCTGGAGACCGTGCCGCGCGTCCCGTACGGCGTCATCTCCAACCGGCACGGCCGCGGCGCGCTGCCGGGGGAGTACCCGGCCGGCGGCGAGGGCATCGTGAGCGTCTTCGCCACGGTGGACGACGCCGGACGCGGTCGCCTCCCGCTCGCCCCCGGGTCGTCGGCCACCGTCGGCTTCGACCTGCATCCGTTCCTCGGGATCATGGGCGTCGCGGCGGCCGGGGACGAGCGCCCGCACTCCGTCCCGCCGGGCCGGTTCGGCGGCAACCTCGACATCAACCTGCTCACCGCGGGCGCCACGCTGTACCTGCCGGTGCAGGTGGACGGAGCGCTCGCCTATGTCGGAGACCCGCACTTCGCGCAGGGCGATGGCGAGGTCGCCCTGACGGCCTTCGAGGCTTCGCTGCGCGCCCGGCTCGCGTTCGACGTGATCCCGGCCGACGACGCCGTCGCCGCGTTCGGCGAGCTCGTCGGGCCGGTCGCCGAGACGGCCGAGTTCCTCGTGCCGACGGGGCTCGACCGGGACCTCGACGTGGCCGTCCAGGACTGCGTGCGCGCCGCGATCGCGCTGCTCGGCGCTCGCTACGGCATGGCGCCGGCCCACGCCTACGCCTACCTGAGTGCGGCGACCGACTTCGACATCTCCCAGGTGGTCGACGTCGTCAAGGGCGTCCACGCCCGCATCCGGAAGTCGGACTTCGAGACGCATTGACGCGGTGATTGTTTCAACCTAGAGTGAGTCGGTGCTCTTTCCCACCCCACGGCTGACGGCGAACGACGAGCGAGTGCTCGCCGAGATCGACGCTGCCCGCGAGGACCTGCGCCTGGCGGTCCGGTCCACTCCCGCCAAGTGGACCGACGGACTCCGGCGCTTCCTCGCCGCCGACGCGGTCGCGGCGTCGAACTCGATCGAGGGGTTCCGGGTGTCCACGGTGGACGTGGCCGACCTGATGGACGGCGAGCGGGACGTCGACGTGACCGAGGAGAACCGTGACGAGACCCTCGCGTACCAGCGGATGATGACCTACATCCAGTCGCTGCACGAGGCCCCCGACTTCGCGTACAGCAAGGGGTTTCTCAACGCGCTCCACTGGATGCTGCAGGGGCATCACCACACGAGACGCCGCCCGGCCGGCCAGTGGCGCCCTGGGCCCGTGTACGTCACGGATGCCCGCGATCCGTCGATCGCCTCGTACACGGCGCCGGCTGCCGAAGAGGTCCCGGGTCTGATGACCGAGCTCGTGGACCGGCTCAACGAGGACGACGCGACCCACCCGGTCGTGCGGGCGGCGATGGCGCACCTGCACCTGGTGTCCATCCACCCCTGGGCCGACGGCAATGGACGGATGTCCCGGTCGTTGCAGACCCTGGTCACAGCTCGGTCGGGCGTGCTGTCCCCGGAGTTCTCGTCGATCGAGGCGTGGCTCGGGCGACCGGGAAACACGTGGGAGTACTACCGCGTGCTGACGGCCCGTGGTGCGACCTACCTGCCCGACCAGGACGTCGGCGAGTGGGTGCGGTTCAACCTGGTCGCCTCGCACCAGCAGACGCAGTCGGTGCAGCGCCGGCTGGAGCGCTCGGCTCGGGTGCTCGTGGAGCTCGACAGGTTCGCGGGACAGTCGGGCCTTGACCAGCGGATGGTCACGGCGCTTCATGACGTCGCGCTCTCCGGCCGGGTCCGCCGGGCTCGCTACGAGCACGCGGAGAACCTGAGCCGTCAGCAGGCGCAGCGCGACCTGCGGGACCTGGTCGCGCTGCGGATCCTGGAATCGGTGGGGCGAACCCGGTCGCGGTACTACACGCCCGGCGAGTCCTTCCCCGCTGAGGCACTCGACGCCGCCCGGACGCCTTTCGCGCTGACCGACCCGTACGCCTAGGAGGCGACTGCCTTGACTCACGACCCCAGTGTCTGGCGCGTCCTCGGTGACGGGCACGGCGGCCCCCTCGTCGCCCCGACCGGGATCGGTGTGCTCGACGGCGAGACCGTCGCGGTGAAGGACCTGTTCGCCGTCGCCGGGCAGCGGGTCGGGGCGGGCAACCCCGCGTGGCTCGCGGCCGCGCCGGTTGCGGCCGCGCACGCCGACGCAGTGGCGCGGCTCCTCGGCGCCGGTGCCGCGGTGGCCGGCATCGCGCAGACCGAGGAGTTCGCGTACAGCCTGACCGGCGCCAACGCGCACTACGGCACGCCGCCGAACCCCCGGGCGCAGGGCCGGATCAGCGGTGGCTCGACGTCGGGACCGGCGACGGCGGTCGCGGGCGGCGAGGCGACGATCGCGCTGGGCACGGACACCGGCGGGTCGGTGCGGGTTCCGGCCGCCTACCAGGGGCTGTGGGGAATCCGCCCCACGCACGGCGCCGTCCCGGCAGGCGGCCTGCTGCCGCTGGCGCCGTCGTTCGACACGGTCGGCTGGCTCACGCGCGACGCCGCCCTGCTGGCGCGCGCCGGGGAGGTGCTGCTCCCACCCGACACGTCGGCGCCCACCGGCCCGTTCCTCGTGAGCGACGACCTGCTGGGGCTGGCCGAGCCCGAGGTGAGCGCCGCCGTCGGACAGGTGGCGGGTGCCGTTCCGGCCGGGCGGGACGTCCGTTCCGTCGCGTGGCTGCCCGAGCCCGGGTGGCTCGCCGCGTTCCAGACCCTCCAGGCCGCCGAGGCGTGGCAGGTTCACGGGGCGTGGCTCGCGGACCGGATGGACACCCTGGGGCCCGCGGTGCGCGGGCGGTTCGAGCGGGCGCGGGCGATCACCGCCGCCGAGGCGGAGGAGGCGCGGTCCGCGGTCGCCCGGGCGCGCGCGACGATCCGCGAGCGCCTCGGCGACGGCGTGCTGGTGCTGCCCTCGACGTCGTCGCCGGCGCCGCGGGCGGACGACCCGGGTGCCTTCGACGCCGTCCGTCAGGCGACGATGCTGCTTACCTGCGTCGCGGGGATCGGCGGGCTGCCGGCAGTGAACGTGCCGGTCGAGACGACGTCGGGCCTCCCGGCGGGCGCGTGCCTGGTGGGGCCGGCGGGCTCGGACCGCGCGCTGATCGCGCTGGCGGCGTCCCTCGGCCAGGGAAGTGCCCGCTAGCCTGCGGTGATGGTCCGCATCGCCGTCCTGTCCGACGTCCACGGCAACACCCCGGCGCTCGCCGCCGTCCTCGCGGCGGTCGACGCCGAGGGGGTCGACCTCGTGCTGAACCTGGGCGACATCGCCTCGGGCGCGGTCGACCCGCGCGGGACGCTCGACCTGCTCGCCGGGCTGCCCGGCGTCGTGACGGTGCGCGGCAACCACGAGCGGCAGGTCCTGACCCTGCCGCGTGGCCGGATGGGCGCGTCCGACCGCCTCGCGGACTCCGTGCTGACCGGTGCCGACCGCGACCGGCTCGCCGCCCTGCCCCTGACGGCTACGCCGGTGCCGGGCGTTCTCGCCTTCCACGCGAGCCCGGACGACGACCTGGGGCACCTCACCGAGACCGTGACCCCGGGCGGGCTGCGCGAGGCGACCGACGCGGAGGTCGTCGAGCGGCTGGGCGCCGCGTACGGGCGGTACGCCCTCTTCTTGTGCGGGCACACCCACGTCGCGCGCTCGCGTCGGCTGCCCGACGGGTCGCTCGTCGTCAATCCCGGCAGCGTGGGCTGGCCTGCCTTCGACGACGACCAGCCGCACCACTACCGCGTGGAGGCGGGCAGTCCGGACGCCCGGTACGCGATCGTCGACGGCGAAGGCCGCGGCTGGGAAGCGCGGCTCCGCTCGGTCGCCTATGACCACGAGCGAGCGGCGGACCTGGCGCGGGTGAACGGGCGCCCCGACGTGGCGCACGCCCTGCGGACGGGCAGGATGCCGGTGGTGGGTGGCTGATTCGTCCCGCGGCCGGCGCCCCGCGGCTGGCTGCGGTACTGGGCCGATGCAATCGTCTGACGTGCGAGCGTACCCGGGCTGCGTGATGGTGGCTGTACCTGACCATTCGGGTCCAAGGAGGGAACCATGGTCCAGCAGACCACCGTCCGCCGTGCGCGCGGGGTGCACCAGTGGCTTGCCCTGGTCGTCGGGCTCGTCTTTCTCGTGGTGGGTGTCGCCGGGTTCTTCGTGACCGGGTTCGACATGGACGGCTTCACCGAGACCGATCATGACCAGACGCTGCTCGTCTTCGCGGTCAACCCGCTGCACAACATCGTCCACGTCGTCATCGGCCTCCTGGGCGTGATGCTGTGGCCGTCCTCCGGAGGGGCTCGCACC
The DNA here is from genome assembly GCF_021568775.1 of Antribacter soli. Lineage (GTDB taxonomy): Bacteria > Actinomycetota > Actinomycetes > Actinomycetales > Cellulomonadaceae > Antribacter > Antribacter soli. Next base: position 47,986 of record NZ_JAKGSG010000063.1, on the reverse strand, counting down.
TTCGGCTGGCTGCTCGCCATCGGCTACGGCGCGACCTTCGTCTACGGCCTGCTCGTCCTGGACGACCGGATGACGGACTACCTCAACCTCAACGAGGAAGACAACTGGCTGCACCTGGGCAGCGCGATCGTGGGTCTTCTCATCGCCCTGTGGCCGCGGCGAACGGTCGTGGAGACGGCGACTGCGGCGCCGTCGGTCTACCCGGACGCGGCCTACCGCAACCCGGACTACCCCGACGCGGCCCTCCGCGACCCGAACTACCGCGACCCGGGTACCGGCCCGGTTCCCTGACGCACCCGCTCCGCGCAGGTTCGTCGCCCGGCAGCTCCTTGAGTGCGCGTCGGTCTGTTTCAAGAGTTAACCGGCGTGAAACGCGCGTGCCATGCGAGGGAACGCCTGCGACAGTACGTTCCGAGCATGGACCTGGCGACGTTCAACGTGCTGCCCCCGGCTCAGGCCGCGGCGGTCATCCGGCCGTGCGCCGACATCGACGCCTGGGTCGACGACGTCGTCGCCGGCCGGCCGTACCCCTGCCGGGACACGCTGCTGCTGCGTGCCGTGCGCGCTGCGGCTGACTGGACCGTCGCGGACCTCGACGCCGCCCTCGCGCACCATCCCCGGATCGGGGAGCGGGCGGGCGGCGCGACCGCGGAGGCGGCGATGTCCCGGCGCGAGCAACCGACCGCCGACGAGGTGACGGCCGCCGCGATCGCCGCCGGCAACGCCGAGTACGAACAGCGGTTCGGCCGTATCTTCTTGATCCGCGCCGCGGGGCGGACCGCGCCGGAGATCCTCGCCGAGCTCACCCGCCGCCTCGGGCACGCGCCCGAGACGGAGGAGCTCGTCACGGTCGAGCAGCTCCGGCAGATCGCACTCCTGCGGCTCGAGTCCGCCGTCGAGGCGGGCGTCGGGTCGGCCGGCCAGGGCACGGTCGGCGCATGACCACCGCGTCCACCCACGTGCTCGACGCCGCCCGCGGCCTGCCCGCCGCCGGCCTGAGCGTCACGCTCGAGACCGCCTCCAGGTCGCTCAACGGCGTCCAAGAGCGACCTGGAGGCGGTCTCGAGCGTTCGCCCGGGCGTCCGGCGTCGGGCACCGTCGCGGCCGAGGCGACCACCGATGCCGACGGGCGCATCGCCTGGGGCGAGGTCCCCGGCCCCGGGGCCTACGTCCTGACGTTCGCGACCGGGGAGTGGTTCGCGGCCCAGGGCCGCGAGACCTTCTTCCCGCAGGTCGTCCTCGACGTCACCCTCGGCGCAGACCACACGCACGTGGCGCTGCTGCTGAGCCCGTTCGCGTACACCACCTACCGGGGGAGCTGAATGTCGATCGTCCTGGGAGCCAACCAGTACGGCAAGGCCGAGGTGCGGATCGTCCGCGTGGACCGGGCCACGCCGGTGCACCGCGTCACGGACCTGAACGTCACGTCCCAGCTGCGCGGCGACTTCGCCGCGTGCCACGTCGACGGCGACAACTCGGCCGTCATCGCGACGGACACGCAGAAGAACACCGTGTATGCGTTCGCGCGGGACGGGGTCGGCGCGCCCGAGGCGTTCCTGACCCGGCTCGCGGAGCACTTCACCGGGTTCCCGCAGGTCAGCGGCGGGCGCTGGTACGCCGAGCAGTACGGGTGGGACCGGATCGTCGCGGACGGGTCGGAGCACGACCACGCGTTCGTGCGGTCCGGGCGCGAGGCGCGGACGGCACTCGTGCACGCCGACGCGTCGGGGCTCACCGTGCTGGCCGGGCTGCGTGACTGCACGGTGCTGAAGTCCACCGGCAGCGAGTTCCACGGCTTCCCGCGCGACCGGTACACGACGCTCCCGGAGGTGTCGGACCGGATCCTCGCCACCGACGTCACGGCCTGGTGGCGGTACGCACCCGGGTTCGACGGGGACCACGACGCCCGGTTCGACGCGGTCCGCGCCCTGCTGCTCGAGACGTTCGCCACCCTGCACTCGCTCGCCCTGCAGCAGACGGTGTACGCCATGGGGCGCGCCGTGCTCGAGGCGTTCGACGACATCGTCGAGATCCGGCTCTCCTGCCCCAACAACCACCACTTCCTCGTGGACCTCGAGCCCTTCGGACTGGACAACCCGGGCGAGGTCTTCTTCGCCGCAGACCGGCCGTACGGCCTCATCGAGGCGGCGGTCACGCGGTCCGGGGTCGAGGACCATCCGGTGTGGAACACGATCGGGGGCTTCGTATGAGCGCGCTGCCCGACGTCGGCGTGACCTCCTGGGAGCTGTCCTCGCGGCAGGTGCTCGTGGACGGTGAGCTGCAGCCGGCGAGGCTGCGGATCGAGGACGGCCGGATCGTCTCCCTCGCCGTGGGCGGAGAAGAGGCCGGGTCCGGCGAGGAGGCTCCGCCCGCAGCGGTGGTGCGGGTGCCCGACGGCGTCGTCGTGCTGCCCGGCGTCGTCGACTCGCACGTGCACGTGAACGAGCCCGGCCGCACGCAGTGGGAGGGGTTTGCGACGGCGACGCGTGCGGCCGCGCTCGGCGGTGTGACCACGATCGTCGACATGCCGCTCAACTCGATCCCGCCCACCACGACGGTCGAGGCGCTCCGCGTGAAGCAGGCAGCGGCCCTGGCCGCGGGGCTGAGCTGCGACGTGGCGTTCTGGGGCGGGGCCGTGCCGGGGAACACCGCCGAGCTCGAGCCGCTGTGGGACGCCGGCGTGTCCGGCTTCAAGTGCTTCCTCGCGGACTCGGGCGTGCCGGAGTTCGGGCACCTCGACGGGGCACTCCTGCGGGAGGCACTGGGGGAGATCGCCCGGTTCGGCGGGCTGATGGTGGTGCACGCGGAGGACCCGGCGGTGCTCGCCGCGGCACCGCACCCGTCGAGCCGTGCCTACGGCGACTTCGTGCTGTCGCGGCCGGACGAGGCCGAGACGTCCGCGATCGCCGGGCTGATCGACGCCGTGCGCGACACCGGCGCCCGCGCCCACGTGCTGCACCTGTCGAGCGCCCGCGCCCTCGACCTGGTCGCGAAGGCGAAGGACGAGGGCCTGCCCGTCACGGCCGAGACCTGCCACCACTACCTGACGCTCGCCGCGGAGGACATCCCGGACGCGTCGCCCCAGTTCAAGTGCTGCCCGCCCATCCGCGACCGCGGCAACCGGGACGCCCTGTGGGAGGGGCTCGAGGCCGGGATCCTCGACCTCGTCGTGAGCGACCACTCGCCGGCCACCGCCACCGAGAAGCTCCGCGGCGACGGCGACCTGCAGCAGGCGTGGGGCGGGATCAGCGGGCTGCAGGTCGGGTTCACGGCGCTCGCGGCCGAGGCACGCCGGCGCGGGATCGGGCTCGACCGCGTGTCCCGGTGGGTCTCGGCGGCACCGGCCGCGCTCGCGGGGCTCGCGGGCAAGGGGCGCATCGCCGTCGGGCACGATGCCGACCTGGTGCTCTACGACCCGGCCGCGACCACCCCGGTCCGGGCCGAGGACCTGGCGCACCGCAACCCGATCAGCGCGTACGACGGCCTGGTGCTGGAGGGAGCCGTGGTGGGCACGGTCCTGCGCGGTACCCGCGACACCCGCGGCGGCGCACGCGGCCGCCTGCTGGAGAGGACACACGTATGACAGGCCAGCAAGCTCCCGGCTTCCGCCCGGCCGCCGTCGGCCTGGACCCTGCGGGAGGCGCGCGTCAGATCAACCCGCCCCCGCGGCTCCTCATGGGGCCCGGCCCCGTCGACGCGGACCCGCGCGTGCTGCGCGCCATGGCCGCGTCGCTGGTGGGCCAGTTCGACCCGTTCATGACGGACACCATGAACGAGACCATGGCCCTGTGGCGCACGGTGTGGCGCACGGAGAACGAGCAGACGTTCCTCGTGGACGGCACGTCCCGCGCGGGCATCGAGGCGGCGCTCGTGTCGCTGCTGGAGCCCGGGGACCGCGTGCTCGTCCCGGTGTTCGGGCGGTTCGGGCACCTGCTCGCGGAGATCTCGGCGCGTGCGGGGGCCGAGGTGCACACGATCGAGGCGCCGTGGGGCGAGGTGTTCGAGCCGGACCAGATCGCCGACGCCGTCCGCCGCGTCCGGCCCAAGGTGCTCGCCGTCGTGCACGGCGACACGTCCACCACCATGGCCCAGCCGCTGGAGGCGCTGGGCGCGATCGCCCGCGAGCACGACGCGCTGCTCTACGTCGACGCGACCGCCTCCCTCGGCGGGAATTCGTTCGAGACGGACGCCTGGGGCGTCGACGTGGCGACGGCCGGCCTGCAGAAGTGCCTGGGCGGACCGTCCGGCTCCGCGCCGGTCACGGTCTCGGTGCGCGCCGCCGCCCTGATCCGGGCCCGCAAGCACGTGGAGGCGGGCATCCGGTCGGCCGACGACATCGACCACGGTGCCCGCATCGCCTCCAACTACCTGGACCTGGCGCAGGTCATGGACTACTGGGGGCCGCGCCGCCTCAACCACCACACCGAGGCCACGTCGATGCTCTACGCGGCCCGGGAGTGCGCGCGCCTCCTCGCGGTCGAGGGCATGGACGCCGCGATCGCCCGGCACGCCCTGCACGGCGGCGCGATGCTCGCGGGCGTGCGGGGCCTCGGCCTGGAGGTCTTCGGCGACGTGGCGCACAAGATGCACAACGTGGTCGCGGTCGCGATCCCGGACGGGGTCGACGGCGACGCGGTGCGCGGTGCCCTCCTGTCCGACTTCGGCCTCGAGATCGGTACCTCCTTCGGGTCGCTGCACGGGAAGGTGTGGCGCATCGGCACCATGGGTCACAACGCCCGCCGGGACGCCGTGCTGGTGACGCTCGCCGCCCTGGAGCAGGCGCTGCGCCGGGCCGGGGTGCCGGTGCCACCGGGCGGCGGCGTCGACGCGGCGCTCGGGGTGTACGAGTCGGCGACGGCTGGGGTGGTCGCGTGACGACCGCGCGCTGGGTGCTCGACCGCTGCACCGACCTGTTGACCTTCTCGGCCCGCCCGGACGCGCTGGAGCGCGCGTACCTGACGCGGGAGCACGCGGCGGCCAACACGGCCGTCGCCGCGTGGATGCGGGACGCCGGCCTGGACACCGAGACAGATGCCGCCGGGAACCTGTGGGGCCGCCGAGCGCCGGGCGGGGCGCCCGAGCGGCCGGGCGGGGCGCCGGAGCGGCCGGGCGGCGGTGCGGGCGACCGCGCCCCCGCCCTCGTGCTGGGCTCGCACCTCGACACCGTGCCCGACGCCGGCGCCTACGACGGCATGCTGGGCGTGACCCTCGCCATCGCCGTCGCGGAGCGGCTGCGCGACACCGCCCTGCCGTTCGCGCTGGAGGTCGCCGGTTTCTCCGACGAAGAGGGCGCCCGGTTCGGCAAGGCGCTGCTGGGCAGCTGCGCCGCGTCGGGCCAGTGGGACCCGGCGTGGTGGGAGCAGCGCGACGCGGACGGGATACGTCTCGACGAGGCGTTCCGTGCCTTCGGGCTGGACCCGGCCCGCGTGGGCGACGCCGCCCGGCGCCCGGAGGAGCTCGTCGGCTACCTGGAGGCGCACATCGAGCAGGGCCCGCGCCTCGAGGCGGTCGACCAGCCCCTCGGGTACGTGACGACGGTGGCGGGCGCCCGCCGCTTCGTCCTCACCGTGACGGGTGAGGCCCGGCACGCGGGCGGCACACCCTACGACCGCCGCCGGGACGCCCTCGTGGCGGCCTCGATGATCGTGGTGGAGATCGAGCGCCTCGGCCGCGAGTCGGCAGGCTGCCTGGCGACGGTGGGGGAGATCGCCGTCGAGCCCGGCGCGGTCAACGTCATCCCCGGCCGCGCTGAGCTCACCCTCGACCTGCGGGCCACCACCGACGCCGAGCGCGACGACCTCTGGGAACGCATCGAGGGCACCGCCCGCAGTATCGCGACCGTACGGGGCGTGCGGTTCGACGCGACCGAGACGCACCGTGCACCGTCCACGACGTGCGCCCCGTGGCTCACGGAGGCGGTGGTCGAAGGCATCACGGCCACCGCACCGCCGGTCGACCCGGGCCGTGCGGCATCGGACGGCGTGCCCGGGCTGTGGAGCCCGGCCGGGCACGACGCCATGGCCATGGCGGCCGTGACCGACGTGGCGATGCTGTTCGTGCGGTGCCACGACGGGATCAGCCACCACCCGGCGGAGGACGTCCGCGAGGACGACGTGGCGCTCGCGCTCGACGCGCTGGAGGCGGCCGTGCTCGCGGTCGCGCGCCGGCACGCGTCCCGGGAGGAGAACGAATGACCCCGCTCGAGGACCGTATCGCCGACCGGTACGCGGACCTGTCCCCGCAGGAGCGTCGCGCCGCCGACACCCTGCTCGACCACATGGGCGACCTCGCCACCTACCGCGCCACGGAGCTCGCCACGCTCGCGGGCGTGTCCAAGGCGACGATGAGCCGGCTGTTCCGCCGCCTCGGTTACGAGGACTTCGAGGGTCTGCGGGAGCACCTGCGGATGCAGCGCGGGCGCGGCCTGCCGGTCGCGGTCGAGCCCGCGCCAGGGCTGCGGGAGCGGCTGGAGCAGGAGGTCGCGAACCTGCAGCGCGCCTACGGCACCCTCTCGGAGGCGCTGCTCGACGACGTCGCGGGGGCGCTCGCGGACGCCCGCCAGGTCGTCGTGGTGGGGCGGCGCGGATCGCACGCCGCGGCCGTCGAGCTGCGGCGCAACCTCGCCCAGGCGCGTGGCGGGGTCGTGTTCGCGCCCTCGCCGGGGCAGTCGCTCGCCGAGGACCTGGTGGGCCTCGGGCAGTCCGACGTCGTGGTCATGCTGTCGTTCCGGCGGCACGCCACCGGCGTCGTGGCGGCCGTCGAACAGCTCCTCGCCGACGGCGTCCGCGTGCTGCTCCTGGCCGACCCGACGCTGCGAGTGCTCTCCGGGCGGGTGACCTGGTGGGTCGAGTGCCCGGTCGGGTACGACGGGGCGTTCGACTCGCACGCCGTCCCGATGAGCCTGGTCGCCGCCCTGTCCGACGCCGTCCTCGCCCGCGTCCCCGCCGGCGAGGAGCGCATCGAGGCGATCGACCGCGCGTACGCCGCGCTGCACGAGATCGAGGAGAGCTGATGGACCTCGACGTCGACACGGTGCGGGTCGCCCGCTCGCGCGAGGACCTCGCGCTGGCGCCCGGCGAGGTGCTGCTCGGCGGCGGGACGTTCCTCTTCTCCGAGCCCGTTCCCGACGGCGTCACCGGCCTGGTGGACCTGACGGGGATGGGGTGGGAGCCATGGACGATCGACGGGGCCGGGCTGCGCGTGGCTGCCACCTGCACGATCGAGCAGCTCCGCGAAGGACCCGGAGGGCTCGGGGGCTCCGGCGTCCCGGGACCCTACCCGGGGCTCGCGATCGTGCGGGCGTGCACCGACGCGCTCCTGCTGTCGTTCAAGGTGGCGCACAGCGCGACGGTGGGCGGCAACGTGTGCCTCGCGCTGCCCGCGGGCGCCATGGTCTCCCTCTTCGCGGCGCTCGGCGGGTCCGTGGTGGTCTGGACGCCGGGAGGCGGGGCTCGCGAATCCACGGTCGTCGACCTGGTCACAGGGGCGGGTCGCACGACGCTCGCGCCCGGTGAGGTCCTGCGCGAGGTGCGCGTGCCGGCGTCGGCGCTCGGGGCGCGGACCGCGTTCCGGAAGGCGGCACTGACGGCGCTGGGCCGCTCGTCGGCGGTGGTGACGGCCGCCGAAGCAGAACCTGCCGAAGCAGTACGGCGCGTGCGGCTCGTGCTGACCGCCTCGGTGCCGCGGCCGGTGGAGCTCACCGTGCCGGCCGGCGACCACGCCGCCCTCGACGCAGTCCTCGACCGCGTGACCGACTGGTACGACGACCCTCACGGCACGCCCGTCTGGCGTGCGGCGATGACCCGCCGCCTGGCGCACGAGGTGCTGGAGGAGCTCGGATGAAGGTCGACGGCTCCGACGTCGCCGCAACCCCGCGCCCCGGCCAGTGCCTCCGCACGTTCCTGCGGGAGCAGGGCCGCACCGGCGTGAAGAAGGGTTGCGACGCCGGGGACTGCGGTGCCTGCACCGTGCTGCTCGACGGCGCCCCGGTGCACTCGTGCCTCGTCCCGGCGCACCGGGCCGCGGACTCCGAGGTGGTGACCGTCGCCGGGCTCGGCACCCCCGACGACCTGCACCCGGCCCAGCGCGCGTTCGCCGAGGCTGCGGGGTTCCAGTGCGGATTCTGCACGGCCGGGATGGTCGTGACGGCGGCGTCGCTGGGGCTCCCCGACGACGCCGAGGTGGTCCGTCCGTCCGGGTCCGACCTCGAGCGGCTGTTCAAGGGCAACCTCTGCCGCTGCACCGGCTACCGCTCCATCCGCGACGCGCTCGCGGGCAAGGTCAACATCGAGCAGGCCGACGCCGGGGAGTCGTTCGGCCGCGCCGTCGCCGCCCCCGCCGCACGGCGGGTCGTCACCGGGTGCGAGGCATACACCCTCGACGAACGCGAGCCGGCGGGGATGCTGCACGTCGCCGTCCTCGGCAGCCCGCACCCGCACGCCCGGATCACGCGGATCGACGCGTCCGCCGCCCGCCGCGCGCCCGGCGTGCACCTGGTCCTCACCCACGAGGACGTCCCGCCCGTCCGCTTCTCGACCGCCCGCCACGACAACCGGCTCGACGACCCGGACGACACCCTGATGCTCGACCCGGTGCTGCGCTTCCGTGGTCAGCGCGTCGCCGTCGCCGTCGCCGAGACCCCGCGCCTGGCGCGCGAGGCGCTGCGCCTGGTCGACGTCGAGTACGCGGAGCTGCCGGCGGTCTTCGACCCGGAGGCGGCCCGCGCGCCGGGCGCCCCGCAGCTGCACGGGGACAAGGACCCGCTCGAGGCGCGCGTGAACGATCCGCACCGCAACGTGGTCGCGGCCCTGCACGAGGAGCACCCGGCTCCGGGTGCGGTCGACGCGGCGCTCGCCACGAGCCCCGCCACGGTGGACGGCACGTGGACCACGGCCCGCGTCGCCCACGCCGCGCTCGAGACGCACGGCGCCCGCGCGCACGTCGCGCCGGACGGGACGCTCGTGGTCCGTACGTCGACGCAGGTCCCGTTCCTCGTCCGCGACGAGCTGGCCCGCCTTCTGGGCCGCGAGCGCGAGACGGTGCGGGTCGTCGCGGGGCGCGTGGGCGGCGGGTTCGGCGGCAAGCAGGAGATGCTGGTCGAGGACGTGGTGGCGCTCGCCACCCTGCGCACGGGCCGCCCGGTCCAGTGGGAGCTCAGCCGCGAGGAGCAGTTCGCGGTGACGCCGTGCCGGCACCCGATGCGCGTGCGCGTCCGCCTGGGCGCCGACGCGGACGGCACCCTCACCGCCCTGGCGATCGACGTCCTGTCCGACACCGGCGCCTACGGCAACCACGCCCCCGGCGTGCTGTTCCACGGCGTCCACGAGTCCATGGCCGTGTACCGGGCGCCCGCCAAGCGGGTCGACGCCGAGGCCGTCTACACGAACAACGTGCCGTCGGGCGCGTTCCGCGGGTATGGGCTCGGCCAGGTCCAGTTCGCGATCGAGTCCGCGGTCGACGAGCTGGCGGCCCGGCTCGGCCTCGACCCGGTCGAGCTGCGCCGGCGGAACGTGGTGCAGCCGGGTGACCCGTTCGTCGTCGGCCACGTGGACGCCGGCGACCTGGACTACGGGTCGTACGGCCTGGACCAGTGCCTCGACCTCGTCGAGGCGGCGCTCGACGCGGGGGAGCGGGGCGAGCGCGGGCAGGCCGCGCCCCCCGGGTGGGCCGAGGGCCGGGGTGTCGCCCTGGCGATGATCGCCACGATCCCGCCGCGCGGGCACCACTCCACCGCGCGCCTGACGGCGCGGGCCGACGGCACGTACACGCTCGACGTCGGCACCGCCGAGTTCGGCAACGGCACCACCACGGTCCACGTGCAGATCGCCGCGGCCGAGCTCGGCACCACGGTGGACCGGGTGCGGGTGCGGCAGTCGGACACGGCGGTCGCCGGGTACGACACCGGCGCCTACGGCTCGGCGGGCTCCGTCGTGGCCGGCAAGGCGGTGGCGCTCGCGGCCGAACGGCTGCGGGCCGCGCTGCTCGCGGGCCTCCCGGAGGGCTCGGCGCTCGGCGCGGAGGGTGCCTCGCTGCCGGACGGCGGAGGGGTCGCCTTCGCGGACCTCGTCGGCCGCGCGGCGGCCCGGGCAGGCGCGACGGACGGCACGACGGCGGACACCGTGTCGGCCGACGGCTCGCACGACGGCTCGCCGCGTTCCGTCGCGTTCAACGTGCAGGGATTCCGCGTCGCGGTGGACCGCGGAACGGGCGAGGTGCGCGTGCTGCAGTCGGTGCAGGCGGCGGACGCGGGCGTCGTCATCAACCCGGAGCAGCTCCGCGGGCAGATCGAGGGCGGCGTGGCGCAGGCGCTCGGCTCGGCGATGGCCGAACAGGTCGTGGTGCGCGACGGCGTCGTCGAGACGCGGACGTTCCGGCACTACCGGGTGCCGCAGATTGCGGACGTGCCGCCGACCGAGGTGCTGTTCGCGTCCACGGTGGACACCATGGGCGTGCGGGGCGCGAAGTCGATGAGCGAGGCGCCGTACAACCCGGTGGCCCCGGCGCTGGCGAACGCGGTGGCCGCGGCCACCGGCGTGCGGCCGTACGCGATCCCGGTGCAGAAGGACGTGGTGTGGGCGCTGCTGAACGGTGGCGCAGCGAGGTCGGCCTAGCTCAGAGCATCCGCACCCAGCGCCCGTGCACCTCCGTGAGCGCGACCGGCTCCCCGTCCCGGGCGAGGATGAGCTGGGGCGCCGACCCCGCGGGAAGCCGCGCGGCGACGTCGGGCAGCACGGTCCAGCCCTCGTTGCTGAGCCACACCACCCGGTGCGCGGCGCTGAGCTCCCGCATCGTCGCAGCAAAGGCGGCCCGTCCCGCCGGGGTGAGGTAGGTGAGCACGGCGGAGTGCTGCACGACGACGGTGGCGCCCGCGGGCGCGCGGCTCACCAGGTGGGCGGTGCCCGTGAGGAGGTCGTCGGCGACCAGCAGCGGGGGGTCGGCGGCGACGACGCGCGCCGCGGCGCGCAGCGTGTCCACCCGGTCGGTGTGCTCCGGCCAGACGAGCGCCTCGAGCCAGGCCAGGTCCGCCGGGTCGCCGGCGTCGAGCGGGTTCAGATCGAGCCCGGCGCGCCAGACGACGTCGGGCACCCGGGTCGGGACGGGGCCCTCGATCGCGCAGGGGAGCAGCACGTCGCTCGGCCCGTCCGGCGGGTCGAGGCGCGTGGTGGCGACGCCGTCGTCGTAGAGGTACGAGTAGCGGTCCGGGTAGAGGCACAGCCCCGCGGACGCTCCCACCTCGACCAGGGCGATCGGCCCGGGGATCGCGGCGAGGGCGGGAAGGAGCGTCGCGCAGCGGCGCGGCTCGTTGGTCTGGGTGGACCGCGTGAGCATCTCGCGCGCGACCTCGGGCCAGGCGCCGAGCAGCCAGGCCCGCACCTCGGCCCAGGCGCCCGACGGCGCCCCCGCGAACCGGGCGGCCGCGAAGAGCAGGTGGGGCTGCCGCTTGGGCGCCGGCAGAGCGTCGAGCAGGGCGAGCACCTCCGGGTCGGCGGCGACGCCGTGGCCCCATTCCACGTAGGTGGGCGAGGAATCACGGGCCTGGTGCTCGGCGAGATGCGTATACAGCTCGGCGGTGTCCATACGGAAAAGGTATGCGCGGGGCGTCCGGGCAGTGCGGTGCGGAACGTCTGTCTCCAGTTCCAGGGAATCGGAAACTTGTGTTTCGTGGTGGTGACCTGGCCGTAACGCGCTCTTGATCCGCGGGTGCGAGCATCGGGACGTGAACACAGACGAGGAGTGGCTGCGGCAGGCCGTGGAGCTCGCGGTCGAGAACGTCGCCGCGGGCGGCGGTCCCTTCGGGGCATTGGTCGTGCGCGACGACGTCCCGGTCGCCTCCGGCGTCAACCGCGTCACCCGCGACCTGGACCCCACGGCGCACGCCGAGGTGGTCGCGATCCGGGCGGCGTGCCGTGCGCTCGGGACGTTCTCGCTGGCCGGGGCCACGCTGTACAGCTCCTGCGAGCCGTGCCCGCTGTGCCTGACCGCCGGGCTGTGGGCGCGCCTCGACCGGGTCGTGTACGCGGCCGACCGGCACGACGCCGAGCGCGCCGGCTTCGACGACCGGGAGTTCTACGACCTGCTCGAGACCGACCGGGAGACGTGGCCGAACCCGGTGACGGTCCTGCGTGTCGTCTCGGCGGCCGATCCCTTCGACGCGTGGCTGTCGAACACGGGGCGAACCCCCTACTGACGGTCGCTTTTGCCCGGCTTTTCCCGACCATCGATAACGATTCGATAGCGTCCGGTACCTTTTACGGCGGTGTAACCCAGCGACGCGGGCCGTGCAACGGCAGGTCCGTAGTCTGACGCGTCGTCAACAGGGGTTTCGGACACCAGAGCACACAGGAGAACCACACATGAAGCTTTCTCGTCCGGGCGCGCGTGGCGCGCGCCTCTCGGCGGTCGTCGCCGTCGCGGCGGCCGCGTCTCTCGCCCTGTCTGCGTGCGGGTCGAGCGAGGATGACGCGACAGGCGGCGACGAGGGTCTGGGTGACCTCACCGTCCAGCTCTCCTGGATCAAGAACGCCGAGTTCGCCGGTGAGTTCATGGCCGACTCGAAGGGTTACTACACGGACGCGGGCTTCAGCTCCGTCACGCTGAACGCCGGCCCGGGGGCCACCGAGAACCTCGTCGCCTCCGGCGAGGCCGACTTCGGCCTGACGAACGCGGTGACGGTCGGCCAGGTCGTCGCGAACGAGGAGGCCCCGATCAAGATCGTCGGCACCACGTTCCAGAAGAACCCGTTCACCATCCTGTCCCTCAAGGACGGCGGGAACATCGCGACGCCCGAGGACCTCAAGGGCAAGAAGATCGGCGTCCAGGACGGTGGCAACGCCCTGCTGTTCGCCGCGCTGCTCGCCGCCAACGGCATCTCCGAGGACGAGCTCACCATCGTCCCCGTCCAGTACGACCCGTCGCCGCTGGTCAACGGTGAGGTCGACGGCTTCCTCGCCTACGTGACCAACGAGTCGATCATCGTCGAGTCGCAGGGCCTGGCGGTCACCAACCTCCTGTTCGCCGAGAACGGCCTGCCGTTCGTCGCCGAGTCGATCATCGCGACCGACGAGACCATCGCCGAGCGTCCCGACGTCGTCAAGGCGTTCCTCGAGGCGGAGATCAAGGGCTGGAAGGACGCCTGCGCCGACGTCGAGGGCAGCGCGCAGTACGCCGTCGACACCTACGGCGAGGAGTTCGGCCTCGAGCTCGACAAGGAGATCGCGCAGAACTCCACCCAGTGCGAGACCCTGATCAACACCGACGAGACGGCCGAGAACGGGCTGTTCACGATCAGCGACTCGCTGCTCGAGCAGAACCTGACGACCTTCGAGGCCGCGGGCATCGACGTGGCCGCCGAGGACGTGTTCGACCTGTCCCTCCTCGAGGAGCTCCTCGAGGAGAAGCCGGAGCTCAAGGGCTGATCGTGACCGCTGACGTCACCACCGGTGCCGGCCACGCCCCTGCTGCGGGCGTGGCCGGCACCGGCCTCCACATCGCCAACCTGTCCAAGACGTTCGGCCTGGGCCGCAAGACCGTCAACGCCCTCGACGACGTCACCCTGCACACCGAGCAGGGCAGCTTCCTGTCGCTGCTCGGCCCGTCGGGCTGCGGCAAGTCGACCATCCTGCGGATCCTCGCGGGCCTCGACCAGCCCTCGTCGGGCACCGTGCGCGTCGACGGCAAGTCCCCGCTCGAGCTGCGCCGCGACCACGAGCTCGGCATCGCGTTCCAGGACTCCGCTCTGCTCCCGTGGCGTTCCGTCCTGTCGAACGTCCGCCTGCCGTTCGAGGTGTCCGGCCGGCCCGTGGACCACGAGCTCGTCTCCGAGCTGATCCGCCTCGTCGGCCTCGAGGGCTTCGAGAAGGCCCGCCCCGGCCAGCTGTCGGGCGGCATGCGCCAGCGCGCGTCGATCGCGCGCGCCCTCGTCGTCAAGCCCTCCGTCCTGCTCCTCGACGAGCCGTTCGGCGCGCTCGACGACATGACGCGGCAGCGCCTCAACCTCGAGCTGCTGCGCATCTGGACCGAGAAGCCCGCGACCACCCTCATGGTCACGCACGGCATCTCCGAGGCGATCTTCCTGTCCGACCAGGTCGCGGTCATGAGCCCGCGCCCCGGTCGCATCCAGGAGGTCATCGACGTCGACCTGCCGCGCCCGCGCACGCCCGAGATGATGCGCACGCCGGAGTTCCACGCCCTGCACGACCACGCCTCCGAGCTCCTCTTCGGGGGCGGCGGTCCGGCGGCCCAGGACGAGCCGGTGCCCGACGCCGAGGGCGGGGCCGATGTCTGACCGGCTCCGGCACTGGGCGTACGGCGGCGCAGGCCTGGCCGCCGTCGTCGGCGTCTGGTGGGTGCTGGCCGTCACCGTGTTCGGCGACAAGGCCATGCCGACCCCGCTCGGCGTGGTGCGCCAGTACGGCGTGGACGGCCTGCGGTTCTACGTGAACAACTTCTCGGGCACCGTCGAGGAGGCCGTCCTCGGCTTCCTCTGGGGCAACGGGCTCGCGCTCGGCCTCGCGTCGCTCGTGCTTCTCGTGCCGCGGTTCGAGACCGTGATCACGCAGGTCGCGGTCATCAGCTACTGCGTGCCCACCGTGGCGATCGTGCCGATCCTCTACATCGTGATCGGCCCGCCCGAGTCGGGTGACCCGTCCGGGACCGCCGTGGTGCTCGCGGCCCTGTCGGTGTTCTTCACCACCGTCGTGGGTGCCGTGCTGGGCTTCCGCTCCGCCGACCAGGCCGCTCTCGACGTGGTCAGCGTGTACGGCGGAGGCCGGTTGCGCCAGCTCCTCACGGTGCAGCTCGTCGCCGCGCTGCCCGCGATCGTCGCCGCGCTGCAGATCGCGGCGCCCGCGGCGTTCCTCGGCGCGATCCTGGGTGAGTACATCGGCGGCGTCGACCGGGGCGTCGGGCCCGCGCTCCTCGCCGCGGGACAGGGACTTCAGGTCGAGCGCGCGTGGGGGATCATGTTCGCCTGCGCGCTCGTGGCAGGCCTGGGCTACGGCGTGTTCGGCCTGCTCGGCCGCCTCGTCGCACCCTGGGCGAGCGGAAGGGGACGGGCATGATCGGGGTGACCACCTCGGTGAGCACCGCCGTCGGGCAGCGTGTGCGACCCGGGACCGGGCGCGCCGTCCTGAGCGGCGTCAGCCGGGCCCTCGGGACCGGGCTGCTGATGCTGGCGATCGTCGCGGTCGTGTGGGTCGTCTCGGTGCTGGTCGTGGACAACGCGTTCGTGGCCAAGGGGCCGCTCGACGTGGCCGAGTATCTCTTCGACAAGGACGATTCCGCGCAGACCCGGGCCACGATCCTCGACGCCCTCGGCGTCACCCTCGGCGACGCCGCGATCGGGTTCGTGGCCGGCATGCTCGTCGCGACGCTCGCGGCGGCGCTGATCGTGCTGTCGAAGCCCGTCGAGGCGACGGTGATGCCGGTCGCGCTCATCCTGCGCGCCGTGCCGCTCATCGCCCTGACGCCCGTGATCCGCCTGCTGTTCACGGACACCTTCACGCGCCTGGCGGTGATCAGCGGGATCGTCGTGCTGTTCCCCGCGCTCGTGAACATCGTGCAGGGGCTGCGGTCCGTGACGCCGCAGATGCGGGACGTGGTGCACGTGTACGGCGGCGGCGCCTGGTCCGTGCTGCTGCGCGTGGCCTTCCCCTCGGCGCTCCCCGCGCTGTTCGCGTCCGTCAGGATCTCCGTGCCGGGCGCGATCACGGGGGCGCTGCTCGCGGAGTGGCTCGTCACCGGCGAGGGGATCGGATCCTTGGTGGTCAACGCCGCCGGGCAGTCGCAGAACAACCTCGTGTGGGCGTGCGTGATCGTCGTGACCGTCGTGTCGCTCGCGCTCTACACGGTGGCGCAGGTGATCGAGTCGCTCGTGCTCGCCCGGTACGGGCAGCGCTGAGCGGATGACCGCCGTCGGCGTCGTGCTGGCCGCCGGTGCCGGGACCCGGTACGGCGGGCCGAAGGCGCTGGCCCGGACGGCTTCCGGGGAGCCGTGGGTGCAGCTCGCGTGCTCCGCGCTGCGGGCGGGGGGCTGCTCCGACGTGATCGTCGTGCTCGGCGCCCGTGCGGCCGAGATTGTGCCGCTCGTCCCGTCCTGGGCGGTGCCGGTGGTCGCCTCCGGCTGGTCCCGGGGCGTCTCGGCGTCGCTGCGGGCCGGCCTCGCGGCGGCCACGGCGACGTCGGCCGACGTCGCCGTCGTCACCCTCGTCGACCTGCCCGGCCTGCGGCCGGAGGCGGTCTCACGCGTGCTTCACGACGCGGGGCGCCCTGCCCTGCGGCGCGCCGTCTACGCCGGCCGTCCCGGGCACCCGGTGCTGCTGGGCCGGGACCACTGGACCGGCGTCTCGGCCTCGGTGACCGGCGACACGGGCGCCGGCCCGTACCTACGGGCGCACGGCGTCGCGGACGTCGACTGCACCGACCTCGGCGGGGGCGACGACGTCGACGAGCCCCCGACGCCGGGGCGGTAGGGCCAGCCCTACTCCTGCGCTCAGGGATGCCCCGGATTCACCCCTGGAAAGGGCCGCGAGCCCGCGCTTTCGGCGATTTGCGAACCTACGCTCGAAAGCGTGACCGCCGAAGACCTCGCCCGCCTGCAGTTCGCGTTGCTGGCCGCGATCCACTTCCTGTTCGTCCTGCTGACCCTGGGGCTCGGACCGGTCGTCGCCATCCTCGGGACCCGGTGGGCTGTCACGGGTAAGGCCGTGTTCGAGCGCGCGACGCGGTTCTGGGGGCAGATCTACCTCGTGAACTACGCGCTCGGCATCGCGGCCGGCATCGTCCTGGAGCTCCAGTTCGGGCTCCACTTCCCAGGCCTCCTCGACGTCGCGGGCGAGGTGTTCGGGGCGCCGCTCGCCGTCGAGACGATGGTGGCGTTCTTCCTGGAGTCGACGTTGCTCGGCCTGTGGGTCTTCGGCTGGCACCTGTTCCCGCGGTGGCTGCACGCAACCCTGTTCTGGCTCGTCGTGCTGACCGGCTACGCCTCCGCCTTCACGGTGATGGTCGCGAACGGGTTCCTGCGCAACCCCGTCGGGTTCGAGCTGGTCGACGGAGTCGCGCGCATCACCGACCCGGCGGCCCTGATCCTCAACCCGGCCGCCCTCGTCTCGTCGTTCCACGTGCTCGGCGCGTGCCTCATCGCGGGCGGGTTCGTGCTGGTGGGGGTCAGCGCGTCGCGGCTGCGCCGGCACGCGTCCGCGGGGGGCAAGGTGTCCGCCGACGTCGACGAGGACGTGTGGCGCCGCTCGATGCGTGCGGGGATCTGGACGGGCCTGATCGGCGCGCTGATCGCCACCGGCTTCGGGTACGCGCAGTTCTCGTACCTCGACACGGACGCATCGATGGCCACCTACCCCGGCCTGGTGGGCTCGGGCTGGGCGATCATGGAGATGTTCGCGAACCTTGCCGCGCTCGCGGGCTGGGTGCTCGCGCTGCTGCTGATCCGGAACGCGTTGTTCCGCCTCCGGCCCGGACTGCGCCACGGGCTCTACCGGGTGATGGCGGTGCTGGTCCCGGCTCCGTTCGTGGTCGCGATCCTCGGCTGGCTCTCCCGCGAGCTGGGCCGCCAGCCGTGGGTCGTCACGGGGGTGCTGCGCACGTCCGACGTCGTCTCCGGCCAGCCCGCCTCCGCGGTGCTGGTGTCTCTCGTGGCGCTCGTCGGGATCATGGCGACGCTGGCCGTCCTCGACTGGTGGGTGCTCACCCGCCTCGCGGCCAGGGGTACGGAGCGGCTCGTGCTCGGCGCGCCACCGGGGGAGGTCCTGCGCGACGACGGCGCGGGAGCCGACGTGCTGCTGCGGTTCGGCGTCGGCGGTCCTGCCGGTGTGAGCGGCGCCGCGCCGGAGGTGGCCCGATGAGCGCGCCGGCGTGGGGGGTGCTGCTCACGGCGCTGCTCGTGGGCTGGGTGGTGCTCGACGGGGCGGTCCAGGGGGTGGGTGCCTCCCTGCTGCGGCCCGGCCGCACCGCGGAGGAGCGCCGTCTGCTGCTGGCGGCGGTGGGGCCGCTCCTGCTCCCGGGGGAGGTGTGGCTCATCGCCGCCGCGGGGGTGCTGCTCGGCGCGTTCCCGCACGCCGAGTCGGAGCTGGCAGCGGCGGGTTACCCGGCCGTCGTCGCGCTGGTCGCCTCCTGGGCGGTGCGCGACGCCGGGTTCTGGCTGCGCAGCCGGCGGACGTCCGTGGCGTGGCGCCGTCGGTGGGACCGGGCGATCGTCGTCTCGAGCACGCTGCTCTCCGCGAGCTTCGGCGCGCTGCTCGGCGTCGCGTGGGGCAACGCCGTCGCGGCGGTGGTGCTGGCGGTGGTCGCCGTCGTGCTGGCCGGCGTGCACGGGCGCGCTGTGGCGGCGCGCCGCCTCGGCATGACGGCGCGGCTGCCGCTGTGGCTCACGTCGGGTGCGGTGGCGGCGCCGGTGGTGGCGACGATGGCGGTCGCGTGGCCGCACCTGATGGACGGCGCGGTGTCGCAGGAGGCGCTGCGCGGGCTGGGGATCATGATCCTCGCCGCGCTGCCGGCCCTGCTGCTCGCGCAGGGGGCGGCGTGGTGGATGGTGGCGCGCCGCCTGGGTCCGAAGGACGTCGTGTTCTTCTGATCAGGTCCGCCTGAGTGTCGGTGGATACCGGTAATATTCAGACACCATGACGCTGAAGAACCGCATCCTGCTCGCGTCGCTCGGCGCGCTCGCCACGGCTCTCACCACGCAGTTCGCGGGCCCGCTGCCCGAGTTCCTCGTGTGGCTCCTCGGCACCGGCGGCGCCGCGACGTTCCTGAGCGCGCTCGTGCTGCCGACCGACACGAAGCACCCGCCGGTGCACAGCCTGACGATCATCGACAAGGGGTACCTCACGCCCGCCGAGGTGCACGCGATCCTCGGGATCCTGCCGCCTTCGGGCATCGGGATGCTCGAGGCGCGCGGCGCCCAGTGGACCGTCGCGCGGCACGTCGCGAAGTGGCGGGCCGACCGCGTCGTCGACGTCCTCGAGCAGCAGGGTGTCGAGTCGGTCCGCGAGCGCGACGCCCTCTCCGTGCTGCAGTGGGTCGGCGTGAACATCCTGCCCGCGTTCGTGGGCCTGATGCTGCTCGTGCCGCTCCTCGCCCTCGTGCGGTTCGGCGAGATCGGCTCGAACTTCCTGCAGGCGTTGCTGTTGTTCGCGGTGTGGGCGGCGGTCGCGCTGGCGACCCGCGCGGTCCTGGAGCGGTACGTGATCCACCGTGCGGTGTGGGAGCCGGAGCTGACGTCGAAGGGCACGTTCGTCGAGCGCTGACGGCAGCTCTCTTCGGCACGGCGGACCGGGATGTCAGTGAGGCCTGGGAGAATGGTCCCGTGCCCCTGTACCGAGACGACGCGATCGTTCTCCGAGCCCAGAAGCTGGGCGAGGCGGACCGCATCGTCACGCTCCTGACGCGCGAGCACGGCAAGGTCCGGGCCGTCGGGAAGGGCGTGCGGCGCACGTCGTCGCGGTTCGGCGCCCGCCTGGAGCCGTTCATGGTCGTGGACCTCCAGCTGCACACGGGCCGCAACCTCGACACGGTGACGCAGGCGGAGACCATCGGTCCGTACGCGCGCGCGATCTGCGAGGACTACGCCCTGTACACGGCGGGCACGGCGATGCTCGAGGCCGCGGACAGGCTCGTCGACGCCGAGCACGAGCCGTCGGTGCAGCAGTACTGGCTCCTGGCCGGCGGGCTGCGGGCGCTCGCGGAGCGGCACCACGACTCCGGCCTGGTCCTCGACTCGTACCTCCTGCGCGCGCTCGCCGTCGCCGGCTGGGCGCCGAGCTTCACGGACTGCGCCCGCTGCGGCGAGCCCGGCCCGCACCACGCCTTCAACGTGTCGCAGGGCGGCGCGGTCTGCAGCCGCTGCCGGCCGCCGGGCTCCCCGGCACCGGCTCCCGAGACCTTCGCCCTGCTCGCCGCGCTGCTCGCGGGCGAGTGGGACGTCGCCGACGCGTCCGTCGCCCGGCACCGCAAGGAGGCGAGCGGCCTCGTCGCCGCCTACAGCCAGTACTACCTGGAGAGAACGTTGCGATCCCTGAGAATGGTGGAGCGGTGACGACCCACGCCAAGCCCTACCCGCACGCCGGCGGTGCCACGCCGCCCGCGGTCCCGCCGGAGCTGGTTCCGCAGCACGTCGCGGTCGTCATGGACGGCAACGGCCGGTGGGCCAACGCGCGGGGCCTGCCGCGCACCGAGGGGCACAAGGCCGGCGAGGCCGCGCTCCTGGACGTCGTCGCCGGCTGCGTCGAGATCGGCGTGAAGCACATCTCCGCCTATGCGTTCTCCACGGAGAACTGGAAGCGTTCGCCCGACGAGGTGCGCTTCCTCATGGGCTTCACGCAGGACGTCATGCGGCGGCAGCTCGAGACCATGGCGTCCTGGGGCGTGCGGATCCGCTGGTCGGGGCGCCGCCCGAAGCTGTGGGCGTCGGTGATCCGGGTCCTGGAGGAGTGCGAGGTCACCACCCGCGACAACGACGTGTGCACGCTCACCATGTGTGTGAACTACGGCGGGCGGGCGGAGATCGCTGACGCGACGGCCGCGATCGCCCGCGAGGTCGCGGCGGGCCGGCTCGACCCGCGCAGGATCACCGAGAAGACCATCCAGCAGCACCTGTACCTGCCGGACATGCCGGACGTGGACCTGCTGATCCGCACGGGCGGCGAGCAGCGCACGTCCAACTTCCAGATGTGGGAGGCCGCGTACGCCGAGCTGGTGTTCCTGGCGGAGCCGTGGCCGGAGGTGGACCGCACGCACCTGTGGCGGGCGGTCGAGGAGTTCGCGAAGCGCGACCGCCGCTACGGCGCGGCGATCGACGCGATGGCGAAGGCGAAGTAGTCGCAGTGACGCCGAAGTAGTCAGCCCGTCCTGGTCCGCACAAGGCAAGCCTCATGCAGGACGAGGACGGGCTGACTACTTCGGCGTCTGCCTCAGATCACTCCGCGACGATCGGCGCGAGGTCCTCGGCCAGCTTGGCCACACCGTCGGGCCAGCTGTACGACAGGGCGGTGGGCGGCGAGACGGACGACACGTTCACCGTGCCGACGACCTGCGCGACCTTGCCTGCGGCGAAGGCCGGGATGGCCTGCAGCTCAGCACGCGTCGGCAGTGCCGCCGCCTCCTCCTCGGTGTAGGTGTAGGCGACGATCACGTCGGACTGGAGCTTGTCGAGCTCCTCGTAGGACAGCGTGTAGAAGAAGCCGCCGTCGGAGGTGTCGAGCTCGTCGACGGCCGGGGCGGTCTCGAAGCCGAGGGCCTCGAGGAACGCCGCGCGGGGGTCGAGCGACGTGTAGACGTAGATCAGGCCCTCGGACGGGCTGTCGACGATCGCGGCGACCGTCTTGCCCTCGAACTCGGGGTGCTCGGCGGCGATCCCGCCGGTGAACTCGTCGACGCCCGCGAGGACGTCCTCGCCCGCGGCGCTGCGGCCCAGGGCCTGCGCGGTGATCGAGATGGTCTCGTCCCACGGCGTCGTCCAGGCGGCCTCCGGGTACGCGACGACGGGCGCGATCTCCGAGAGCAGGTCGTACTGCTCCTGCGTGAGGCCCGAGTACGGCGCGATGATCACGTCCGGGGCGACCTCGACGAACTCCTCGTAGGGCACGGACGCGCCCGCCTCGGGGTCGCTCAGGACGACGGGAAGCTCGGCGTCGGCCTCCGTGTAGGCGGCCTCCACCCAGGGCAGGAGGTTGCCCTCGCCGACGGTCCAGACCTGCTCGGCGACGGCCACGGGGTAGACGCCGACGGCGAGCGCGGCCTCGGTGGAGCCCCAGCCCCAGGTGGCGACGCGCTCGGGCGCGGCCTCGAGGGTGGTCTCGCCGAAGGCGTGCTCGATCGTGATCGGGAACTCGTCGGTGGCGCCGGACGCGTCGGCGGACGGGGTGGCCTCGCCGCCACCGTCGGTCGACGAGCAGCCTGCGAGGGCGAGGGCGGTCGCGGCCACGAGGCCCGCGATCGCGGTGAGGGAACGGCGAGGACGCACGGGTTCTCCAGGTTCAGGGGTGGTCAGGGTGAGGCAAGCCTAACCTCACCACCGGGCAATTAGGTCACGAGATCGTGACGAAATGCCGATGTGCCGCACATCACGCGCCGTGGAACCGCCCCACCGGCACCACGAGCGGCGACCCGGACACCGGGTCGCGTACGACCTGCGCCTCCAGCCCGAAGGCGCGCAGCACGACGTCCTGCGTGAGGACCACGTCGGGCGCCCCCTCGGCGACGATCTGCCCGGCCGACATCACCACGAGGTTGTCGGCGTACCGGGAGGCGAGGTTGAGCTCGTGCAGGACCATCGCGACGGTGGTGCCCCGCGTCCGGTTGAGCTCGGTGAGCAGGTCGAGCAGGTCGAGCTGGTGGCGCACGTCGAGGAAGGTCGTGGGCTCGTCCAGCAGGACGATGTCGGTCTGCTGCGCGAGCACCATCGCGATCCAGACGCGCTGCCGCTGGCCGCCGGAGAGCTCCTGGACCTGCCGGTCGGCGAGGTCTGCCGTGCCGGTCGACTCGAGCGCGGCGAGCACCACCGCGTCGTCGTCGGACGAGTGCCGCCCGAACCAGCCCTGGTGCGGGTACCGCCCGCGGCCCACGAGCTCGGCGACGCGGACGCCGTCGGGCGCGATGGAGGACTGCGGGAGCATGCCGACGCGGCGCGCGAGCTCGCGCCGCGGCATCCGCGAGACATCGTCCTCGCCGAGCGTGACCCGGCCGGCCTCCAGGGGGTGCAGGCGCGCCAGGCCGCGCAGCAGCGTCGACTTGCCGCACGCGTTCGGCCCGACGATCGCCGTGATGCGCCCCGGCGGGATCACCAGGTCGAGGCCGTCGATCACGCGGCGCCCGTCGTAGCCGAGGCTGACGCCTTCGGCCCGCAGCGCGAGGTCGCTCATGCGGCGCTCCTCTTGTCGTTCGTGGCGAGCAGCCACAGCAGGTAGGGGGCGCCGACCAGGCCGGTCACGATGCCGACGGGTGCGCCGACGCCGAACAGGGCGTGCTGGCCGGCGAGGTCGGAGACCAGGACGAGGACGGCGCCGGTCGCGGCCGACGGGAGCAGGGCGGCCCCGCCGTCGTCCACGAGGCGGCGCGCGATCGCGGGCGCGACGAGCGCGACGAACGCGATGGGCCCGGCGAACGACGTGGCCAGGGCGACCAGGGCGACGGCGAGCAGCAACGAGCCGACGCGCGCCGCGTCGACGTGCACGCCGAGCGCGCGGGCGTTGTCGTCGCCGAGCGCGAGCGGGCCCTGGGTGCGGGAGACCAGCGCGACGCCGAGGGCCAGGATCGCGACCCCGCCGGCGAGCAGGCCGAGCTCCTCGCCGCGGACGTCCGACACGCTGCCTACGGTCCACAGCAGCGCCGACTGCGCCTCGCGCACGTCGGCGCGCGCGAGGAGCCAGGCCAGGACCGACGAGCACAGGTAGGCGAGGCCCACGCCGACCAGGACGAACCGCACCGAGTGCAGGCCCCGCCGCCAGGCGAGGAACCAGATGGCGACCGCGACGGCGCTCGCGCCGAGGAACGCGAAGCCGGACACCGTGAGCCCCGTCAGGCCCAGCCCGAGGAGCGCCCAGACGGCGCCCAGGCTCGCGCCCGAGGCGATGCCGAGGATGTCGGGGGACGCAAGGGGGTTGCGCAGCGTCGACTGGAACAGCGCGCCCGCCAGGCCGAACGCGGCGCCGACCAGCAGCGCCGCCTCCACCCGCGGCAGCCGGAGCCGGTGCACGATGAACACGTCCTTCGCGTCGCCCGCTCCGAGCAGCGCGAGCAGGGCGCGCCCCGGCGGCAGGGACGCCGCCCCGAGGGTGAGCGCGAGGGTCGCCAGGGCGACCCCGAGCACGAGGAAGGTCGCCAGGACCAGAACGAGCCTGCGGCGCCGGGCGACGCGGAGGCGCCCGACGGCGGTCGGCGCGTCAACCGTGGAGGTCATGCTCACACCCCCGCCACGGTGCGGCCGCGCGCGACGGCGACGAGGACGGGGGCGCCGATGAGGGCGGCGACCACGCCGGCCTCGAGCTCGGTGTGCGGCAGGACCAGCCGGCCGATCACGTCCGCCCCGAGGAGCATCACGGGGCCGAGCATGGCGGCGAGCGCCGTGATCCAGCGGTAGTCCGTGCCGACCAGGCGGCGGGCCGCGTGCGGCACCGCCAGCCCGACGAGCGCGATCGGGCCGGCCAGCGCGGTCGCTGTGCCCGCGAGCAGCACGACCGCCACACCGGCGAGGGTGCGGGTGGTGCCGACGCGCTGGCCGAGGGCACGGGCGACGTCGTCGCCGAGCGCGAGCATGTTGAGGCGGTGCGCCAGCGCACCCGCCAGGACCGCGCCGACCGCGACGAACGGCCACAGGGCGGCGATCGTGTCCAGCCCACGGCCGGTCAGCGACCCGACGGCCCAGAACCGGTACAGGTTGAACGCGGTGGGGTCCCGCAGCAGGACGAGCGTGATGAGGGGTGTGATGAGCGCCGTGACCGTGGCGCCCACGAGTGCCAGCCGGACGGGCTGTCCCGCGCCGATCGAGAAGACGAGGGCCGCGGCCGCGGCGGCGCCGAGGAACGCGAACCACACGTAGCCGGCGGGAGCGGTGATGCCGAGCAGCCAGAACGCGCACACGACCGCCAGCGAGGCGCCCGCGTTGAGGCCGAGGAGGCCCGGGTCCGCGATCGGGTTGCGTGTCACGCCCTGGACGAGGGTGCCCGCCAGCCCGAGGGCGGCCCCGGCCGCGAGGCCTACGCCCGTGCGCGGCAGGCGCTGCTCGAGCACCACGCGGTGGTCCTGGTTCCCGGTGACCGGAGCCGTGAGCGCGTTCCACACCTCGGTCGGCAGGATGTCGCGCACCCCGAGCGCGAGGCTCGCCAGGATGATCACCAGCAGGCAGGCCAACGCCGTGAGCAGTGCGAGCGTCCGGCGCCGGGCGCGCTGACGCACCAGGTCGGGGCGGGGACGGGTCACCTCACCGGAGGTCTCGCGAGGTGAGGTAAGCATTGCCTAATTCTCACACAATGCTGCGAGTGCTAGGCACGGCAGTCGGCGCAGGTGCCCCACAGCTCGACCGTGTGGTCGATGTCGGAGAAGCCCTGCGCGGCACCCACCTTCGCGGCCCACGCCTCGACGGTGGGACCGTCGATCTCGACCGTGCGGCCGCACACCCGGCACACCAGGTGGTGGTGGTGCTCGCGGCGCGTGCAGCGGCGGTACAGGCTCTCGCCCTCGTCGTTGCGGAGCACGTCGACCTCGCGGGCCTCGGCCAGCGCCTGCAGCGTGCGGTACACCGTGGCCAGGCCGACCGAGTCGCCGCGGGTGCGCAGCTCTTCGTGGAGCTGCTGGGCGGAGCGGAAGTCGTCGAGCCCGTCGAGGGCCTCCACGACGGCCGCTCGCTGGCGGGTCATCCGCGGCGCCGGCTGGGCGGGGACGGGGAGCGGCGGGGCGGCGTTCACGAGCAGGCCTCCTTGGTGGCGCCCGGCCCGATCTCGACGTCGTCCGGGATGTCGGGGTGCGGGTCGCCCGTCGCCGGGCGGCGGGTCAGGAGCGGCCGCGCCACCGACACGACGACGTAGACCGCGATCGCGAGGACGACGATCATGGCGCCCGGGGAGACGTTGTTCCAGTACGTGATCGACAGGCCGGTCACGCACACGACGACGCCCACGGCGCTCGCGGTGAGCATCGTGCGGCCGAACGCGTGCGTGACCTGCTGCGCCACCGCGACCGGCACGATCATCAGCGCGCTCACGAGGAGCAGGCCCACCACGCGCATCGCGACCGTGACGGTGAGCGCGGCGACGACGGCGACCGCCGCGTTGAGCACCCAGACGGGCAGCCCGGACGCCGTCGCGAACTCCTCGTCGTGGCTCACGGCGAACAGGGCGGCCCGCAGGCCGAGGCCGACGCCGAGCACCACCGCCGACAGCACGACGGTCAGCACGAGGTCCGTCTCGGACACCGTCGAGATCGAGCCGAACAGGTACTGCATCAGGTTGCCGGACGACCCGCCCGCGATGCCGATGAGCAGCACGCCGCCGGCGATCCCGCCGTAGAACATGATGGCGAGCGCCAGGTCGCCGGAGGTGCGGCCACGGCGGCGCACGACCTCGATGAGCAGCGAGCCCACGACCGCGGCGACGATCGCGCCCGGGATCGCCAGGACGTCGTCGGACGCCAGGCCGAGCGCCGAGCCGACGAGCCAGCCGAGCGCCACGCCCGTCAGGGCCACGTGGCCGATGCCGTCGCCGAGCAGCGACAGCTTCCGCTGGACGAGGTAGGTGCCCACGACGGGCGCGCTGAGGCCGACGAGCAGCGCCGCCACCAGGGCGCGCTGCATGAACGGGTCGCTCAGCATGAGGGTCAGCTCGTTCATCGTCCCACCACCGGTTCGGTCAGGCCCGGCTCCGGCAGGGCGGGCCGCGGCTCGGCCGCGTGCGGGTGCACGTGCTGGTGCCCGACGCCGTCGTGGTCGCCACGGGCGGTCGGCGGCGCCCCGTCGTGCACCACCTTCCCGTGGCGCAGCACGACCGCCCGTGTGACGAGGGGTGCGAGCTCGCCCAGCTCGTGCAGCACGACGAGGACCGTGAGGCCGTCGGTGACGAGGTGGCGCATCGTCTCGGCGAACGCCTCCTGGCTCGGCCGGTCGACGCCGGCGACCGGCTCGTCGAGGATCAGCAGGTCCGGGCGGCGGACGAGGGCGCGGGCGATCAGGACGCGCTGCTGCTGCCCGCCGGAGAGCACGTGGCAGGGGTCGTGCGCCCGGTCGGCGAGGTCCACCTGCGCGAGCGCGTCGTGGACCTGGTCGCGCCAGCCGCGCGGCAGCCAGAGGCGGCGGCCGTGCAGCAGGCCCGAGGCCACGACCTCCTGGGCCGTGGACGGGACGCCCGACCCGGCGCCGACCCGCTGCGGGACGTAGCCGACGCGCTCCCAGGGCACGCGGTCCGCCCACAGGGTGGAGCCGAGCACCTGCACCGTCCCCTCGGACGGAGGCGTCACGCCGACGACCGACTTCACGAGCGTCGACTTGCCGGAACCGTTCGCGCCCAGCAGCGCGACCACCTCGCCGCGGCGGACCGTCAGGTCGATGCCCCGCAGGATGTGGCTCGCGCCGGCGCGCACGTGCAGCCGGGAGACCTGCACGACGGGGGTGCCGTCAGGTGCGTCGGCGCTGCCGGCTCCGGCGGTCGGCTTCATGAGCAGACGAGTCCTTCCTCGAGCGCCGCGAGGTTGCCCTGCATGACGCTGACGTAGTCCTCACCGGCCGCCGCGGCCTCCGTGTCGATGCCCTCGAGCGGGTCGAGGGTAGCGGTGCGGACGCCGAGGTCTCCGGCGAGGGTCTCGGTGACCTTGGGGCTGACCAGGGTCTCGGAGTACAGGGTAGTGACTCCGTGCTCGCGCACGACATCGCCGATCTCGCGGAGGCGGGCGGGGGAGGGCTCGGCCTCGGGGTCGAGCTCGCTGATGCCGACCTGCTGGAGGGAGTAACGCTCGGCAAGGTAGCCGAATGCCGTGTGGCTCGTCACCAGGGTGGCACCCTCGCACGCGGCGAGGCCGTCCGCGAACTCCTGGTCGAGCGCCTCGAGCTTCTGGCCGAGGCTCGCGGCACCGGCCGCGTACTCGTCCGCGTGCTCGGGGTCGGCCTCGGTGAGGGCGTCGGCCACGGCCTGCCCGACGACGGAGAGCCGGCTCGGGTCGAGCCAGAAGTGCGGGTCGAGACCGCCGTGGTCGTCGTGGCCCTCTTCCGCCTCCTCGCCCTCGTGCTGCTCTTCCTGCGCGTGGTCCTCGACCGTGCCCGGGTGCTCCTCGAGCTCGACGACGCCGGCCGCGTCCACGACGTGCGCGGGCTGCCGTGCCTCGACGCCCTCGTCGACGGCCGCCTGGAAGCCGGACAGGTAGACCACGACGTCGGCCTCGCCGATGGCGCGGACCTGGGTGGGGGAGAGCTCGAGGTCGTGCGGCTCGGCGGCGGGGGGCGTGAGGTTCTCGACTGTCACGAGGTCGCCGCCGACCTGCTGGGCGACGAACTGGAGCGGGTAGAACGACGCGAGCACGGTGATGCCGTCATCCCCGCCTGCTGCGGCTGCGCTGTCACCGTCGGCCGGAGCGGCGCAGGCAGTGAGGCCCGCCGCCGCGGCAAGAGTGCCGGAGAGGGCGAGGGCGAGGGACTTTCGGGCAGGGGGGCGCGTCAGCATGAGAACGATTCTCAGCCGCGATGAGAATGATTGTCAAATTGACTGCTCGGGGATGCAACTCCTGACCGGCTGCTCCGCGTCGCCCGCCGGGACCTCGCGGAGCGCTGAGGCCCGTCCCGGCGGACCGGGACGGGCCTCGTTGCAGGCAAGGCGTCAGGCGCCGACCAGGTGACCCGCCAGGTAGCCCACGACCTTGTCGAGCGACACGCGCTCCTGCGCCATGGAGTCGCGGTGGCGGATCGTCACGGCGTGGTCCTCGAGCGTGTCGAAGTCGACCGTCACGCAGAACGGCGTGCCGATCTCGTCCTGACGCCGGTAGCGGCGGCCGATGGCCCCGGCGTCGTCGAAGTCGACGTTCCAGTTCTTGCGCAGCTCGGCCGCGAGGTCCTTGGCCTTGGGCGAGAGCGCCTCGTTGCGCGAGAGCGGCAGCACCGCGACCTTGACCGGCGCGAGTCGCGGGTCGAGACGCAGGACCGTGCGCTTGTCGACCCCGCCCTTGGTGTTGGGCGCCTCGTCCTCGGCGTACGCCTCGACGAGGAACGCCATGAGGGACCGGGTCAGGCCCGCAGCCGGCTCGATGACGTACGGGTAGTACTTCTCGTTCGACACCGGGTCGCGGTACATGAGGTCCTTGCCGGAGTGGTCCGAGTGCGTCCGCAGGTCGAAGTCCGTGCGGTTCGCGATGCCCTCGAGCTCGCCCCACTCGCTGCCCTGGAAACCGAAGCGGTACTCGATGTCCACGGTGCGGGTCGAGTAGTGGGAGAGCTTGTCCTTCGGGTGCTCGTAGTGGCGCAGGTTGTCACGGGTGATGCCGAGGTCCACGTACCAGTCGGTCCGCAGGTCGATCCAGTACTGGTGCCAGGTCTCGTCCGTGCCGGGCTCGACGAAGAACTCCATCTCCATCTGCTCGAACTCGCGCGTGCGGAAGATGAAGTTGCCGGGGGTGATCTCGTTGCGGAACGACTTGCCGATCTGGCCGATGCCGAACGGCGGCTTCTTGCGCGCGGTCCCGGCGACGTTCGCGAAGTTGACGAAGATGCCCTGCGCGGTCTCGGGCCGCAGGTAGTGCAGGCCGGACTCGTCCTCGACGGGGCCGAGATACGTCTTGAGCATCATGTTGAAGTCGCGGGGCTCGGTCCACCGACCGCGCGTGCCGCAGCTGGGGCACGCGATCTCGGCGAGACCGGTCTCGGGGACGCGGCCCTTCTTCTCCTCGAACTCCTCGAGGAGGTGGTCCTCGCGGAAGCGCTTGTGACAGGAGAGGCACTCGGTGAGCGGGTCGGTGAACACGCCGACGTGGCCGGAGGCGACCCACACCTCGCGCGGCAGGATCACGGACGAGTCGAGGCCGACGATGTCGTCGCGGCTCGTGACCATCGCACGCCACCACTGGCGCTTGATGTTCTCCTTGAGCTCGACGCCGAGGGGCCCGTAGTCCCAGGCCGAGCGCGTTCCGCCGTAGATCTCGCCCGAGGGGAAGACGAAACCTCGCCGCTTGGCGAGAGAGACGACGGCGTCGAGCTTGGCGGTCGCAGACGGCACACTGGCCACGGGTTCACTCCAGGTCGGGTACGGGCTCACGCATGACGCCGGCATGCGCACGCGGGAGCCGTGAATCGGATGGCGAACAGCCTACCCGGCGCCCCGTGGTCGGCCTCGCGGAATTCCGCTGTCGTGCGGTCCGGCGGCAGGCCGACGCGCCGCGACAGCGCGTGGCAGGATGCAGCCATGACCGGATCGACCGACCCGAGCACCCGTCGAGAGGGTCCGCTCCCACGGCAGGCAGAGGTGGTCGTCGTCGGCGGGGGAGCGATGGGAACGTCCGTCGCGTTCCACCTCGCCGAGGCCGGCGCCGACGTGCTCCTCGTGGAGGCGTTCGAGCTCGCGTCGGGCAGCTCCGGCAAGCCGATCGGCGGGGTGCGGGCCCAGTTCTCCGACCCTGCGAACATCGACCTCGGGAACCGCAGCCTGGCGCTGTACGAGGACTTCGCGAACCGGCCGGGCGCGGACATCGGGCTCCAGCAGCCCGGCTACCTGTTCCTCCTCCCGGCGGACGAGGACGTCGCCGTGTTCACGGAGTCGGTCGCGATGCAGAACGCGCGCGGTGTCGCGAGCCGCATGCTCACGGTCGACGAGGCCTGGCGGCTCAACCCGTACATCGACCCGTCGCGGTTCGCCGGTGCGGCCTACGCCGCCCGCGACGGGTTCGCCCGCCCGCACGCCGTCGTCCACGGCTACGCCGAGGGGGCCGAGCGCCACGGGGCGACGATCCGCACGCACTGCGCCGTGACCGACATCGAGGTGCGCGGCGAGGACGTCGTCGCCGTCTGGACGGAGCAGGGGCGGGTGCGCACGAGCGCCGTCGTGCTGTGCACCGGGGCCTGGACCCGCCGGGCGGGCGAGCTCGCCGGCCTGGACCTGCCCGTCGACCCGTACCGCCGCCAGATCGGCTTCACGCCGCCGCTGGACCCGGCCCCGCCGCGTATCCCGTTCACCATCGACTACGGCAGCACGTTCTACTTCCACAACGCGGAACCGGACGGCCTCCTGCTCGGCATCGCCGACCCCGACACACCGATCGCGTTCGACACGGAGTACGACCCGGGCTGGCTGCCGCTGCTGCAGCGCGCCGCGTGGGCGTGCGCGCCCGCCCTCGGCGACGCGGCGATCGCGCACGGCTGGGCCGGCCTCTACGAGATGACGCCCGACCGCAACGCGCTGATCGGCGAAGCCGCCGGGCTCAGCAGGGTGCTGTACGCCGCCGGCTTCTCGGGGCACGGCTTCCTGCAGGCGCCCGCCGTCGGCGAGGTCGTGCGCGACCTGTACACCGGGCGGGAGCCCGCGATCGACGTGTCGGGCTTCAGCGCCGACCGCTTCGCCAGCGGGTCGTCTGCGCCCGGGAACCACGAGACCTACATCGTCTGAGTGCCGGTCACCGACGACCGGCACTCGCGAGGAAGACCGAGGAAGGCAGAGAGATGACGTTTCACGAGCCGTGGCAGCTGCGCGCGGCGTTCGCCCGCAGCCTGTCCGACATGTACGGCACCGAGGTGCCCGCCTACACGACGCTGCTGGAGGTGTCGCACGAGGTCAACGCCGACTTCGTCGCGGCGCACGGGGCCGACGCCGAGCGGCTCGGCTCCATCGACCGCGTCACCGCCGAGCGGCACGGCGCGATCCGCGTCGGCACGCCCGCCGAGATCGCGCAGGTCGCCCGCATCTTCGGCGCGATGGGCATGCACCCCGTCGGCTTCTACGACCTGCGCGACGCCTCCGCCAGCTCGGTCCCGGTCATCTCGACGGCGTTCCGCCCGGTGGACCGCGACGAGCTCGCGCGCAACCCGTTCCGCGTCTTCACGTCCATGCTGGTCACGGGCGACCGGCGCTTCTTCACCGAGGACCTCGAGCACCGCCTCGATGCTTTCCTCGCCAAGCGCACGCTCTTCGGGCCGGAGCTGCTGGCGTTCGCCGACCGCGCCGAGGCGGAGGGCGGTCTGCCCGATGACGCCGCCGCGGAGTTCCTGCGGCTCGCCACCGAGGCGTTCGAGCTGTCCACCGAACCCGTGGACCAGGCCTGGTACCGCGAGCTGGAGGCGGTGTCCGCCGTCGCCGCGGACATCGGCGGCGTCGCGAGCACCCACATCAACCACCTGACGCCCCGCGTCCTCGACATCGACGACCTGTACTCCCGCATGGAGGCGCGCGGCATCACGATGATCGACGCGATCCAGGGCCCGCCGCGCTGGGAAGGGCCGGACGTGCTGCTGCGGCAGACGTCGTTCCGCGCACTCGCCGAGCCACGGACGTTCCGCACGCCCGACGGCGAGATCGTCCAGGACTCCCTGCGCGTCCGCTTCGGCGAGGTCGAGGCGCGCGGCATCGCGCTGACCCGCGCGGGCCGGGCCGCCTACGACGCGGCCGTGATCGAGGTCGACGAGCGCTCGGCCGGGCTCGCCGAGGCGGAGCGGCAGGAGGTCGCCCGCGAGGTCTGGGCCAAGACGTTCCCCACCACGGAGTCCGCGCTCGCCGACCAGGACCTGGGATACTTCACCTATGAGGTGACCGGCGGCGCCGTGCACCGCGAGCCCGTCGTCTACGAGGACTTCCTGCCCCGCTCCGCCGCCGGCATCTTCCAGTCCAACCTCACCGACGAGGGGTCGAAGGACTCCTCGCAGGAGGCGACCGAGCGTGACGCCGACTGGATGTCGGGCGCGCTCGGCCGTGAGCTGAACGACCCGTTCGAGCTCTACGCCCGGCAGGTCGAGCAGTCCCTGCAGGTCGCCGCCACGACCCTCGGCGTCGACCCCGCCACCCTGTCCGCATCCACCACCCCAGGAGCACCGGCATGACCGCCACCACCCAGTCCACCGACCTCACCGCAGACCTGCGCGCCACGGCGCTCGCGGCCCTGGAGCGCCTCGGCGCGACGGTCCCGGTCGCCGCCGACGGCGAGGAGGGCCTGCCTGTCGTCTCGCCGCTGTCCGGCCGCAGCCTGCTGACGCTGCGGCGAGACGGCGCACCCGAGGTGAGCTCCGCCGTCGGGCAGGCCGCCGAGGCGTTCCGGACGTGGCGCTCCGTGCCCGCGCCCGTGCGCGGGCAGCTCATCAAGCGCCTGGGCGAGCTCCTGACCGAGCACAAGGCCGACCTGGCCGAGCTCGTCACGATCGAGGCGGGCAAGATCCGCAGCGAGGCCCTGGGCGAGGTCCAGGAGATGATCGACATCTGCGACTTCGCCGTGGGACTGTCCCGGCAGGTCGGCGGTCGCACCATGCCGTCGGAGCGGCCCGGCCACCGCCTCATGGAGACCTGGCACCCGCTCGGGGTCGTCGGCGTGATCAGCGCGTTCAACTTCCCCGTCGCGGTGTGGTCGTGGAACACGGCCGTCGCGCTGGTCTGCGGTGACACCGTCGTGTGGAAGCCGTCGGAGAAGACGCTGCTCTCGGCGATCGGTGCCGCCGCCCTGCTCGACCGGGCGCTCGCCGAGGCCGGGTTCCCCGCCGGCGTCGCGCGGCTGGTCCTCGGCGAGCGCGAGGCGGGCGAGGCGCTCGTCGCCGACCCGCGGGTGGCGCTGGTCTCCGCGACCGGCTCCGAGCGTATGGGCGCGCAGGTCGCGCCGGTGGTCGCCGGCCGCATGGGCCGGCTCCTCCTCGAGCTCGGCGGCAACAACGCCGCGGTCGTGGCGCCGTCGGCCGACCTCGACCTCGCGACGCGCGGCATCGTGTTCTCGGCGGCCGGCACCGCCGGCCAGCGCTGCACCTCGATGCGCCGCCTGATCGTGC
The DNA here is from genome assembly GCF_021568775.1 of Antribacter soli. Taxonomy (GTDB): domain Bacteria; phylum Actinomycetota; class Actinomycetes; order Actinomycetales; family Cellulomonadaceae; genus Antribacter; species Antribacter soli. Next base: position 14,559 of record NZ_JAKGSG010000063.1, on the reverse strand, counting down.
ACGAGTCGGTCGTCGACGACCTGGTGGCGCGTCTCGTCCGTGCCTACGGCAACCTGCAGGTCGGGGACCCGCGTGCGGAGGGCATCCTCGTCGGCCCGCTCGTCGACGGCGGGGCGCGCGAGCGCATGCTCGCCGCGCTCGAGGAGGCCGTGGCCGACGGCGGCGAGGTGCTCGTGGGCGGCTCCCCGGTCGACGTGCCCGGCGCCGACGACGCCGCCTACGTGCGGCCGACGATCGTGCGCATGCCCGAGCAGACGGACGTGGTGCGGCGCGAGACGTTCGCGCCGATCCTCTACGTCATGACCTACTCGTCGCTCGACGAGGCGGTCGCCCTCCACAACGACGTGCCGCAGGGCCTGTCGTCGTCGATCTTCACGCTCGACGCGCGCGAGGCCGAGACGTTCATGTCGGAGGCGGGGTCGGACTGCGGCATCGTGAACGTCAACATCGGCACCTCGGGCGCGGAGATCGGCGGCGCGTTCGGCGGCGAGAAGTCCACCGGTGGCGGTCGCGAGTCCGGCTCCGACGCGTGGAAGCAGTACATGCGCCGCGCCACGAACACGATCAACTACTCGACGGAGCTCCCGCTCGCGCAGGGTGTGAGCTTCGGCTGACGCTGACGCCGCCCCCTCGACGACGAACGCTCGAGACCACCTCCGGGTCGTTCTAGCGGTGACTAGAGCGACCTGCAGGTGGTCTCTAGCGTTCCCCCTCCCGGCCAATGACCCCGCCGCGCGGACGCCGACCACAGCCTCCAGATCGTCAGCGTGCGTGCTCCGCGAGATGGTCGCGGAGCACGGCCGCGTGGTTCCGCTCCGGGTCGTGAGCGGCGAACAGCAGAGTGACGCGCTCGTGGTCGCGGCCGAGTGCGAGGAGATGGTCGACGGCCGGGTTGTCGTCGAGCTCGGCGCGGTACCGGTCGGCGAAGCCGTCCCACTCGCCGGTCGCCGCCCGGTGCCAGGCGGTGCGCAGGTCGGGTGACGGGGCGGCGTCCTTGGCCCACTCGTCGAGCGCGGCCCGCTCCTTGGTCAGCCCGCGCGGCCACAGGCGGTCGACGAGCACCCGGTAGCCGTCGTCCGGTGCGGGCGGCTCGTAGACGCGTCTGGTCACGAAGGTCATGGCCACCTCTCACCCTTCTTGTCTCCTGGTCGGGTGAGCCGGCGGTTCCGCTCCGGGCGAGGGCCTCGTTCCTCGGCCCGCACCCTGCGCTGCACCTCTGGCTCACCCTCCGCTGACGCTCAGCTCCGCCTCGCGCAGCCGCGCCTCGAACTGCGAGTCGAGGTCGCGCGATTCGAGCCAGCCGTACGGCAGGTGCGGCGCCTTCGGGGAGCCGGCACGGCCACGCTGCCCCTCGGCGTCGGCGCCGGGGTACGGATGGGTGAGGTCGAGGCCGTCGAGCAGGGTGCGCAGCTCGGCGAGGCTGGAGACCAGCGCGAGCGCTCGCCGCGCGTCGCCGCCCACGGCGTACCCCTTGAGGTACCACGCCACGTGCTTGCGCAGGTCGCGGACGCCCTTGTGCTCGTCGCCGTCGAAGTACCCGACCATCAGCTCGGCGTGCCGGTACATCGTCTCGGCGACGTGCCGCAGCCCGGGCCGCACGCGCTCGTCCGAGCCGTTGAACGCGGCTGCGAGGTCGGCGAACAGCCAGGGCCGCCCCTGGCAGCCCCGCCCGACGACGACGCCGTCGGCGCCCGTCTCCCGGACCATCCGCAGCGCGTCCTCGGCGGACCAGATGTCGCCGTTGCCGAGCACGGGGACGGTGCGCACGGCCTCCTTGAGGCGCGCGATCGCGGTCCAGTCGGCCTGCCCGGAGTAGTAGTCGGCGGCGGTGCGGGCGTGCAGCGCCACCGACGCGACGCCCAGCGACTCGGCGATGCGCCCGGCCTCCAGGTAGGTCAGGTGGTCGTCGTCGATGCCCTTGCGCATCTTGACGGTCACCGGGACGCCGTACGGCGCCGCCGCCCGCACGGCCTCACGGACGATGTCGGTGAAGAGCTGCTTCTTCCACGGGAGCGCCGCGCCGCCGCCCTTGCGGGTCACCTTGGGCACGGGACAGCCGAAGTTCAGGTCGACGTGGTCGGCCCGGTCCTCGCCCGCGATGATCTTCACGGCGGCCCCGACGGTCGCCGGGTCCACGCCGTACACCTGGGCGGACCGGGGCGTCTCGTCGGGCCCGAACGTCACGATCCGCAGGGACTCGACGTTGCGCTCCACGAGCGCGCGCGAGGTCACCATCTCGGCGACGTACAGGCCGGGGTCGAAACCGCCGGACGCGCCGGCCTCCCGGCACAGGGTCCGGAAGGCGCGGTTGGTCACGCCGGCCATGGGCGCGAGCACCACGGGCGTCCGCACCGTCAGGGGACCGATCTGCAGCGGCGGGAGGATCGCGCTGCCCGACACCGGACGCTCGCCCGGGTGCACCGCGTCACCCGCGCCGGCGAGGCCGGACGGGGTGCTGACGGAGTCGAGGGTGGAGGTCACGTCTCCCATTGTCCCCGATGGCCGGACCGGGCCGGCATCGGGCCCCGTTCCAGCAGGTCCGAGGCGACGCCGGGGCCGGTCACGGCCGCTTCGTCCACGTCCTGGGACGCGTCGGAGAGGCGCGCCCGGAGGGGGCGGAGCGTACGTCACACTGTGCGCATGCAGCGTCGAATCCTCATCCCTGCCCGCGCAGTCCTTGCCGCCTCCGCCGTGCTCGCCCTCGCCGCCTGCTCCGCCGGCACCGAGGTAGCGGGGGCCGACGGCGGCTCGGACGGCTACGTCACCGAGGGCAAGCTGACCATCGCCACCGGCGAGCCCGCCTACTCGCCGTGGGTCGAGAACGACGACCCGGCGTCGGGCGAGGGCTTCGAGGCCGCCGTCGCGTACGCGGTCGCCGACGAGCTGGGCTTCGCGCCCGAGGACGTCGAGTGGGTCCGCACGACGTTCGAGCAGGCCATCGCGCCGGGCCCGAAGGACTTCGACCTCAACCTCCAGCAGTTCTCCGTCACGGACGAGCGCAAGCAGGCAGTCGACTTCTCGTCGCCGTACTACGTCACCACCCAGGTGGTCATCACCGTCGAGGGTTCGCCCGCCGCGAGCGCCACCACGCTCGCCGACCTCAAGCCGCTGCTCGTGGGGGCCGCGACGGGCACGACGAGCTTCGAGGCGGCCGAGGCTTCGATCGCCCCGGACGCGGGCGTGCAGGTGTTCAGCACCAACGACGACGCGAAGCTCGCACTGCAGACCGGCACGATCGACGCGATCGTCGTGGACCTGCCGACGGGCTTCTACCTGACGGCGGCCGAGCTGGACGGCGGCACGATCGTCGGCCAGCTCCCGGACTCCTCGGACGGCGGCGACGAGTTCGGCATCGTGCTGCCCAAGGACTCCGCGCTGACCCCGGACGTGACGGCGGCGGTGGACAGCCTCCGCGAGGACGGCACCCTGGACACGCTCGCCGAGCAGTGGCTCGGTGGCGACACCGCGCCCGTCCTGGAGTGACACCCGAGGTGCGGCTGGGCGGCCAGGGCGACCGGTCCGACGTCGGGCGGGCGCCGCACGAGCCGAGCGAGCTGGAGCTTGGGCGCCGCGCCTGGCGGCGCAAGCAGACGACCCGGTCGGTGCTGGTCAGCCTCGCCAGCACCGTCGTGTTCGCGACCTTGCTGGTGCTCGCCCTGCGGGCGAGCCCCGGCTGGGCGCGGGTGCAGGACTCGTTCCTCGACCCGGCCACCGCCCGGGAGTCCCTGCCGAGGGTGCTCGACGGCCTGTGGCTGAACCTCAGGGTGCTGCTCGCGGCGAGCGCCGGGGTGCTGGTCGTCGCGCTCGTCGTGGCGACGCTGCGCACCCTGCGCGGGCCCGTCTTCTTCCCGCTGCGCGCCCTCGCGGCCGGGTACACGGACCTCTTCCGCGGTACGCCGCTGATCATCGTCCTGTACGTGATCGGCTTCGGCGTGCCGGGCCTGCAGCTGTTCGGCCGGATGGACGCCGCGTTCTGGGGCACCATCGCGCTCGTCCTGACGTACTCGGCGTACGTCGCGGAGGTGTTCCGCGCGGGGATCGACGCGGTGCACCCCTCGCAGCGGCTCGCGGCGCGGTCGCTCGGCCTGACCCACGGGCAGACGATGCGCCGCGTCGTGCTGCCGCAGGCGGTCCGGAAGGTGACGCCCGCCCTGATGAACGACTTCGTCGCCATGCAGAAGGACGTGGGCCTGATCTCGGTGCTCGGCGCCGTCGACGCGGTCCGCGCGGCGCAGATCGAGGTGGCGCAGCACTACGACTTCACGCCGTACGTCGTGGCAGGCCTGCTGTTCGTGGCGCTCGCCCTGCCGGTGATCCGGCTGACCGACTGGTACGCCGCGCGTCTGCGGGCTCGCGAGCAGATGGGGAGCCTCGTATGAGTGGAGCGCCGCCCGTCCTGGAGCTGCGCGACGTGCGCTGCGCGTTCGGGGACCACGAGGTGCTGAGGGGCATCTCTCTGTCGGTGCACCGGCACGAGGTCGTGGCGCTGATCGGGGCGTCCGGTTCGGGGAAGTCGACGCTGCTGCGTACCGCGAACCTGCTCGAGCACATCGGCGACGGGCAGGTCCTGCTCGCGGGCGAGGACATCAGCGACCCCCGCGTGGACGCCGACGCCGTACGGGCCCGCATCGGGACCGTGTTCCAGGCGTACAACCTGTTCCCGCACCTGTCGGTCCTCGACAACGTCACGCTCGCCGCCCGGTTGGTGCACAACGTGCCGCGTGCGCGGGCCGAGGCGCGGGCCCTGGACCTGCTGGCGTCGATCGGGCTGGGTGCCAAGGCGAAGGCGTTCCCGGACACGCTGTCGGGCGGCCAGCAGCAGCGCGTGGCGATCGTCCGCGCGATCGCGACCGAGCCGGAGCTGCTGCTCCTCGACGAGATCACGTCCGCGCTCGACCCGGAGCTCGTCGGCGAGGTGCTGGACCTGGTCCGGCGCCTCAAGGACGACGGGGCGACGATCCTCATGGCGACGCACGAGATGGCGTTCGCCCGCGAGGTGGCCGACCGGGTCGTGTTCCTCGACCAGGGCCGCGTCTGCGAGACGGGACCCGCCCGGGAGGTGCTCGGCACGCCGCGGGAGCCCCGCACCCGGGAGTTCCTGTCGCGCGTCCTCGCCCCCTGACCTGCGCGAAGACGCGACACGCGGGGAGTACTCCCCATCGCGCGCTGGGGTGCCGCGCTGCTAGGTTCGGCGGCGGGCTCGCGGGCTTCCCGTCCGCGCGAACTCTGACAAGGAGGCGAACCTGCTATGAGCGGCACGATGTGGGGCCAGGACCCTGAGCAGGTGCGCGCCCTCGCAGAGCTCCTGCGGCGCAACGCCGACGACCTCGAGGCAGCGCGGCTGACGGCTGACGAGATCGTGCTGACCGTGCCATGGTTCGGTCCCGGGGCCGCGGAGTTCATCTCGCAGTGGGAGTGGGACCTGGGACCGTCGCTCACGAGTGCCGCCGAGGCACTGCGGTCCGCCGGCGACACGGCCCTTCGCAACGCGGACCTCCAGGTCCAGACGTCCGAGAGCGAGACGGGTTCCTCGGGCGCCTTCGCGACCGCCTCGGGGAGCGACGGCGGCGGCTCAGGATCCGGCGACGGCGGCGACAACCCGGCGGGTGCGAACTTCGCCCTGATGTCCGACTCCGGCAGCGGCTCCAGCTCCGGACAAGGTGAGGAGCCCCCGACCGGGCCGATCCCGCTCGAGGACCGCAAGCCGACGGGCGAGATTCTCCAGGAATACCAGGTGGCGCCTGACGAGATGTACGTGGACGAGAACGGCAACGAGGGGTGGAAGCCGTCCGGCTGGACCGTCGACCTTGCCGACTGGTGGAACGACGACGTCAACCTGGACGAGGTGGATCCGGTGAAGATCACCAAGAAGGAAGCGGAGATGCTCGACGACCTCAGCGTCTTCGAGCTGAACACCTTCAACGACATCCGGGACACGGCATTCAGCGAAGGAGACGCCCGCTTCGACTCGCCGGACCAGAACGACGACCACAACGACGCCTTCCGGCACGCGTACTGGAACGCCTTGATGGCGCGCGAGTACGGCCAGGACTGGGCGCACGACTACGGGACGGCGCACGAACAGCTCCCGTACAACACGGCTCCCGCGCGGGAGGCCATGGATCTGTACAACAACGAGGTCGGCCGTCGGATCCAGGAGGAAAACCCTGGTGCTGACGAGGCCGAGCTGGCCGGGCTCATCGAACAGGCCGTGAAGAACGGCGAGATGGTCGTGGTGGGGCCGGACGGCACGTCCCTGGTCTACTCGGACCAGATCACCACGGAAGAGACCGGCGAGGCTGCGGATGCCGACCCGATCCCGGGGGTGAACCCGGAGTGGAAAGACAGCTGAGACCGATGCGCACACGTGACAGGCGGAGGATCACGCCGACGGCGGTCCTCGCGGCGCTGCTGCTTGCGGGATGCGGTACGACCGGAGAGAGCGGGCAGGACATGCCGACACTGCAGTTCGACCAGGCGATTGACACGGCGATCGACGGCGTGGCCGAGACCGGTGCGCCGGTGCTCGTCCGCGACGTCACGAGCATCGAGTGGGACGAGGTAGCGCTCTTCACCGAGGGTGCGACGGCGGAGGAGATCAAGACGGTCGTCGGCGACGCCGGCTTGCACGGCGAGCGGTACCTGTCGTCGACGAACCTTCTCGTGTTCCGGGCCGACGGTGAGGTCGTGGCGCTGATCGGGACGTCCCCGGACGTGTTCACCGGGGAGTACGGCGTACTGCTCGGCCGGGAGGCGGCCTTCACCTCGGATGGGGCGTGGGAGGGCTACGTCCGGCTGTCCGAGGGCTGACGTGCCGAGGGAGAACCTGTTCTCGGCAGGTTCTCCCTCGGCACCGAGCGAGACGTCAGGCGCGCAGCCACACCGTCGTGTCGGACGGCAGCATCAGGACGCCGTCGGCCCCGAGGAGCTCGCCGGAGGCGACCAGCACCTCGGACCCGGCGGGCAGCGCGGGCAGCGCGAGCGGCGCGGCGCCGAGGTTGGCGACCACGACGACGTCGGCCACCTGGAAGGCGATCACGTCCGGGGAGCTCGCGAAGGCGTCCACCCAGGAGAGCGCGCCGTGGCCCAGGTCCTCGACGCGACGCGCGGCCAGTGCCTCCCGGTACATCTCGAACGTGGAGCCGGCCACGCCGTACTGCTGGTCAGCGGCGAGGACCCCGTACGCCTCGGGCTGGGGGAGCCAGGTGTCGCCGGTGGGCCCGAAGCCGTACCCGGGCGCGTCCGCGGTCCAGGGGAGCGGGACGCGGCAGCCGTCGCGGCCGGCCTCGGCGCCCCCGGTGCGGAAGAACGCCGGGTCCTGGCGCACCCCGGCGGGCAGGGCGGTGTGGTCGGGCAGGCCGAGCTCCTCGCCCTGGTAGACGTACGCGGAGCCGGGCAGGCCGAGCATGAGCAGCGTGGCGGCGCGGGCGCGGCGCAGGCCGAGCACGTGGTCGGGCTGCGGGTCCGTGGCGGCGATGCCGTTGAGCGGGCCGGCCGCGACCTCCGACAGGCCGAGACGCGAAGCGTGCCGCACGACGTCGTGGTTGGACAGCACCCACGTGGTGGGCGCGCCGACGTCGTCCATGGCGGCGAGCGACGCGTTGACGACCGTGCGCATCGCGGGGGCGGACCACGGGGTGGTGAGGAACGAGAAGTTGAACGCCTGCTGCATCTCGTCCGGGCGCACGTAGTTGGCCAGGCGCGACAGCGGCTCGACCCAGGCCTCGGCGACGAGCGCACGGTCGCCGTCGTACTCGGCGAGGACGCGGTTCCAGGCGCGGTAGATGTCGTGCACGCCGTCCTGGTCGAACATCGGGCCGTTGTTGCCGGCGCCGGTCGAGCCGTCCTCCGGCGCGGCGGGGTCGGTGCCCTCGACCATGGCGACCCTGCCCGCCCAGTCGGGCAGGCCAGGCGCCTTGACCATGCCGTGCGCCACGTCGACGCGGAAGCCGTCGACGCCGCGGTCGAGCCAGAACCGCAGCACGTTCTCGAACTCGGTGCGGACCTCGGGGTTGTCCCAGTTCAGGTCGGGCTGAGAGGAGTCGAACATGTGCAGGTACCACTGCGGGCCGGCGGGGCCGTCGTCCTCGCGGGGTGCGAGGCGCGTCCAGGCGGGGCCGCCGAAGATCGACTGCCAGTTGTTCGGCGGCACCTTCCCGCCGGTGCCCTTGCCGTCACGGAACATGTAGCGGTCGCGCGCGGCGGAGCCGGGGGCGGCGGCCAGCGCCTCCTGGAACCAGACGTGCTGGTCGGAGGTGTGGTTCGGCACGAGGTCGACGATGACGCGCAGGCCGCGCTCGTGGGCGGCCTCGAGCATGACCTCGAAGTCCTCGAGGGTGCCGAACAGCGGGTCGATCTGGCGGTAGTCGGCCACGTCGTAGCCGGCGTCCTTCTGCGGCGACAGGTAGAACGGGCTGAGCCACACGGCGTCGACGCCGAGGCTGCGCAGGTGGTCCAGGTGCGCCGTGACGCCCGGCAGGTCGCCGATGCCGTCTCCGTTCCCGTCGGCGAACGACCGCGGGTACACCTGGTAGATGACGGCACTGCGCCACCACTCGCGACCCCCTGCGGGGGAGTGGACAGGGGCGCCCACAGCGAGCTGGGCGACGGTGGGTGCGGCAGACATCGGGTAAATCGTCCTTACATGTCGGGGGAAATCCGGGATCTGTTGCAATAGTTGCAGCAAGCGTACGGCAGGTACTGGGTATTCAGAACGGTTCGAGCCGGACCTTTTCGTCCGGTTCGCGCTGCCCGACGCCGGTCGGGCGCGGCAAGCGACATGCCTGTCTCGGGCACGGCCCAGGTCCCGCTCGGACCGAGCCGGTCCCGCACCCGCACCGGGTCCGGGTCAGGACTGCGGCGCGGCGCCCGTCGAACCCCGGACGACCAGCTCCGGGGCGAACAGCAGCTCGGAGCGCGGTGCGTGCTCGCCGTGGATCTCTGCGAGCAACGCGCTGACAGCGGCCCGCGCCATGGCCGCGACGGGCTGGCGCACGGTCGTCAGCGGCGGGTCGGTGAAGGCGACGAGCGGCGAGTCGTCGTACCCGACGACCGACAGGTCGTCCGGAACGCGCAGGCCACGCGACCGAGCGGCGCGGATGGCGCCGAGCGCCATGAGGTCCGAGCCGCAGACGATCGCGGTGTGGCCGGTGCCGAGCAGCTCGCCGGCGGCCGCCTGACCGCCCTCCAGTGTATAGAGCGTCACGACGGCGTGCGTGCGCGCCTCGGCCTCGTCGGCGGCGAGGCCGTACCGCACGAGCTCCTCCGCGAACGCCGCGAGCTTGCGCCGCGCGGGGACGAACCGGTCGGGGCCGATGGCCATGCCGATCCGCCGGTGTCCCAGCGACACGAGGTGGCGCACGGACAGCTCGACGCTCGCCGCGTCGTCGGGCGAGACGAACGGTGCGTCGATGCCCGAGGCGTACCCGTTGACCAGCACTATCGGCAGCCCGCGGCCGCGCAGGCGCTGATAGCGCTCCGTGCTGGCCCGGCTGTCGGCGTGCTTGCCGGACACGAACACGATGCCGTCGACGGCGTGGTCGATGAGGGTCTCGACGTACTCGTCCTCCGTGGTGCCGCCGGGGGACTGGGTGCACAGCAGCGGCGTATAGCCGTGCTCGGCGAGCTGGGACTCGATCGCCTGCGCGAACGCCGGGAAGACCGGGTTGGACAGCTCGGGGACCACGAGCCCGACGAGGCCGGCCGACCGCGACCGGAGCGCCGACGGGCGCTCGTAGCCGAGCACGTCGAGCGCGGCGAGCACGGCCTGCCGCGTCTCGCCGGCGACGCCCGGCTTGCCGTTGAGCACCCTCGAGACCGTCGCGGTCGACACGCCGGCCTGGGTTGCGAGGTCGGACAGTCGGGTGCGCACGCCCGGCAGCCTAGATGACACGGGACCTCCTCGTCCTGCGGGTCTTGCCCCGCGACCGCTCGGCCGGCCCAAACCCCTCCCTGGACCCCCGCCGCTGCAACTGATGCTGAAACTTTATCGCAACGACTTGCAAGCGCGCTGCAACGAGCCTTACGGTCAAGCCACGGGCCCGCGGGCGAGACCGCCCCGGGCCGAACCACGATCACTTGGGAGTGACACCGATGCGACGGAGCATCCTTCTGGCCGCCGCGATGGCGAGCACGCTCGCCCTTGCCGCATGCGCGGGCGGCACCGACGAACCGGCGGACGGCGACGCCTCGCCCGCCCCCGCCGGCGAGACCCTGACGATCTGGGTCGACGAGACCCGCCAGGCGGCCGTCGAGACAGCCGCCGCGACGTTCGAGGAAGAGAACGATGTCGACGTCGAGCTCGTCCTGAAGAACTTCGAGGACATCCGCCCCGACTTCCTTGCCCAGGTCCCGACAGGCGAGGGCCCCGACATCACCGTCGGCGCGCACGACTGGCTCGGCGAGCTCCTCTCCGCCGGCGTGGTGGCCCCGATCGAGCTCGGCGACCTCGCCGACTCCTTCGAGCCCGTCTCCGTCGCGGCCTTCACGCAGGACGGACAGGTCTACGGCCTGCCCTACGCGGTGGAGAACATCGCGCTCATCCGCAACACCGCGCTCGCCGCCGAGGCCCCCGCCACGTGGGCCGACGCCATCGCCGCCGGCCAGGCCGCGGGCACCAAGTACCCGGTCCTCATCCAGACCGGCACCGAGGGTGACCCGTACACCTTCTACCCGCTGCAGACCTCGTTCGGCGCCCCGGTGTTCAAGCAGAACGCTGACGGCTCCTACACCCCCGAGCTCGCGCTCGGCGGCGACAGCGGCACCGCGTTCGCGACCTGGCTCGCGGAGCAGGGCAAGGCCGGTGTCCTGAGCACCGACATCACCTACGACATCGCGGTCGAGGCGTTCAAGAACGGCGAGTCGCCGTTCATCGTGGGCGGCCCGTGGATGCTCGAGCAGTTCGCCGACCTCGACCTGGCGATCGACCCGATCCCGGCTGCCGGTTCGCAGCCCGCCCAGCCGTTCGTGGGCGTCCAGGGCTTCTACGTCAGCGCGCAGAGCGAGAACGCGCTGCTCGCCAACGACTTCCTCGTCAACTACATGGCCACCCCCGAGGCGCAGCTCGCGCTGTACGAGGCGGGCAACCGCCCGCCGGCCCTGATCGAGGCCGCCGACACCGCGTCGGAGGACCCGGTCACCGCAGGCTTCCGTGAGGTCGGCGCCGAGGCCGTGCCGATGCCCTCCATCCCCGAGATGGGCTCCGTGTGGGCCTTCTGGGGCGTGACCGAGGCCAACATCATCTCGGGCGCGGCCGAGCCGGCCGCCGCCTGGGAAAAGATGGTCTCGGACATCCAGGGCGCGATCGGCTGACGCTCCTTCTGCGCGACCTGTCACCGAGGTGGTCGCTCCGTCCCCGTCATATGCAGGCGAGGACGGGGCGACCGCCTCGGCGACGCGATGTCAACGCGAAGGTGCGTAACTACGGAGGTTTGATGTCTCTTCCCCAGGCGACCCGGACGTCGTCGGCCACCGGATGGGGGCCCGGGTTCCTCGCGAAGCTCGTGCTCATCGCGCTCGTCGACGCCTTCGGCGTCTTCGCGGCGCTGGCCGCATGGAACGAGGGCTCCTACGGGATCCTCGCGGCCACCCTCGCGCTGCTCGCCGTGGCGAACTGGGTGTACTTCTCGAAGCAGGCCCTGCCGCTGAAGTACATCCTGCCCGGCCTCGTGTTCCTGCTGGTCTACCAGATCTACGTCGTGGCCTACACGGGCTACGTCGCCTTCACGAACTACGGCGACGGGCACAACTCGACCAAGGAGGACGCCATCGAGGCGCTCCTGGTGCAGAACGAGCGTCGCGTCGAGGGCTCGCCGTCGTCGCCGCTCACGGTCGTGGCCGACGGCGACGCGCTCGGCTTCGCGATCGTCGACGAGGACGGCGACGTTCTCGCCGGCACCGCGGACAGGCCGCTGGAGCAGGTGGACGGCGCCACGGTCGAGTCCGGGCGCGCCACCGGGGTCCCCGGCTTCGACGTGCTCGACCGTGTCCAGGTGCTCGAGCGCCAGCAGGAGGTCACGGCCCTGCGGGTCCCCGTGTCCGACGACCCGGAGGACGGGTCCGTGCGCACGCAGGACGCCCGCACCGGTTACGTCTTCCTGTCCAGCCTCGAGTACGACGAGGCCGCCGACACGTTGACGGACACGACGACCGGCACGGTGTACCGGCCGGACGGCGAGGGGCGCTTCGCGGCCGACGACGGCACCACCCTCGCGGTCGGCTGGCGCGTCAACGTCGGCGCCGACAACTTCGTCACGGCGTTCGCCGACGACCGGTACGCCGGCCCGTTCCTGCGGATCCTCCTGTGGACGTTCGTCTTCGCGATCGTGTCGGTGGCCAGCACGTTCCTGCTGGGCCTGTTCCTCGCCATCACGTTCAACGACGCGCGCGTACGCGGCCGCAAGATCTACCGCACCCTGCTGATCCTCCCGTACGCGATCCCCGGCTTCCTCGCCGCCCTGCTCTGGTCCGGGCTGCTCAACAGGTCGTTCGGGTTCGTGAACCAGGTGCTGCTCGGCGGCGCGGCGATCCCGTGGCTGACCGACCCGTGGCTGTCGAAGCTGTCCGTGCTGGGCGTGAACCTGTGGCTCGGCTTCCCGTACATGTTCCTCATCTGCACGGGCGCCCTGCAGTCGCTGTCGTCGGACGTGCTGGAGGCCGCCAAGATCGACGGCGCCGGCCGCTGGCGCACCTGGCGCTCCATCACGCTGCCGCTTCTGCTCATCTCGACGGCACCGCTGCTCATCTCCAGCTTCGCCTTCAACTTCAACAACTTCACGCTCATCTACATGCTCACCGGGGGCGGCCCGCGGTTCGCCGACGCCTCCGTGCCGCTCGGCCACACCGACATCCTCATCTCGATGGTGTACTCGATCAGTGGCATCGACGGCTCCGCGCCCAAGAACTACGGCCTGGCCAGCGCTCTGTCGATCGTGATCTTCGTCGTCGTGGCGACCATCTCGGCCGTGGCGTTCCGCCGCACCCGCTCGCTCGAGGAGATCAGCTGATGGTCACTCAGACCCAGACCGCCCGCGGGGTGTCCGTGCCCCCGCGGACCGCCCCCCGCCTGTCCGGGCGGCGGTGGGTCACCGAGGTGGGCTGGCGGCACCTGGTCGGCGTGATCACGGTGATCTACGCCGCCTTCCCGCTGGTGTACGTGCTGTCGGCGGCTCTGTCGCCCGGTGGCACGCTCACGGGGTCCAACCGGCTGTTCTCGTCGGTGAGCCTGGCCAACTTCGCCGAGCTGACCGACACGTTCTTCTGGCAGTGGATGCTCAACACGCTGCAGGTCGCGATCGCCACGGCGGTCGGGACCGTCCTGATGGGCGCGGCGGCCGCCTACGCGTTCTCGCGGTTCCGCTTCCGGGGGCGGCGGGCCGGGCTGACGGCCCTGCTCATCATCCAGATGTTCCCGCAGATGCTCGCGTTCGTCGCGATCTTCCTGCTGCTCATCGGGCTGGGCAACGTGGTCCCGGAGCTGGGGCTCAACTCCAAGATCGGGCTCATCTGCGTGTACCTGGGCGGGGCGCTCGGCGTGAACACGTTCCTCATGTACGGGTTCTTCAACACCGTGCCGAAGGAGCTCGACGAGGCGGCCAAGATCGACGGCGCCTCGCACTCGCAGATCTACTGGACCATCATCCTGCGGCTCGTCTCGCCGATCCTCGCCGTCGTCGGCCTGCTGTCCTTCATCAGCACGTTCGGCGAGTTCATCATCGCGCGCGTGCTGCTCCAGTCGGAGAGCAACTGGACGCTGGCCGTCGGGCTCTACGGCTGGGTCTCCTCGCTCCTCGAGGCCAACTGGGGTCTGTTCGCGGCGGGCGCCGTCCTGTCGGCGATCCCCGTGCTGGCGCTGTTCCTCTTCCTCCAGAAGTACATCGTGGGCGGCCTCACGGCCGGGTCCGTCAAGGGCTGACCCGCCCTCCAGGGTCTTGTCGATCTTTGCCCGTTTTGTGCGTAAGGTGACCTGCGCAGGGGGCGGGCGAGACAAGACCCTGGAGGTTGCGGTGGCGGAGAACCTGCGGCACGACGAGGCGTTCCGGAAGGCGTCGGTCGATCGGGGCCTGGAGGTGATCGACCGGATCGGTTCCCCCGGGGTGCGCAACCTCGTGGCAGCGCTCGAGGACGTGGCCCCGGAGCTCGGCTACCAGATCCTCGGCTGGGGCTACGGCGAGCTCTACGAGAGCGAGCACGTCACGCCCCGCGACCGGCAGCTCGTCACCATCGGGATGCTCGGCGCCATGGGCGGCTGCGAGCCCGAGCTGCGCCTGCACATCGACACCGCGCTCAACGTCGGGATCACGCGGGAGCAGATCGCCGAGATCGTCGTCCAGGTCGCCGGCTACGCGGGCATCCCGCGCGCGGTGAACATGGCGATGGTCGCCAAGGAGATCTACGCGGCCCGGGACGCGGCGGCTTCGTGAGCCGCGCCGCGTCGGCGGCTTCGTGAGCCGCGCCGCGTCGGCGGGTTCTGCGCGGCGACCGTCCTGATGCGCGCCGCGTCGGCGGGTTCTGCGCCGACCAGGACGTGGGTTGCGGAAAGAGCCCCGATTCCGCAACCCA
>NZ_JAKGSG010000062.1 GCF_021568775.1 Antribacter soli | reverse complement strand
CCCACTCCACCTCGGACGAAAGGTCGCGGATGGCGACGCGGTCGACGCCGAGGCCGACCCGCCGTGCCGCCTCGGCGATGAACGGCGCCTTGTACTCCTGGAGGCGCGGGGGGGGGCCCCCCCCCCCCCCCCGCCCGCACGAGCACCCCCGGGGTGCTCGCGCGCGCGGCAGGCGGCCGCGCCCGGCGCGGGCCCCCGGCGCGAGAGCGCCGGGGGCCCGCGTCAGTGAGCGGCGTGCCGCGGCCATACGGCCGCGGGCGCCGTGCGTCAGCCGGCGTTCAGCTCCGCCTCCGCCGCGATGGCGTCCTCCAGCGCCTGCTGGAGCCGGTCCTGCGCCTCGCCGTAGGCGGTGAAGTCGCCGGCAGACAGCGCCTCGCGGCCGTCCGCCATCGCCTGGTTGGCCGCCTGGAGAGCGGCGTCGAGGCGGGCCGCCGCGTCCGTCGCGGTCGGCGACGGCTCGGTGGGCGACGGCGTCGGCGTGGGCTCGGTCGTGTCCGGCTCGGCCGGCGCGTCCGGCACCGTGGTGTCCGCCTCGCCGCCGGCGTCGCCCGCGGTCGCGCCGGAGTCGCCGCCGAACACCTGGTCCAGGGCTTCGTCGAGGGTCTCCGCGTACCCGGTCTGGTCACCGAACGCCACGAGCACGCGGCGCAGCAGCGGGAACTGCGTGCCGGTCGCGGACTGGATGTACACCGGCTGCACGTACAGGAGCCCGCCGCCGACCGGGAGCGTGAGCTGGTTGCCGCGGACCACGGCGGAAGAGCCGCGCTCCAGGATGTTCAGCTGCTCCGAGATCGTCGGGTTGGAGTCGAAGTTGTTCTGCACCTGGCCGGGGCCGGGCACCGTAGAGTCACGGGGCAGCTCGAGGAGCCGCAGCGTCCCGTAGCCCGGCGCGCGTGCGCCCGGTTCGGACCCGGCCTCGGCGTCGACCGCCAGGAACCCCGTGAGGATCTCGCGGTCGGTGTTGCCGCCTGGGATGAAGGTCGACGTCAGCGAGAAGGACGGCTCGTCCTGGCCCGGCATCTGCAGCGTCAGGTAGTACGGCGGCTGCAGCGGCTTGGTCGTCGCGGTCGACGTCGGGTCCTGCGGGTTCTCCCAGAAGTCCTGGCCGGAGAAGAACGCCCTGGCCTCGGTCACGTGGTACCGCGACAGAAGCTGGCGCTGCACCTTGAACAAGTCCTCGGGGTAGCGCAGGTGGTTCATCAGGTCGCCGGAGATCTGCGACATCGGCTCGATCGACGTGGGGAACACGTTCGACCACGCCTGCAGCACCGGGTCCTCGGTGTCCCAGGCGTACAGGGTGACCGAGCCGTCGTACGCGTCGACGGTCGCCTTGACCGAGTTGCGGATGTAGTTGATCTCCTGCGGCGCCTCGACGGCGCCGGCCTGCGCCAGCGTCAGGGCGTCGGTCGTGACCTCCTCCATCGGGGTGGAGGTGGCGTACGGGTAGTGGTCCGTGGTCGTGTAGCCGTCGATGATCCACTTGACGCGCCCGTCAACCACGGCCGGGTAGACGCGGTTGTCCAGGGTCAGGTACGGCGCGACCTTGGCCACGCGCGACTGCGGGTCACGGTCGTAAAGGATCTGCGACTCGGGCGTGACGCGGTCGGAGAACAGGATCTGCTCCTCGCCGAACTTCAGCGCGAACAGCGCCGTGTTCAGGAACGAGCCGACATTCGGGCCGGCGTCGATGCTCTCCGTGGGGAACGTCGTGTTGACCTGGTTGCCGCCCTGCTCGTCGTCCGCCTGGTAGTCCAGCTCCCACGGTTCCGTGCCGTCGGGCGCGCCGACGATCGAGTAGTCGGTCGTCTGCGGGCTGAAGTAGACGCGCGGCTCGTACTCCTCGCCGACCGTGAGCTCGCCCGTCGTGGGGATGCCCCCCTCGAAGAACGCGGGCCGGCCGTCGGGGCCCGGCTGGTTGCCGTACGCGGCGACGACGCCGTAGCCGTGCGTGTACACCGTGTGGTCGTTGACCCAGTTGCGCTGGCTGGCACCGAGACCGTCCAGGTTGAGCTCGCGGACGGCGATCACGGTGTCCCGGGACTGCCCGTCGATGGTGTAGCGGTCGACCGACAGGGAGTCCGAGAAGTCGTAGTACTGCTTGTTCTGCTGGAGCTGGCGGAACGACGGCGAGACGATCTGCGGGTCGAGGAGGCGGATCGACGCCGCCGTCTGCGCGTCCTCGCGCAGCGCGCCCTGCTCTGCCTCGGTGGTGGCGTCGTACTGCTGCTTCTCCACGCCGTCGATGGCGAATGCCGAGAGCGTCGCGTCGATGTTGCGCTGGATGTACTCGCTCTCGAGCTCCTGCGCGTTCGGGTTCACCTGGAACCGCTGCACCACCGCCGGGTAGATGCCGCCGATGGCGATCGCGGACACCACCATCAGCCCCACGCCGATGGTCGGCAGGCGCCAGTTGCCGCGGAACGCCGCGACGACGAACAGCGCCGCGACGAAGATCGCGACCACCGTGAGGATGCCCTTCGACGGGATCACGGCGTGCACGTCCGCGTACGACGCGCCGTCGAACTTGTCTCCGGCGGACGAGAGGATCGAGTACCGGTCGAGCCAGTAGTTCGCTGCGATGACGAGCAGCAGCGCGGCGCCGACGACCGCGAGGTGGACACGGGCCGCTGGCGTGGTCCGCGAGGCCGAGGCCGTCGCCGGCCCGACGCGCAGGCCGCCGTACAGGTAGTGCGTGATCACCGCGGCGATGCCGGAGATGACGACCACGGCCATGAGGAAGCCCACGACGAACCGGAGGGCGGGCAGCGTGAAGACGTAGAACCCGATGTCCATCCCGAACTGCGGGTCCTCCTGGCCGAACGGCACACCGTTCACGGCGAGCAGCACCGTGCGCCACTGCGCCGAGGCCGCGACTCCCGCGAAGAAGCCGACCATCACGGGCGCGGCCACCGTCACGACGCGCCGCAGCGGCTCGACGGCCTCGCGGTACTGGTCGAGCGTGGCCTGCTCCGGCGTGGACGGCGCGTAGACGGGCCGTGCGCGGTAGGCGAGCGAGAACGACAGGAACACGGTGCCCGCCATGACCGCGAACCCGGCCACGAAGAGCAGCGCACGCGTGCCCCACTCGGTCCAGATGACGTTCTGGAAGCCGAGCTGTCGGAACCAGAGCACCTCGGTCCAGAACTGCGCGAGCAGGAGGAGCCCGGCGATCACGACGGCGAGGACGACGATCGCCACCCCGAGCGGACTGCGGCGCCGTCCGGGGGCTTCGGACCGGCGGCGTGGTGCGGCGAAGGACACGGCTGCGTTACCTCACTACTTCTTCTTCGAGTGCGTGCTCGTCTGCAGAGGGGCCCGGTGGGCCCTCCTCGGTGCAACGGTCCGGCTTCGCACAAGGTTCCCACACACCACCGGCACGAACCCCTCAAGACGACCCTCCGCCGTCGGGCAGCCGTCCGCAAGGGCCTGCCCGATGCCGTGAGCCTCTCCCTGCCCTCCCGCTACTGCTGGGTGCAGGTGGGGAGCGTGTCGCCCTGGCCCGCGCCGATCGCGGTGACGGCGTCGCGGGCCTCGCCCAGGTTGGCGACCTTGACGACCCGCAGACCCTCTGGGACGTTGCCGACGACGCTCTCGCAGTTGCTCGCCGGGGCGAGGAACCATGCGGCGCCGTCGCGCACCGCGCCGTACATCTTCTGCTCGATGCCCCCGATGGGGCCCACCTCGCCGCTCACGTCGATGGTGCCCGTCCCGGCGATCACCGCACCGTTCGCCTCGTCCTCCCGCGTCATCCGGTCGATGATGCCGAGCGCGAACATCGTGCCGGCGCTCGGGCCGCCGATGTCGTCGATCTGGATCGTCACGTCGACCGGGAAGTCGTACTCGGGGTCGATGTAGAGGCCGAGCACGGCGCGACCGTCACCCTGGCCGGTCGTGATCCTGAGGTCCTGGTCGCTCCCGTCGCGCTGCACGCCGACGACGACGTCCGACCCGGGCGTGGTCTCCGCGAGGTCGGCGATCAGGCCCGCGTACGTCGAGACCGGCTCGCCCTGGAACGTCCGGACGACGTCGTCCGCCTCGACCTTGCCCTCGGAGCCGGAACCGGGCTCGATGGCCGCCACCCGGAGCGTCGCCGGCACGTCGTAGCCGAGCTCCGTCAGCGCCGCCGCCGTGGCCGCCTCCTGCGAGGACAGCATCTCGGCCTGGCTGAGCTCCTGCTGCTCCTCCTTGGTCGTCTCCTCCGGGAAGACCGACTCGACCGGCACCACGGAGCGCTGCGGGTCCAGCCAGCCCTGGATCACCTGGCCCGCCGTCATCTCGAAGCCCGGGCCGCCCGCCACGGACACCGTGGTCAGGCGCAGCTCGCCCGTCGAGTCGTAGGTCGGCGCGCCCTCGATCTGGATCAGCGGCGTGCCGCCCTGGGAGCCGAGCGTGTCCTCGGTGGGGCCGGGCGACCGCATCGCGTACGGGGCCGGCAGGACGAGGGCCCCCGCGGCAAGCAGTGCCGTGACCAGCAGAGAGACGCCGAGGGTGATGCTGCGGCGGGTCACGGGGGCCTCCTCGGGGGCGTCGTACGGGCCGGGGTAGCCCGAGCCGTGCGCGCCCAGGGCCCCGTAGGCTGGCTCGGGCCGCGGCCCCGGCTGGTGCAGGTCGCTCGACGTCACCGGGCCATCATCCCGTATCCGGCTGGGCGTGTGATGACAAGGCTGCGCCGTGAGCGAAGCGGGAACTCAGGGGGTGCCTCACGCGGTTACCGTGATGTTCCGGAGCGTCGAAGGTCGCGGGCCCGTCTGACGGGTGCGTGGCCCGGCAGCGCCCGCACCGAGCAAGGAGCGCCCGATGAGCCAGGTTCCCCCGCCCCCAGGCAACGGCCAGTCCTGGGAGGACATGTTGCGGTCCGTGCTGGGCGACGGCGCGGACGAGGTGCTCGCCGAGATGCGTGCCCGTGGCATCGACCCGTCGACGCTGGGCGGCGCGGCGGACCCCATGATGATGCAGCAGGCGCTCGCCCAGGTGCAGCGCCTGCTGTCCGAGCCCGGCACGGGGCCGGTGAACGCCGACGTGGCGCACGACATCGCCCGCCAGTTCGCCGTCGCAGAGGGCGGCGACCCGTCCCTCACGGGTGGTCAGGCGCGCGCCGTCACCGACGCACTGTCCGTCGCGGAGCTGTGGCTCGACGTCGTGACGGACCTGCCTCCCGCCGGCGGCGGCTCGCGCGCGTGGTCGCGGTCCGAGTGGGTCGAGGCGACCCTGCCCGCCTGGAACGCGCTCGCTGCGCCGGTCGCGGCGTCGGTTTCCGACGCCCTCGCGACCGTGCTGCACGACCAGCTCCCCGATGGCGTCGAGGACGGCGTGCCGCTGCCCGGCATGCCGTCGGGGGTGCTCGCGGGTCTCGGTGGCATCGACCCCGCGCAGATGATGCGGCGCCTCGGCTCCGCGGTGTTCGGCATGCAGGTGGGCCAGGCCGCCGGGACGCTCTCCCGCGAGGTGTTCGGCGCCACCGACATCGGTGTGCCGCTCCTCCACGACTCCCAGACCGTCCTGCTGCCCACCAACGTCGCCGCGTTCGCCGAGGGGCTCGACGCCCCGCTCGACGAGGTCCGGCTCTTCCTCGCCCTGCGCGAGTCCGCGCACGCTCGCCTGTTCACGCACGTCCACTGGCTGCGGGCACACCTGCTGGGGCTCGTCGAGCAGTACGCCCACGGGATCACGATCGACCTGTCCGCGCTCGAGTCGCAGATGCAGGACATCGATCTCGCCGACCCCGACGCCCTGCGCCGCGCGCTGTCCGGCGGCGTGTTCGGCCTGCAGAACACCGAGGCCCAGCGCGAGACGCTGCTGCGCCTGGAGACGGTGCTCGCCCTCGTCGAGGGCTGGGTGGACGAGGTCACGGCGACCGCCGCGCTCCCCCACCTGCCGCACGCCGTGCCGTTGCGCGAGATGATGCGCCGCCGCCGTGCCGCCGGGGGCCCCGCCGAGCAGACGTTCTCCACGCTCGTCGGCCTCGAGCTGCGGCCGCGCCGGTCGCGCGACGCCGCGAAGCTGTTCGCGATCGTCACCCGGGAGGGCGGGCCCGAGGCGCGCGACGCCGTCTGGGCGCACCCCGACCTGCTGCCCGGCACTGCCGACCTCGACGACCCGTCCGGCTACCTGGGGCGGCGCGCGGCGCTGGCCGCGGAGCATGCCGACGTGGACGCGGCGATCGAGGAGATCCTCGGGGAGGAGTGACGCTCGGGCTTCCTGCGCCGTCTCTCAGTTCTCGTCGGCCAGGTCCGAGCCCGTGCCGCCGTCCTGCGCGAAGGACGTGCCCTCGAGGAATCCGCGCGCCCGGTCGGTCCGCGGGTAGGCCTCGAGGATCTTCCAGAACTCCGGCCCGTGCCCGGCGTGCAGCAGGTGCGCCAGCTCGTGCAGCAGCACGTAGTCGAGGACCCAGCCGGGCATGCCCTGCACCCGGGTGGAGATCCGGATGGAGCCGTCGAGCAGCGTGCACGACCCCCAGCGCCGTCCCTGGTTGCCCGACCATCGAACGCTGCTGGGCCGCGCCTTGCCGTCCAGGTACTTGACCGACAGCTCCCGCGCCCTCGCGGCGAGCTCCTCGTCGGACGGCCGGCGACGGCGTTCCTTGTCCTCGAGCCTGGCCAGCATCTTGGCCACCCACTCCCGCTCCTGCGCCCGCGAGAAGCGCGCGGGAATCGCGACGATGGTTCGTTCACCGTCGCGGTAAGCGCTGACCGTGGCGGTTCGTCGGCGGCTCCGGCGCACCTCCACGGACGTCAGGGCGTCGTGGGCCACGGCACGACGGTAGCGGTTATCGGCCCCGGGTGGTCAAGAACACACCGGGAAACGGAAAGTTCGCCTAGGGCAAAGGGGGCGAACTTGCCTATTTGTTGCGTGGGCCCGTGGCTCGGCGGGCCGACGGCGGCCTGCGTCGTCCCGTTGTCGCCGGCCGATCCCCTGCAGAGGTGTGGATACCCGCCCGGGCGAGCTGGCGGCGTCGGGCAGAGTGGGCGGCATGGCTCCCCGAAGGCGCCCCGCGCCGCTCCGGCTCCGGCCTGGCACTCCCGTGCTCGCACGCGAGGGCGACGAGGTGCAGTGCGGCACCGACCCGCGCTGGGCGTTCGTGCTGACCGGCCTCGACCGCGCGGAGGCGGCCTGGCTGCGTGAGCTCGCCGAGCGACGGCACGTGCCGGTCGAGCAGGTGGCGGCCCGGTACGGCGTCGGCGTCGAGCGGCGGGACGCCATCGTCGACGTGCTCGTCCGCGCGGGGGTGCTCGTCCCACCGCCGGCCCCGGTGGGCACCGTCGTCGCCACGGCCGACGGTGCCGCCGACGCCGCTGCGCTCGGCATGCTGCGGCCCGACGGCGCGGGCCTCGCGACGCTCGCCGCGCGGGCCCGCCGCACCGTCGGGGTGGCGGGCCTCGGCAGGGTCGGCGCGTCGATCGCGACGCAGCTCGCGGCGGCGGGCGTCGGCACCCTCGTGCTGCACGACCCGCTGCCCGTCCAGACCACCGACCTCGGGCTCGGCGGCCTGCGACCCGCCGACGTGGGGCTCCCCCGCCACGAGGCGGTCCGCGCACTCCTCGCAGAGTGCGCCCCTCACGTCACGGTCGAGGTGGACGGCGTGGGCCGGGGCGACGACCTCGACGTCGTGGTGGTGGCCGAGTCGCACGCCCCGCAACCGGCGCGGTACCGACGTCTGATGGGCGCGGGCGTCGCGCACCTGCCGGTGGTGTGGCGCGAGGCAGACGTCCTGGTGGGGCCGCTCGTGCGGCCCGGCCGGAGCGCGTGCGTGTCCTGCCTCGAGCTCGGGCGGGCCGACGAGGACCGGCAGTGGCTGGTCCTCGCGTCGCAGCTCCGCGAGGCGCCCGAGCCGCCGCAGGAGACGACGCTCGCGGCGGTCGCCGCCGCGCTCGCCGTCGGGCAGGTGCTCGCGCTGCTGGACGGGCTCCGGCCCGCGACGGTCGGGGCATACCTCGAGGTCGCGCTGCCGTCGGGGCTGCCGCGCCTGGTGCCGGTGGCGCCGCACGCCCGGTGCGGTTGCCTCGCACTGCCGGACTGAGCCGCGGGCGAGCGGCGGGGTGAGCGGCGGCGTGGACCCGACGAGACAGAACGGTGGGCAGACGCCGGACGGGCCGGGAGGAACCCTGAGGTTCCTGCCCGGCCCGTCCCGTTGGCGTCAGGCGGCGACCGTCTCCGACTTGCGCGGCCGGCCGCGGCCCCGCTTCCGGGCGACGACGGCGCCGTCGACGAAGACCTCGCCACCCCACACGCCCCACGGCTCCTGCCGCTCGAGAGCGCCGGCGAGGCAGCCGTCGATCAGCGGGCAGGTCCGGCAGAGGGCCTTGGCCTGCTCGACCTGGGTGGTGTGCTCGGCGAACCACAGCTCCGGGTCGTGCGTCCGGCACGGGAGCAGGGTGTCCATCAGCCGGTCGAACTCGGTCGAGTCCGACGCGACGGTCGCGGCCTCGGCGGTGGCCAGGCGTTGAGGGGGGGCCCAGGGCCCGGAACCGCCCTGGGGGAGAGTGTCGAGGAGCGCAGTGAGGCGCACGGTTGTCTCCTGTGGTCCTGTTGCTTGAACGTCAGCGGTGAACGTCTATTCGGGGGAACAGGACCCCTGGCTCCTTCGCCGGCCGGCCCCTGGTGAGAGCCGGGGTGTTCCGGGCAAAGAATTGGCCGCGGGTCCCGAGTGGACTCCGCGGCCTGGAAAGCGTCGGTCTGCTAGACCGAAGCCACCCCTGGTGCGGAGCCGGGTGCGAGGACGATGGACGGGTTGACTCCCCCACGCACGCGCGCACGGAACGGTCGAATGCCATCAACTGCCAGCGCGTAGCCCGCAGTGACGTGCGCATTCGACGTCAGCATCTGCTTGTTCTCCATCGGGGTTCCCACCTCCTCGCTCTTCTCCGGGCCTGTGCCTCTCGGCAGCACCCATCGGTCAGGGACAAGTAGACCCTACGACCCCACCGTCGCCAGGGACAACTTATTTAACGGAACTTCTTCGAGAAACTTCACCGATGCCCGGAATCGGCTCCGCAGAGCCAATTCCGGACCGTCATCTCACACCGACGACGCCCCGCTCACGATCGCGAGAACCGTCGGCCCGTACTTGTCGATCTTCGCCGGGCCGATGCCGTTGACGCGCGCCAGGTCCGCGATGCTCGACGGGCGCACCTCGGCGATCTCCGCGAGCGTCGCGTCGGTGAGGATCGTGTACGCGGGCTTGTCCGTCTCGCGAGCGACCTCGAGGCGCCACTCCTTGAGCGCGTCGAACAGCGCGACGTCGTGCTCGCCGGTCAGGAGCGCCCGCGCACCGCCCTTCGGCCGCGCCTGACGGGCCGGCCGCCGGGACTCGTCGTCAGGCCACAGACCGTCGAGGAACCGCGTCCGCTTGCGCGTGGCCCGGCCGCCGGGGTTGCGGGACCTCGCGTACGAGAGCTCGAGGTACTCCCGCGCCCGCGTGATGCCCACGTACAGCAGGCGCCGCTCCTCGTGCACCGCCTCGTCGGTCTCCGCGAGGGAGATCGGCATGAGGCCCTCGCTCACGCCCACGAGGAAGACGGCGTCCCACTCGAGACCCTTCGCGGCGTGCAGGGACGCAAGGGTCACGCCCTCCACGGTCGGGGCGTGCTGCGCCGCGGCGCGCTCCTCGAGCTCCGTGACGAGCGTCGCGATCGTGGCCGGCGCGTCCGGCGGGGCGGCGCGGGCAAGGTCGTCCGCAAGTGCCACGAGCGCCTGCATCGCGTCCCAGCGCTCGCGCGCCGCACCGCGGGCGGCCGGCGGCTGGTGGGCCCAGCCCGCGGTGGCGAGGACGTCCCGCACGAGCTCGGTCATGGGCACCGTCGGGTCGGCAGAGCGGGCGGCGCCGCGGAGGAGCACGACCGCGTCGCGCACCTCCTTGCGCTGGAAGAACCTGTCGCCGCCGCGCACGAGGTACCCGATCCCGGCGTCGGCGAACGCAGCCTCGAACGCCTCGGACTGCGCGTTCGTGCGGTACAGCACCGCGATCTCGCTGGGTCGCGCCCCGTCGGCGATCAGGCGGGCCGCCCGGGATGCCACCGTTCGGGCCTCCGACTCGTCGTCGTCGTGCACGCTGAACGTGACGGGCGGGCCGGGCTTGCGCTGGGCGACGAGCTCGAGGGCCTGCGCCGCCCCGCGGCCCGCGCGCCGCAGCAGCTCGTTGGCGAGCCCGACCACCTGGGGCGTCGAGCGGTAGTCCCGGACCAGCCGGATCTCCTGCGCTTCGGGGTACGTGCGGCGGAAGCCGAGCAGGTGGCCCGGGCTGGCCCCGGTGAACGAGTAGATCGTCTGCGACGGGTCACCGACGACGCACAGCTCGTCCCGGCCACCGAGCCACTGGTCAAGGAGGTACTGCTGCAGCGGCGACACGTCCTGGTACTCGTCGACGACGAAGTGGCGGTACTGGCCCCGGACCTCGTCCGCGACGACGCGGTGGCTGGCCAGCATGTCCGAGAGCATGAGGAGCACATCCTCGAAGTCGATCGCCTCCCGCTCCGTCTTCACCTCCTCGTACGACGTGATGAGGCGGGCGACGGTCTGGTGGTCGTAGCCCGACGGCGCGTCACGGTCCCGCGCGCGGGCGGCGCGCTCGTAGTCGTCCGCAGTGATCAGCGAGACCTTGGCCCACTCCACCTCGGACGAAAGGTCGCGGATGGCGACGCGGTCGACGCCGAGGCCGACCCGCCGTGCCGCCTCGGCGATGAACGGCGCCTTGTACTCCTGGAGGCGCGGCGGCGCGCCGCCGACCACGCGCGGCCAGAAGTAGCCCAGCTGGCGCAGGGCGGCGGCGTGGAAGGTGCGTGCCTGCACGCCGGCCACGCCGAGCTCACGCAGGCGGGTGCGCATCTCGCCCGCGGCGCGCGCGGTGAACGTCACGGCGAGGACGCTCGTGGGCTTGTAGACGCCGGTCTGCACGCCGTAGGCGATGCGGTGCGTGATCGCGCGCGTCTTGCCGGTGCCCGCGCCCGCGAGCACGACGACCGGGCCGCGCAACGCGAGCGCGACCTCCCGCTGCTCAGGGTCGAGCGCCTCGAGGATGCTGTCGGGCCCCGCCGGGCGCCCGGGATGGGAGGCGGCAGGGACGGAGTTGGTCTGGGTGAACATCGTCTGCGATTCTCGCAGCCGTCACTGACATCCGTCAGCGCGTCGTCCACAGGCGCGCCGACGGCGGACGCCCGCCGCGCCCGCCCTGAAGGAGGAACCGATGACCGCAGCCACGCTGACCCCCGCCGAGGGCACCGTGCTCATGTACTCCACCACCTGGTGCGGGTACTGCCGGCGTCTGAGGACGCAGCTCGACTCGGAGGGGATCGCGTACACGGTCGTCGACATCGAGGAGCGGCCGGAGACCGCGGCGTTCGTGGAGGAGGTCAACGGCGGCAACCGCACCGTGCCGACCGTCGTCTTCCCGGACGGCTCCGCGGCAACCAACCCGTCACTTGCGGACGTGAAGGCCGCCCTGTCCCGCTGACGCGCGGCTGCCGGCTGCCGCGGTGACGCTGTGACGCGAGACCGGCGCCTCACGCCGGCCTCGCGGAGGTTGTGCCGTCGGCGTCGTCGATCTCGCCGCCGAACCACTCCTCGATCAGCGACCGCGCGATCGAGGCCCGGCCGGGCAGGCCGATCTCGCCCACGACCACCGCAGCGGCCAGCTCGTCGCGCGTGAACCAGCGGGCGTCGGCGAGCTCGTCGTCCGTGCGGATCGCCGTCGTGCGCGCCCGGGCGCGGTAGCCCAGCATGAGCGACGCCGGGAACGGCCACGACTGGCTGCTGCGGTAGACCACGTCGCCCGGCCCGGCGCCGATCTCGATCGCCGCTTCCTCGAGCACCTCGCGGCGGACGGCGTGCTCCGCGCTCTCGCCCGGCTCGACGAAGCCGGCGAGCACCGAGTACCGGCCGGGCGCCCACGCGGGCGCGCGGCCGAGCAGGAGCCGGTCGGCGTCGTCGACCACGGCCATGATCACCGCCGGGTCGGACCGCGGATACAGCTCGACGCGCTCCGCGGTGCAGCGGCGCACCCAGCCCGCCTGCTCGACCGAGGTCTCGGCGCCGCAGCGCGGGCAGCGCCCGGACACCGCGAGCCACGCGGCGAGCGCCACCGCCTCGACCGCCAGGCCCTGCTCCAGGTCCGTGGCGTGCTCGGACACCTCGCGGAGCCCCAGCCACGCGAAGCCCGAGGCGTCCGCCGCCTCGACGTCGCCGACCGGCTGGTCGCTCGGGTCCTGCGTCCCCTCCGCGAGGGCCAGGTCCTCGCCCGCCTCCGCGAGGACGCCGTCCTGTCCGGCCTGGCCGGGAACCTGGCCGGACCCGGGCGACTCCGGGGCTGGGCGGTCACGGAGCGCGGCGGAGGGTGCGGGCCGAGGAACGAGGTCCTCACCGCCGGCGGAGCACAGCGGGAGTACGACGTCGGCGTCGTCCGGCACCAGACGGGTGACGTACGCGAGGCCGCCGGCCTCGCCGAGGAAGAGGTGTTCGCGGGCCGGGACGTCCACGACGTCGTCGGGGGTGAACAGCCCGAGCCGATGCCCGACGGCACCCAGCGCGCCACCGCGCAGCAGCAGCACGCGGGTGGTCGGCAGGGTCAGGAGCTTGTCGACGAGGTCCGGCTCGGTGCGGCGGTGCGCCGCGCGGTCATGGGCGGTGCGTGCGAAGGGAAGGTCGAGCACGGCACGACGGTATCCCGGTCGCGGCCCCCCGCCGGCCGCTGTCCCGGGCCCGGTCCTGGCTCGCGTCCCGGCGGGGCTCCCGGACACACCCCGGGCATGTGTCCGCGTACCCAGGCGGCTGCTCTACCGTGGGCACGTGTCACGCACGCCGCTCGCTCTCGCCGCCCTCTCCACGGCCGCCGTCCCTGGGCTCGACGCCCGGTCGGTCCGTCAGGAGGAGCTGCCCGGCGACTACGACGTGGCCGTGGTGACCGGGCACGACGACCAGGAGTGGGTGATCCGCGCGCCGCGCACCACGGTTGCCGGCGCTGCCCTGGAGGCCGAGCTGGAGCTCCTGGACGCGCTGCGGCTGTACGTCGACACGGGTGTGCTGCCGTTCGTCGTTCCGCAGGTCGCGGGCTCCGCGCTGCTGCCCGAGGGCGGTCGGGCCGTGGTGCACCGCCGGATCGTCGGGGAGACGCTCGACGTCGAGCGGCTGCACGCCGGGCCGGGCCTGGCCGCCGACCTGGGGCGCGCGATCGCGGCGATCCACGAGCTGCCGACCTCGGTCGTCGAGGGCTGCGGGCTGCCGTCCTACAGCGCCGCGGAGTACCGCGAGCGGCGGCTCACCGAGGTCGACGAGGCCGCCAAGACCGGCCGCGTCCCGCCTACGCTGCTGCGCCGCTGGGAGGCCGCCCTCGAGGACGTGTCGCTGTGGAAGTTCCAGCCCGTCGTGGCGCACGGCGACCTCGCCGCCGACCAGGTGCTCGTGGACCGCGGTCGCGTCGTCGCCGTGTCCGCCTGGTCCGACGCGCGGGTCGCCGACCCTGCCGACGATCTCGCGTGGCTGCTCGTCGCCGCCCCGCTCGACGCCGTCGACTCCGTCATGGAGGCGTATCAGCTGCGGCGGACCGAGCTCAGCGACCCCCGGCTCGTCGACCGGGCGCTGCTCGTCGGCGAGCTCGCGCTCGCCCGCTGGCTCCTGCACGGCGTGCGGCACCGCCTGCCCGACGTGGTCGAGGACGCGACGAGCATGCTCGAGGACCTCGACGAGGCGACGCGCGACGACGGCTGAGCCGGAGATGCAGCGCAGGTTGGGTCCGCAGCGCAGCAAGGATCCCGCCCGCAGCGGAACCGCAGGCTCAGCCGTCAAACGGCACCGGCTGAGCCGGAGGTGCAGCACAGGGTGGGTCCGCAGCGCAGCAAGGATCCCGCCCGCAGCGGAACCGCAGGCTCAGCCGTCAAACGGCACCGGCTGAGCCGGAGGTGCAGCACAGGGTGGGTCCGCAGCGCGGCCACCCAACGCCCGTCAGGCCGACGCGGACGGGCGCACGACGTCCCGCCCGGCGATGAGCGACTCCAGCTCCTGCTCCGTCAGGAGCCGCTCCGGCCGCACCGTCGTGTCCGACCCGAGGTAGTAGAACGCTGCGCTGACCTGCTCCACGGGCATCTCCTTCCACCTGGCCCACGCGAGCCGGTAGACCGCGAGCTGGACCTCGCGCGCCGCCCGGGCAGCGGCGTCCAGGGGCTCGCGGCCCGTCTTCCAGTCGACGACGACGACGGCGCCCGGCCCGCGCTCCGGGTCGTCGAAGACGGCGTCCATGCGGCAGCGCAGCATGACGCCGCCGACAGGTGTCTCGACGTCCGCCTCCACGGCGACCGGGGTGCGCGCCGCCCACTCGGACCGCAGGAAGGTCTCGCGCAGCTTGTCGAGGTCGGCATCGGCCGGGAGGTCGTCGTCCTCGGCGCTCGGCAGGTCGTCGACGTCCAGCAGCGACGCGTGAGTGAAGTGCTGCTCCACCCACGCGTGGAGCTGGGTGCCGCGGCGGGCGTGCACCGTGGGCTGGTTCGGCACGGGGCGACGCAGTTGCAGCGCGAACGCGTCGCGGTCCGCGGCGAGCCGGACCAGGCCCGACGCCGACACGTGCGCCGGGAACAGCACCTCCCGGTCGGCGCGCGTGTCGCGCTCGGCGAGCAGCATGCGGGCGAGCTCGACCAGGTCGTGCCCGGCCCGGTCGCGCAGCATCCCGGCGGGCGCGGTGAGCGCCCCCAGGGCGCCGTCGAGGTCCGACAGGACGCTCTCCCGGGCCTCGGCGGCCGCCTCGACGAGCCCGGCCGTCGCCTGCAGCACGTCGCGCGCGGCCGGCGCCGTCGTCGCGCTCCGGGCGCCGTCCGGGTCTCCGGACGGCCAGACGGCCGTGGTCTCCTCGGCGTCGCGCGGGTTCTCCGCGTCGGGCTCGGGCATCGCGGCCCAGGAGTCGGCGGCGACCAGGCCGGCCTCGACCAGCTCCACGAGGAACGGCGACGGCGTGCGCGGCCGGCTCGACGTGCCCCACCACGCACCCGTCAGGCGCAGCTCACGGCGGGCCCGGGTGAACGCCACGTACGCGAGCCGCCGCTCCTCCGCGAGCCGGTGCTCGGCGCACTCGGCCTTGAACTCGTCGCGGCGGGCGACGAGGTCCTTCGTGTCCGACGCCAGGTCGTGCCGCAGCTGCGGCAGGTCGGCCGCGTCGCCGCGCAGGTGGTACGGCAGCTCGCCGGGGTCGCTCAGCCAGCCGCTCGAGCTCTCGCCCGACCGGGCACCCTTGTCCCACGTGGGGAACACGCCGTCCACCAGGCCCGGCACGGCCACCACGTCCCACTCCAGGCCCTTCGACGCGTGTGCGGTGATCACCTGCACCGCGTCCGGGTCGGGCTCGCGGACCGGCATGTCGAGGCCGCGCTCGCGCGCGCCCGCGACCCCCAGCCAGCCCAGGAACGCGCCGAGCGTCGCCACGTCCGCAGACTGAGCGAACGACGCGGCGACGTCGCGGAAGCCGTCCAGGTGCTCCCGTCCGCGCTCGCTCACCGCGCCGGCGACGCCGGCACCGGTCAGCGCGACGGCCGTCGCCGCCTCCACGTCCAGCCCGAGCGCCCGCTCGGCCTGCACCACCAGCTCGGGAAGCGACAGGTACGTCAGGCCGCGCATCTCGCGCAGGACCTCCGCCAGGGCGGTCAGGCGCCGGTGCCCGTCGGCCGTGAGGACGCGGCCGTCGCGAGCGGGCCGACCCGGCTCCGGGAGCTCGTCGAGCGCGTCCACGATCGAGCGGTGGTCCACCACGTCGCCCTCGACGACGTCCGGCACGTCGGTCACGCCCGCGTCGCCGGTGGTCCCCGAGGCCCCGGTGGTTCCCGCCGCCGCGGCCCTGGCCCGGGCGCGTTCGGCGGCGGCCCGGCGGGGGTCGTCGAGGCGTGCGACGTCCGCGGCCCACGAGCCGAGCGCATGCAGGTCGGCCGCCCCGAGGTTGACCCGGGGGCCGGTGAGCAGGCGCAGCAGCGAGTCGCCGCGCGACGGGTCGTGCGCCGCCTCGAGGAGCGCGACGACGTCCACGACCTCCGGCGTCGACAGCAGGCCGCCCAGGCCGACCACCTCGACCGGCAGGCCGCGCCGCCGCAGCGCCACCTCGACGGCGGCGAACTGCGAGCGGGCGCGGCACAGGACCGCGGCGGTGACCCTGCCCTGCGGGTCGGCGCCGGGTCGCCACCGCTCCGCGACCCACTCGGCGACCGCCTCGGCCTCCTCCTCGCTCGTTGCAGCCACGTGCGCGGTGACCACGCCCGCACC
This sequence comes from Antribacter soli, assembly GCF_021568775.1. Classification (GTDB taxonomy): domain Bacteria; phylum Actinomycetota; class Actinomycetes; order Actinomycetales; family Cellulomonadaceae; genus Antribacter; species Antribacter soli. The sequence goes on along the minus strand of NZ_JAKGSG010000062.1, from coordinate 41,472 downwards.
GGCGCCGGGACGCAGGTCGAGCGGCGGCACGTGCACGCCCGTGCCGCCCGCCCGCAGGGGCCCGGACACGACGTTCGCGGCCGCGAGCACTGTCGCGTCGTTGCGCCACGACGTCGACAGGTAGTGCACCGCGGCCCGGATGCCGTCATCGCGCCGGAACCTCTCGGGGAACCGCGCCAGGCCGGACGCCGACGCCCCGCGCCAGCCGTAGATCGACTGGTGCGGGTCACCCACCGCGGTGACAGGGTGCCCGTCGCCGAACAGGCCCGCCAGCAGCTCCACCTGCGCGTAGGAGGTGTCCTGGTACTCGTCGAGCAGCACCACGGCGAACCGGGCGCGCTCCGCAGCGCCCACCTCGGGCACCGTCCGCGCGAGATCGGCTGCGAACGCGATCTGGTCGCCGAAGTCGAGTGCCTCGGCGATGCGCTTGCGCCGCCGGTACTCGACCACCAGGTCGACGAGCCGCGCACGCTCCGCGACCGCGCCGATGAGCTTGTCCACCTCCTGCGTGCGCTTCTTCTGCCGCGGTCCCAGTGGCAGCGCCTCCAGGTCCTCGGCCATCTCCGTGAGGCGGTCGCGCGCCTGGGCGGGGTCCAACAGGTGCTCGCCGAGCGCGCCCGACAGGGCCACGACCGCGCCGACGACGCTGCTCACCGCCCGGTCCGTCCCCAGGTCGTCGGCCCACGACTCCACCACCTGCGACGCGAGCTGCCACTGCTCGGCCTCGCCCAGCAGGCGCGCGCCCGGCTCGACGCCGAGCCGCAGCCCGTGGTCCGCCACGAGGGACGCCGCGTACGCGTTGTACGTGGCCACCGTCGGACGGTCGAGGTCGAGCCCTGCGAGCGCCTCGCCCGACGACTCGCCCAGGACCCGCCCGAGCTGCGCCAGCCGTGTCTGGACGCGTGCGGTGAGCTCGCCCGCCGCCTTGCGAGTGAACGTCAGGCCCAGCACCTGCTCCGGTTGCACGAGCCGGTTCGCGATGAGCCAGACGACACGTGCGGCCATCGTCTCCGTCTTGCCCGACCCGGCGCCGGCGATGACCAACGCCGGCTCCAGCGTTGCCTCGATCACCTCGACCTGCTCGTCGGTGGGCTCCGGTCGACCGAGCAGCCGGGCGATGTCGCGCGCCGACAGCCGTCGCTCGACCCGCGCGGCTCCGCCCGGCACCCCGCCGTCCGACAGCCCGCCGCCCGGCACCTCGACGCCCGGCTCGATGTCGCCCAGCGCGCGACGCTGGGTCTCGAGCAGCGCCTCGGCCTCCCGCCGGCCGCCGACGGCGCCGGGGCCGCCGCTCGCGTCCCCGTCGAGGAAGCCGTCGTCGAGGAAGCCATCGCCGAGAGAACCGTCGTCGAAGAGGCCTGCGCCGCCCTGCCCCGTCATCCCTCGACCACCTTCCGGCCCTCGGGCTGGAGCGGGCACGACCGCCGCACGCCGCACGAGTCACACAGCTCGTTCGCGCGCGCGGTGAACGACGCCGCCGCCATCGTGTCTGCGGCGCCTTCCACCGTGTCGCGGGCCCAGCTCGCGCCGTCCGGGTCCGGGGCGAGCGGGGGCTGGTCACGCACGCTCGCCCCCTTGGTGTCCGTCCCGACGTAGACCAGGCTCGCGCCCTTGCTCACCGTTCCCTCGGGCAGGTCGAGCGCCCCCTCCTCGACCGCGAGCTGGTACGCCCCGAGCTGCGGGTTCCCGGCGGCCTTCTCCTTGCTGGCCGCCGACCGGCCCGTCTTGAGGTCGGCGACACGCACGGCGCTGTCGCCCGCCTCCTCGACCCGGTCGACCTGGCCGCGCAGGCGGGCGCGACCCACCGGCAGGTCGAAGTCGGCCTCGACGAGCAGCGGCTCCCCTGCCCCGGCGAGGTAGTCCGCGAGTCGCTCGACCATGCGCTCCGCCCGCCTGCGGAGCTGGCGCGACGGCCAGCCCTCTGGCAGCGCCAGCTCCGGCCAGCGACGGTCCAGCTCGGTCCGCAGCTCGGTCAGCGAGCCCTTCGGCAGGTTCTGCGCGATCGAGTGCAGCAGCGTGCCGAGCGTCTGGTGCGTCGCGTCGGGGGCGGTGCCACCCGCGGACTCGAACGCCCAGCGCAGGGCGCACGTCGTCACCGTCTCGACCTTCGACGGGGACACGGTCACCACGTCCTGCGGTCCCCACAGCGGGGTGCCGCTCGACACGCCGGCGACGCCGTACCAGGTCCGGGGGTCCGCCTCCCGCACGCCCGCGGCCACGAGGTCGGCGAGCAGCACGGCGGCGGCCGCGCTCTCGGGCGCGACCGCGTCGAGGAGGCTGCCTCCGGCCGGGGAGTCCTCGCCCGCCCCCCGCGTCACCGCGGCGACGAGCTCTGCCCGGGCCGACGCGACGATGCCGCGCAGGTCCAGCGGTGGCCCGACGGGCACCCGGCGCGGATCGGGCCCCTCGCCGTCGTCCCCGCGCGGCGACACGAGGTCGCAGAACACGCTCGGAGCATCCTCCATGTCCTCGACCGCGGTCACCAGCAGCCGGCGGCGCGCCCGCGACGTCGCCACGGCGAACGCTCGCAGCTCGTCCGCCAGCACCTGGCGACGAGCCTCGGAGCCGACCGCCCGGCCGTCCGCCGACCGCCCCGCGAGCAGCTCGACGAGCGCCTGGGAGCCGAGCAGCGAGTCGCGCAGGCGCAGGTCCGGCCACACGCCGTCCTGGACGCCCGCCACGACGACGACGTCCCACTCCCGGCCCGCCGCGCCCGCCGGGGTGAGCGCCTCCACCGCAGCCGTTCCCGAGGCCGAGGCGGCCAGCGAGTCGGCCGGCAGGTCCTGCGACGCGAGGTAGTCGACGAACGCACCGACCGGCGCGCCAGGCATGCGGTCCACGAACGTCTCGGCCGCCCGGAACAGGGCGAGCACGGCATCGAGGTCGCGGTCGGCGCGCAGGCCTGCCGGCCCGCCCGCGAGCGCCGCGTTCCGCCACCGGTCCGCCAGCCCGGTCGCCGCCCACACGGCCCACAGGACGGTCTGCGCCGTGGCCCCCGGCTCGGCCGCGGCCTCGCGCCCGGCCGCCAGGACGCGCGCCACCGCCACCGGGCCGCGCCGCACGAGCGGCGGCAGCGTGGCGGCGCGCGCCGGGTCGCCCAGCACCTCGACGAGCAAGGCGTCCGACGTGCGGCCGCCGCCGCCCGTGAGCTCCTCGGCCCGCAGCGCCCGGCGCAACCGCCTGAGCGCCACGGCGTCGAGACCGCCGACCGGCGACGTGAGCAGGAGGGCGGCGGTGTCCGGGTCGAGGAACGGCTCGGCGTCGCCGAGCTCCCCGGCGAGGAGGGCCTCGAGGCTGCCGCGCGGCGCACCGGCGCACGACCGCACGGCGGCGAGGAGGGGCGCCACGGCCGGCTCGTCGCGCAGCGGCAGGTCGGAGCCGAGCAGAGCGACCGGCACCGACGCCGCCACGAGCTCACGCCGGAGCGCCGCGAGCCGGCTGCCGCTGCGTGCGATCACGGCCATCCGCTCCCACGGCGTCCCGTGCAGCAGATGCTCGGCACGAAGCTCTCGGGCGACCCACGCCGCCTCCTGCGCCGCGCCTGCGAGGACCGCCACCTGCACGGCCGGGACCACGTCGGCCCCGGCGCCCGCCTCTTCCGCGCCGGACTCGGCCGCCGTCTCGCTCCGCGCCTGCGCCCGCCGGTGCAGCACGCTCGCGAGGACCGGGATTCTCGCGGTCGTGGCCTGCGTCACGGCCCGCAGCTCCGCACCCTGCCGCCACGCCGTGCCGAGCACCGTGGTGTAGGCGCCGAACGTGCCGAGGTGGCCGGTGCCGAGCCCGTCGCGGGTACCACCCGGGCGGGAGGGGGCGCCGGCCCGGCCGACGAGCACGGGGGCGGCGCCGCGGAATCCCTGCACCGCGGAGTCGGGGTCGGCGAGCAGGACGAGGCGCGCACCGTCGTCGTGCAGGACGTGCAGGAGGCGAGCCGTCGCCGCCGTCGCCTCCTGGTAGTCGTCGACGACCACGAGGTCCCACGTCGGCCGCGGGACGCCCGGGAGGTCCTCCTCCCACGACTGCAGGGCGTGGGCCGCCTCGTCCACCACCACGGCGGGGTCGTACCTCGCGCCGGAGTCCGGCGTGCCCAGCCGCAAGGCGGTGACGTCCAGGTACTCCTCGTAGAGCTGGGCTGCCAGCACCCACTCGGGACGGTCGTGCCGCACCCCCAGCTCGTGCAGGTCCACCGGCTCGAGGCCGCGCTCCGCGGCCCGCATGAGCAGGTCGCGCAGCTCCTGGCGCAGCCCCCGCAGGCCGAGCGCCTCCTCGGGCAGGCCGGGGGGCAGGACGAGCGGCGCCCCCTCCCCCGCGGCGTGCCCGGCGAGGAGCTCCGCCAGCACGAGGTCCTGCTCGGGGCCCGAGACGAGCGTGGGCGGCGGGTCGCCCTGGAGGGCGGCCCGCGTGCGGAGCACCGCGAACGCGGCGGACGGCCCCGTACGAACCATCGGGTTGCCGACCGTGCGGCCGGCCTGGGCCGCCACCTGGTCGCGCAGGCGGGCGGCGGAACGGCGCGTGGCGGCCAGCACGAGCACGCGCGACGGATCGAGCCCGCCGGTGGTCAGCGCGCGCACGGCGACCGCCGTCGCGACCGTCGTCTTGCCCGTGCCGGGGGCGCCCACGACGAGCGTGACCGGGTGCGCGAGGGCCGCCGCGACGGCGGCCTCCTGCGTCTCGTCGGGGATGACGGCGACGGTGCCGTCCGGGTCGGCCCCGGGCGGCACCAGTCGCAGGCTGCGTTCGACGGTCACGGTCACGTCGTAGATGGAAGCACGAGCCACCGACACCGCCGGCCGACGCGCGCCGCGCCGCCCGGTACGCCCGGATCGTCCTAGGGTCGTGGCCAGCCGTTCGGCAGGCAGCCCTGCGTCGAGAGCGTCTGCTGCACCATCACCGGCGCCAGGGCGCCGGGGGCCGGGCACTCGTCGTGGTGGTGCCCCAGCACGTGCCCGACCTCGTGGTTCACCAGGTACTGCCGGTAGGCGACGGCGTCCGGCCCGAACGCCTCGGCGCCGTTGACCCAGCGGTCGAAGTTGAGGATCGCCGCGCTCGTGGTGCCGCAGGAGAGCTCGCCGGCCGTGTCGAGCGGGGCGCACAGGGCGTCGGTCGTCGCCGGGCTGGACAGGATGACGCCGACATCGGGCGTCTCACCGTCGGTCCGGGCGAACGTCACGCCGTCGACACCGGACCATCCGCGCGGGTCGTTCAGCGTCGTCAGCACGGCCTCGGCGAACACCGCCAGGTCGACCGGGAGTCCCTTCTCGACCTCGACGCGCACGGTCAGCACGGTGCCCTGGCCGGGCGCGGGCACCGACCCCGCAGCGACCACCAGCTCTCCGGACAACGCGGGCTCGACCATGCGCCCGAGGAGGCCGGAGCCGGGCTCTGCGGTCGGGCTCGGCGACGGGGCCGGGGGCGGCGACTTCTCCAGAGCGAGCACGGCCCGTCGCGCGGGCGGCTCGATGCCGGACCCGCTCGGCACCGGCCCGGGCTCGGGCGCCTCGGCCGCCAGCACCGCCCCGCGGTCGGACGCCTGCTCGGCCTCTTTCAGAGGTTCCGGCGGCGTCTGGCGTCCGGCGCCGCTCGCGGCCTCGACGACCTCGCGCACCGTGTCCACGGCCTGCGGTCCGAGGTGGCGGTCGACCAGGCCCGTCACGGCCAGCCGTGACGCCTCGGGCGCCTGCGACGCCATCGCCACCACGCCGCCCAGCAGGCCGGTCACCAGGCACGCGGAGAGGGAGACCGCGGCAGCCACCGGCCGACGTCGGGCCCGGCGCCCCGCGCCACGCACGACGCGGGCACCGGCACGCCGGACCATCCGCAGGCCAGCCCGCCGTGCCCTCCTCGAAGGCGCTGCCGGGTCCGGGTCCGGTGCGCCGTCCGGTGACGTCGCAGGGGTGTCCACGCCGACCATGGTGCCATGGGCCTTCCCGAACGTCGCGAGCACGCCCTTTGCCGGGTTTCGCCAGACTCGCGTGGGCCTGCGCCACGCCGTCGCACCGCCCGCCACACCGTCCGGATCTCCCCTGCCGCCACGCCCTAATCGGCCCATGGCGAAACCGCCCGCCCGGGCCGTGGCCCGTGGCTAGGATCGTGACGCCGGGGCTCCCCGGCACCCTGGCGAAGGAGAGAACGTGGAAGTCACCATCGGTGTGCAGAACCTGCCGCGCGAGCTGGTCATCGAGACGGACCTGACCGCTGACGCCGTCGCGACCGCCGTGCAGAAGGCCATCGCAGGCAGCGCCCTCGAGCTCACCGACACGCGCGGGCGCCGTCTCATCGTGCCCAGCGCGACCATCGGCTACGTCGAGATCGGCTCGGAGGAGCAGCGCCGGGTCGGCTTCGGCTCCCTCTGACAGCAACCCCGGTCCCGGCGCCGCCGGGCCGGGGTGCCTGTCGGCGCGTGGGGCTCAGGCCGCCATGCCGAGTCGGTCCATCCGCCGGGTGTGCTCGGCGGTGAGCCGGGAGAACATCCAGGCCTGGGCGTCGCCGCCCGACGTCGGACGCCCGCCCGCCTGCGCCGTCACGCCCTCGGGCGCCTGCCCGTCGCCCGAACCGCCCGCGCCCGAGGCAAGCACCCGTGCGGAGGCCACCGCTCCGGCGTCGGGCACCGCCGTGAGCTGCGTGCGAGCCGCCCCGACGAGGGCCGTGAGCTGCGGTCGCGTGGCGAGCAGGCGCTGGGCCACGCCGAGCGCCTCTCCCACGACCCGGCGCCCCCAGAGCGCGAGCCGCGCCGCGAGAACGGAGTCGCCGGACACCGCGTCGGCGAGCAGGTCCGCGAGCCCCGCGTCGAGCTCGGCGCCGTCGAGGACGGCGAGCACCTCGTCGCGGGCCTCCGGAGGCAGGCCGTGGGCTGCGGTGCGGCACAGGTCGCCCGCCACCGCGTGCCCCACGTAGGCCTTGACGACGGCCTCCCACCAGTTCATCGGGACCGTGCGCGCATCGAAGTCGTCGAGGAGTCCGTCGAACGGGCCCATCGCGGCCTGGGCGTCCGCGCCGTGCCGGGCAGCGAGGGCGAGGGCCGCGGTCTGCCGGACGATCACGCCGGCCGCGAGGCCGGCCACGCGCTGGCGTACGGCCAGGCCCGGCGCGCCCGCCGCCTGGCTCGCGACGAGGGAGAACGCCCCCAGGTCGGTGTAGGCGGCGAGCCCGAGGACCTCGAGAACGTCGTCGGCGTTGACTCGGGCGTCGCGCTGTTCGGTCACACTGTCAGGATACGGTCGTCGTCGCCGCCTCCACCGGCGCGTCGCCCCCGGCGTGCCGTCCGCGCCACGCCGGGCCGGGTGTGACCCTGCACGAACCCCGCCGGACGATAACCCTGTCGAAACAACGTGCGCGTACCATGACGCTGTACATCGGTTGCCCGGTCGTCACGTTCCGACCCCCGAACCTGTGCTCCGGCCAACAGGTCGCCCCGCAGGACGCGCAGCCGTAGCCCTTCGAGGCCGCGGCGCGCGACGAGATTCCACGATCGGCTGCCGCACGCACGGCGCGAGAGCCGGGCCCGCTGCCGGGCCTGCCGCGCCGAAGAGAGATGAAGGCGCCAGTGACCACCACAGACACACCGGCCGCGACCGCGGCTGTTACCGACCCGGTTTCCAGTACGAGCTCCTCGATCCAGGCCCAGGATGTCAGCTTCGCCGACTTCGGCGTCCGGCCCGAGATCGTCGCGGCCCTCGCGGACGCCGGGATCACCCACCCGTTCCCCATCCAGGCGATGACCCTGCCGGTCGCGATGTCGGGTCACGACATCATCGGCCAGGCCAAGACCGGCACCGGCAAGACGCTGGGCTTCGGCGTCCCGCTGCTGAACCGTGTCGTCGCCCCGGGCGAGGAGGGCTACGACCAGCTCGTCGGCCCGGGCAAGCCCCAGGCGGTCGTGGTCGTCCCGACCCGCGAGCTCGCCGTGCAGGTCGCGAACGACCTCGCCACCGCGTCGGCGAAGCGCTCGGTCCGCATCGTGCAGGTGTACGGCGGTCGCGCGTACGAGCCGCAGATCGAGGCGCTGCGCACCGGCGTCGACGTCGTCGTCGGCACGCCGGGCCGCATGATCGACCTGCTCAACCAGGGCCACCTGACCCTGCTGCGCGCCAACACCGTGGTCCTCGACGAGGCCGACGAGATGCTCGACCTCGGCTTCCTGCCCGACGTGGAGAAGATCCTCGCGCAGACCCCCGCGCAGCGGCACACGATGCTGTTCAGCGCGACGATGCCCGGCGCGGTGGTCAGCATGGCCCGCCGCTACATGAAGCAGCCCACGCACATCCGCGCCGCCGAGCCGGACGACGAGGGCGCGACCGTCAAGAACACGAAGCAGGTCGTGTACCGCGCCCACGCGCTCGACAAGGTCGAGGTCCTCGCCCGCATCCTGCAGGCCGACGGCCGCGGCCGCACCATCGTGTTCGCGCGCACCAAGCGCACGGCGGCGAAGGTGTCGGACGACCTGCGCGAGCGCGGCTTCGCCGCCGGTGCCATCCACGGCGACCTCGGCCAGGGAGCGCGCGAGCAGGCGCTGCGCGCGTTCCGCAACGCCAAGATCGACGTGCTCGTCGCCACCGACGTCGCGGCGCGCGGCATCGACGTCGAGGACGTCACGCACGTGGTGAACTACCAGTGCCCCGAGGACGAGCGCACGTACCTGCACCGGATCGGCCGCACCGGCCGCGCCGGGAACTCGGGCACAGCGGTCACGTTCGTCGACTGGGACGACATGCCGCGCTGGTCCCTCATCGACAGGACGCTCGCGCTCGGCCTCCCCGAGCCGGTCGAGACCTACTCGACGTCGCCACACCTGTACACCGACCTCAGCATCCCGGCCGGCACCAAGGGCCGGCTCCCCAGGTCGGAGCAGAGGCTCGCCGGCCTCGACGCCGAGGAGCTCGAGGACCTCGGCGAGACGGGCAAGCGGACCACCCGGTCGGCCCCGCCGCGCACCGGCGGCGGTCGCGCGCCGCGTACGGGCTCGCACTCCACGGCGGCCGACGGCGGCCGGTCGCCTTCGCGCGAGGGCGACCGCCCGGCGTCGAGCACCCGGGCCGAGTCGCCCGGCGGAGACGGCGACGGTGACGCCGCGCGCCGCCGGTCCCGCAGCCGCCGGCGCACCCGCGGTGGCCGCCCGGGCGAGAACGGGCCGGCCACGACAGAGGCCTGAGCTGCTCGACGGCACCTGACGTCGCAGAACGTGGGGGACCCACAACCCCCCGGGGGGGGGGGGGGCGGCCCCCCCACGTTCTGCTTCGGCGGGCCTAGGGTGGACCGCGTGCAGCTCACCTTCACCGCGCCCCTGTGGCAGTGGGAGATGCGCAGCGACTCGTGGTGGTTCGTCTCGGTCCCGCAGGACCTCTCGGACGACCTCGCGGCGCTGCCGCTCCCGCCCCGCGGCTTCGGCTCGATCCGCGTCCGGGTCACCGTCGGGTCGACCACCTGGTCGACGTCGGTGTTCCCCAGCGACCGGGAGAAGTGCTACGTGCTGCCGGTCAAGAAGGCGGTGCGCACCAAGGAGGGCCTGACGCCGGACGAGCCGGTGAGCGTGGCCCTGGAGACGGTCGACGTCTGAGCCGTCAGCCGCCCAGCGCCACCGTCGGGTTGGTCACGAACTCGGTGACGGCCGTCGCGATCATCTGGACGGCGATCGCCGCCAGCAGCAGGCCGGCGATGCGGGTGACGAGGGTGACGCCGGAGTCGCGCAGCACCTTGTGGATCACGCCTGCGAACCGCATCGCCAGGTAGGTGGACAGGTGCACGGCGACGATGCCCGCCGCGATCGCGAGCCAGTGCCCGAGCCGGGCGTCACCCGAGCCGACGCGCTGCTGGACGAACACCATGGTCGCGACGATCGCGCCCGGCCCGGCGAGCAGCGGCGTGCCGAGCGGGACCAGCGCCACGTTGACGCTGCCGTTGCCCGACGGCTTGGGCTCCTCCATCTTTCCGGTCAGCAGCTCCATCGCGACGGCGAGCAGCAGCAGGCCGCCCGACGCCTGCAGCGCGGGCAGCGTGATGCCCATGTAGTGCAGCACCTGCTGCCCGAACAGGGCGAACACCACGATCACGCCGAGCGACACGAGGATCGCCTGGCGGGCGGCGCGGTTGCGCTGCCGGGCGCCCATCGCGCTGGTCAGGCCGAGGAAGACCGGCACCGTGCCGGGCGGGTCCATGATGACGAAGAGCGTCACGAACACCTCGGTGAACAGGACGACGTCGAACCAGTCGGTCATCGGACGACGTCCAGCTTCCCCTGAGCCTCGATGGCCTCGAGCACCTCCCGTGCCGTCGTGTTCTCCCCGATCCGGTTGAGCTTGCCCCGGCCGTGGTAGTCGCTGGACCCCGTGACGAGGAGGCCGAGCGCACCCGCGAGGTCCCGCAGGTGGTCACGCATGGCGGGCGTGTGGTCGCGGTGGTCCACCTCGAGGCCGGCGAGGCCGGCAGCGGCAAGCTCCGCGATCGTCGAGTCCGGCACGATCCGGCCGCGCGCGTCGGCGCCCGGGTGGGCGAAGACGGGCACGCCACCGGCGTCGCGCACGGCACGGACGACGTCGGCCGCGTCGGGCGCGTAGTGTCCCACGTAGTAGCGCGTCCCGGGCCGGAGCATCGTCGCGAACGCCTCGTCCCGGTCGCCGACCACCCCCGACGCGACGAGCGCGTCGGCCAGGTGCGGCCGGCCGATCGTCGTGCCCGGCTCGGTCTGCGCCAGGACGTCGTCCCACGTGATCGGGTAGTCCTCGGCGAGGCGAACCACCATGCGCTGCGCCCGCGTCTCGCGGTCGGCCCGCGTCTTCTCCAGCTCCGCGAGGAGGGCCGGGTGCGCCGGGTCGTGCAGGTAGGCGAGGAGGTGGACGCTGACGCGACCGGCCGCCGTCTCGGCCAGCGCCGAGATCTCGGCGCCGCGGACCAGCGCGACGCCGAGGCGGACTGCCGCGTCGGTCGCCTCGGACCAGCCGGACGTCGTGTCGTGGTCGGTGAGGGCGACGGTGGTGAGGCCCGCGGCCGCCGCGGCCTCCATCACCTGCGCCGGGGCGTCGGTACCGTCGGACGCCGTGGAGTGGGTGTGGAGGTCGATCACCGGCTCAGTCTAGAGAACGCGCGGCCCGGCGAGGCCCGCAGTCCGGCGTGAGGTGCAGCACCCGCTTTGGCCCGATCCCTAGCCCCTCTCCACAGCACGTTCACGATCCGTTCTGCCGCCGTGCGTCGGCCCGCCAATCCCGTGCCGCACCATGGAGGGATGACCTCTCCCGACCAGTCCTCCCACGACGCCCGCGCCCCACGGCCGGGCGTCGTCTTCGTGCACGGGATGCGGACGTCGTCGGCGATCTGGGAGCAGCAGCTCGAGCACGTGCGCGCCGCGGGGCACGAGGCCGTCGCGGTGGACCTGCCCGCGCACGGCGCGCTGCGGGACGCGCGGTTCAGCATGCCGGGAGCGTTCGACGCGCTGGACGACGCCGCCGCCTCGCTCGACCCCGCCGCGCCGGTCGCGCTGGTCGGGCTGAGCCTCGGCGGCTACACGTCCCTCGCGTGGGCGGCACGGCGCACCCCGGTGACGGACCGCCTCGCCGGCGTCCTCGTCTCCGGCTGCACGACCGACCCGCGCGGCAAGCCCGTCGCGGCGTACCGCGAGCTGGCCCGCCGCGTCGTCGCCGGGCATGCCGCGGTCCGCACCGCCGGGCGCAGCTCGCTGGCCTGGGCGGAGTCCGTCCGGCAGGCCGGCGGCCCGTGGCTCCTGCGGCCCGACGGCGCACGCCTGCGCGGGCCTGCGTCCGCCCCGGGCGGAGCGGACCTGCGGACACTGACCGTCGCACCGGGCCAGGCCGCCGGGCCCTACCGCCCCGGCTGGGACGTGGTGACCGACGCCCTCTCCCACCTTGCCGGCCGGTCGTCCCTCACGGACGTCCGGGCGCTGGAGGTGCCGGTCTGGTTCGTCAACGGCGCGCGCGACACCATGCGCCTGGAGGAGCAGCGTCACCTCGCGGCGGCCCGGGACGGTGCACTGGTGGTGGTCCCCGGCGCTGGGCACGACGTCAACACGGACGCGCCCGACGCGTACAACCGCGTCCTGACGCGCGCCCTGGGGGACTTCGCCCGCGTGTGAGGTTGCCGAGGGCAACTTCGTACGGACGGCACGTGATGACAGACTGTGCGCCATGAGCGACCCTCACGAGAACTCTTCAGCCGGCGACGTCCCCGCTGACCAGACCGTCGAGGACCGGGCGTCTGCGCGGTCGCAGCGACCCGCCTCCCAGGCGTTCAAGGACTTCATCACGAGCGGCTGGGGCCCGCGGGCGGACCTCGGCATCACGGCGTCCCCCGCGGTGCCGTTCACCGCGACCCGCCGCGCACGGCTCTCGGAGCGCCTGCCCGGCGCCCGGCTCGTCGTCCCCGCCGGCCCCCTGAAGCCGCGGTCCAACGACACCGACTACCGGTTCCGTCCGCACTCGGCGTTCGCGCACCTGACGGGCCTCGGCACCGACCAGGAGCCCGACGCGGTCCTCGTGCTGCACCCGGTCGAGCCCGGCACCGGCGACGACGGCTCAGGCCACCACGCCGTGCTGTACGTGCGTCCGCTCGCCGCGCGCGACACCGAGGAGTTCTACGCGGACTCGCGGTACGGCGAGTTCTGGGTCGGCGCCCGGCCCACGCTGGAGGACGTCGAGACGCTGACGGGCATCGAGGCGCGCCACATCGACGAGCTGCGGGACGCGCTCGCGAAGGACCTCGGCGAGGGCGGCGTGCTGCTGCTCGTCGTCACCGGCTCCGACGAGCACGTGGAGACCCTGGTCGAGAGCCTGCGCGCCGAGGCGGGCGCCGCGACGGCTACCGCAGAGGCGGCCGAGGTCGACGGGACGACGTCGGCCACCGGGCTCACCGATGCAGCCCTTGTCGAGGCGACCTCCGAGCTGCGGCTCGTCAAGGACGAGCTGGAGATCGAGCAGATGCGCGAGGCGGTCGCGCGGACCGCCGAGGGCTTCGAGGCCGTCGTGCGGTCGCTGGCCGGCGCCGTGACGCACCGTCGCGGCGAGCGCGTGGTCGAGACGACGTTCGACGCGCACGCGCGGCTCGAGGGCAACGCCGTCGGCTACGAGACCATCGCTGCCGCGGGCGAGCACGCGACGACGCTGCACTGGATCACCAACGACGGCGTCGTGCGCGAGGGCGACCTGCTCCTGCTCGACGCCGGCGTCGAGGTCGACTCCCTGTACACGGCCGACGTGACCCGCACCCTCCCGGTGACCGGCACGTTCACCGAGGTGCAGCGCCGGGTCTACCAGGCGGTGCTCGACGCGGCCGACGCCGCCTTCGCCGTCGCCGTGCCGGGCGCGAAGTTCCGAGACATCCACGCCGCCGCGATGGAGGTCATCGCCGCGCGGCTCGACGAGTGGGGCCTGCTGCCCGTGCCGGCCGCCGAGTCGCTCACGCCCGAGGGCCAGCAGCACCGGCGGTGGATGGTGCACGGCACGTCGCACCACCTGGGCCTCGACGTGCACGACTGCGCCCAGGCGCGCCGCGACCTCTACCTCGACGGTGTGCTGGAGCCCGGCATGGTGTTCACGATCGAGCCGGGCCTGTACTTCAAGGCCGACGACCTGGCCGTCCCGGAGGAGTACCGCGGCATGGGGGTGCGCATCGAGGACGACGTGCTCGTCACGGCCGACGGGAACGAGAACCTCTCGGCCGCCCTGCCGCGACGCCCGGAGGACGTCGAGGCCTGGATGGCGTCGCTGCGCGGCTGACGCAGCCCGCGTCAGTGCGCGTCGCACACGCCGCCCCGCCCGCCCCAGGGCGGGTGGGGCGGGCGGCTAGCTGTGCGGCTTGTCGTCGTCCGACGGGCGCATCGCGCCGTAGCGCGGCTCGCCCGTCGGCGTCGTCCAGCGGGGGTCGGGCGTGCGGGCCGGGGTGTCGGGCGCCTCGCCGTTGTCCGACGCCGGCGCGCCGACGGGCGGCGCGGGCGTCGCGACCGGCGTCGGCGCAGGCGTCGCAACCGGGGCGGGCGGTGTGGCCGGTGCACCGGCCCCCGCGGCCGGCGACCCCCACGACGGCGCGGCCCCGCCGCGGCCGAGCCCGCCGGGCGACCGGGCGAGCAGTGAACGCGCGTCGTCCGACTGCTCGCGCGCGCACAGGATCGCGTACGACGTGGCCACGATCTGGGAGGACGACGTGAAGTCGCGCCGCCCGCCCGTGAACGCGTAGGACAGCACCGAGAACAGCAGGCCGAACCCGGCGCCGAGCGCGATGCCGACGAACAGCACGCCGCTGGCGGTGCTCCCGGCGAAGAGCGTCAGGAGCAGCCCCACGAAGAAGCCGAACCAGGCCCCGGACAGCGCCCCGGCGAGCGCGACGCGTCCGTAGGTGAGGCGGCCGGTGACGCGCTCGACCATCCGCAGGTCGGTGCCGACGATGGTGACGTTCTCGACGGGGAACTTGTTGTCGGACAGGTAGTCGACGGCCTTCTGGGCTTCGATGTACGTGGGGAAGGCGGCCACCTCGTCACCGGCCGGCAGGGTCGGGACCTTCGGGACGGCACCCGGGCGGGACATGCTCATCGGCCCAGTTTCCACCACATCGCCCGTCCTGGCGAGGACGACACCCGGTACCGGACCCGCCGGGTCGCCCGGGGGCGCGCCCGGGACCTGCGGCGAACACGGCGGAGCACCGCGGCGGACCGTAGGCTGACCAGCGTGAGCGTCACAACTCGCGTGTACGTCGCGCGCCTGGCGGGGACCGCGGTCTTCGACCCGATCGGGGACCAGGTGGGGCGGGTGCGCGACGTCGTCGTGCTGGTCCGGGCGAAGGGCGCGCCGCGCGCGGTGGGCCTCGTCGTCGAGGTGCCCGGCCGGCGGCGGGTGTTCCTGCCGCTGACGCGGGTCACGAGTATCGACCAGGGCCAGGTGATCAGCACCGGCCTGGTGAACATGCGCCGCTTCGAGCAGCGGGCGATGGAGACGCTGGTGCTGGGCGAGCTGCTGGACCGCACCGTCCGGTTCGTCGACGGCTCGGGCGAGGCCGTCGTCGAGGACGTGTCGATGGCGCGCCAGCGCACGGGTGACTGGCTGGTGGACCAGCTCTTCGTCCGCCGCCGCCCGCAGCGCGTCACGACCCTGAGCCTCCGGCGGCGCGGCGCGACGCTCACGGTGCCGGTCGAGGCGGTGACGGGCCTCGCGGCGACGACGCGGACGCAGGGCGCGGCCCGCCTGCTCGAGGCGTACGAGGACCTGCGCCCCGCCGACCTGGCGGACGTGCTGCACGAGCTGGGCGAGTCGCGCCGGCTCGAGGTCGCCACGGCCCTGGACAACGAACGCCTCGCGGACGTGCTGGAGGAGCTGCCCACGGACGACCAGGTCGAGATCCTCTCCGGCCTCGACCGCGACCGCGCCGCCGACGTGCTCGAGGCGATGCAGCCCGACGACGCCGCCGACCTCCTGCACGAGCTGTCCGACGAGCAGACGGCTCAGCTCCTGGAGCTCATGGAGCCGGAGGAGGCGCGCGACGTGCGGCGCCTGCTGGAGTACGAGGACTACACGGCGGGCGGCCTCATGACCACCGAGCCGGTGATCCTCGGCCCGGAGACGACCATCGCGACCGCCCTTGCGCAGATCCGCCGCCAGGACCTGCCGCCGGCTCTGGCGTCGATGGTGTTCGTGTGCCGGCCCCCGCTGGAGACGCCGACGGGCCGCTTCCTCGGTGTGGCGCACTTCCAGAGGCTGCTGCGCGAGCCCCCGCACGCGAGCGTCGGCTCGATCCTCGACTCCGACACGGAGCCCCTCACGCCCGACGCCACGCTGGGCCGGGTGACCCGACTGCTCGCGGCGTACAACCTCCTCGCCCTGCCGGTCCTCGACGCCGAGAAGCGCCTGCTCGGCGCGGTGTCCGTGGACGACGTGCTCGACCACATCCTTCCCGAGGACTGGCGCGAGAGCCACGACGAACGGCTCGACGAGGAGGCGTCCCGTGGCTGACCGGCTCGACACCCCGCTGGAGCAGCGCCGCCTGGTGATCCCCCGCATCCGGCTCGGCGAGGACGCGGTGGGCAAGGCGACCGAGGGAATCGCCCGCTTCCTCGGCACGCCCCGGTTCCTCATCTACCTGACGCTCTTCTGCATCGTCTGGCTCGCATGGAACACGTGGGGTCCCCCGGACCTGCGGTTCGACAGAGCGGCGAACGGCTTCACGGCGCTCACGCTCATGCTGTCGCTCCAGGCGTCCTACGCCGCGCCGCTGATCCTGCTCGCGCAGAACCGCCAGGACGACCGGGACCGCGTGACGGCCGAGCGCGACCGCCAGCGCGGCGAACGGAACCTCGCCGACACGGAGTACCTGGCCCGCGAGATGGCGGCGCTGCGCATCGCCCTGTCCGAGGTGGCGACACGCGACTTCGTCCGGTCCGAGATCCGCAACCTCCTGGAGGAGCTCGAGGAGCGGGAGAGGTAGGCAGGGTCACGGCTCGGTGTCGTCGTGGACCACGACACGCGAGAGCTCGTAGGTGCCGCCCGGCACCTTCCAGAAGTGCAGCCGGCGCGCCGACGGCGTGTTCACCTGCAGCGACACGCGATAGCAGACGGCGCCGTCGCCGTCGCGCACCCGCACCGGGTCGTCGCCGCCCGCGCCGGTGCGCAGGTGGTGCAGCTCGAGACCGTTCACGTTCCTCGCGTTGCCCGTGACGACGTGCACCACCGTCCACACGACGCGATCCCGCTTCACGCCCTCCACCTCGTCCAGCGACGCGAGGAACCGCGGCCCGAGCGTGTACCCGCCGAGCGGCAGGTGCGGCTTCTCCGCCGCCCGGATCGTGTGGGCCCACGTGGCTCCGACCTCGAAGCGGAACTGCTCCTCGGGGTCGAGGAAGAGCCGCTCGTCCCCGTCGTCCACGCCGCCGAGCTCGCCGAGGCGGCGGCGCAGCGTCGCCGCCTCGGTCCGCGCCTTGCGCAGCTCCGTCTTCTTCTGCTCGACGTGCTGGTCGCGACGGGCGATCCGCTCCTGCAGCTCCGCCACGTAGGCGCGCAGCCCTTCGAGCTCCACCTCGCCCTGGCGGTGTGCCAGCCGGACCTCGAGCAGGTCCCTCTCCAGCGCGGTCACCTTCGCGCGCTCGGCGTCCAGCGCGAGGCTCAGGTGGCGCGCGGCCTTGCCTCCGCCGCGAGTGCTCGGCGGACCGGCGGGGGCCGGCGCGGGGGACGCGCCCGCGAGCATCGCGGCCACGGCTCGCGGCGTCGGGACAGGCGGCCCGACGCCGACCGCCTCGGGCGCGGGCATCGCCGACACGCCGTCAGGGCCGTGCAGGTCGGCCGGCTCCTCCTCGGTCGCGGTGACGGGCGGCGGCTCGAGCCAGGGCGGTCCGCCGTCGAGCAACGCGATCGCCGGCACGGGCGCCTCCCCCTCGTCCACGTCATCGAGCCGCAGGCCGACGCCCTCGAGCGGGGCGGGCACCATCCGCGCCGTGACGACCTCGCCGACCGTGAACAGGTCGCCGAGCAGGTCCAGGTCGTTGCCCGTCACCTCCGAGCGGTGCACGCGCACCACGACCCAGGGGGCGAGCGCGATCGTCACCGCGGCGTCGTCCACCGCCTCGACACGGCCCAGCACGACCTGGCCCACGCGGTAGGTGAGCCTGACCACCTGACGCAGCCGGCCGGCGTCGGGCAGCATGCCGCGGACGTCGAGAACCCGGCCGGCCCGGTCGAGGACGCCGGACACCGGCATGCCGGGAGCGAGGAGCCGGCCCAGGGGTACGCCCGGGAGCGTGAGCTCCTCGGCGATGGTGACCTGGCCGTCGTCGTCCGTCTGTACCAGGGCACGCGAGCCCAGGACACCCAGCACCCGGCCGCGCGTCCCGCGGGTTCCCGGGGCAGGCTCGGCAGCGCCGACGAGGCCAGCGTGCAACGCCCCCGCCAGCGCGTCGCGCACCAGACGCTCCTGGAGGCGCGTCCCGTCCGCCGCGGTGTAGGCGAAGTGGAGCGGCGAACGCTGCGGCACGTGCACCCAGTCGAGACCCGTCCCGTAGACGCGGGAGGCGCCGCCGTAGACCTGCGTGCCCTCGGGCATGTGCCGGGAGAACTCCCACGAGATGTCGCCGGTGGGGATCACGACGACCTCGGCCAGCCCGGAGACCTCGTCGAGCACGCGGCCCGGATCGACGAAGGGCGTGTCCCGGCCGGCGGGCGTCGAGATGACCACCACCGGCCACGCCCGGTCCGGGCGCTGCAGCCGGTGCGCGAGCTGTCGTGCCTGGTCCTCGGTGGCGACACGGCGGACCGTCGTGGGCACCAGGACCGCCCCCCCAGCTGTGCTCTCGCCCATGACGCCCTCCCTCCCCCCGGGTGCCGCAGCCTATCCGAGATAACGGCCTGGTAACGACCCCCCGCGCCGTCGGTTCGCCGTGTGGGTCGCAGTCCGGGCCGAGATCTGCGGTCCGGGCCGCAGATCTCGGTACCGGGGTGCGGCACGCACGGGCCCTAGGATCGAGTCATGACCTCACCCAGCGAGCCCACGGACCCGGTCGAGACGCGCGTGCGCGCCGCGCTCGCCGGCGTGGTCGACCCCGAGATCCGGCGGCCGATCACCGACCTCGGCATGCTCCGCTCGATCGAGGTGCGCGACGCCGCCGACGCCGGAGAGCCGGGCGCCGCCGGGCCGGGCGCCGCCGGGACGGGCGCCGCCGGGCCGGGCGAAGGTCGCCACGTCGTGGTGGGCGTCGACCTCACCGTGGCGAGCTGCCCCATGCGCGACACGCTCGTGAACGACGTCGCGGCCGCCGTGGCCGCAGTGCCGGGCGTGGGCTCCGTCGCGGTCGAGCTCGGGGTGATGACGCCGGAGCAGCGCCAGTCCCTGCGTTCTCGCCTGCGCGGCGGGTCGGGCGATCCCGTGATCCCGTTCTCGCAGCCCGGGTCGCTCACGAAGGTGTACGCGATCGCGTCGGGCAAGGGTGGCGTCGGGAAGTCGTCCGTCACGGCGAACCTCGCGGTCGCCCTGGCCGCCGAGGGTCTGTCCGTCGGTGTGCTCGACGCCGACATCTACGGGTTCTCGATCCCCCGCATGCTCGGCGTGACGCGCCAGCCGACCCGCGTCGACTCCATGCTGCTTCCGCCGATCGCGCACGGCGTCAAGGTCGTGTCGATCGGCATGTTCGTGCCCGAGGGGCAGCCCGTCGTGTGGCGCGGGCCGATGCTTCACCGCGCGCTCGAGCAGTTCCTCGCCGACGTGTTCTGGGGCGACCTCGACGTGCTCCTGCTCGACCTGCCGCCCGGCACCGGCGACATCGCGATCTCCGTGGCGCAGCTCCTGCCCGGTTCCGAGATCGTGGTGGTCACGACCCCGCAGGCCGCCGCCGCCGAGGTCGCCGAGCGCGCCGGTTCGGTCGCGATCCAGACCTCGCAGGGTGTGGTCGGCGTGGTGGAGAACATGTCGTGGCTGGAGCAGCCCGACGGGTCGCGGCTGCACGTGTTCGGATCCGGCGGCGGCGAACGGGTCGCCAAGCGGCTCACGACGCTGCTCGGGTCCGACGTTCCGCTGCTCGGCCAGGTGCCGCTCGACGTCGCCGTCCGCGAGGGCGGTGACGCCGGGCTGCCGGTGGTCCTCGCCGACCCGGACTCGGCCGCCGCCAAGGTGCTGCAGGAGGTCGCGCGCGCCCTCGCCGGCCGACGGCGCGGGCTGGCCGGGCGCAGCCTGGGGATCAGCCCGGTCTGAGCCTGGGCCGTTCGGGGCCAGAGCCACCGGCACCGGCACCGGCACCGGCACGAGCGTCACTCAGCGAGCGAGCGCCCCCGCCGCCGTCGGACGGGCCGGGCGGGGCCACGTGTTGGTCCGGACCTCACCGCGGATGTCACGGAACGTCACGTCGACCCGCATGCCCGAGACGAAGTTGCGGTCCTCGTACGGCACCACGAACTTGCGATCCCACGTCCGGGTGGTCGTTCCCGAGACGATGGTCTGGATGAAGGTCAGGGTGTCCGTGGGCTCTTCGCTGCTTCCGTCGAAGTGCACCCGTCGGACGGGTACGCCCACGTGGACGACGCACTGCACGTCGTCGATCGGCATGCGCCCGGGGTTCGCGAGCGTGAACCTGAGGACCCACCGAGCAAGGCCGTCCGCGTCCGCCGCGAGCGGCGCCTCGACGACGGTCCACATCATCGAGACGGCCTCGTACTCGCGACGCTCCGCCGCGTTCTGGTCGCGGCGGAGCCCGACCACCTGGATGCCGGCGAAGGCGGCGGCCAGGACGGTCGCGACAGCAACGGCCAGCTCGGCCCAGTCCAGGATGCTTAGATCGGTCATGAGGGACGATGCTCCCACAACGGGCGTCCGTCCTTACGCTGCCGGCAGATCCGCTGGCCGCCGCCGCTCCGGTCCGGTGAGGTAGATCCATGCGGATCCTCGTGCTCGGCGGAACAGGCTTCCTCTCCCGCGTGGTCGCGCAGGAGGCGGTGCGGCGCGGCCACGACGTGACGTGCACCGCCCGCGGGGTCAGCGGCACCCCTCCCGAGGGAGCGGCCTTCGTCCGGTGGGATCGCGCGGAACCGGTCCCGGACGAGCTCACGAGGGCAGGCTCGGGCACAGCAGGATCGGGCCGAGCAGGAGGCACGACGCCGTTCGACGCCGTGGTCGACGTCTCGCGCACGCCGTCGCACGTCCGCCGGGCCGTCACGGACTTCCCGGACGCGCACTGGACGTTCGTGTCCACGGTCAACGTCTACGCCGACACGACGACCCCCGGCGGCACGCCCGCCACGCTGCCGCTGGTGGACCCCGTGGGGACCGACGAGGACCCGAAGGAGAGTCCCGAGGTCTACGGCGCGATGAAGGTGGCCTGCGAGAACGCGGTCCTGGCCGGGGCGGCGGCGGCGCTCGTGATCCGGCCCGGCCTCATCGTCGGCCCGGGCGACCCGACCGGCCGGTTCACCTACTGGCCCGCCCGGCTCGCGGACGCGGCGGCCGACGGCGGCCCGGTGCTCGTCCCCGAGCCGGTCGACGAGCCGGTGCAGCTGATCGACGTGCGCGACCTCGCCGTATGGATCGTCGACAGCGCCGAGGTGCGCCGCACCGGCGTGCTCGACGGGATCTGCCCGCCGCTCCCACGGTCGGGGCTCCTCGCGCAGGTCGCCGCGGGCGTCGACGCAGCGCCTGCGCTGGTGCCCGTTGCGGCGGCGGTCCTGGCCGAGCACGACGTGACGCCGTGGTCGGGCCCGCGTTCGCTCCCGCTCTGGATCGGCGAGCCCGAGGCCACGGGGTTCCTGGCGCACGACGTCACGGGGTCCCTCGCGGCGGGCCTGCGGATCCGGCCCTTCGCGGACACGGCCCGCGACACGCTGGCGTGGCTGCGCGCCACGCCGGACGCGACCGTCACGGGCCTGACCCGCGCGGAGGAGCGGGAGATCCTCGCCGCCCTCCCCTGACGCGAGAACGACGGGGGCGGGCCGGGCGGCCGGGGCCGAGCGACCGCCGTCGGGCAGCTACGACGACGCCCGGACCACCAGCGACGTCGGCAGGGTGATCGCCGCCGGGGCCTGCCCGTCGACGACCTCCAGCAAGAGCCGCACCATCTCGGCGCTGATCCGCTCGAAGGGCTGGCGCATCGTCGTGAGCGCGGGGTGGAGCGCGGCGGCGACGCCGGAGTCGTCGAACCCGCCGACGGCCACGTCCTCGGGCACCCGCCGCCCGGCCGCCTGGAGGGCGACGAGCGCGCCGGCGGCCATGAGGTCGGAGGCGACGAAGACAGCGTCGAGGTCGGGCCGCCTCTCGAGGAGCGCCGCCATCGCGAGCCGGCCGGACTCGCGCGAGTAGTCGCCGTTGGCCACGAGCTGGGGGTCGTACAGGTCCCCGAGCGCCTCCCGGTAGCCCTGGAGGCGCAGCGTGCCGCCGGGGGTGTCGAGCGGCCCGGTGATCATCGCCACGCGCCTGCGCCCGCGGGAGAGCAGGTGGTCGGTCATGGTCCGGGCGCCGGCACGGTCGTCGGCGGCCACGTACCCGATCCGGTCCTCGTACCCGAGCGGGACGCCGCAGGACACGACGGGCACGCGGTGGTCGAGCAGCTCGCCGAGCATGGGGTTGTCGCGGTGGGAGCTGATGAGCAGCACGCCGTCGACGTGCCCGGCCGCGACGTACCGGGAGATGCGCCGCCGCTCGTCGGGGGTGCCGGCCACCATGAGCAGCAACGGCATCTCCCGGCGGGCGAGCGCCTCCGCGGCGCCGCGCAGCAGCACGGAGAAGTTGGGGTCCTCGAACAGCAGGTGCTGCGGCTCGGTGAGCAGGAACGCCACGGAGTTGGCCCGCGCGGTGACGAGCGACCGGGCGTGCTGGTTCGCCACGTACCCCGTGCTGCGGATCGCCTCCTGCACGGCCGCGAGCGCGTCGGGCGACACCCAGTGCCCGCCGTTGATGACGCGCGACACCGTGCCGCGCGACACTCCGGCCGCGGCGGCGACGTCACGGATCGTCGGCCGACGGCGCCGGGCGGGCGCGCCGCCATCCCTCTCCTCCATGGAACGTGAGTCTAGGGACCGTGCCATGTCAGGCCTTCACGGCGCCGGCCGCGAGGTCGACCTGCCAGAACCGCTGGAGCAGCAGGAACAGCGCGACGAGCGGGATCACGCTCAGCAGGGCACCCGTGATCACCAGCGTGTACATCGCGGGCTGGGACGCACCCTGGTTGAGCAGGCCGGACAGGCCCACCGTGATGGGGAACAGCCTGTCGTCGCCGAGCATGATGTACGGCAGCATGAAGTTGTTCCAGATCGCGACGAACTGGAAGAGGAACACCGTCACGAGGCCGGGCAGCATCATCGGCACGGCCACCTGCGCGAACGTCCGCAGCTCCCCCGCGCCGTCGGTGCGGGCGGCCTCCACCACCTCGTCCGGCACGGCGGCCGCCGCGTAGATGCGCGCGAGATAGATGCCGTACGGGCTGATGATGCTGGGCAGGAGCACGGCCCAGTAGGTGTTGGTCAGCTCGACCTGGGCCAGCATCAGGTACTGCGGGATGGCGAGCACCACGCCGGGCACGAGCACGCCGGCGAGCAGCACGTTGAAGACGGCCGCCTTGCCCGCGAACTGGTACTTCGCGAGCGCGTAGCCCGCCATGGCCGACACGATCGCGGACAGCGCGCCCCCGACTCCCGCGTAGAGCGCGGTGTTGGCCATCCAGCGCCAGAACAGGCCGTCGCGGTAGGCGACCAGCTCGGCGATGTTGTCCAGCAGGTGCGTGGACGGCAAGAACGTGAGCGTCGAGAAGAGCTCACCGGCACTCTTGGTGGACGCCACGACGACCCAGGCGACGGGCAGCAGGCAGTACAGGGCGCCCAGGACCAGGATCGCTGTGGCGATGATGCTGGGGCGGGTCGAGGCACGGACGCTCATCGGTTGTTCTCCTGACCGAACGCCCGCGACTGGACCAGCCGCAGGAACCCGAGGGACAGCACGAACGTGGCCACTGCGATGATCACGGAGGTCGCCGACGCGGAGTACAGGTCGCCGCGCGTGAACGCGTCGCGGTACACCTTCATGAGCGGCGTCCACGTCGTGGAGATCGTGTTGGACAGCGGGCGCAGGGTGGTGGGCTCCGCGAACACCTGGAGCGTCGCGATCATCGAGAAGACGAACGTCATGATGATCGACGGCAGCACGATCGGGATCTTCACGCGCAGCGCGATGCCGACCTGCGACGCCCCGTCGAGCTCCGCGGCCTCGTACAGCTCGGACGGGATGGCCTTGAGCGCCGTGTAGATCACGACCATGTTGAAGCCGACGCCGCCCCAGACCGCGATGTTCGCGACGGCGAACAGCACGAGCCGGTTGGAGAAGAGGGACGGCACGTCCCATCCGAGCTGGTCGAAGACCCAGTAGAACGGGCTCACGCCCGGCAGGTAGAGGAAGCCCCAGAGCAGCGACGAGATCACGGCGGGCACCGCGTACGGCAGGAAGATCGCGATGCGCGAGAAGCGGCGGGCCCGCGAGCGCCGGGCGTCGAGCAGCAGCGCGAAGAGCAGCGCCGAGCCCAGCATCACCGGCACCACGACGAGCCCGTACATGCCCACGCGGCCGACGGACGCCAGGAACTCCGGGTCGGCCAGCGCGCTCGTGTAGTTGGTCAGGCCGTTCCACACCTCGGTGCGCGACCCGGGCCCGAGGCCGAGGCCGCTCACCTTCTCGGTGCGGAAGCTGAGGTACAGCGAGTACAGGATCGGCGCCGCCAGGAAGGCGACGAACAGGACGATCGCGGGGGCCAGGAACGCCCAGGGCGCTGCGGCTCGCCGGGCCGGCACGGTCCGGGAACGCCGGGGCACCTGGGTCGTCCGGCTGGGGGCCGTGCCGCCGAGGGCTCCGGCCAGGTCGTTGGTGGTGGTCACGCAGGCTCCTTCTGCCCGACGCCGGCCGCGGCCTGCCGGGCCCGTCACGATACGACAGGCCCGGCAGGCCTGCGGCGGTGTCACTCCTTGACGCTGAACCCGGAGTTCTTCAGGTCCTCGATGGTTGCGGTCTGGACCGCCTCGACGGCGGCGAGGAATGCAGCCTGCGTGCGGGCCTCCGTCGCCTTGGCGAACTCGTCGTTGTAGGCCGAGTAGGCCACGTTGATGTTCGGGCCGTACGTGAACGGGTTGGCCGTCTGCGCGGTCTCGGCGGCCAGCTCGTAGAAGTCGGGCTGGTTCGAGAAGAAGGCCGGCGGGTCGGCGAGCGCCGCGGTCGAGGCGGGGATGTCGGCCGGGTAGATGCCGGTCTCGTCGACCAGCGCCTGCACGGCGGCCGGGTCGGTGTTGAGCCACTCGATGAACTGCGTGGCCTCCGCCGCGTGCTCGCTCTGGCTCGTCACCGCGGTGGCGGAGCCGCCCCAGTTACCCGTGGCCGGCGCGGCCGCGTCCCACTGCGGCATGGGCGCCATCTTCCACGTGCCCGCCGTGTCGGCGGCGTTGCCGGCGAGCACGCCGGGTGCCCAGATGGCGGAGAGCCAGCCGACCTGCGAGCCGTCGTTGAGCGCGGCGTTCCACTCGGGGGTGTACATCGGCTTGTTGTCGATGATGCCCTCCTCGACGAGGCCACCCCAGTACCCGGCGACCTTCTGCACCTCGGGGCTGTCGATCTGCACGGTCCAGGAGTCACCGTCGATGCCGTACCAGGAGGCGCCGGCCTGCTGGGTGAGGCCGGAGAACCAGCCGGCGTCGTTCGCGGAGAACGTGCCGAGGTACGTGTTCGGGTCCGCCGCGTGGACCGCGCGGGCGACCTCGGCGTACTCCTCCCACGTGGTGGGCACCTCGAGGCCGAGCTCGGCGAACACGTCCTCGCGGTAGTAGAACTGCATGGGGCCGGAGTCCTGCGGCACGGCGTAGACGGCGTCCGAGCCGAGCGTGACGGCATTCCAGACGCCGTCGGGGAAGTGGCCGGCGAGCTCGCCGGAGATCTCGCCCGCGATGTCGGCGAGCGCGCCGGACGAGACGAGCTGCGGGATCTTCTGGTACTCGGCCTGCATGAGGTCGGGGGCACCAGAGCCGGCCTCGATCGCCGTGAGCAGCTTGGTGACCGCCGGGTCGCCGCCGTCCTGCTTGTTCACCGTCACCTGGATGTCCGGGTGCTCGCTGTTCCACACGTCGACGACCTTCTCGATGTTGGGCGCCCAGGCCCAGAACGTCAGCTCGACGGCCTCGCCGTCGGCCGAGTCCCCGCCTGTGCCGCCGCTCGAGCAGGCGGTCGCGAGCAGAGCGGTCGCGGCGACTGCTGCCGCGACCTTGGTGCCTGTGGTCAGGCGCATGAGTCCTCCTCGTCAAGGACCGTCGCGCTGCCGCCGGGGCGAGCTGCCCGGGCGAGTCACGACAGTGTGAGTCTGTGCACGGTCACAGTAGCGACCTCCTGCCACCCGCTGTCAACCTCGATCCACACTTGCCATGTCAGGGTTTAGTCGTGTTATCTGTTCGGTGCACGGCTGGGACCGTGCACAACGACGTGTCAAGGAGATCCACCATGCCCCAGGCGACGCCCCGCCCTGTTCCCGTCGGCCCGGCGTACTCCGGCTGGCTGCCGGGGCTGGACCGCATCTGCTACGGCGGCGACTACAACCCCGAGCAGTGGCCCGACGAGGTGTGGGACGAGGACGTGCGGCTCATGCGCGAAGCCGGCGTGAACCTCGTGAGCATCGGCATCTTCAGCTGGGCGCTCCTGGAGCCGCGCGAGGGCGAGTTCGACTTCGGCTGGCTCGACAGGGTGATCGACCTCCTGCACGCGAACGGGATCCGCGTCGACCTGGGCACGCCCACGACCGTCCCGCCGGCGTGGTTCTTCCACGCCTATCCGCACGCCCGCGTCGTCACACGCGAGGGGGTCGTCCTGGGCCCGGGGTCGCGCGGCATGGTCGCCCCGAGCTCGCCCGAGTACCGCGCCGCCGCCGTGCGCATCACGACCGAGCTCGCGAAGCGCTACGGCCGCCACCCGGCCCTCGCCCTGTGGCACGTGCACAACGAGTACGGCGTGCCGGTCTCCGACGACTACTCCGAGAACGCCCAGCGGGCCTTCCGCACGTGGCTGCGCGAGCGGTACGGCTCGCTCGACGCACTGAACTCCGCGTGGGGCACCCGGTTCTGGGGCCAGGTCTACGGCGACTGGGAGCACGTGCAGGTCCCGGCCGCGGCGCCCAGCGTCATCAACCCGGCGCAGCGCCTGGACTTCGCGCGCTTCACGGACGCGATGCTCCTTCGCTGCTTCACCGCCGAGCGCGACGCGATCCGGGCGTACTCCGACGTGCCGGTGACGACGAACTTCATGGCCGCCGCGTGCGCCTCCACGGACCTGTTCCGCTGGGCCCGCGAGGTCGACGTGGTCTCGAACGACCACTACCTCACGGCCGCCGACCCGCGGAACCACGTGGGCCTCGCGCTCGCCGCCGACCTCACGCGCTCGGTGGCCGGCGGCAAGCCGTGGCTGCTCCTGGAGCACTCCACGTCCGCCGTGAACTGGCAGCCGCGCAACGTGGCCAAGCAACCCGGCGAGATGGCGCGCAACGCCCTGTCCCACCTGGGCCGCGGCGCCGACGCGATCATGTTCTTCCAGTGGCGCGCCTCCCGGTCCGGCGCCGAGAAGTTCCACTCCGCGATGCTCCCGCACGCCGGCACGGGGTCCCGGGTCTGGCGCGAGGTCGTCGAGCTGGGCGCCAACCTGGGCCGCCTGGCGGAGGTCCGCGGCTCGCGGGTGCGCGCCGACGTCGCACTCCTGTGGGACCAGGAGTCGTTCTGGGCGCAGGACCTGGAGTGGCGGCCCAGCGAGGACGCGAGACACCGGGAGCGCCTCGAGGCGTTCTACGACCGCCTGTGGCGCGACGGCCACACCGTCGACCTCGCCGAGCCCGGCCAGGACCTGTCCGGCTACCGCCTCGTCGTCGCCCCCGCCTCCTACCTGCTGCGGGCCGACGACGCGGCGAACCTCACGGCCTACGTCGAGGGCGGCGGCACGCTCCTCGTGTCGTACTTCAGCGGCGTGGTCGACGAGCACGACCGCGTGCACGAGGGCGGCTTCCTGGCGCCGCTGCGCGACGCCCTGGGCCTCACCGTGGAGGAGTTCCTCCCGCTGCGGGCCGGCGACCGGGTGGGCCTCGCGTACGGCACCGGGGGCGCGGGCCTGACGGGCACGGTCTGGGCCGACGACGTCACGCTCGCCGGTGCGCAGGTCGTCGCCTCGTACGTGGACGGGCCCAAGCAGGGCGGCGCGGCGATCACGCGCCACGAGCACGGAGCCGGCACCGGCTGGTACGTGTCCACGCGGCTCGACGTCGGCGCGCTGGCCACGCTCATGGCGGACGTCTACGCGGACGCGGGCCTGTCGCCGTCGGGCCTCGCGGAGGACCTGGAGGT
Organism: Antribacter soli; assembly: GCF_021568775.1. GTDB lineage: Bacteria > Actinomycetota > Actinomycetes > Actinomycetales > Cellulomonadaceae > Antribacter > Antribacter soli. The sequence continues at coordinate 13,675 of NZ_JAKGSG010000062.1, read as the reverse complement.
GGTGCGCCGCCACGGCGAGGCCGCCGACTACGTGGTGGCGGTCAACCACTCCGCCACGGACCTGAAGCTCCCCGTCGGGGCGGTGGCCGGACCGGTCACCGACCTGCTGACGGGTGAGCCGGTGACCGGCGAGGTGCCGGTCCCGGCAGGGGGTGCCCGCGTCCTGCGGCTGCCCCGCTGAACCGCTCGCGTGCGGCCCACGCTCCACGGGCCGCACGCGGGCTCCACGTCAAGGAGGACGTCCATGTTCCACCGAGCACGTATCCGAGCCCGGGTGGCTGTCGCGGCCCTGGCCGCCGCGGCCGCGGCGGTCGTCGCGCCGGCCGCCGCCCTGGTCCCGGCCCAGGCCAAGGCCCCGGCCGCCGCCGCGACCCTGGTCAACCCGGGCTTCGAGTCCGGCCTGGCCGGCTGGACCGTGAAGTCCACGACCGGCGACAGGTCCGCGGCGAAGGCCGAGGCCGGCGGCGCCGTCGCGTGGGCCGCGTCCGGCGCGGGCAACCACCTCACGCACTGGGCCGACCACGCGTACCAGGTCACCACCGGCGACGGGGTGTCCGGCCTCACGCAGGGCTGGTGGACCGCGAGCGCCTGGGTGAAGGCGGGCGGCGGGCTCGCCGCCACGCGCCTGACCCTCACGGGGTGCGGCGGCGGCGCGGACGGGTCCGTCGTCGTACCGTCCACCGAGCAGGACGACGCCTGGGTGCAGGTCTCCGTGTCGGCGTACGTGGCCGACGGTTCCTGCACGATCGGGGTCGCGACCGCAGGCACCGCGGGCGCCTGGGTCAACGTGGACGACGTGACGCTGGTGCCCGGCCGGGTCACCCGCGAGATGCGCGGCGGCGACCTGTCCGGTCTGGCCAAGAACGAGGACTTCGGCGCGACGTACGCCGCGTCGAACGGCACGCCGGGCGACGCCGTGGAGCTGCTCGCGGACGCGGGCATGAACGTCGGCCGGCTCAAGGTCTGGGTGGACCCGGCCGACGGGTACAACGAGGTGACGCACGTGGTCGAGTCGGCCCGGCGCATCGAGGCGGCCGGGATGGACCTCATGGTCGACTTCCACTACTCCGACCGCTGGACCGACCCCGGCGCCCAGGGCGTCCCGGCCGCGTGGGCCGGTTCCACAGTCGAGGAGCTCGCCCAGCACGTGCACGACCACACGGCCGAGGTCATGCAGGCGCTGACGGCCGCGGGCGTCAACGCCGAGTACGTGCAGGTCGGCAACGAGATCAACCCCGGGATGCTCTGGCCGTACGGGCAGACCTGGGACGTGGTGCCTGGTGACGGCGTCGACGGCGCGCAGTGGGACAGCCTGGCGCTGTTCCTGACGGCCGGCCACGACGCGGTCAAGGAGGTCTCGCCGGGCACGCAGACGATCCTGCACCTGACCAACATCAACAACGGGATCGGCTCGCTGACCTGGTGGTTCGACGAGGTGACGGCGCGCGACGTGCCGTTCGACCTGATCGGGCTCAGCTACTACGGCTACTGGCACGGCTCCCTCGCCGACCTGCAGGAGGCGGTGTCCACCCTGTCGGCGCGGTACGACCGTGACGTCGTGGTGGTCGAGACCGCGTACCCGTTCACCCTCACCGACGACACCCCGGCCTGGGAGAACGTCATCAACCTGCCGTCGGAGCTGGTCGCGGGGTACCCCGCCACGCCCCAGGGCCAGGCCGCGGCCTTCCGCGCCGTGCAGGACGTCGTGGCCGCCGCCCCCGGCGGCCGCGGCCTCGGCACGATGTACTGGGAGCCGGCGTGGACCTCGGTCGCGGGCAACGGCTGGGACCCGGCCGACCCGTCGTCGGGCAACGCGTGGGAGAACCAGGCGATGTTCGACTTCTCCGGGCGCCTGCTGGCGCCCGTGGCGGCCACCCTGGCGCCCTGACGTCCCGTCCGGGCCTGCGCACCGGAGTTGGTCCTCCGGTGCGCAGGCCCGATCATGGACCAGCACCTACGACGACGAGGAGAGCTCGCACGATGACCGCACACACCACGCCCCAGTGGCTCGACGCCTGGACGCCCGAGGAGGGCGAGGCCCGGGTCCGCGACCTGTTCGCGCAGGCCTTCGGGGAGGCGACCCCGGGCGTGTGGTCGGCGCCCGGGCGCGTGAACCTCATCGGTGAGCACACCGACTACAACGCCGGGCTGTGCCTGCCGACGGCCCTGCCGCACCGCACGTACGCGGCGCTGCGGTCGCGGGACGACGACGTCGTCCGGCTCGTGTCCGCGCAGGCACCGGGCACGGTGTGGGAGGCGCGGCTGTCCGAGGTCGCGCCGGGGGCGGTCGAGGGCTGGGGCGCCTACGTGACCGGCGTCGCGTGGGCCCTCTCGGAGGCCGGGCACAAGATCAGCGGCTTCGACGCCGCCGTCGACTCGTGCGTGCCGTTCGGCGCCGGGCTGTCGTCGTCAGCCGCTCTGGAGGCGGCCTTCGCGGTCGCGCTCGACGCGGTCGCCGGCCTCGGCCTCGCGTCGTCCGACGCCGGTCGCGCCGTCCTGGTCGACGCCTGCCGGCGCGCGGAGAACGAGATCGCGGGCGCGCCGACGGGCGGACTCGACCAGTCGGCGTCGCTGCGCTGCGGGGAGGGCCACGCCCTCCTGCTCGACTTCCGGCCGGGGCTGACCTCGTCCGAGTCGGCACGGCAGGTGCCGTTCGACCTCGCGTCGGCGGGGCTCACGCTGCTCGTCGTGGACACGCGGGCCGAGCACTCCCACGCCACGGGCGAGTACGGGACCCGGCGGGCGTCGTGCGAGGAGGCCGCCGAGCTGCTCGGCGTGGCGTCCCTGCGCGAGGTCACAGACCTCGGGGCGGCCGTCGACACGCTCCTGCTGCACGACTCCACCGGCGTCCTCGTCCGGCGCGTGCGCCACGTCGTCAGGGAGATCGAGCGCACCGCGGCGTTCGCCGACCTTGTCGGTGCGGGCCGCGTCGACGAGGTCGGGCCGCTCATGGTCGCCTCGCACGAGTCGCTGCGCGACGACTACGAGGTCTCGTGCCGTGAGCTCGACCTCGTCGTGTCGGCCGCGCTCGACGCGGGCGCGCTGGGCGCGCGGATGACGGGCGGCGGCTTCGGCGGCTCGGCGATCGCCCTGGTCCGGGTGTCCGACGAAGAGCGGGTCGCCCAGGCGGTCGCCGACGCGTTCGCGGCGGCGTCCCTCACGCCCCCGGCCTTCCTGGACGCCCCGCCGTCGGCCCCGGCGGGCTGATCACCCGCCCGCGGTTGTGGGGGGGGGGGGGGGGGGGGGGGGGGGGGGGGGGGGGGGGGGGGGGGGGGGCCGCGCCGGGGGGGGCGGGGGGGGGGGCGGGGGGGGGGGGCGCCCGCCCCCCCCCCCCCCCCCCCCCCGCTCCCCTACCCACTGCGCCGGGGCGGACGCTCAGTACCGGATCGCGTCGATCACCTTCACGCGCACCGCGTAGATCGCCGGGATCAGGCCCGCGAGCGCCCCGACGGCGATCGCGCACGCCATGCCGACGAGCGCCGCGCTGAGCGGGAACGGCGGCTTGTCCTGCAGCGCGGTACCGAAGACCGCCTCCACCGGGATGTTCTTCACGACCGCCACCGCGATCACGACGCCGATCACGCCCGCGACGAACGTCGCGACGACCGACTCCATGAGCACACCGAAGAACACACGCCCGCCCGTCGCCCCGAACGACCGCCGGATGCCGATCTCCCGGATCCGGTAGCGCACCGTGACGAGGCCGATGTTGAGCAGGCCGAGCCCGCCGAGCAGCAGCGCGAACCCGCCGACCCCGAGAACGATCCACCGCGAGGCACTGTCGAGGAGGAACGCGTCGGTGAACGGCGGCTCCACGGACGCCGTGAACCCGGCGGCGACGAGGTCGCGCTCGATCACCTGGCCCAGGTCGGCAGCGTTCGCGGGCGGCACCCAGAAGCGGTACATCTCGGCGCGGGCGGAGTCCGGCGCCCAGCGGAGCGCGTGGTCGAACAGCAGGAGGGCCCGCGGCCCCTCCTCGGGGTACTGCACCGGCACGGTGCCGATCACGGCCGCGGTCACGGGGGTGTCGCCGCCGAGCAGCACGGTGGGGTGCTCCGCGACGGTCGCCCCGCCGGCGAACGCGTCGAGGAACGGCTGGTTGACCACGAGGACCGGCGCGAACTGCTGGGCGTCGGCCTCGGTGAACCAGCGTCCGCCGTCGACGTCGAGCCGCAGGATCGTGCCGTAGTCCGGGTCGACGAACTGGACCTGCTCGATCGGCTGGTCTCCGCCGCCGGTGCGCACCGACAGGCTCCCCCAGGACTCGACCGAGTAGTACGTGATGCCGTACCGCTCCGTGACGGAGTCCACCGCCGCGTCGATCTCGGCAGCGGGCGGCGGTACCGGCGACGACGACCAGAGGCTCGCGACGAGCGTGGTGTCCCGTCCGGCCATCCGCTCGCCCTGTTCCTGCATCGCCTGCTGCAGCATCGTCACGGCCGCGGTGACGGCCGTGATCGCGGTGACGGCCGCCGCCACGCCGATCAGCGCGAGCAGGACGCGCACCTTGTGGATGCGCAGCTCGTCCCACGCCTCGAGGATCGCGCCGACCACGCCGCTCAGGAACCCGCTCATGCGGTCGCCTCCAGCTCGTGCGCACCGCGCTGCCCGACGGCGGACCCCGCCCCGGCCGGGCTCATCCCCCCGAGGGGCACCTCCGCGGACTCGACCACCGCCGCGGGCGAGTCGAGGTGGATGGGGACCAGGACGCCGTCGGCCAGCCGGAACTGACGGTCCGCGCGGGACGCGATGGCGAGGTCGTGCGTGATCGTGACGAGGGCCGCGCCGGTGTCCGTCGCCGCCTCGTCGAGGAGGTCCATGATCGCGCGGCCGGTGTCGACGTCGAGCGCGCCCGTTGGCTCGTCGGCGAGGATGACACGCGGCCCGCGCACGAGGGCGCGCGCGATGGCGACGCGCTGCTGCTCGCCGCCCGACAGCTTCTCCGGCATGGTCTCGAGCCGGTCGCCCAGGCCGACGCGATCCAGCATCTGCGCCGCCAGGCGCGTGCGCGTCCAGAACTTGCGGCCGCGCGCGTAGAGCAGCGGGGCCGCGACGTTCTCCAGGGCGGTGCGGCCCTGGAGCAGGTTGAACTGCTGGAACACGAAGCCGAAGTCGTCGCCGCGCCGTCGGGCGCGCGCCCGGCTGCGCAGGCGGCCGATCGGTGTTCCCTCCAGGAGGTACTCGCCCGATGTCGGGGAGTCGATGAGGCCCAGGATGTTGAGCAGCGTCGACTTGCCCGTGCCGGACCGGCCGACGACGGCGACGTGCTCGCCCGGCCCGACCGTCAGGTCGACGCCGCGCAGGATCTCCAGCTTCCGGCCGTCGGGCAGGACCACGTCCCGCGTCACGCCGCGCAGGTCGACCAGGGCGAGCTGCGCGGGCGGCTCGGGGGCGAGCTCGGCGAGGGGTTCGGCGACAGTCCCTGTGGTGGCGGCGTCCGTCATCCGAAGCACGCCTCCTCGAACGCCCGGGCGGCCTCCATGTCGCCGGATGCCATGGCTGCTTCGTAGGCAGCGGGGTCGTCGCAGTCGGGACCTGCCTCGGTCCCGTCGGCGAGCGGCGTGAACTCGAGGATCGTGTCGCCCTCGGCGAGCCCCTCCGTCACCTGGACGGTCTGCCCGTCGGTGAGGCCCAGCTTGACCTCGCGCTGCTCGGGCTCGGCGCCCTCCTCGGCGACGACCCACACCTTGCCCGCCTGCGCGGAGCCCAGCACGGCGCTGACCGGCACCACGACGACGTCCTTCGCCTCGCCGTTCGTGATCGCGATCTCCGCGCCCAGGCCCGCGAACGCCGTGACGCCGGCCGGGATGGCGCAGCGCACCGCACCGGTCGTCGTGGCCGCCGGGTCGGCGGCAGGGTCGGCGCCGCCCGTGGGGGCGGCGGCAGCGCCGATCGTCAGGCCCGTGCAGGTGAACGGCGCGGGCCCGCCCTTGAGCGTCACCTGTGCCTCGCCGGACGCGCCGACCAGCCGGTACTGCTGGTCGGCGGTGAGGGTGCCCGTCACCGACAGCGTCCCAGGGGAGATCGTGCCGATGGTCTCGCCGACGGACACCTCCTCGTCCTTGAGGACCGTCACGTCGAGCGTGCCGCCGGTCGGCGCCTTGACCGTCGTGATCGTGACCTTGGGCTTGCGCTCGGTCACGGTCTCCTCTCCGGTTTCGGGGTCCGTCGCGACGAGCGGCTCCTGCGGCTCCTCGAGGCGGATCTTCAGCACCTCGGCGTCGCCCGCGACCGCGCCGTCGGCGGCGAGGATCTCCGACACCTTGCCCACGGCGGTGGCCTTCACGTCGACCGGCGCGTCCGCGACGACGGAGGCGGGGACCGTCACGGCGTTCGTGATCGTGCCGAGGCCGACCGGGATGGTGCTCTGGGTGATCTCACCCGTGGGCTGGAGGGCGTCCGGCGGGTCGAGCTCGGCGCCGGTGAACGCGATCTTCACCAGGGCCGCCGCGATCACGGCCCAGATGATGATGCGCACGATGGGAAAGACATACTGCCGGGTGATACCCAAGACGGGCTCCTCGCGTCGGCGCGTGATGCGGCGGGTGTGTGAGGGCCGGTGCGATCAGGTGACCTGCACCGACGACGTGAGCACGGAGAGCGGCGGAATCTCGATGGCATGTCCTCGACACCCGCCGCACCTCGCGCTCAGCACGGTACTACACACTGCGCACTAGCAAAACCCTCTCCGCCGGTGTTGCGCTGCGGGTATGCAAAAGGCGGGTATTCATGACCGAATACCCGCCTTTTGCATACCCACAGCGCAGGGGTTACAGCTCGTACGTGGCGACCAGCGCGGCGTGGTCGCTCCAGCGCTCGTCGTACGTCGCCGCCCGGTCCACCTCGACCTTGCGGCACAGGTCCGCGAGCGCCGCGTTGGCGAGCTGGTAGTCGATGCGCCAGCCGGAGTCCTTCTCGTAGGCCTTGCCGCGCCATGACCACCACGTGTACGGGCCGGGACCCTCGCCGCCGTGCACACGGCCGAGGTCGGTCCACCCGGACGCGAACCAGCGGTCCAGGTAGGCACGCTCCTCGGGCAGGAAGCCGGCGCTCTTCCGGTTGCCCTTCCAGTTCGCGATGTCCACGTTCTGGTGGGCGATGTTCAGGTCGCCGGCCACGACGACGGGGCGCGCGAGCGCCGCGAGCTCGCCGAGCCGCTCGGTCACCTTGTCGAGGTAGGCGTACTTGGCGGTCATCGTCGCCTCCTGCCCGGGGCTGGTGGACCCCGAGTGCAGATAGGTCGACACGACGGTGAGCAGGCCGCCCCCGGGCAGCTCGAGGTCGGCCTCGACCCAGCGGCCCGTGTCGACGGGCGGCTCGGGCTCGCCCTTGCCCAGGCCCACGCGCACCGTGTGCACGGGCAGGCGGGACGCCACCAGGACGCCGGCCCGGCCCTTGATGTCGCAGGACTGGTGCGCGACCCGCCACCCCGGGAGGAGCTCGTTCACCACGTCGTCGGGCGCGCGCACCTCCTGCAGGAGCAGCACGTCCGGCGACCGGGTGGCGATCCAGGAGTCCATCCCGCGGCGGAACGCGGCGCGGATCCCGTTGACGTTGGCGGCGGCAATCAGCAGAGGCACCCGCGCAGCCTACGTCCCGGGCCTGGCTCAGACGTGTCATCGTCCGCGCGAGCCTGCGCCTCCGGCTCAGGCAGGCTGCGTCGCCGTGACGTCCCCTCGGTACGCCGCCTCCAGCGTCGGGATGTCGATCTTGCCCATCTGCAGCATCGCCTGGGTGGCCCGCATGTTCGCCTCGGTGGTGTAGTCACCGCACAGCTCCTCGAGGCGCTTCGGGATCACCTGCCACGAGACCCCGAACTGGTCCTTGCACCAGCCGCAGGGGCCGGGCTCTCCGCCCTCGGAGGTCAGGACGTCCCAGAAGTGGTCCACCTCGTCCTGGGTGTCGACCGTCAGGAGGAACGAGAACGCGTCGTCGAGCTTGAAGGTCGGACCGGCGTTGAGCCCGGTCACGGGCATACCCGCGACGGTGAACTCGACGACCATCGAGCTGCCGGGCTCTACCCCGGGCATGCCCGCCGGAGCCTTGACGACCAGCCCGACGGAAGAGTCCGGGATGTGCTCGGCGTAGAAGCGCGCCGCCTCTTCCGCCTTGTTGTTGCCGAACCACAGATGCGTACGGATGTCGACCATGACAGCCTCCTCGTCTCGGGGTCCCCCCGTCGAGGATCCCTCAGGAGCACAGACCGTGCCAGGCGGCAGATCTCATCGGCACAGCGGCGCCGAAGGCGCACGACGCCGACGTGGTCCGCTTCGAGAACACGATCAGGTATCGCTCGGGGCTTCGACGCGATACCTGATCGCGTTCTCGAGGCGGACCACCACCGGACGGCCTGAGGTCAGGTCTGGGCGAGCGCCCGCTCCGCCGTCTCCACGACGTTCGCGAGCAGCATGGCCCGGGTCATCGGGCCGACGCCGCCCGGGTTGGGCGACACCCACCCGGCGACCTCGGCCGCCTCGGGCGACACGTCGCCGACCACGCGCGACCTGCCCGTCTCCGGGTCCGTCGCGCGGGACACGCCCACGTCGACGAGCACCGCGCCCGGCTTGACCATGTCGCCGGTCACGATGCCGGGCACGCCGGCCGCCGCGACGACGACGTCGGCCCGGCGCACGAGGTCCGCGAGCTCCTTCGTGCCCGTGTGCGTGAGCGTGACCGTCGCGTTCACGGCACGGCGCGTGAGCAGCAGCCCGATCGGCCGGCCGACGGTGACGCCGCGGCCGAGGACCACGACCTCCTTGCCGGCCAGCGAGATCCCGTGCCGCTCGATCAGCTCGACGATGCCGCGCGGGGTGCACGGCAGCGGCGAGTCGATGTCCTCGTTCACGCGCAGGACGAGGCGGCCCAGGTTGGTCGGGTGCAGGCCGTCGGCGTCCTTGCCCGGGTCCACGAGCTCCAGGACGCGGTTGGTGTCGATGCCCTTCGGCAGCGGGAGCTGCACGATGAACCCGGTGCAGGCCGGGTCCTCGTTGAGGCGCCGGACGGCCGCCTCGATCTCCTCCTGCGTCGCGTCTCCGGGCAGGTCGGCCCGGATCGACGCGATCCCGACCTCGGCGCAGTCGCGGTGCTTGCCCGCGACGTACCACTGGGAACCCGGGTCCTCGCCCACGAGCAGCGTCCCGAGGCCCGGGGTCACACCCTGGGCCCGGAGCGCGTCCACCCGCGTGCGGAGCTCCGCCTTGATCGCCGAAGCTGTGGCCTTGCCGTCGAGGACCCGCGCCGTCGTCTCCCCCGTCACCGGCGTCGTCACTGGGCGAGCCCCGGGTAGAGCGGGAAGTCGGCGGTCAGCTTCGCCACACGCGCCGAGAGCGCGTCGACGTCGGCCGTCGCCCCGTCGCGCAGCGCGATCGCGATGATGTCCGCCACCTCGGTGAACTCCGCGTCGCCGAAGCCGCGGGTCGCCAGCGCCGGCGTGCCGATGCGCAGGCCCGACGTCACGCGCGGCGGGCGCGGGTCGAACGGGACGGCGTTGCGGTTCACGGTGATGCCGGCGTCGTGCAGGAGGTCCTCCGCCTGCTGGCCGTCGAGGGCGGAGCTGCGCAGGTCCACGAGCACCAGGTGCACGTCCGTGCCGCCGGTCAGCACAGAGACGCCCTTCGACCTGACGTCGGCCTCCAGCAGGCGGTCCGCGATGATCTGCGCGCCACGCAGGGTGCGCTCCTGACGGTCGCGGAAACCCTCGGACGCGGCGATCTTGAACGCCACGGCCTTGGCGGCCACGACGTGCATGAGCGGGCCGCCCTGCTGGCCCGGGAACACCGCGGAGTCGATCTTCTTGGCGTACTCCTCCTTGGAGAGGATGAAGCCGGAGCGCGGGCCGCCGATGGTCTTGTGCACCGTCGACGAGACGACGTCGGCGTACGGCACCGGCGACGGGTGCAGGCCGGCGGCGACGAGGCCCGCGAAGTGCGCCATGTCCACCCACAGCTTCGCGCCCACCTCGTCCGCGACCTCGCGGAACGCCGCGAAGTCGAGGTGGCGCGGGTAGGCCGACCAGCCGGCGATGATCACGTCGGGACGGTGCTCGAGGGCGGTCTTGCGCACCTCGTCCATCTCGATGCGGTGCGAGTGCGGGTCCACCCCGTAGGCGGCCACGTCGTAGAGCTTGCCGGAGAAGTTGATCTTCATGCCGTGCGTGAGGTGGCCGCCGTGGGCCAGCTCGAGGCCGAGGATCTTGTCGCCCGCGTTGATGAGGGCGTGCAGCACGGCGGCGTTGGCCTGCGCGCCGGCGTGCGACTGGACGTTCGCGTGCTCGGCGCCGAACAGGGACTTCGCACGGGCGATCGCGAGGTTCTCCGCGATGTCGACCTGCTCGCAGCCGCCGTAGTAGCGCCTGCCGGGGTAGCCCTCGGCGTACTTGTTGGTGAGGACGGAGCCCTGCGCCTGGAGCACGGCGCGGGGCACGAAGTTCTCGGACGCGATCATCTCGAGGGTGTCGCGCTGGCGGGTGAGCTCGCCGTCGAGGACGGCGGCGATCTCGGGGTCGACGTCGGCGAGCGGCGCGTTCATGACGTCGGCGGGAAGGGGAGTCTGGGCGCTCATGCGTCTCCTCGGTTGCTGACGGGGGCCGTGGCCCGGGCCCCGTGGCTGGACTGACGGTTGAGTGACCCCGGGCCCAGGCGAACGACCCTTCGTCTGCACAGCACGTCGCTCCCCGGTGGTCGGTCCCACCTGACGCGCCCGCCACCGCTCAGGGTGGGGGCGCGGCGTGCGCCAGTCGCGACCCGACAAGCCTAGCAAGGCCGGGCGGGCCGCCCCAGGCGCGAGAGATGGCGGAAGCCCCCCGGGGGGTGGGGCTCCCGCCATCCCGGTTTCCCACGGCGCCGGGGCGCGACGCCGGGGTCCGGTGCGCCGGGCGGCTCAGGCGAGCGTCGCCCGGCGCTTGCTCACGATGTCCAGGGTGACCGCCAGAAGCAGCACCAGGCCCTTGATGACCTGCTGCCACGCCGAGTCGACGCCCATGATGGACAGGCCCATGTTCAGTACGCCCATGATGAGCGCGCCGATCATGGCGCCGGAGATGCGGCCCACGCCACCCGCGACCGCGGTGCCGCCGATGAAGCAGGCGGCGATGGCGTCGAGCTCGTAGTTGGTGCCGGCGGCCGCGACGCCCGCGCCGGCCCGGGACGTGGTGACCACGGCAGCGACGGCGGAGAGCAGACCCATGTTCACGAAGATCATGAAGTCCGTGCGGCGCGCGTCGACGCCCGACAGGATCGCCGCGAGGCGGTTGCCGCCCACCGCGTAGATGTGCCGGCCGTACACCGTCCGGTTGAGCACGAACGAGAACGCGATGATGAGCACGCCGACGATCAGCAGCACGATCGGGGTGCCGCCCGCGCTGAGCGACAGCCAGTACGTCACGAGGCCGATGAGCAGGCCGATCACGACCAGCTTGCCGACGAACGCGAACAGCGGCTCGGCCGTGAGCTGGTGCTTGATCAGCGAGCGGCGGGCACGGAACTGCGACCACGCGAGGCCGCCGATGCCGACGGCGCCGATCACGAGGGTGAGCGCGTCGAGCTGCCCCGAATAGCCGAGCCACGCGGGCAGGTAGCCGTTCGAGATGCTGTTGAAGCCCTCGGGCAGGCCTGCCACGGTGGTGCCGACGAGCACGATCGCGAGGCCGCGGAAGATCAGCATGCCGGCCAGCGTCACGATGAACGCCGGGATTCCGACGTACGCGATCCAGAAGCCCTGCCACGCTCCGACCAGCGCGCCGAGCAGGAGCGACAGCAGGACGGCCACGAACCACGGCAGGTCCCACTCGGCGATCATGATCGCGCACAGGCCGCCGACGAACGCGACGACGGACCCGACCGACAGGTCGATGTGCCCGGCGACGATGACCATGACCATGCCGATGGCCAGGATCATCACGTACGCGTTCTGCTGGATCAGCGTCGCGATGTTGTTCGGGTACAGCAGCCGTCCGCCCGTGAGGGCCTGGAACAGCAGCACGATCAGAAGGAGCGCCGCGACGATGCCGTACTGGCGGACGTTGCGGCCGAGGTACTCCCGCACGGCGTTCATCGGGTCTTCTCCATCGTCATGTAGCGCATGAGTTCTTCCTGTGTGGCCTGCTCGCGCGGCACCTCCCCGGTGATCCGGCCCTGCGACATCGCGTAGATGCGGTCGCAGAGACCGATGAGCTCGGGCAGCTCGGAGGAGATGACGATCACGGCCTTCCCGGAGTCCGCGAGCGCGTTGATGATCCCGTAGATCTCGTACTTGGCGCCGACGTCGATGCCACGCGTCGGCTCGTCGAGGATCAGCACGTCGGGGTCGGAGAAGACCCACTTGCTGAGCACGACCTTCTGCTGGTTGCCGCCGGACAGCTTGCCGACGACAGACTCGACGGACGGCGCCTTGATCCGGAACTCCTGGCGGTACTTCTCGGCGACCCCCACCTCCTCCTCGCCGCGCATGACGCCCCACCAGGTGGAGAGCTTGCCGAGCGCGGAGGTGGAGATGTTCTCGCGGACCGTCTGGATGAGGTTGAGGCCGAACCGCTTGCGGTCCTCCGTGGCGTACGCCAGCCCGTGGGCGATCGCCTGGGAGACGGACCTCGGGTGGATCTCCCGCCCGTCCTTGTAGAGCTTGCCGGTGATGCGAGCGCCCCAGGCCTGCCCGAACACGCTCATCGCGAGCTCGGTGCGCCCGGCGCCCATCAGCCCGGCGATGCCGACGATCTCGCCGGCCCGGACGGTCAGGTTCGCCCGGTCGACGACGACGCGGTCGGTGTCGATCGGGTGGTGCACCGTCCAGTCCTCGACCCGCAGCACCTCGTCGCCGACGGTGGGACTGTGGTCGGGGAACCGGCTGTCGAGCGGGCGGCCGACCATGCCGCGGATGATGCGGTCCTCGTCGACGACCTCGGTCGCGAAGTCGAGCGTCTCGATCGTGCGGCCGTCGCGGATGACCGTGACGCGGTCGGCGATCGCGGTGATCTCGTTGAGCTTGTGACTGATGATGATGCAGGTGATGCCCTGCTCGCGGAACAGCCGGATCAGTCCGAGCAGGTGCTCGCTGTCGTCGTCGTTCAGCGCGGCGGTCGGCTCGTCCAGGATGAGCACGTCCACGTCCTTGGACAGCGCTTTCGCGATCTCCACGAGCTGCTGCTTGCCCACGCCGAGGTCGGACGGCGTCGTCTCCGGCTTCTCCCGGAGCCCGACGCGCGCGAGCAGCTTCGCTGCCTCGCCGCGGGTGGCGTTCCAGTCGAGGACGCCCGCGCTGGCCTTCTCGTTACCGAGGAAGATGTTCTCGGCGATCGAGAGGTAGGGGATCAGCGCCAGCTCCTGATGGATGATGACGATGCCCTTGGCCTCGCTGTCCCTGATACCCCGGAAGGACGTCTTCTCGCCCGCGTAGACGACGTCGCCGTCGTAGGTGCCGTGCGGGTAGACCCCGGACAGCACCTTCATCAGCGTCGACTTGCCGGCGCCGTTCTCGCCGCAGATCGCGTGTACCTCGCCACGACGCACCTGCAGGGTCACGTCCTGCAGCGCCTTCACGCCGGGGAACTCCTTGGTGATCCCCAGCATCTCGAGGACGTAGTCCTCGCCCTTCACGTCAACCATGGCGTTCTCCAGCCTCATTTCTTTCGCCGAAGTAGTCACCTCGTCCGCGAACCTCGCCGCATCACGCGGCGAGGTTC
>NZ_JAKGSG010000061.1 GCF_021568775.1 Antribacter soli | reverse complement strand
CCCGGGCCGGCAGCGTCATCAGTCGAGGAGGCCCTCGAAAAGAATGGTGGACAGGTAGCGCTCACCGAAGTCGGGCACGATGACGACGATCAGCTTGCCCGCGCTCTCGGGCCGCTTGCCGATCTCGAGGGCGGCGGCGATGGCCGCGCCCGAGGAGATGCCGACCAGGAGGCCCTCCTCCTTGGCGGTGCGGCGCGCGACCTCGAGGGCGGTCTCGGCGGAGATGTCGACGACCTCGTCGTAGATCTTGGTGTCGAGGATCTCCGGGACGAAGTTCGGGCCGATGCCCTGGATCTTGTGCGGGCCGGGCGCGCCGCCGTTGAGGATCGGCGACTCCTGCGGCTCGACGGCCACGATCTTGATGCCGGGGTTGCGCTCCTTGAGCACCTGGCCGACGCCCGTGATGGTGCCGCCGGTGCCGATGCCGGACACGACGATGTCGACCGTGCCGTCGGTGTCGGCCCAGATCTCCTCGGCGGTGGTCTTCCGGTGGATCGCGGGGTTGGCCTCGTTGGCGAACTGGCGGGCCAGGACCGCGCCCGGCCGCTCCGCCGCGATGCGCTCCGCGGCCGCGACGGCGCCCTTCATGCCCTCCGAGCCCGGCGTGAGCACGAGCTCGGCGCCGTACGCGCGCAGCAGCGCGCGGCGCTCCTTGGACATGGTCTCGGGCATGGCGAGCACGACGTTGTAGCCGCGTGCCGCGCCCACCCAGGCCAGGGCGATGCCGGTGTTGCCCGACGTGCCCTCGACGATCGTGCCGCCCGGCTGGAGCTCACCGGACGCCTCGGCCGCGTCGATGATCGACACGCCGATGCGGTCCTTCACGGAGTTGGCCGGGTTGTAGAACTCGAGCTTGGCCACGACGGTGGCCTCCAGGCCCTCCGTGAGCGCATTGAGCTTCACGAGAGGGGTGTTGCCGATCAGCTTGGTCGCGTCGTCGTAGATGCGGGCCATGGTGTGTCCTTCGGTGTGGTGGTGGGAGTGGTGTCTGCGCCCGCCCGGTCTGCGGGCGTGCTGCACCTGATGGGAGCGTTGGAGTCGAGCCGGAGCGTCGTGAGTTCGCCGCGGCCACGGGCGCGCGCAGGCGCGCTGGTGGTCAGGCGTCTCGCGAACGCTCTAGAGACAGCATCGACAGCGGGAGGCGACCACGCACGCCGACAGAGATGCCGGGGTGGCCGTGAGGAGGGCTCGACGGGGGAGCGGGTGATGCATGGCTTCCTCCCGGTCGTGGCGGCTTCTCCTCGTGGTGCGAGCCGACCGGTGGGAACAAGCAGGGCTTGACCCGGAGTCGGCTCGCGAGACGCAGGTTATCCACGACGTGGACACTTCGACAAGGCCTGTCTCATCTATCGAGCCTGCCGATACGAGGATCACCCGTCCGGGGGCGGGCGCCCGACGGGCGACGTGGGGTGCGATCGTCGGCCGAGCGGGCGTAGGCGCTGGTCACAGGCCCGCCCGTGTGCTGTGCTCTGCGGCATGGAACTGATCGCCACCAGCGTCGTCGCGGTCCTCGGAACGCTCCTGGGCGCAGCTTTCACCCACGCGTTCCAGCGACGGGCCGTCAAGGAAGCCAACGACCTCGCGCGAGGTGAGAAGCTCCGGCAGGAGCGCGTCGAGGCCTACAGCTCGTTCGGCGGCGCGCTGGCGAACTACCGGCGCAGCCAGCTCGACCGTTGGTACACCACGCACCGCGACGCCGCCGATCCCGACCTGGACCAGCTGCAGCGCGAGGCCCGACGTCGTCGCGACGCGGCGCTCGAGGCCTTGTTCCGGGTTCAGCTGCTCACCGATGCACCGGAGGTCGTCACGGCCGGCTTTGAGGCGTTCGACGCCATGGACCTGTTCGCCCGCGCGAGGTCCAGGGAAGAGGTCGAGAAGGCCCGCGACACCACGAGGGCTCTGATGCACACGTTCGTGCAGGTGGCGAAGCAGCAGCTGGAGCCTGGTACGCCGGCCCCCCGGCCGAGGTAGTCGCTCCGTCGGACGGAACGACTACCTCGGCCGGAGGGCCGGCGTTGATCACCTAGGGAAGCTGGACAGTGGTCGGTGAGCCGGCGACGAGCGGGGCGACCGTCACCTTGTCGATGTCGGGAGCCCATGCGGAGGGGTTCCCGAGCCGGATCGCGCCGGTGCTCGTGGTCAGGGTGATCGGTACGGTCCGCTGCCAGAAGCTGTTCCACGCGTAGGTGTAGCGGAAGAACGCGGAACCGACGGGCGTCGCCCCCGTGCCCTCGGTGACGACGACCTGCCGGTCGACCACCTGCGGGTTGTAGTCGTGCGAACCCGCCAGCTCGGCGTTCGCGTAGTGGATGACGAGGTTGTAGCTGCCGGCAGCGGCGAACCCGCCGCTACGGGGGATCGAGACGTAGTTGTTGCTCCCGTTGCCGACCCACCCCACGTACTGGCCGCCGGAGGCGTTCGAGCCGGCAGCAGGATCGACGCTCGCCACCGCCGCGCTCCCGTTGCGCGTCAGCGCCTCGCCCTCGAAGGTCGACGCCGAGGCATCTCCCGCAGGTGCGCGGGTGACGGTCACCGACTTCACGCGGACCCCGAGGTTCGACCTCAGCTCGAGCTCGTTGATCCCTTCCGTCAGGTGGGCGCGGACCGTGGTCCGGCGGTGACCGGCGTTCGGGACCTGGACCACCGAGGCGCTGCGGCCACCGAGGTCGAGGCGAAGGTCGGACGCCCCCGTCGTGTAGTACTCCACCGCGACGTCGTAGTAGCCGGTCTCCATCGCGTTGAGGTAGGCGTCGGCCCGTTGTGCCTGGCCGGCGACGCTGCCGAAGCCTCGCGTCCCCGACTGCCAGCCGAGGGCCGCCCCGCCGTGGTAGCGCAGGGTGCTGGCGGGATACGCCGTCGGCTCGCCGGTCGTGGTGTCGGTGACGACGAACTTGTCCAGGGTGATGTCCGAGCCCGGGAGAACCTGGGTCCCGTTCTGGCTCGCCCGGACGGACAGGACGTGCGTCCCCGCGGTGAGCGACACCGAGACCTCGGCGCTGCCGCGGTACTGCCACTTGGACGTCGCGTTGAGCGCAAGGTCGGCCGTGTACTGGATGGTGGTCCGGCTGGAGCCGTCGACAAAGAGGGCGTGCCTGCCGGGCTTGCCCGGCGCGGAGCCGATGACCTGGAACCGGTAGGTGCCGGTGCGGGGAACGGTGACCGTCCAGTCCGCCTTGGACGTCGGCTGGTTGAACGACCCGACGTCGTTGCTCCCCGAGGCGAGGAACTTCCAGCCCCCGCCCGCCTGGGGGTTCTGGTAGTAGGCCGTGGCGGCGGTGAGCTGGGTGGCCTCGGCCTCCACGCTCGTCGTCCACACCGGATCGACAGTGATCGCTCGATCCTGCTGAGGCGTGATCACCACCTGATAGGCGGCGTACCGGTCGTACGTCGGAACGGTGACGCTCAGGTTGCCGCCGCTGACGGCAACCCCGTCCAGGGCGTGGACGACGCGCGGAGTCGCGGCGAGGCCCTCGGCGCCGGTGAGCGTGACCTCGCGGACCTCGACGTCGACGGCGGTGCCGAAGACGGCGGAGGAGAGGCCGCGCAGGTCGACCTGGACGTCGTCCTCGGTGCCGCCGTAGAGCACGGTCGCGCGGCGGTTGGCCGCGTCGATCGCCCCGATGCCCTGGAGGCTGTCGACCGCGTTCGGCTGAGGCGGTGTCACCCGGACGGTCTGCGACCCAGCCAGGTCGCCGTACCACTTGAACATCCACCAGCCGCCGTTGGCGCCGCCCGGACGGGCGGTGTTGTCGGAGAGGTTGCCGGCGTAGTTCCAGTAGGCGGTCTGGGCGTCGACCTTCGTGTCCTCGAACATGGAGAACCACTGGACGAGCTGTCCGGGCACGCCCATGTCGCGCAGCATGCCGTACTCGGTGATGTTGACGGGGATGGGCGAGACGCCCAGCGACTGCTCGAGCGCGCGGTAGTCGGCGAAGTGCGTCCGGTAGGTGGCGAGGTTGTCGATGCCGAGCTCGTGCCAGATGAACACGTCCGGCAGGGTGCCCTGGTCCCGGGTGTACCGGAGGAAGTCGTTCGTACGGGCGGGCTGCCAGCGGGTGTCGCCGGTGCCGCCGATGCGCGCGTGCCCGAGGCCGTGGCGCTGCCAGACCTGCTGGATCTTCGCGTGGACCGCGCTCCAGTCGGCGTTGAACTGGTCGCGCTGGGTCGACCAGTTCGGGTACCAGTTGCCGCCGTCGGGCTCGTTGAACGGGATGAAGAGGTAGGACTGAGGGCGGTCGGACTGCGCGGCCACCGCTTCGGTGACGAACTCGACGACCTCGAGGTAGTCCCACACGCCGTTCGCCTGGTTGGTGAAGGCGCCGTTCGCCTGGTTGTAGGTGCGCGTGTCCCCCGGGCGCTGTCCGCCGTTGTACGGCCAGTCGGGGTAGTAGTCCTGGATGTAGATCGCCAGCTCCGTACCGTGCTTGGCGAAGAACCCGTCCTCGATCCGCAGCGAGTCACCGCTGGGGTGCTGGGTGCCGTACGGGGCACGCTGGGACGAGTTGGTGATGTGGGCGCCGTTGACGAGCGCCGACGTCGGGACACCGATGTCGCCGAACCCGTAGAGGGTGCCGGTCGCACCGCCCCGGAAGGCTCCGGTCGTGGCGCCGAAGTCCACCGTGAGGACGTCGGTCTCGGCAGCGGCCGGCTGTGCGACCGTGAGGGTGGCCGCGACGAGGGCTGTCACCACGACTCCGCCCCACCGTCGTCGGTGGCGCGACCTCCGCACGGCTGTGGTCTGATCTGCGCTATCAGGAATGCTCACCTGGGTTCCACCCCTTCGTGGATCGGGACCTCGGACGGCCTCTGTGCCGCGTGACTTCCGGCGTCGCGCGGACGAGAGACGGCGGCTGTCGTGTCGACGACACGGTGCCGGGGAACATGAAAGCGTCAATCATCCCGGTTGGCAAGGGGTACTCCGGCATCGGCACGGTGAGCGCGTAACCTGGCCCTGTGGAAAACGATCGCCCGATGAAGCCGCCTGTCATCGCCGACGTCGCGCGCGTCGCCGGCGTCTCGGTGCCGACCGTCTCGCGCGTGCTCACCGGCTCGGTGCCGGTCAGCCCGGAGCGCCGGGCCCGGGTCATGGCCGCCATCAAGGAGCTCGGCTTCCGGCCGAACGGGGCGGCCCGGGCTCTGGCGACCGGCGGTCAGCCCCTGATCGCAGTGTTCGCGGGTGACACGACGCGGTACGGCTACGCCTCGACGATCCAGGGCATCGAGGAGGCCGCGCGCCAGGCCGGCTACATGGTGGTCATCTCGGTCGTGGATGCCGACGACCGGCGGACCGTCGACGCGGCGATCGACCATGCGCTCGGCCAGCCGATGGCCGGCGCGATCGTCCTGGAGTACGACCCGCCCGGTGTGGCCGCGCTCGCGGCGATGCCACCGTGGCTGCCCGTCGTCGCAGCGGCCTCCGGCAAGCCGTCCGACGAGCAGGTCGCGCACGCGTTCATGGACGACCGCGCCGCCGCCGCCCGCGCCACCAGGCACCTGCTGGACATCGGCCACCACACCGTCTACCACGTCGCGATCCCTTCGCCCGGCCGCCCGAGCGCCCGCATGCTGGGCTGGCGCGACGCGCTCACGGAGGCGGGCGCCGTCGTCCCGCCGGTCCTGTACGCCGACTGGGCACCGGACTCCGGCTACGACGCGGGTACGCGGCTCGCGCTCTCGGACGAGGTGACCGCGGTGCTGTGCGGCAACGACGAGCTCGCCATGGGCCTGACCAAGGGGCTGACCGACGCCGGCAAGCGGGTCCCCGAGGACGTGAGCGTCATCGGCTTCGACGACCACCCGCTCAGCCACCTGTGGACACCGCCCCTGACCACGGTCCGCCAGGACTTCGTCCGGCTCGGCCAGAAGGCGTTCCACCTGCTCAGTACCCAGATCGACAGCGGGACCGTCCCGGCGTCGGTGAGGTTCGTCCCCGACCTGATCCTGAGGTCGTCGGCAGCGCCGCGCGCCGCCAGGGTGGCCGACGTCGGCTGAGCCGGAGGTGCAGCGCAGGGTGTGGGCCGAGGTACGAGGCACTCGCCCGGAGCGGAACCGCAGGCTCAGCCGATCAACAACGTCGGCTGAGCCGGAGGTGCAGCGCAGGGTGTGGGCCGAGGTACGAGGCAGTCGCCCGTAGCGGAACCGCAGGCTCAGGCGATACCCGCTGTGGCTGAAAGCGGTTACGGGGCAACTGCCAGCACGGCCCAAGCGCTTCGCCGCCGAGGCTTGCATCATCTTCTGATATGCGCTTTCATGGGCTCCGTGCAAGGGAGCCTGCCGATGACGGCGAACGACCGACCCGCAGCGACGCGAGTGACGCTGTGGGCCCCCGACGGGCTGGTGCTCGTCCTGCCTGACGACGCCCCGGCCGGTCTGTCCACCGGCGGTGCCGGCACGCCCACGCAGCCGCTCGTGGAGATCCTGGCCGTCGGACACGGGCACGCCAGCGCCAACACCCGCAACACGGCGACCTCGATCGGTGCCCGGCTGCGCGTGCTCGGCCACGACGTGGAGCGGGCGGACGGCTGCGCGATCGTCCAGGTGCGCCAGGGCGACCCGGTCACCGGCCTGCTCGTGACGTCTCACCTGCGGGTCCGGGACGGCGGCAGCTCGTTGCAGTCGTGGACGTCGGTCCGCAACGACGGGTCCGCGCCCGTCGTGCTCCAGGCGGTGTCGTCGCTGATGATCGGCCGCCCGGTCGGCACGACGCCGGTAGCCGGGACGCTGTCGCTGGAGGGCCACGGCGAGTGGGTGGGTGAGAACCGCTGGGCCTGGACGCCGCTCTCGGGCCAGGACGGGCTCGTCACGCTCGACCTGCCCGCTCACCAGCACCAGGACGCGCGCGGGGCCCGCAGCGTCGTCGGCGCCGGCTCGTGGTCGTCCGGGCGACGGAACCCGTGCGGCGTCGTCGCGTCGGAGCACGGCCGCTCCCTGGCCTGGCAGATCGAGCACAACGGCGCCTGGCGCGCCGAGCTCGGGGTCCGCCTCGACGCGAACGGCG
The DNA here is from genome assembly GCF_021568775.1 of Antribacter soli. Taxonomy (GTDB): domain Bacteria; phylum Actinomycetota; class Actinomycetes; order Actinomycetales; family Cellulomonadaceae; genus Antribacter; species Antribacter soli. The sequence continues at coordinate 17,256 of NZ_JAKGSG010000061.1, read as the reverse complement.
ACGAGCTGCTCGTCCTCGGCCTGCTCGGCCCCACCGACGACGACCACGCCTGGACCCACATCCTCGGGGTCGGCGAGTCGTTCGAGTCGGTCCCGGTCTCCCTCGCGGCGGCGTCGGGGTGGCAGGAGGCTCTGGGCGAGATGACCCGGCACCGCCGGGCGTCACGCCGCAACCCACGCCGGCCCGGCGTCGTGTTCAACGACTACATGAACACGCTCATGGGGGACCCCACCACGGACAAGCTCCTGCCGCTGGTCGACGCCGCGGCCCGGGCCGGGGCGGAGTACTTCTGCATCGACGCTGGCTGGTACGACGACGGCGGCGACTGGTGGGACTCTGTCGGCCTCTGGGAGCCCTCGACCTCGCGGTTCCCCGACGGCGGTCTGCGACGCGTCGTCGACGCGATCCGCGCGGCCGGCATGGTGCCGGGACTGTGGCTCGAGCCGGAGGTCGTGGGCGTGCGCAGCCCGCTGGCGGACCTGTTGCCGGACGAGGCGTTCCTGCAGCGGCACGGCACGCGGATCGCGGAGCACGGCAGGTACCTGCTCGACCTGCGGCACCGCGACGTCATCAAGCACCTCGACGAGGTTGTCGATCGCCTGATCGAGGACTTCGGCGTCGGCTACTTCAAGCTCGACTACAACGTCACGCCCGGCGCCGGCACGGACCTGGGCGCCGACAGCCCGGGCGACGGCCTGCTCCAGCAGAACCGGGCGCACCTCGACTGGATCGACGGCGTCCTCGCCCGGCACCCTGACCTCGTGATCGAGAACTGCGCGTCGGGAGCGATGCGCGCCGACTACGCGCTGCTGTCGCGGCTCGACCTGCAGTCGACGTCGGACCAGCAGAACCCCCTGCTCTACCCGCCGATCGCGGCCGGTGCGCTCGTCGCTATCGCGCCCGAGCAGGCCGCGAACTGGGCCTACCCGCAGCCGGAGATGAGCGACGAGCAGATCGTCTTCACGCTGTGCACGGGACTCGCCGGCCGGCTCTACCTCTCCGGCCGGCTCGACGACATGACGGCCGAGCAGTCGGCGCTCGTCGCTCGCGGCGTCGAGCTGGCCAAGCGATGGACGCCACGTCTGGTCGACTCCGTCCCGTTCTGGCCGCTCGGGCTCCCCACCTGGAGCGCGCCGCTCGTGGCCGCCGGCCTGCGCAGCGCCGACGAGTCGCTCGTCGTCGTCTGGTGGCGCGGACCCGAGGCCACGGCCATCGACCTCGACCTTCCCGCGGGCTCGGTCGACACCGCCTATGGACCGCCTGACGACGGGTGGGACGTCACGCGCGACGGCGACGGACCCGTCCACCTCCGCATCCCCGCGGGCCCACAGGCCCGCGTCCTGAGAGTCCGGCACGCCGGGCTCGTCTGACCGTCGGGGCCGTAGCGGCCCCGCTCGACCCGCAGTCGGCGAAGACTGCGTCAATCCCAAGGAGTCGATATGAAGAAGTATCTGACCATCACTACGGCCGTCGTCGCCGTCGGCCTCCTCGCCGCCGGGTGCAGTGACCCGACCGCGGGCGGCGGCGGTGCGGGCGGCGAGCCCGCAGCGTGGCCCGCCCAGGACACGGACCTGGACGGGACCACGCTCACGATCTGGGCCGCGCAGAACTCCAACACGGTGCCCGAGGCCGTCGTCGCCGGGTTCGAGGAGCTAACCGGTGCCGAGGTCGAGGTCGTCACGATCCCCGACCCGTACGAGCAAGGCATTCAGACCAAGGTCGCCACGGGCGACATGCCGGACCTGGCGTTCTGGCAGCCGACCGCCTCGATGCTGACCGCGCTCAACGCCCCGACCAACCTCCAGCCGCTCGACGGCGCACCGTGGGTCGACTCGTACAGCGACGGTCTCGCCGACATCACCGGCAGCCTGGACGGCACCCAGTACGCGGCGCTGATCACGAGCCCGGCGGTCGAGGGCGTGTACTACAACAAGGAGGTGTTCGCCGAGCACGGGATCGCAGAGATCCCCACCGACTGGAACACCTTCCTCGAGGTCGCCCGCGCCCTCAAGGCCGAGGGGCAGACGCCGTTCTACGAGATGGGCGAGGACCTCTGGGCCACGCAGTGGTGGATCCACGTCCTGCTCGCCGACGCGGCCAAGGATGGCTTGTGGGAGCGCGTGAACACCGGCGAGGAGAAGTTCACCGACCCGACGATCCTCGGGGCCATCGAGACGTACGAGTCGCTGATCGACGAGGGCCTCTTCAACGAGGACATCAAGACCGCGACGTTCGAGGACCAGGGGGACGCCCTGCTGGCGGGTGACGCCGCGATGGTGGTCCAGGTGACCTCCTTCTTCGGCCAGCTCCAGGCCAAGGCGGACTCGGCCGAGCTCGACGAGAAGATCGGCTTCTTCCCCATCTCGCCGTCCGGAAACGTCGGGACGTTCATCCCCGACCAGTCGAACGCCCTCGTCGCGTTCAAGACCGGTGACGCCGATCGCGAGGCGGCAGCGCGCCAGCTGCTGACGTACTGGCTCGGCGACGGGTATGCCGACTTCGTGGCCGACCGCGACACGATCTCGCTGCAGGACGGCGTCCCGACGCCGGACTCCGTGCCGCAGGCGCTCCTCGACGTGCACGCGTCCCTCGGTGAGTCGGTCGGGTCCATGCAGGTGCTCGCCGTGGCGAACCCCGACATGTACATCTCCCTGGCCGACATGGTCCAGGGCACGATGACACCGGAAGAGGTCGCGCAGGAGACCCAGGACCAGTTCGCCCAGCTCGCCCGCGCCCAGGGCGTCGAGGGCTTCTGACCCAGACCACGAGGCGCCGGGCCGCGGCGCGGCGGCCCGGCGCCCACCCGCCGAGGACTGATCGTGACCGCACAGACCACCGCCAGAGCACCGATGCCACCCGCGAGACCATCAGCGTCGCGCCGGCGGACGGTACGCCCCACCACCTACCGTCACCGCGCCAGTCACCCGGCGCGGTACCTCATCCCGGCGTTCGCGGTGCTCGGGGTGTTCTTCTTCGTGCCGACGATCTTCAACTTCGTCTACGCGCTGACAGACTGGTCGAGCTTCAAGAGCGAGATCGGGTTCGTCGGCCTCCGGAACCTCGAAGACCTCGTCTCGAGCGGCACGCTCCTGACCTCCCTGCGCATCACGCTGGTCTACGCGGTTCTCGTGGCGGTCTTCCAGAACCTCTTCGGCCTGCTGCTGGCGCTCCTCCTCGAGCGCGACACGAGGATCAACCGCTTCGCCCGCGTCATGTTCTTCATCCCGGTCGTCATGTCCGCGCTCGCCGTCGGCTACGTGTTCCAGGCGATCCTCAAGCCGGACGGCGCCGCCAACTCCATCCTCGGCGTCGTCCTCGGTCAGGAGGTCACGATCCCGTGGCTGGGGGACACCACCTGGACGCTGGTCGTGGTCGCGCTGATCCACTCGTGGAAGTGGATGGGCCTGTCCATGCTCATCTACCTCGCCGGCCTCAAGACCATCAGCGAAGACGTGCTCGAGGCCGCCCGGCTCGACGGCGCCTCGTCGTGGACCGCGTTCCGCGACATCCGGTTCCCCCTCCTCGCACCGGCGCTGACCTTCAACGTCGCGACCGCCCTGCTCGGCTCGATGAACGGGTTCGACATCGCCCAGGCGACCACCGGGGGCGGACCGGCGCGCACCACCGAGCTGCTCAACATCTTCATCTTCCGCACCTTCGGGCAGGGCCTGTTCGCCCAGGCCACGACGATGAGCCTCGTGCTCTTCGTCGTCGTGGTGGCCCTCGCCCTCCCCGTCATCCGGACCCTGCGCAAGAGGGAGGAAGTCCTGTGACCGCCACGACCTCTGCATCGATCGTTGCCCGGCGCCGCGACGTCCGCGACGTCCGCGACGTCCGCGCCGGAAGGAGGCACGGAGCCTGGAGCCGGATCCAGCCGGTGGTGGCGCTCCTCGCCGTCGTCCTGCTCATCGGCATGCCGCTGTGGATCGTCGTCGTCACGGCGGGCAAGACCCAGGCCGAGGCCTTCAGCCCCGACCTGACACCGCCCGCGACGTGGCAGTACGCCGAGAACTTCTCCGCCGTCTGGCAGCAGGGCCGGGTCCCGGCCGCGTTCTTCGGCAGCCTGCTGGTCATGGTCCCGGCCGTCGCCGGGGTGCTCGCGCTCGGCTCGCTCGCGTCGTGGGTGCTCGCTCGCCGCAGCTCCCGTCTCATGGCCGTGCTCTACGCCCTGGCCATCAGCGGTATCGTCCTGCCGCCCGCCGTCGTGACGATCGTGCTCCTGCTGCGCCAGCTCGGCCTCGCGGGCACCGCCGTCGGGATGATCGGCGTCTACATGGGCATGTACATGTCGACCGTCATCTTCTTCGTCACCGGATTCATCCGCACGATCCCGGCCGAGCTCGAGGAGGCGGCGCGTGTCGACGGGGCCAAGCCGCTCCGCGTCTTCGGCACGATCATCCTGCCGCTGCTCGCACCCGTGCTGTCGACGGCGACCATCCTGATCTGCCTGTACGTGTGGAACGACGTCTTCTACGCGTTCTTCGTCGTGGGCGGGCGCCTGGACACCCTGCCGCTGAACCTGTTCCAGGTCGCCAGCGCCGGGCTGTATCTCGACAACTGGCACCTGATCTTCGCCTACGTGCTGCTCATGAGCCTGCCGCTGCTGGTGGTGTTCATCGTGGCTCAGCGCAGGATCATCTCCGGGATCACGTCCGGGGCGGTCAAGTAGCGGCTTCGTCCGGCGGCTGCACGTCCACGGCGACCCGGTTCGCCGCGGACGTGCGCGTCGCTACCATCGCTGCGTGACGAACCCGGACATGACGGACAACGCCCTCGGCGAGCCCAACTTCTCGCCCGACGCCCACCGCCTGGACCTCGGCCGGACCAACCTGATCGCGGTGCTGGTCGGCTTCGTGCTCACCGCCCCGCTCACCTGGGGCTGCCTCACGGTGGTCCTGGACCCCACCGCCGGCGGCGCCCGCTGGGTCGGCCTGTTCTTCGCCCTGCTGTTCGGCAGCCTGACGGTGTTGTTCGTGTTCGGCGCCCGCGCCGCGCTCCGGCCGCGCGGCGTCGTCGTCGACGTGACGGGGATCTGGTTCTGGCACGGCAAGGACTGGGACCGGATCGCCTGGAGCCAGATGGCCCGCGCGGGCGTCTCGTTCGAGCTGCCGCCGGGGGTGCCGGCCCTGACCCTCCAGGACACGGTGACCGGCTGGGCGAGCGACAAGGTCATGGAGGCGCTGCGCGTGACCGACAAGCGCCGGACAGCCTTGGAGATCGTGCCCGCGCGCGACGAGGACCTCGCCGCGCTGCCGCGCCTGATGAAGTACCGCAAGCCCGACCCGCAGCCGGCGCCGGGTCTGCCCGCCGTCCGCTGGTACGTGCCGGTCGGTCCGGCGTACCACTCGTGGAAGAACCTCATGGCGGCGGGGGAGCGGTTCGGCGGGCAGACGTGGGTGGGCTTCTTCCAGCGACCCTGGGGCAGCATCGGGAACGGCTGGGTCCTCCCGCGCGGCTGACGCGCCGGACCTCGGCGCGCCGGCCGTCCCCGCCTCACCCGTCCTGGTCGTGCCCGGCGTACTCGAAGGACCGGACGGTCAGGCTTCCTCGCGTGCAGACGAGGCCGACCATCCGGCCGGTGAAGCCGCCCGCGACCTCGGTCGAGAGGTAGCGGCCGTCGATACGGGCCAGCTCGACGGGGCCACCGGGCCCATGGACGACCGCCACGATCTGGTCGGGACCCAGCTCGTTGGTGTTCCCAGGACCGCCCGCGGGCACCGTCTGCAGCTCCAGGACCGTCCCGGCCGGCGCCGGTGAGTCGCCGAGCACCGACACGACCGGTCCGATGCGCGCCACGGCCCGGACCGTCCCGTCCTGGACCTCGAGACCGACGGCGTGGGACGGGTCGATCCGGATCTCCAGCCCGCCGACGGCGCCCCTGGTCGCCTCGACCTCTGCGCGCACGACGACGCCGGCGTGCTCCTGACGGCGTCCGACGAACGTGCGCTCGTCGGCGCGGCCCGTCATCAGCCAACGGTCGTCCGACCACGCCAGGACCTCGTCCGGGAACACCCCGGCGCCGACCCAGTCGAGCGGGATGACGCGGTCACCCAGGCCCGTCTCGACGGAGGGCACCGCGGCCGGCTGCAGCGGGCCGACGACCCGCGGCCAACCGTCGTGCCACGCCACCTCGGCGGCGTACGTCTCGCGGCCCAGGGCGTGCCACCCGGGGAAGTGGCCCCGCGGACGCACCCCGAGGAACACCATCGCCCAGGAGCCGTCGGGTCGTTCGACGAGATCGGCGTGGCCGGTGTTGTGCACCGGTCCGAGAGTGCCCCTGGCCGTCAGGACCGGGTTGTCCGGGCTCGGCGCGAACGGGCCCGACGGGGACAGGCCGCGGGCGACCGTCACGGCGTGACCATGACCGGTGCCGCCTTCGGCGACGATCAGGTACCACCATTGCCCGACGTGGTGCAGGTGCGGACCCTCGGGGTGCTGGCCACCGGTACCGCTCCAGAGGCGACGAGGCTCGGACAGCAGCTGTCCGGAGGCCGGGTCGAGGACGGCCTGACGGATCCCGGAGTCCGACCAGGTGAGGTAGCACGTCCCGTCGTCGTCCCACGCGAGGTCCGGATCGATCCCGCCGGCGGCCGTGATCCGCACCGGCTCCGACCACGGACCGGCCGGGTCGGCGGCGGACACCAGGAGGTGGCCCGGGCCGTCGGACACGTTGGTCGTCACCAGCCAGAACTTCCCGTCGTGGTGCCGCAGCGTCGGCGCGTAGACGCCGCTCGACGGGGACCCGTCCCGAAGCGCCAGCTGAGACGGTCGGTGCAGCGCGTGGCCGACGAGCTCCCACCAGACGAGGTCCGTCGACCGGAAGATCGGAACTCCCGGCGCGTACTCGAAGCTCGAACAGGCCAGGTAGAACTGATCACCCACCCGGACCACCGTCGGATCCGGATGGAAACCCGCCACCACCGGGCGAACGGGCATGGTCGGTGCATCGGGCAGCGCAGCGGTGAGCTCAGGCACGGCACGACGATGCCACACTCACGGCAGCGGCTGAAACCTTTTCGGCTGCCGGCCCACGCGCGCCTGGGCGGCCCGCTCGTAGACGAGCGCCGCGAGCGCCTCCGCCACGGCGAGCCCTGCGAACACCGCGACCAGGGAGCCGAGCCTCAGGCTCGCCACGGCGAGCGCGAACGTCGCGACCGCGACCACGGCCCGCAGGGCGGTGAGGACCCGCACCTCCCCGGCCCGGCGCAGCGCCGTGAACGGGATCGTCGTCAGCAACGACAGCGCGCGCCAGGCACACGCGACCAGCAGCGGGACCAGCGCGGTCTCGGCGTTCCAGGCCTCCCCGAACAGCAGGCCGAACCCCCGCAGGCGGTCCAGGACCAGCAGCACCACCGCAGCGCCCACGACCGCCGTGCCCGAGACGACGACGTCGAGCCGGGAGTGCTCCTTGAGAAGTCTCAGGCGCATGAAGTTGAGCGGGATGGCCAGCAGTCCTGAGACTGTCGACACCGACGTGAAGAGGACGGCCTCCACCGGCCCCAGGAACGCAAGGATCATCGCGTTCAGCAACGGCGGGATGACGCCGGTGATCACGGTGTCCGCCAGTACCCAGCGCAGCACGCCGGGGTCACGGCGCCCGGACCGGTCACCGACGGGGGCGCTCCGCACCAGCGTGGCGACGGCGATCCCCGCGAACAGCGGGACCAGGGCCCACCGCTGGCCGGCGAGGCCCGCCAGCACGCCGCCGAGCGCGCCCGCACCGACCGCGATCGAGGCGTACGCCTCCCGCCCGTCGAGCCGTTCCGCGACCGACACCCCCCGGCCGACCTCCAGCGCCGCGGCGAGCACCGGCAGGCCGACGCACAGCAGGACGGCGTCGGCCGGGAACACGCACAGCACGAGCGCCGTGGCGATCCCGAGCAGCGCGAGCCACCGCGGGAAGACGACGCGGCGGCCGGAGCCTGGAGACGCCAACCGGGACTCGACGACGACCGCGAACGCAAGCTGGCCGACGAAGGTGGCGACCAGCACGGCGACCGCGATACGGCCCTGCTCCGGCGCCGTGAAGAGCCGCGCCGAGATCGAGACCACGGCAGCGGGCACGACGGCCAGGGTTACCCCGCCGAGCAGGGTCACACCGCTCGAGCCGGCGCGGGCGAGTCGCCTCCCGGCGCTCACCGCTGCACCGCCGCCGTCTGGCCGCCGATCGTCCGGCCCGTGTACCCCTCGAGCCTGCCGAGGAACGCCCACCAGCCGTCCCCCGGCGTATGGGTGGCCGGGTTGCGGAAGCCGAACACGAGCCCGGCGAGCAGGTAGGCGGCCCGCCACCAGAGGGGGTACCCGTGCACCGTCACCAGCCGCCCGAGGCCCCGGCCATAGCTGCGGAGCTTGCGGCGGCGCTCCGCGGCGCTCAGCCCGTGCGGGTCCGGCACACCGCCCACCCGCACGTCCGGCGGCAGCCACTCGAACCGCTGCGCCAGGTCAGGACGCCGCCGGACCAGGCGCAGCAGAAAGTCGGTGGCCTCGCCCGCCTGCCACGGCGTCGGCCCGCCTGTGCCCATCGCCGCGTCGAAGCCGCCCACCTCGAGGAAGACGTCCCGCCTGACGAGGAGGCCCATCTCGATCACCGACCACACCGACCGCCGGTCGAGCACCGTACCCGCCGGAGGGAGGACGAACTTCGGCCCGTTCTCGTCGACGACGGTGAGCGCCCCCGCCTGCAGGCCCGACGCCTCGGCCGCCGAACGCAACGCCTCGACGGCGCCGTCCGGGAACCAGGTCGTGTCGTTGGGGAAGCCCAGCAGGAAGTCCCGCGCGGGCAGAGCGGCGACTCCCGTGTTCCGGCCGAGAGCGGCCCCACGCTTGGACGTGGTGACCACGACGGGCAGACCCTTGTCCGCGTACCGGGCAGCCAGCGCGCGCACCTCTGGGACGGCGCCCTGCGCCACGACCACGACCCGGTCCGACGGGCCGAGCCGGCCGTCGAGCGAGGCGAGGAGGCGGTCGAGCGCCCGGACCCGGCCGAGGGTGGAGACGACGAGGCCAAGGTCGACCCTCGTGCCGGCGACGGACGTCCGGTCTGCCTCAGCCACGGCGCGCCTGCACCTCGTCCAGCGTGCGGGCCAGCACGCGCGCGGTCCGCTCGGCCGACGCGTCCCAGGTGAACAGCGTGGCGCGGGCACGTCCGGCCGCGCTCATGAGCTCGCGCTCGGCCGGGTCGGCGACGATGCTCACGAGCGCCTTCGCCAGCGCGGCCGGGTCGGTTGCATCGGCGTACCGTGCGGCCGTGCCGCCCACCTCACGCAGGACCGGGATGTCGTTCGCCAGCACCGGGACGCCTCGCTTCATCGCGTCCGCGACGGGAAGCCCGAAACCCTCGGCGAGCGACGGGCAGACGTAGACCGTCGCCGAGGCGAAGAGCGCCTCGAGCTGGTCCTGCGTCACCCACCCGAGGAGCACGACGTCGTCCTCGAGCCCGAGCTGGCGCACCTGCTCGCGCAAGTGGACGTCCCTGCGGCTGCCCGTGACGACCGTCGTCGGGCGCTGTCCTGGGGGGATCGCGGCAAGTGCCCGGAGGAGCCCGTCGAAGTTCTTGTGCGGCATGCGGTTCCCGGTCGACAGGACGACCGGCCGGCCCGAGATCGGGGGCAGGCCGGCGAGAGCCGCCTCGACGTCGATGCCGGGACGCACCTCCTGAGCACCGTTCGGCACGACGTCGATCCGGTCCGCGGGGACGTCGAGCGCGCGGCTGATTCCGCGCGCCGCGTCCTCGCTCACCGTGAGGATCCTCGTGGCACCCCGTGCCGCGCGGCGCACGAGCCACGAGGTGACGGCCTGCGCCGCCTGGTGCAGGTCCCGGTTCGGCAGCTCGAGCATCGTGACGTCGTGCACCGTCACGAGGGTCGCCACCCGCCGCCCGGCCGGGCCGAAGTTTGCCGGGCACCAGAGCAGGTCCGCCCCGGCTCGGCGGGCCCGCCGCTCCACTGCGAGGACCTCGGCAGCCGCCCAGAGCGCGCGGCTGTCCGCGTCGAGCGCGAGCGCGTGCACCTCGCCCGGGAACCAGCCGGCCACCTCGTCCTTGCCTGTGGTGCTGGTCAGCGCCACGAGATCGACGTCCGGCAGGTGGCCCGCCGTCCGTGGCAGCAGCTCGCGGGCGTACGTCTCCATGCCGCCGCGCTCTCCCGACACGAAGAGCAGGTCGACGACGACCTTCGACCGGTGGGTCACCGCACCCCGTCGCCCACCGGGACCGCCTGCTCGGGGGCCCGGCTGTCGACCACCACCGTGTCCCGTACCGCACCGGCCGGTGTGGGCACGGCGTGCGACTCGACGTCCGTGGCGGACGGGTTGGAGCCGAAACGGGTCGGAATCCCGAGGATGCCGATGAACATGCTGGACATCAGGGTCTGAAAGCCGAGCATGAGCCCGAGGACGGCCGGAACCGCGACCCGGACCGCGGCGCGTGCGTCGAGCGCGCCGAAGCCCTCGCCACCACCCCAGCGGACCACCTGGACGATCGCGGCCACCAGGCCGAGGAGGAACAGGCCGAGGCCGGTGAGCAGGCCCCGCTCCAGGCTGAGCTTGTCGATCGCCGACCGGAAGCGTGACCCCGTCGGGATGAAGCCCTCGTGCCAGGCGTAGACCTTGGTGAGGATGGCGAACAGGATGCTCTGATAGCCGACGACCGCGGCAGCCATCGCGTAGATCATGGTCGACACGTCGAAGCCGACCGACCCGATCTCGATGGGTCCGAACAGCAGCACCAGGCTGGCGACGACGCCCAGCGTGAGCAGCGTGACGCCCGGCACCCAGAAGAGCCAGCGCGGCGAGAAGATCAGGAGGAACCGCAGGTGACGCCAGCCGTCGCGCCAGCTGCGCAGGTGCGGCGGACGGGACCGCCCGTGGGGGCTCAGCGTGGTCGGCATCTCGGCGACCGACAGCTTGGCGAGGCACGCCTTGACGATCATCTCGGAGGCGAACTCCATGCCCGAGGTGCGCAGGCCGAGGGCAAGGATCGCCTCGCGGTCGAACCCTCGCAGGCCGCAGTGGAAGTCGCCCACGCCCGGCTTGAAGAAGAGCTGGCCGATGCCGGAGAGCACCGGGTTGCCCAGGTACTTGTGCAGGGGCGGCATGGCGCCCGGTGCGATGCCGCCCTGGAAGCGATTGCCGATCACCAGCTGGAAGCCCTCGCGCAGCTTGGCGACGAACGGGTCCAGCCTCGAGAAGTCGTAGCTGTCGTCGGCGTCGCCCATGATGACGTACCGGCCGCGCGCGTCGGCGATGCCGCCAAGGAGGGCCGCTCCGTAGCCCTTCTCGGCGATCGGGACCACGCGGGCACCGCACGCCTCGGCGATCGCCTGGGAGCCGTCGCTGCTCCCGTTGTCCGCGACGAGGACCTCGCCCTGGATGCCGGAGCGTTCCAGGAAGCCGAGCGCCTTGCGGATGCAGACCTCGAGGGTCTCGGCCTCGTCGAGGCACGGCATGAGGATGGTGAGCTCGAGGCTCGGCGTAGCTGCCATGGCAGGTTCGTCCAGGGAGATCACAGGGAGGTGGCCGCAAGGAATCGCGGCCGGCGGACCAGGGTCAGGGCCGAGACCCATGATCTGCGAAGGTTGGTCCGCGCGCGCGGTCAGCGCATCCGTCGGCGCACGTCCGGGGCGCGCGCGCCGATCTGGACCAGGATCGCGAGCGCGGCCGCCTCCGCGGTACGGTGCCGCGCCGCGTCGTCGAACCACGCCCGGGCGCTGCTCCTGAGCGCCGCGCCGCCCTCGACCGCGCGGACGATCGCGGAGCCGAGGTCCTCGGGGGCGACCGACGGCGCGACATATCCGTTGACGCCGTCCTCCACGAGCTCGACGGAGGCGTTGTCGGGGGCATCGACGAGGACGACCGGGGTGCCGACGGAGCCGGCCTCGACGACGACGAGGCCGTAACCCTCGCGGCGGGACGGGTTCACGAGCACGGCGGCCGTGCGCACCCGCTCGGTCAGTTCCTCCTCGTCCACGAACCCCGGGAGGCTCACGACGCCGCCGAGACCGAGTCGCTCGATCTCCGCCGTGACCGCCTCGCGCTGCGGCCCCTCGCCGAGGATCACCGCATCCAGGCCGGGGACGCGCTCGCGCGCCCAGGCGACGGCTGCCGGTATCTCCTCGACCTGCTTGTCGGGGATGTGGCGGCCGACGAACACGACCGTCGGGGTGCGGAGGGCGTCGAGGTCTGCCGGAGCCGGTGCGTCGATCAGTTCCTGGGAGATGAGGCCGGGGCTGACGATCGGCGCGCGGCGGGCGCCCTCCGCGGCGAGGCGTCGGCCGTTCATGTCCGAGTGGCACGAGACCCACGGGCTCACGCGGACCGCCAGGTGCTGGAGCGTCCGCGCGACCCGCCCCATCACGGGGCCCGAATAGTCCAGCCACTGGTCCGGCCGCCACACCTCGAGGAAGTCGGCGCAGAACCTGGTGCGCGTGCCGAGGAGCGCGAGGCGGGCCGCGAAGACGTTGAGCGCGGGGAGCGCACTGACCAGGACCGCGTCGTAGTCCCGCCGGTGGCGGACCAGGTAGGTGAAGAGGCAGGCGGCGAACTTCAGGGCGCCCGGCGTGCGGCGTGTCCCCGTGCTGTCGTACAGCTCGAACGGGCCGCTCGCGGCGATGACGCGGACGCCCGACACCGGGGTGGGTGCCGCCCCGTCCCACTGCCGCCGGGTGAGGTAGTCGACGTCGTTCCCGGCACGGGCGAACGCGTCCGCGAAGAGGCCGTACTGCCGTTCGCCGCCCCCTGTCGTGAGCGGGAAGAAGCAGTCGTAGACAACCGCGATGCGCACCCGGCGAGGCTAGCCGATGTGGGTCCGCGGTACCCCGGATAGCATGTGGCCGGTCCTGCCGAGCAGGTTCGGGACGCGGAGACGCGAGCGACGATCCATCGAGGACCAGTCATGACGACCATCGCCGGGAATACGACCCGTCCCGCGTCCGTGACCCCTGCGCGCCCGGCGCCGGCGCGTCCGCGCGTGTACTGGACGGCATTCGCGGTGCTCATGACCCTGACGTCGCTCTGGTCGCTCGCCACACCCGTCGTCAGCGGGCCGGACGAGAACGTCCACGTCATCAAGGCCGCCGCCGTCGTCCGCGGCGACCTGTACGGGCGCTCGGCCCCGGGGAACCCGGGCGCCGGCGAGGTGGACATCCCTGCGATCTACGCGGTCACGGCGTCGTACCCGGTGTGCTTCGCCTTCCGCGGTGGGGTAGCGGCGGACTGCGCCCCCGAGCTGCCGAGGGGCGAGGCGGCCGAGCAGACCATGACGGCGAGCACGTGGGTGATCAGGAACAACCCCGCGTACTACGCCGTCGTCGGGCTCCCCACCTTCCTCCCGCCCGGTGAGTACGTGTTCTACCTCATGCGCCTGGTCAGCGCCGGCCTCTGCTCGCTGGTCCTCGCCTGGGGCTTCGTCGCCCTCGCCGACGTCACGCGACGTACCTTCGTCGCCGCGGGGGTGGCGACGGCGCTCATGCCGATGGTCGTCTACCTCAACAGCATCGTGAACTCGTCAGGGCTCGAGATCAGCGCCGCACTGACGCTCTGGATCACCCTGCTCGCCCTCGTGCGAGCCCCGGACCCGGCGCGGCTCACCTCGCGCATGGCGGGGATCGCGGTCGTGACCGTAGTGCTCCTGAACTCCCGGGGCTTGTCGCCGTTGTACATCGCCGCAATCGTCGTGATGGTCGCCGTCGTGGTCGGCCCGTGGGCCACTGTGCGGCGAACGATGCTCGACCGCAGGTCCTGGCCGTGGCTCGGCCTCGTCGTCGCCGGTACCGTCCCCGCTCTGTGGTGGACCCTGTCCGCCGGCACGCTCGAGGGCGGGGGCGGCGGGCACCCCGAGCTCGGTTTCCGCACCACTGCGAACCGGACGTTCTTCGAGACCGGGGACTTCCTCCTCGTGGCCATCGGGCGGTTCGGCTGGTTGGACACGAGCCTGCCGACGCTGGGATACGTGGCCTTCGCCGCGGTCGGTGGCTTCCTCGTGCTCCTCGCGTTCCTCCTGGGCGACCGGCGTGGGCGCGTGGCGATGGTGAGCGTCCTGGCGGTCGCCGTGCTGCTGCCGGTGATCGTCCATGCCTGGCAGGCGAGCAACGTCGGCTACATCTGGACCGCTCGCTACTCGATGCCGCTCTACGTGGGCGTGGCCGCCACGGCAGGCTTCGTGTGCCGCGACGCGTTCATCGAGCTGCCACGCCGGCTCGCCGAGCGCACCCTCAACCTCGTCGCGTCGCTCATGGCCACCGGACTCACCCTCGCGCTCGTGGTCACCCTTCGCCGGTACACGATCGGCGACCAGGGATCGTGGTGGGGTGTCTTCGACGGGCCGTGGGCGCCTCCCGTGCCCTCGGCGGTGCTCCTCGGGATCCACGTCGTAGCGTCAGCCGCCGGAGCTCGGCTGCTGGCCAGGCTGGCGCGCGACTGAGGAGCATTCGGCCCGACGGCTGCCGATTCTTGCCCGAGATCGGGCAAGAAGTTGCCGGTGCCGTCGACGAGTGTCAGTGTCGTGCCCCATGAGGACGGCATCGGACCTGGTCGCGCACGTGGTGTCGACCACCGGGATGACACCCGCCGAGGCGGCCCGGGTCATCGGGGACGTGGTGGCGTACTACGCCACGCCGGTCGAGGAGGTCGTCCGACGCCGGCACGCCGAGCTGCAGACCTACGGGGCCAAGAACCCCGAGATCTTCGCCCGGATCGCCGCCGAGCTGGAGGACCGTGTCGTCGCAGCACCCGTGCTCACCGAGCGTCAGCTGCGCCGGATGATCTACGGCTGACCGGCCGTCGTCGGGGCGTTCCACAAACGAGGAGAACCATATGTGCGGAATCGTCGGTTACGTCGGCGGGCAGCAGGCCGCGCCGCTGCTCGTCGAGGCGCTGACCCGGCTGGAGCACCGCGGCTACGACTCGGCGGGCGTCGCCGTCGTCGGCTCCCGGTTGCAGGTGACCAAGCGTGCCGGGCGCGTGCGGGACCTCGCCGCGGCGCTGCCGAAGCGGATGGCCGGCCGGATCGGGATCGGGCACACCCGGTGGGCGACCCACGGCCCCGCGAACGACGCGAACGCGCACCCGCACACGGACGCGACCGGCACCGTGGCCGTGGTGCACAACGGGATCGTGGACAACGCGGCCGCGTTGCGCCAGCGGTTGACCGACCAGGGCGTGGCGCTCGCGAGCGACACCGACAGCGAGGTCTTCGCGCACCTCATCGCCCTGTCGGACGCCGACACGCTCGAGGGCAAGGTCGTCGACGCGCTGGCCTCGATCGAGGGGACCTACGGCCTGGCCGTGCTGCACGCCGGATTCCCGGACCGCATCGTCGTCGCCCGCAACGGCAGCCCGCTGCTGGTCGGCGTCGGCGAGAAGGAGATGTTCGTCGCGTCCGACCTCGCGGCCCTCGTGCGGCACACCACCACTGTCGCGCACCTGGAGGACGGCGAGCTCGCCACCGTCACCGCGTCCGGCTTCAGGACGTTCCGCCGGGACCTGACCCGCACCGAGACGCAGGCGCGCCAGGTCGACGTCGACCCGAGCGCCTACGAGCACGGAGCGGGCGACGGCCGGCCGCGCATGTACACGGAGATCCTCGAGCAGCCGGAGAGCGTCGACCGGACGCTGCGCGGCCGGCTCGACGAGCGGTTCGGCACCGCGCACCTGGGCGGGCTGGACCTCGACGCCCGCGAGCTGCGCGCGATCCGCCGCGTGAAGATCCTCGGCTGCGGGTCGGCGTACTACGTGGGGCAGATGGGTGCCCTGCTCGTCGAGGAGCTCGCGCGCATCCCCGCCGATGCCGAGGCAGCCAGCGAGTTCCGGTACCGCAACCCGATCATCGAGCCGGACACGCTGTACGTGGCGGTGAGCCAGTCCGGCGAGACCATCGACACCCTGCTCGCGGTCGAGGAGATCAAGCGCAAGGGCGGGCGCGTCATCGGTCTCGTCAACGTGGTCGGGTCGGCGGTCGCGCGCGCCTGCGACGGCGGGATCTACCTGCACGCCGGGCCCGAGATCGCCGTCGCCTCCACCAAGGCGCTGACGACGATGTACGTCGGCTTCGCGCTGCTGGCGCTGCAGCTGGGCCGCGTGCGAGACCTGTCGGTCGCCGACGGCAAGCGCCTCGTCGCAGGCCTGCAGAAGCTGCCGGCGCAGATCGGGCAGGTGCTCGCGACCGAGGACCGGATCGCGGAGCTCGCAGCGACGCTCGCGCGGTCGGAGAGCATGTTCTTCGTCGGGCGGGTGCGCGGCTTCCCCGTCGCGCGCGAGGGCGCGCAGAAGTTCAAGGAGATCAGCTACCGGCACGCCGAGGCCTACCAGATGTCCGAGCTCAAGCACGGGCCGCTGGCCCTGATCTCACCGGACGTCCCGACGGTCGCCATCGTGCCCGACGACGAGCTCACCGACCGGAACGTGGCCGCCCTGCACGAGATCGCCGCCCGCGGCGGGCCGCTCGTGGTGGTCACGCACGCCGGGGTCGACCTGGGGGCGCTGGAGGTCGAGCGGATCGACGTGCCCAAGAACGAGACCGAGCTCGACCCCTTGCTGCTCACGGTGCCGCTGCAGCTTCTCGCGTACCACGCGGCGTTGGTGCTGGGGCACGACGTCGACAAGCCGCGGAACCTCGCGAAGTCGGTGACCGTGGAGTGATACGCCCCCGGCGAATACGCTCCGGCCCCATGACCCACGTCGCCTTCACCGGACACCGCGGCCTGCCCGACGACGTCGTGCCGCTCGTCGACCACGCTCTACGAGCCGCGCTCGAGTGCTTCGACGCGGGCGGCCTCGTCGGTACCACGTCGCTCGCCGACGGCGCCGACACGCTCTTCGCCCGTGCCGTCCTCGACGCCGGCGGGAGCCTGACCGCCGTCATCCCCGCGGCCGACTACCGGGACGCGGTCCGCGCCGATCATCGCCCCGTGCTCGACGACCTCCTCGCCCGGGCCGCCACGGTCATCACGCTCGACCATCCCGAGTCGACCGGCGAGTCGCACATGGCCGCGGCCCACCGGATGCTCGACGACGCCGACGAGCTCGTCGCCGTCTGGGACGGGGAGCCCGCTCGCGGGTACGGCGGCACGGCCGACGTCGTCGCCGAAGCCCGGCGACGCGCCATGCCGGTCACCGTCGTCTGGCCCGCAGGCGCGCGGCGGGACTGAGCCGGTCAGACGGGCCGGAGCACTTCGGGGTGTTCGACCCGGTGTCGGGGGAGTCGGACCACGAGCCGGCGTTCGTCCACCTCGTGCCGCCCCGCCACGCGCGACCGTCCTGGTG
>NZ_JAKGSG010000060.1 GCF_021568775.1 Antribacter soli | reverse complement strand
ACCACGGCGCCGGGCTCCCTCGCTGACGAGGGAGCCCGGCGCCGCCGTCGGCCACTACTCCTCGGCGAAGTCGCCCCCGAAGAGGTCCCCGACCTCGTCGAACATCTCGCCGAGGACCATGCCGCCGACGACGCCCGCGGCCACTCCGCCGACCACGCCGCCGAGGCCGACGCCACCCCCGTGTCCGCCGTGACCGTGACCCTTCAGACCGCGGTGACCCGCGTGACCGCCGAACATGGACCGCCGCTCGGCCAGCTGCCCCACCCAGCCCTCCACCTCGTGGACCCAGTCGCGCCGCTCGTCCAGGCCGACCGTGATCCGCAGCACGGAATCCTGGCCGCCGCCGAAGTACCCGCCGCGCTTGTCGGCCTCGAGGATCACGTCCATGCTGTGCGGCCCGGCGACGAAGGTCAGCTCGACCTCGTTGATCTGCCTCGCGTACTGCGCCGGCGGCATCAGCTCGATCTCCTGGAAGAACGGCAGCTGCTGCGCGACCCCGTGCAGGCGCCCGTACTCGAGGTCGGCCGAGCGGAAGCCGAACCCGAGCCGCCAGAACGCGTCGAGGATCGCCTCCTGGATCGGCAGCGGTGCCACCCGCAGCGGGTCCAGGTCGCCCTTGTCGACCGCCTGCGCGATCGCGAGCTCCGTGCGCAGGCCCAGCCCGACGCCGATCGGCCGGCCATCCAGCTCGTTGAGCGGAGTCTCCGGGTGCAGCGGGAACGAGAACGGCACCGTCCGCTCCTCGTCGGCGCCCAACCGGAAGCCCCCGGCCACGGTGATGCGCCCGAACGTCACGGTGCCGCGGCTCTCACCGCCGCCGTGCTCGGCCTCGACGCGGGCCTCCAGCTCGAGGGTGACGTGCTGGACCTCGACGTCGGAGGCGCCGCCCTTCAGGCGCACCTCGCCGTTCACCGTCCCGCCGGGGCGCACGGCGACCGGCTCCAGCACGGTGTCCACCATGGGCCCGCCCACGCCGAGCGCACCGAGCAGCTTCTTGAAAACCATCGACGTTTCCACTCCCAACAGTCGTCCTGACATGCTCCGGCTACGGAACGTGCCGAATGCGCGGATCGTTCCGGCGGGAGTCGAACCGGCCGCACCGGCGGACCTGTCAAGGGACGATGACGGTCTTCCCGGTGGAGTGGCCCGTGCGGGCCTTGGCGATGGTGGCGGGTGCCTCGTGGAGCGGGACCTCGGCGTCGATGCGGACGCGCAGCTCTCCGGAGGCGGCGAGCTCGGCGAGCGCGGACAGCGTCTCGGCGGTGGGGCTGTTGCCGAGGTTGACGCCGAGGATGTCGCGGGCGGCCAGGGCGCCGGGATCGGTGGCGAAGTTTGTGCTGACCAGGGTGGCGCCGGCGCGGAGCAGGCCGGCCATGGGGCTCGTGTCGCCGCCGGTCGGGGTGACGAGGTCGAGGACGGCGTCGATGCCCTCGGGGTGGGCAGCGGCCACCTGCTCGTGAGTGGGAGCCACGGTGAAGTCGATGACTGCGTGGGCACCGAGGTCGCGGAGGTGGTCGGCCAGGTCCGGGGTTCCGGTGGCGAGAACGCGGGCGCCTGCCCGGGCCGCGAACTGGATGGCGGACTGCCCGACGCCGCCGCTGGCGCCGTTGATCAGGAAGGTGTGCCCCTCCTCGAGGCGCGCGGCCTCGACGGCCTGGTAGGCGGTCACGCTGGCCGTGGGGAGTGCGGCGGCGAGGGTGAAGGGCACGCTCTCGGGGATGCGGGCGATCTTGCCGTCCTGGTCGGCGAGCGTGTACTCCGCGTAGGAGCCATGGCCCTGCGGCAGGCTCATGAACTGCCCGTAGACACGGTCGCCCGGGCGGAAGCGGGTCACGCCCGGCCCCGTCTCCACGACCACGCCCGCCCCGTCCGAGCCCATGACCAGGGGGAAGGCGTGCGGTACGGCGTCCCTGAGGGCGCCGTCGGCGACCTTCCAGTCGAAGGGGTTCACGCCGGCGGCGTGGATGCGCACGAGGAGCTCGCCGGGGCCGGGCTTGGGCATGGGCAGGTCGGTGAGCAGCGGGTGGGTCCCGAAATCGGTGACGACGACGGCCTTCATCTCGATGTCCTTCGTGGCTGGTCGGTTGTTGTGCGGTGAGCGGGTTCGGCGAGGTAGCGGCTGTACACCAGGTCGCCGATGGGACGGGTCTCGGCCAGCCGGAGGGGCCGTGCGGGACCGTGGGGGAAGGGGCCGGGGCCGACGAAGCGGGGGGCCCTGGCATCGCCGATGAAGAACGGGGCGGTCACCAGGTGCAGCTCGTCGACGAGCCCTTGGGCGAGGAACTGGGTGTGGATGCTTCCGCCGCCCTCGACGAGGAGCCGCCGGATCCCGCGCGCCTCGAGGTCGGCCAGGACGGCGGCGAGCTCCAGCGGGCTTCCGGCGTCGACGACGGTCGCGGCCGAACCGAGACGGCGGCGGCTCTTGGCCGCGCCCGCGCGGTCGGAGTAGACGAGCCGGTCGGTGCCGTCCCCGGCGAAGAAGGCGGCGTCGGGGTCGATGTCTCCGGTGGCCGTCAGCACGACTCGGACAGGAGACTCCGACCGCCCCTCGGTACGGCGTTCGGCACGCAGGCGCGCCGAGCGCACACGCAGGCGGGGGTTGTCCGAGCGGAGCGTCCCGGCGCCGATGAGGATGGCATCGGCCCAGGCGCGCAGCGAGTCGACGCGCTCCCAGTCCTCGTCGTTCGAAAGGATGAGGCGCTGCTCGTCGGTGTCGTCGATGTAGCCGTCGATCGACATCGCACTGGAGAGCAGCACGCGTGGACGAGTAGCCATGAGGATCTCCGGCCTGTCCGTCCCGACGGTCAGCCGACCAGGGACGCCACAGGCGCGAGGTCGATGGTGTGGTGGGTGTGCTGGACCTTGGCGTGCAGGTAGCGCAGGTTGCTGGGGTTGGTGTGCACGCCGGTGGGGACGCTCCGGGACACCGACAGGCCGAGCGCCCGCAGCTGCTGCGCCTTGTCTGGGTTGTTGGTGAGCAGGTCCAGCTCGGCGATGCCGAGAGCGCTGAGCATCTGGGCGGCGGCGGTGTAGTCGCGGGCGTCCTCCGGCAGGCCCAGGGCCAGGTTCGCCTCGTAGGTGTCCAGTCCCGCGTCCTGGAGGGCGTAGGCGTCGAGCTTGTTGTACAGGCCGATGCCGCGGCCCTCCTGGCGCAGGTAGAGCAGGACGCCGCCGGTTGCGGCGATGCGCTCGGTGGCCTCGCGCAGCTGAGGGCCGCAGTCGCAGCGGGCGGAGCCGAATACGTCACCGGTGAGGCACTCGGAGTGCAGACGCACCAGCGGGGTGGGCGTGGCCGTCGGGTCCCCGAGGACGAGGGCGACGTGCTCGGCGCCGTCGACCAGGCCGTGGAAGGTGATCGCCTCGGTCGCCACCTCGAAGCCGTCGGGGAAGCGCAGCGGGATGCGGACCCGGGTGCGCACGGCGGCGGCGGGGGTGCTGGTGGTCATGGCGTCTCCAGATCGCTTCCGTTAGTTAAAATTCGAACGACGGCGCTACGATACGATGGTCGTTCCAATTCGAACAACCAGACGGAGCTGTGGCGTGGGTCACACGAGATGGCTGAGTGACGACGAGATGCGGGCATGGCGGGCGTTCACCAACGCTCACGCGTTGCTGTACCGCCGGCTGGACCACGGGCTCAAGGAGGAGGTCGGCCTGTCCGGCCTGCAGTACGAGATCCTCGCCCGGCTCAGCGGGGCTCCGAGCCGGGAGATGCGGATGGCGGAGCTGGCCGGTGACCTGGTCAACTCCAAGAGCGGGCTGACCTATCAGGTCGCGCAGCTGGAGAAGGCGGGGCTCGTGCGTCGGCGCTCGTGCACGAGCGACGAGCGCGCCGTCTTCGCCGGAATCACCGATGAGGGCATGGCGCTGCTGGAGCGGGCAGCCCCCGGCCATGTCACCAGGGTCAAGGAGCTGCTCATCGACGTGCTCACGCCCGACCAGCTGCAGGCGCTCGCCGACGGGCTCGGGGAAGCCGGCCGCCGCATGGCCGACGGCGCCGGATGCTCTCGGCCTGACCGGGCGACCGAGGCCGAGCCATGTGAATGAGGGGCGCCGCCGTCGCAGCCGGCCGTGCGTCCCGGGGCGCCTCCGCTACATCTGGCGCTCGACGATCTTGCGCTGGATCTGGGCCAGGCACTCGGCCAGGAGGTCCAGCTGCTGGGGGGTGAGGGCGTCGATGACCAGCTCACGCACCAGGTTGACGTGGCCGGGTGCCGCTCGGCGCATCGCCTCCATGCCGAGCGGGGTGATGGCAGCGATCACCCCGCGGTCGTCGGTGGTACAGGCCGCGCGACTGACCAGGCCCTCCTTCTCCAGCTGCACGACCTGGTAGGTCAGGCCGCTCTTGGAGACCGCCATGGCCTCGGCGAGCGCCAGCATCCGCATCGACCCACCGGGTGCATCGGAGAGGCGGGCCAGGATGCCGTACTGCACGTGGGACAACCCGGCGTCGGCGCGCAGCTGCTGATCGAGCACCCGGTTGAGCAGCACCGTGCCGCTCACGAACGTGACCCACGCCTGCTGCTCGTGCTGGTTCAGCCACTCGACTTCGCTCACGAGTCCCAACCTACTGTCGGACCGGCATCCCCAGACCGGGTGTCGTCGCCGCGTCAGGGACGGAGTGCGTGGGGAGTCCCACCGCTGCATGGACGGTGGCGTCGTCCTCGAACATCGTCAGGGGCCCGGGGGTCGTCGCCGCATCGGCGAGTGCTGTCCGTCCGCGCGCAGCCTGCGTCCCGCGCGCAGCACCGTTGCCCGGGCCAGCTCGTCGAGGGCGTCCACGAGCACGACGTCGGGCAGGAGGCCCGGAGGGGTCGCCGCCGCCGCGACCGACAGCTCGGTGCACCCCAGTACGATCGCGCCCGCCCCACGGAGGCGCAGGTTGGCGACGACGCCCTCCAGCGCGGTCAGGTCACTGCCACGGCCCGCCTTCACGCCGTCGTAGATCAGGGACGTCACGGTCGCCTGACCGACGACGTCCGGAACCAGGGCCTTGATGCCGCGCGCGCTGAAGGCGTCCACATAGACGCCCGACTCGATCGTCCCCTCCGTCGCGAGGAGGCCGACGGCCTCCGGCCGCGACCCGCTGAGGCAACCGGTCCAGGCGTCGCTCGACAGCACCGCGGACACCGTCACGTCCACGGCGGACAGCAGCGGGATCGATGTCGCCCCGGCGATCGCGCCGGCGAACGCGTGTGCCGTGTTGCACGGCAGCACGAGGAAGGCGGCCCCCGCCCCGGCGAGTCGCCGCGCGTCGGCAGCAAGCACAGGCCCCGGATCGTCGACGGAGCGCCCCAGCACGAACGCTGTCCGGTCCGGGACGGTCGCGTGCTGCAGACCCATGTCGACGTGGTCCTGGTCGCGTGCCGCGTCGGTCAACCGGACGACGCGTTCCATGAACAGGACCGTCGCGAGCGGCCCGACCCCGCCCAGCACGCCGACGAACGTTTCCGCGGCCCCGGCGCCGGGCGCGCCGACGTCAGGCAACCTCACGCTCCGCGGACGGGGCCTCAGGCTGCCCGGGCACCCCGCCCGCTTCCTGCAGCGGGTGGTACTGCGAGAACTTGCGCACCTGGTTCAGCTCAGCGAGACGTACCCAGGCGTCGCGGCGCGGCGACGGGTCCCGCCTGTACTTCAGCGGGTGCACGACGCGGGCGCGGCGCACGGCGGCGCGTACCGACTCGTCGTGCACGTACCTGTCCAGGAGGAAGCCCGGGACGATCCGGTACAGCACCTCCAGCGGCTCCGTGGCGTGCGGCCAGTGCCCGGTGAGATGGTCCGCCATCCAGTAGGCAGCGGGGTTCAGCCCGCTCGCGGTCAGGTAGTAGTTGGACCGCCCCGTGCGCGGGTTCAGCTCGAAGAAGTGCCCGACGCCGGTACGCGGGTCCACCTTCACGTCGAAGTTCGCGAACCCGGTCCAGCCCAGGTGCTCCACGAGCCGGCGGGCGTCTGCCTCGACCTGCGGAAGCCCGCCGGTGAGGATCGCCGCCGGGTTTCCCAGCGTCCCGGGCGTGCGCTCCTCGAGCAGCACGCGACCGCCCCACGCCATGCGCACCGCGCCCGTGAGATCTGAGTACGTGGTCATGATCCGCATCTGCGAGTCGTCGCCGGGCACGTACTCCTGGAGGATCATCGGCCGTCGGTAGCCCGCTTCCCCGGCCGCCTTCAGGAGCGCGGCCAGCTCGGCGCGATCCCGCACCAGGTGCACCTTCGCCTTGCCGCGGAACGACACCTGGTGCCACGCCGTGTTGTCACCGGGCTTGGCGATCACCGGATAGCGCAGGTCAAGGTCGCCGACGGGCTCCCCGCCGTCGCGAACCTCCGTGCGCGGGTGTGGGACCCCGATCTCATGGCAGAGCTCGGAGAACCGCCGCTTGTCCATCACCCTGTCGAGCAGACCGACCGGCGGGTAGGGGACGACCGCCACGTCCTCCAGACGCGCGCGGTGCTCCGCGAGCGCCCGCACGTACCAGTCCACGCAGGTGAGCGCGATGACCGGGCCCGGGGCCGTCGCGGCGGCCCGGCGGATCAGCTCGACCATGACGGCGGGGTCGTCGAGGCGCGGTTCGACGACGTTCCGGATGATGTTGGAGTGCGCGACGGTGGGCGTCGGGCGGATGGACACGACGGTCGACCTGACGCCGTAGCCCTCGTGAAAGGCGCGAGCGAGGCTGTAGGCGCCGGCGTCGCCACCGAGGATGACCGGATGTACCGCTGCGTAGTTCCTCATGCCACGTCAGACGGGCGACGCGCGAGGAAGGTTGGGGCACAGAGCGGGTGAACTGGAAAATTCGGGCGCAAGATCTCGTCCGTGGCGGCGTCCGATGGTCTGGATGTTGAGGCCTTCGGCCAGGTTCAGGACGTAGGTTCCGGCTTGGGTTCGACCGATTCCGATGTGGTGCAGGCGTCCGGCATGGTGTTCTCAGCGGGACCCGCCCGGGCCCAAGAGTCCGTTGGGCCTGCCGGGGAACCGGCTGCAGCTGGTGGACATAGAACGTTTACTACTTGACGCAACGGCGTGTTAGCGCTCACAATCTGGTCAGCCGACGAAGCCTGACTTACCGGGCAATTTGCTTCGTCGGAGCGTTGATCGGCGTGGCCACGCCAACACGGGATTGTTAGCGCTAACACTTCGAAGCATGCGCCCGGGCATGCGTCGCAGTGCGCCCTCTTCGGGTGAACCGTTCGGCTCTTGATCAAGGAGGATCATGTCTGCCTTTGCTAGCTCTTCATCGATCGCGCCGCCGTCGCGGCGACGTCGGTGGTTGATGCGGGTCGTCGCCGCTGGAGTGGCGGCGGTGATGGCCGGTGGCGGCATCGTCGCGGCCACCGGCCCGGCCTCAGCTGCCACGGTCGACACGACCGCCTGGTACGTGCTGCTGAACCGCAACAGTGGCAAGGCCCTGGACGTCAGCGGCGTGTCCACCGCCGACGGGGCCCGGCTCCACCAGTGGACCCGCACGAACGGCACCAACCAGCAGTTCCAGTTCGTGGACGCCGGCGGCGGCTACTACAAGCTGCGCGCGCGGCACTCCGGCAAGGTGGTCGACGTGTCCAGCTGGTCGACCGCCGACGGTGCCGCCATCCACCAGTGGACCGACACCGGCGGCGCCAACCAGCAGTTCCGGCTGGCCGACTCCGACAGCGGCTACGTGCGCCTGATCAACCGCAACAGCAACAAGGCGGTCGAGGTCCAGAACGCGGCGACCAACGACGGCGCCAACGTCGTGCAGTACAGCGACTGGGGCGGCAGCAACCAGCAGTGGCAGCTCGTCCGGGTCGACGGCGGGAGCGGCACGTGCACTCTTCCGTCGACGTACAACTGGACATCGACCGGCCCGCTGGCACAACCGCAGAACGGGTCGGTCGCGCTCAAGGACTTCACCGCAGTCCGCCACAACGGCCAGTACCTCGTCTACGGGTCGACTCACGACAACGTAGCCCCTCCGGGCGGCAGCTGGGGCTCGATGGCCTTCAGCCCCTTCACGAACTGGTCCGACATGGCCTCGGCCGGCCAGACCCAGATGACGAGCTTCAATGCTGTTGCGCCGACGCTTCTCTACTTCGCCCCGAAGAACACCTGGGTGCTCGCCTACCAGTGGGGTTGGCCATACACCTTCTCCTACCGCACCTCGAGCGACCCCACCAACCCCAACGGCTGGGGCCCGCACCAGGAACTCTTCACAGGGACCCTTCCCGTCGGGGCTCCCATCGACCAGACCCTCATCGCTGACGACCGGAACATGTACATGTTCTTCGCCGACGACGAAGGCAACATCTACCGGTCCAGCATGCCCCTCGGGAACTTCCCGGGCAGCTTTGGCTCGAGCTACACCAAGATCATGACCGACACGAAGGCAAACCTGTTCGAGGCGGTTGAGGTCTACAAGGTCCAGGGTCAGAACCAGTACCTCATGATCGTCGAGGCCATGGGGAACAACGGTCGCTACTTCCGCTCGTTCACGGCCACCAGCCTCGACGGCACGTGGACCCCGCAGGCCGCCACCGAGAGCAACCCCTTCGCAGGGAAGGCCAACAGTGGCGCCACCTGGACCAACGACATCAGCCACGGCGATCTGGTTCGCACCAACCCCGACCAGACCAAGACCATCGACCCCTGCAACCTGCAGTTCCTCTACCAGGGGCGCGACCCCAGCTCTGACGGTATGGACTACGGCCGCCTGCCCTATCGGCCGGGTCTGCTGACTCTGCAGCGCTAGTGGCGTGACGCAGGTCTGGTGTACCTGACGTTCGCCGGCAACAGCTCATGCCGAATCGGCTGAGCGATGTCACAGGTTGCTGCGATCAGGATCGCGTGGGGATGTAGCGGGCGGGCTCGGTGCAAGGCCGAGCCCGCCCCGCAGATCCGGCGGCAGGGACGCTGAGCGAGCTTGACGGCGGCTAGTCGGGGAATGCACAGGTCGGGACAGTCGACGCCGACCCGGACCGGCGCCGGCTGGCAACGCCCACAACGAAAATATTCCTACGCATGCCAGGAGTAAGTGATGCGAACAAGAGCAAGGTGGCTCGGGCCGATCGCGGCGCTTGGTGTCGTGGTGGCCATGGCGATGACGCCGATCGGTCCCGCGAGTGCGGAGTCCAACGGCGGGGTACGTGTCATGCCGCTGGGTGACTCCATCACCGAGGGCACACAGACGCCGGGCGGATACCGGATCGGCCTGTGGCAGCGCCTGGCCAACGCCGGGTACACCACGGACTTCGTCGGGTCGCAGTTCAACGGGCCCGCGAGTCTCGGCGACCACGATCACGAAGGCCACCCCGGCTGGCGTATCGACCAGATCGACGCAAACATCGTCGGCTGGCTGAACACCTACCAGCCGCGCACCGTGCTGCTGCACATCGGCACCAACGACATCCTGCAGGACTTCAACGTCTCCAGCGCCCCGAACCGGCTGTCCGCACTGATCGACCGCATCACCACGACGGCGCCGAACGCCGAGGTGTTCGTCGCGCAGATCACTCCGCTCGGTTGGAGCGAGGGGGATGCCGCGGTCAACAGCTACAACGCCGCGATCCCCGGCATCGTCCAGAGCAAGATGAACGCCGGCAAGAACGTGCACCTGGTCGACATGCACGGCGCCCTGACCACCGCCGACCTGACCGACGGCGTCCACCCGACCGCCGCCGGATACGACAAGATGGCCGCGGTCTGGTACGACGCACTGCGATCAGTACCCGGCAGCGTTGGCTCCGCGGGCACCACCGAGATCGTGGGTGTCCAGTCCGGTCGCTGCCTCGAGGTCACCGGGCTCGGCACCGCCAACGGTACCGGCGTGCAGCTGTGGGACTGCTGGGGTGGCTCCAACCAGCGGTGGACCTACACCGCCGGCAAGCAGCTCATGGTGTACGGCAACAAATGCCTGGATGCCTACGGGCACGGCACCAGCAACGGTACCCAGGTGGTCATCTGGGACTGCAGCGGACAAGCCAACCAGCAGTGGAACGTCAACGCCGACGGCACCATCACCGGGGTGGAGTCCGGCCTGTGCCTGGACGCCTCGGGCTGGGGCACCAGCAACGGCACGAAGGTCACTCTCTGGACCTGCGGCGGCGGACAGGTCAACCAGCAGTGGACCAGACGGTAACTCCGGCGTGGCGGCCCGCGGGTAGTTGAACACGCGGGCCGCAAGCGGGGCGAGGTGTCGGCACCAGTGCCTTGAGTCAGGAGTTCTGTTCAGATGTAGGTCCGCACGGAGGCCGTTCCTTCAGGCTCGCGGGGCGCCGACGCCGGGCGGCTGAGTCGCTGACCCAGGCTGCCCGGCGTCGGTCTTCGTGGACGGGTCAGAACCGTGTCCACTTCTGGTTGTTCGCGGCGCTGCAGGTCCAGAGGATGAGCACGCTGTTGTTACCGGTGGCGGCCTGGCGTACGTCGAGGCACTTGCCGGACTGGACGCCCTTGATGGTGCCGTCGGGCTGGAACGTCCACTGCTGGTTCGTCCCGGACCCGCAGGCCCACCAGATGACCCGGGTACCGTTGGCGGTGCCGTTGCTCTCCGCGTCGAGGCACTTCCCGCCGGTGCTGATCCGGTTGGTCCCGGTGACGGAGAAGACCAGGGAGTACCTGAACCTCCACTCACGTCGGTCGCTCCCACGCCCCTGTCGGGCGCGCCCCGGCGTGCCCGACGACGTCGGTGGCCTGATCGACCGGCTCGCGGGACTCAACGCCAGTGACAACACCTTCATGGCCTTACTGGATGTCGACCCAGTAGTTGTTGGTGTCGACGCGACCGTTGCCGTGGAAGATCTCGGTGCCGGCTTGGATGCTGGAGAGGTACTTGTCGCCGCTGAGCCATCCGCGCCAGATCAGGTGGCCGGTGAAGTCGCGCAGGTTGAGGTTGACCGAGGTGGTGTTGGAGGTGCGGATGAACGAGTAGACGTTCCAGCCGACGCCGTTGCCGGCGTCGATCCAGCCTCGGTACAGGTCCCAGGAGGCGCCGCCGATGGTGACGGTCGCCTGGTAGCTCCCGGCCGGTCCTGCCCCGCCGTCACGGTAGGGCCAGATCATGATCTCGTCGGTGGGGTTGTTCGACGAGCCGGGGTTGGACATCGGGTGCAGCCACAGGTCGTAGGCGACGTTCATCGTCCCGGCCTGGTTCACCGTGTAGTTCCACGTGGTCGGGATGGAGCGGTAGTCGCCGACGCGCACCGGAAGCTCGGTGCCCGGCCGCTGCCAGCCCCAGTGCCACCCCAGGACGACGCTGGAGTAGCTCTTGACCGAGTTCGTCTGGCCGCTCCAGTTCCAGGTGGTTCCCCACCCGATGGTGTCGCCGGACTGCCAGGAGTCCCACGAGCACTGCCAGCCCGAACCCGAGCCCGCACCCCAGAGGTTGTTGTTCACGTAGTACTTGCCCATCGCGACCGTGCCGCCCGACGAGCAGGTCGAGGCCGCCTGCGCGGGCACGACCCCGACCAGCGTCGAAGCCAGAGCGGCACTGATTGCGACGGCCGCGCCCCTGACAAGACGTCTGATGAATGAGATTCGCTTCGTTGCGAGCATTCATGTCTCCCTTCATCGAGCCCTTGGTCCGTTTGTGCGACCGGAACATCGATGTTTGCTGGGTCATGTGTCCAAACTAGGATGCATCTACACATATCACCTGTCAATAGGTCAGATGAATCCGAGGAAGTGCGGGTACCGCATACCTTCGCCGATGAGGGGCCCCGCAAGCGGTCTTCGGGGAGCGCCCTCCCTAGCGGTTCTCGAGCAGTACCTTCACGTCCCACGGCGGGACCACCACGCTGCAGGCCGGCAAGGACTACTCGCTGGACGGCACCACGTTGACGATCAAGGCGAAGTTCATCAAGCGCATCCTCGGCGACCGGGAGATCGGCACCAGCGGTCAGCTCAAGATCTACTTCTCCGACGGCATGCCCTGGAAGCTCAACTTCATCAACTCCGAGGACGTCGTCATCGAGGACGCCACCGGAACCAACGCGGGGCTGACGATCCCGACCGCGTTCAACGGCGACCGGCTGTCCATGATGGAGTCGGTCTACGCCGACGGCACCGCGGCCGGCTCCATCGACTGGACCACGTTCCTGGGGTTCTGGGAGGACTTCCGGCCTGACTACGAGAGCGGGACCATCCTGCTGACCAAGCTGTACCTGGACTGCCTCAAGGACGGCGAGCCGGTCTTCCTGACGTTCCACTTCTGGAGCGGCCAGACGATCGAGTACACCGTGACCCGCGACGGCACCGCCGTCACCGGCACCGCCTGACATGCGGACACCTTCGGGGGCGGCGTGGACGCGCCGCCCCCGAAGGCGTGGCTCCCTTGTCGCCTCCCCGAGCAGCCCGTCGACGTCGAGGAACTGCGAGTCAATTTGAGCACTCATGCGCCAGAACCCGGAAACGGATCCGACCGAGGACTTCTCGTCGGCGCCAACTACCACCCGCACGATTCCGGTCCTTCAACCTGGCGTCGCGACGTCGCGATGATGCGGGAGGCCGGCACCCAGATCGTGCGACTGGGCCATCTCGCCTGAGACACCTTTGAACCGACGGACGGCAAATTCCGGTTCGAGTGGTTCGACGAGGTCATGGACCTCATGTACGACTACGGCATACGCGTCATCCTCGACATCGCAGTGCGACCTTGCCGCTCTGGCTGTACCGCAAGTGCCCCTCGATCGGCGTGACCGACGCGAACCAGGTCGCCGGCCAGTTGTGCGCGATAGGCATCGAGAACTGACGGGCGTACGCGGAGCACCCAGAGCCTCCGGAACGCGGGGAGCGCAGGTCAGAAACTGCTTCTGACCTGCGCTCTCGCGGGGGAGAGCGGGCGACGGGAATCGAACCCGCGTAGCTAGTTTGGAAGACTAGGGCTCTACCATTGAGCTACGCCCGCACGGTGCCCGGCGACGTCCCGCGCGCCCCCGGGGACGGATCGCCCTGGGTACGCCACCGGTCGTCGGACCGCGGGCCTCACCCTAGCAAACCCCACCCGGTGGAACGTACTCCGAGGCGTGCCAGCACTGCCCGGGGCACTACACTGGCGCGGTGCGTACGGGCAGGTCGCCCATGCCGCGGGCTGTGGCGCAGGTTGGTAGCGCGTCCGCTTTGGGAGCGGAAGGTCGCAGGTTCGAATCCTGTCAGCCCGACTCGCCGGCCGCGGAAACTCAACGTTTCCGCGGCCTTTGGAGTCTGAGGCCTTGTAGAACCGCTCAGGACCTGTCCACACACCCGGTCCACGAGCGCTGCTGCGGATGGCTCGAGCCGCGCTGTCCGGTATGTCCCGCCGAGCGCTCCCACGGGCCCACGCTGCGATCCGTAACCACTAACCGGCTCTCACGCGTCTGGTGTCGTATGCCCACATCGCGATCTCGACGCGGTTGCGGGCGCCGAGCTTGGTCATCAACGATGCGACGTGGGTCTTGACCGTGCTCAGGCCGACGAAGAGCGCGGTGGCGATCTCGGCGTTGGTCCGGCCCCGGGCCACCAGCGCGAGCACCTCCTCCTCGCGCTCGGTGAGCGGGTCGATGGGCTGGACCGGTACCCCCGGTGCCTGGTCGGCGAAGGTCGCCAGCAGCCGGCGGGTGACGTTGGGGGCGATCAGCGCGTCCCCGTTGGCCGCCGCGTGGATGGCCTGCACGAGGAGCTCCGGCCCGGCGTCTTTGAGCAGGAAGCCGCGGGCGCCGGCGCGTAGGGCGCCGAGGACGTACTCATCGAGGTCGAAGGTGGTGATCACGACGACCGCCATCGGGTCCGTCACGTCTGGCCCGGCCAGGCGCCGCGTCACCTCGACGCCGTCGAGCCCGGGCATCCGGATGTCGACGAGGAGGACATCGGGACGCAGCCGGGTCGCCAGGTCGAGCGCTGCGAGCCCGTCTGCTGCCTCCCCCACGACCTCGAGGTCGGGTTGCGCGCCGAGGATCATCACCAGCCCGGTCCGGACCAAGTCCTGGTCGTCGGCCACGACAACACGGATGGTCATGCCAGCGCCTCCACCGGCAGCACGGCCTCGACCACCCAGCCGCCCTCGGGCCTCGGCCCCGCGGAGAGCGATCCGCCGAGGAGCTGGGCGCGTTCGGCCATGCCCAGCAGGCCGAACCCAGGCTCCGGGGCCGGCCCTGGCTCGGTCTGTCCATCGTCGCTGACACGCAGCCTGACGGCGTCGCCCTCCCGGCGTACGTCGATCCCGACGCGGGTCGCGCTCCGGGCGTGCCGTACGGCGTTGGTCAGCGACTCCTGCGCGAGCCGGTAGAGCGCGGCGTCCACGGGTCGTGCCAGCCGGGTCAACGAACCGTTCAGCGAGACCTCGACGGTCGGCGTCGCGTCGGCGCGCGCCAGAGCAGGCAGGTCCGCGACACCCAGCTGCGGTGAGTAGGCGACGGCTTCCTCCTCACGCAGCACCCGCACCATGGATCTCATCTCCGCCAGGGTTCGCGACGCTTCAGACTCGATCGCGGCCAGGACCTCGGCAGCCTTCTCAGGCTGGGTGCCGGCGACCACGCCACCGGCCTGCGCCTGCACCGCGATGGCCGAGACGTGGTGGGCCACGGTGTCGTGCAGCTCGCGCGCCAGCGCCACCCGCTCCTGATTGCGGATCTCGCGCTGTTGGCGATGCCAGAGGTCCGCGCGGTAGCGGAACACCGCCGCGAGGGCGACGAACAACAGCAAGAGGACGCTCCCGCCGAAAACGTCGGCCCAGCCCGCGGAGGAGGCGTACATCCCGAGCGCGACGACGACTGTCACGAACGCCGTCCCCAAGACCATCTCCCGTCCCGAGCCCCACCGCACCAGGGAGTAGAGCAGGATCAGGACGGCCATCATGGAGTAGAGGCCGAGGTTCCCGGCGTGCGCAGTCAGCTGGAGGACCGAGAGCAGCCCGGCGACGCCCCACCCGACCAGGGCGGCCATGAGGGGGCGACCCCGCCGCCAGAGCAGGGCGGGCACCAGCGCCAGGGCGAGCACCGTCACAAGGGGTCGCCAGGCCAAGCCCGGCCGAACGATGCCCTCGACCAGGGCGGCGGCCGCGAACACGCCCACCAGCAGCCAGTCGAGCCGACCGATGGGTGGGGCGTCAGCAGGCCGCGGCTCATGCCAGATGGAGCGCCGGAAGGTGACCACGGCTCCAGCCTAGGGATCGGCGTGCCTCGGCGTACCGGCCGAAAGTACGAGAGAGAGACCATGCCATCGGCCAGGTGAACTCCGGCCTCCGGGCCGGTGCGCCCGCCGCCGGGCTCAGCGAGCGTGGACCCACCGATCCTCACCACGACAACGGAGCCCATGATGAGCACACGTCAGCCCACCACCACACTGGAAGACCAGCGGATCCCGGTGAGAGCCAAGCTCGCCGCAGCGTGGACAAGCTTCATGTTCCTGTACGCCTACGTGGACATTCTCGGCTTCTTCACGCCCGGCATCGTCGAAGACATCCTCGACGGCCGGGTCTTCGAGTTCGACCTCTCCCAGACCTTTTCGACCACGGCGCTGACCCTCATGGCCATCCCGATCTTCATGGTCGTGCTGTCGATGACGCTGCCCGCCCGCGTGAGCCGCATCGCGAACCTCGCCGTGGCCGCGCTCTACGTCCCCGTCACGGTATTCAACGTGGCTGGCGGGTTCTGGCTGTACTTCTACGGCCTTGGCGTCGTACTGGAACTGATCGTTCTCGCCCTCATCCTGAGGTACGCCTGGACCTGGCCCCGCACCGCACGGTCGGCGAGCACGGCGACCAGCCCGGACCGTGAAGGCGTTTGCGCCCAGCAGCAGGCGTGAACCCAAGAGCAGTCCTCGTCCTGTTCGGAGCCATCTGCCTCGGTGCCGCGGTGCGGGCCTCGTGGCGGTGGGACACCAACTAAACCCGGCGTCGCGTAGGGGCCTTCCAAGGCCCCTACCGGCAGGTCAGGTCATCGGACCGATCCTCGGGGTCCCGTCACCTGGTTACGCGCGCTCTGCACGACGCACCTCCGCGACGCTGAGCAGCGGGACCCATGCCCAGGTACGGTCACGAGTCACGTGGGGAGAGTCAGCGTGAAGCGGCAGCCGGTGCCGCCGTCGGGCAGTGTCACGTTCTCGACGATGACGCTCCCGCTGTGCACGTCCGCTACCGAGCGCACGATCGACAGCCCGATGCCGGCTCCGCCGACTCCGGGCGTCCGCGCGGCGGTTCCGCGCCAACCGGCGTCGAACACCCGAGCCAGGTCGCCGGCCGGGATGCCGCCGCACCCGTCGGTGACCTGGACGACGGCGGTGCTCGCCGGGCCGCCGTCGGCCCCGCGCCCCGAAGCACTCACCCGTACGCGCACTGCACCGCCCACGGGGGTGTGCCGGACGCCGTTGGCGACCAGGTTGGTCAGCGCCCGGGCCACCTCACGCGCGTCGACCCGCGCCACCACGGGCGACTCGACCTCGCCAGACAGCGTCACCCTCGCGGCGTCCGCCAACGGCGCTGCGGCCGCGAGCGCGTCTGAAACAAGGTCGCCCACCGCGACCGGGTCGCGGCGCAGCTCAAGTCCCGCGGACTGCAGCCGCGACAGCGCGAGCAGGTCGTCGACCATCTCGCTCATGCGCAGGTTCTCGGCCTGGATGCCCTTGACGGCCACGGCCGGCTCGGCGACCCCGTCCTCGAGTGCCTCGGCGAGCGCGCGCACTGCGGCCAGGGGCGTGCGTAGGTCGTGCGACACCCACGCGACGAGCTCGCGCCGGCGCTTCTCGATCTCACGGTCCCGGTCTCGCGCCGCGAGTGCCGCCGTCCGCTCCGCGGAGATTCGTTGCGTGCGCACTGCCAGCGCGAGCCCGACCCCCAGCGCTACGGGCACTGCAGCGAGCAGCAGCCAGAGCACGGTCGCGGAGTCGCCCTTGGACAGGAACATTGCCCGCGCGCTGGCGTAGACGGCGGCCGCGACCGACCCGACCACCACGAGCGGCGCCAGCACCGCCGCGGACGTGGGCCGCCGTCGGCCGACGGTGAGCACGACGACGGCTCCGAGCGCGCCCACCCCCGCGGCCACCCCGGCCGACAGCGCGACGCCCTCGAGCACGGGGCTCACGGCGCACCAACCTGGGCCTGCGTGCGAGCGGGCACCGACGCGTCCCAGCGGTACCCGACGCCGAACACCGTCACGAGCCGGGTCGGGTGCGACGGGTCGGCCTCGACCTTCTCCCGCAGCCGTCGCACGTGCACCGTGACGGTCGAGCGGTCGCCGAACTCCCAGCCCCACACCTCGCGCAGCAGCGTCTCGCGGTCGTGCACCTGACCCGGGTGGGCGAGGAAATAGTGCAGCAGGTCGAACTCGCGCACGGTGAGCTGCAGCTCCCGGTCGTCGCGCAGCACGCGGTGGGCCGTGGCGTCGAGCACCAGGTCGCCGTCGCGTAGCGTGCCCGACGGCAGTACGTGCCCCGGGTCGCCGTCGGGCGTCGCGCGGGGGTCGGGATCTGGGAGCGCGCGCCGCAGCAGCGACCGCACGCGCAGCACGAGTTCGCGGGGGCTGAACGGCTTGGTCACGTAGTCGTCGGCGCCGACCTCGAGCCCGAGGATCCGGTCCTCTTCCTCGCCGCGCGCGGTGAGCATGAGCACGGGCAGACCGGGCCGGACGGCCCGCAGCCGGCGGCATACCTCGATCCCGTCGAGGCCTGGGAGCATGACGTCGAGCACGACGGCGTCGGGCGGCCGGGCGGCCGCTGCCTCGAGGGCCGTAGGCCCGTCGGCGGCGTGCTCAGCCGCGAGCCCGGCGCGCTCCAGGTAGGCCACCACCACCTCGGCGACGGTGACGTCGTCGTCCACCACGAGGACCCGGGCCACGCACCCAGCGTAGGCGCGGGCACGTGGGGTGAGGACTGTTGTCGGAGCCGGCAGGCAGGCGCGTCACCACCTTGTCAGCACGGGGTAAGACCGCCGTCATGGAACTGGCAGCCGTGCCGCGGTGAGGTGGAGGAGAGCCGGCCGCACGGGCCGGCCGGAGAGGGGAGAACCATGAACCGCACCCGAGTGTTCGCCGCCGTCGGCACGGTCGCACTCGCGGCCGGCGCCGTGCTGCCGCCCGCCGCGGCTGCCCAGGCCGGTGTGAGCGGGGAGGCGTTCTACGTCGACGGGGTGGCGTACCGAACCGTCGCGACGCCCAACGACCTGTCCGGTACCGGGGCGCCGGTCCACTCGTTCGACGTCATCTACGACCTCGGCGGCCACCAGCTCAACGTGGCAGAGGCCGCGCCCGGCGACACCGACTACAGCGGAGGTCGCTGGCTGGTCCACGCCGTGACGTTCCCGTCCGGCTACGACGCCGCGCTCGCGGCCGGTGACCTCGACGGCGACGACATCCTCGGCAGCGCCGAGACGACCAGGTAGTTGTTCACGTTCTGAGGTCCAGATCGTGAACAACTACCTGGTCGACGCCGGCAGCCTGGCCGGGCTGAGCAGCCGCGACCAGTTCAGGTCGTGTCGAGCCGCCCGTCGCTCAGCCCGACCGCCGAGAACCGGCGACGAGTGCCTCCAACGTCGCGTGGGCGCCGACGCGGTGCAGGGACCCGAGCGCGTCGAGGTACGCCTCGACGAAGCGCGGTTCCTCGGCCAGCGACCCGAACAGCGCACGGTTGCGCAGGAACGCCACCGGGTCGTCGCGCTGCGACCGGGCGAGCGGGACGAGCTCGTCCGCGAGCCGGTCGACCACGTCGATCGGCTCGCCCTGCTCGTCGACGCCCTCGGCATAGCGGGCCCAGCTCGCGACGACGGCGGCGGACCGGGCGACCTCGCCCCCGGCGACGAGCTGCTCGCGCACCACCGGCACCAGCCACTTCGGGATGCGGTCCGACGACTCAGCGCACAGCCGCGCGAGCGTGTCGCGCACCGCCGGGTTCCCGAACCGCTCGAGGAGCGTCGTCTTGTACGCGTCGAGGTCGACGCCGGGCACCGGCCGCAGCGTCGGCGTCGCCTCGCGGTCCATGAAGTCGCGCACGAACGTCGCCACGACCGGGTCCGCGACCGCCTCGTGTGCGTACCGGTAGCCGCTCAGCCACCCGAAGTACGCGATCGCCTGGTGGCTGGCGTTGAGCAGCCGCAGCTTCATGAGCTCGTACGGCTCCACGTCCTCGACGAGCTGGACGCCCGCGTCCTCGAACGGCGGCCGGCCGAGCGGGAACCGGTCCTCCAGCACCCACTGGAAGAACGGTTCCGCCACCACGGGCCACCGGTCCTCGACGCCGAGGCGCTCGCGGACGAGCTCGCGGTCCTCGTCGGTGGTCACGGGGGTGATGCGGTCCACCATCGAGCTGGGGAACGCGACGGCGTCGTGCACCCACCGCCCGAGCTCCGGGTCGCGCAGGGCCGCGAAGGCAGAGAAGACGGTCCGCGCCTTCTCGCCGTTGCCCTGCACGTTGTCGCAGGACATCACCGTGAAGGGCGCCAGGCCGCGCGCCCGGCGACGGGCCAGGGCCTCTACCACGTAGCCGAACACGGTGGTCGGGACCGCCCCCGGACGGGCGTCCGCGACGACGGCGGGCGTCGTCGCGTCGAACTCGCCGGTGACCTGGTCGAAGTTGTAGCCGCCCTCGGTGATGGTCAGGGACACGATGCGGGTCGCCGGGTCGGCGAGGCGCTCCAGCACCGCCTCCGGGTCGTCCGGCGCGAAGAGGTACTCGACGAGGCTGCCGATGACGCGGGCGTCGAGCCTGCCGTCGGGGTGCTTCGTCACGAGGGTGTAGAGACCGTCCTGCGAGTTCAGCGCGTCGCGCATCGCGGCGTCGCCGGGCAGCAGGCCGACGCCGCAGATGCCCCACTCGCGGGCCTCGCCACGGCGCAGCAGGTCGTCGATCGCCAGCGCCTGGTGAGCGCGGTGGAAGCCGCCGACGCCTAGGTGGACGATGCCCATCTGGATGCCGGAGCGGTCGTACGAGGGCAGGTCGACGCCGGGCGCGTCCGTGCCGGCCAGAGACCCGAGCGGGCTGCGGAGGTTCAGGCTCACTTGACTGCCCCCATGGCCAGGCCGCGGACGAGCTGCTTCTGGGCGAGCCAGCCGGCGAGCACGACCGGAAGGACGGCGAGGGTCGATGCGGCCGAGAGGATGGCGAGGAACTGCCCACGGCCGGAGACGAAGCTGGCCAGGAAGGGTGGGACGGTGCGGGCGTCGACGGTCGTGAGGATGTTCGCGAGGAAGTATTCGTTCCAGGCGAAGATGAAGCAGATCAGTGCGACGGCGGCGACGCCGGGTAGCACGATGGGCAGGACGACGCGGATGAGCTCGGTGCGGAGGTTCGCGCCGTCCAGGCGGGCTGCTTCGACGATCTCTTCGGGTACTTCGTTGAAGAAGGACCTCATCATCCAGACGGCGATGGGGAGGTTCATCGCGGTGTAGAGCAGGAGCATCACGTTGATGTTGTCCAGCAGGCCGAGGGTCTTGAGGATGATGAAGATCGGCAGGATGGATGCGGCGGCGGGCAGGAACCGGGTGGAGATGAAGAAGAACAGCACGTCCCGGATCTTGACGATGGGCCGGATCGACAGCCCGTACGCCACGGGGATGGACAGGGCGAGGACCAGGAGGGTGGATCCGACGCTCGCGATGAAGGAGCTGGTGAGGTAGTCGCCGATCCCGGTGTCGATCACCGCCCGGAACTGGTCCAGGGTGAGGGCGGCGTCGAACCGGGGCGGGATGGCCGCGGCGTCGTTCTCGGACTTGAGGGCGGTGATGACCATCCACGCGACCGGGAAGAAGAGCAGGAGCACGATCAGCCACGTCAGGGTGGTGATCAGGCTTTCCCTGAAGATCCGCATCAGCGCACCTTCCCTTCGACGAAGATGGAGAACGTGCTGCGCAGCGCGATCATCGCGACGCCGATGGTGACGATGACGGCGATGACGCCGAACGCGGCGGCCTGGCCGATGTCCAGGCCGATGAAGGCTCGTTCGTACAGCAGGTAGGACAGGGTCTTCGTGCCGCCGGTGCCCTTGGTCATGATCGCGATCGGGTCGAAGACCTGTAGCAGCATGATCGACCCGAGGAGGGTCGCGATCTCGGCATAGGGCCGCAGGTGGGGCAGGGTCAGGGACCAGAAGATGCGGGCCGGTCCGGCGCCGTCGACGGCTGCCGCCTCGAGCACGTCCCCGCCCTGGCTCTGCAGGCCGGCCATCAGGATCAGCATCATGAACGGCGTGTACTGCCACACCAGGACGGCGACGATGGTGACCAGCGGGAAGTTGGTGTTCCACTGCACGGGGTCGATCCCGAGCAGCCCGAGGGACCAGTTGACCATGCCGACGTTGGAGTCGAGCATGAGCCACTTCCACACGAGCGCTGCGGCGGCGGGCATGACCAGGAACGGCGTGATGGCCAGGGTGCGGGCCAGGCCGCGTCCGCGGAACTTGCGGTCCAGCAGGACTGCGAGGAACAGGCCGAACACCAAGGACAGCAGGACCGCCGAGCCCGTGATGATGACGGTTGCGCCGAGGGACGAGAGGAACTCCGGTCGGGTGAAGACGACGGCGTAGTTGTCCCAGCCCGTGAAGCGGATCTCGTCGGGACGCAGCTGGTTCCATCGCAGGAACGAGAAGACGATCGTCACGACGAACGGGATCTGGGTCAGCAGGATCGTGAAGGTCATGCCGGGCAGGACGAGGCCGCGGGCGAGCCTCGCTGTCTGCTTGGCGGCCGCGCCGGCGGCGACGGGCTGTGCGTCTCGCCTCGATCGCGCGCCGTTCCCGATCCCGCGGGGCTTGGGTGCGGTGCTCGTGTCCACAGCGGGACCTCGCGGTGATGTCGTTTCAGGGTTGCTGGTCATGTCGCCTCCGGCCGGCTCCCGGGTTCACCTGGCACCTCGTGCCAGGTGAACCCGAGAGCATCGGCCCGTCGTTGCGGACTACTTCTGCAGGTCGCCGGCGGTCTGGGCGATGTCCTGCCCGCGGTCGAGGGCGTCCTGGACCGTGGTACGGCCGGCGATCGCGTCAGCGACGAGCTGCGCCACCTGGTTGCCGACGTCCTGGAACTCCGGGATCGGGACGTACTGGATCCCGACCCACGGCTGTGGGTCCACGCCCGGCTGCTCGGGGTTCACGCTCTCCATCACCTCGAGGGTGATCGGAGCGAACGCGGCCGCTGCCTCCTGGTACTCGGGGATGGAGTAGGTGGACGTGCGCGCGCCCGGCGGGACGCGGGTCCAGCCCAGCTCCTCGCCGACGAGCTGGTGGTACTCCTTGCTCGTGGCCCACTTCACGAACGTGGTCGCGGCCTCGGGGTTCTTCGTCGTCTTCGG
This sequence comes from Antribacter soli, assembly GCF_021568775.1. Taxonomy (GTDB): domain Bacteria; phylum Actinomycetota; class Actinomycetes; order Actinomycetales; family Cellulomonadaceae; genus Antribacter; species Antribacter soli. The sequence goes on along the minus strand of NZ_JAKGSG010000060.1, from coordinate 17,842 downwards.
GATCGCGAGGTTCCACGACCAGAGCCAGCCGGACTCCTCGGTCTTGTACACGGGGGCGTGGGTGTAACCCATCTGGCCCGCGACCTCGGACGCCTCGGGGTCCTCGAGGATCGACGCCGCGACAGAAGCGTCGTACCACATGGCGACCTTGCCGGAGCTCAGGAGGTTCAGGCACTCGGTGAAGCTGTAGGACACCGGGTCCGCCTGCCCGTGCTCGGTGAGGAGATCGACGTAGAACTCGACGCCCTCCACGAACTCGGGCGAGTTCACCTGGGCGTCCCAGTTCTCGTCGTACCAGTTGCCACCGAAGGTCTGCACGACCGTGGTCAGAGGAGCGAAGAGATCGCCCCAGCCGGGCTTGCCGCGCAGGCAGATGCCCGCGTGCTCGTCGGTGTCCAGGACGGCCGCGTACTCCGCGACCTCCTGCCAGGTCGGGTTGTTCGAGATCTCGATGCCCGCCTCGGCGAACATAGCCTTGTTGTACATGAGGATCGACGACTCCCCGTAGAACGGCACCGCGTACTGCTTGCCGTCGACCGAGAGTGCGTCACGAAGCGGGGGCAGGATGTCGTCCACGTCGTACGCGGCATCCCCCTCGAGGGACTCGGTGAGGTCCAGGAGCCAGTCCTGTGCACCCCACTGCGGGACCTCGTAGGCGCCGACGGTGACGATGTCGTACTGGCCGGCACCGGAGGCGACGTCGGCAGTCACCGCTGCACGCAGGTCCCCCTCCTCCATGGTGACGAACTCGACGGTGATCCCCGGGTTGTCCTCCTCGAAGTGGCTCTTGAGCTCCTCCATGTCCTGCATCTGCGGGTTGTTCACCGTCGCGATGGTGAGCTTGACGTCGCCTCCGGCGCCTCCTCCGGCATCGCCGGAGGATGAACAGGCGGTCAGCGCCAGGGCCAGCGCACCGACCGCGAGCCCGGCGGGCGCGGCCTTGTGGCGCCAGATCCTCGTGAGCATCATTGCTTTGACCCTTCTCGTCACTTCGTCGTGGGATGGCGTGAGATGTCGTCCTGTCGTGAAACGCGGACTGGAACATGCTCAGGCGGGGCCGGAATGGGGGTCAATCACGGTGTTTTCGAAACGGTCACCGGGATTGCGGAAACGCACGCGGTATTGCGCGGCCCGACGTCGGACGCCGGAGGGTCCCGTCCTGCAGGCGGTCCGACGAGGCTTGAGGGGTGGGCCGGTCTGCCCGGGTTGCGGCGCTCCGGGGCTCGATCCTCGTCCGTTCGGGCGTGGCGGAACCGGTCTCGAACCGGGCACGAACTGGTGCCCCCCGCAGGCCAATCGGTCACGCTCGGGGAGCGCTCGTCTCACACCTGGACGATGTTCGCCCCGGCCGCGTGGAAGGCGCGCGCACGGACGGAGCTGAGCTGCGTGCCGGTGATCATCGCCTCGAAATCCTCCAGCCCCGCGAACCGGACAAAGCTGGTGACGCCGAACTTGTGGTGCGCCCCGATGAAGATCCGCCGCCGGCTCACCTCGATCGCGGCGGCCTTGACGCGCGCGACCGCGGGGTCGGGCGTGGTCAGCCCGTCCTCGATGGTGACGCCGTTCGCGCCGATCAGCCCGAGGTCGAGGCGGAACGTGCGGATCATGTCCACGGCACTGCCGTCGACGACGCCGAGCGTCTTGCCGCGCACCCGCCCGCCGATCATGATGACCTGCACGTTCGGCCTGGCCGACAGCTCCGTAGCGACCGGGAGGGACGACGTGAGCACCGTCAGCTCGCGGTCCCGCGGCAGGGCCCGCGCGGCGAGGAGCGGCTGGAAGCCCTCGTCGACGAAGATCGTCTGCGCCTCGCCCAGGTGTCGCGCCGCCTCCGCCGCGATCCGTGCCTTCTCCTCCGGGAAGCTCTGCCGGCGCTCCGACAACGCCGTCTCGAACGAGCTCGTCTCCACGGGAAACGCGAGCCCGTAGCTGCGTCGCACCAGGCCCTGCGCCTCCAGCTTGCGCAGCTCGCGGCGCACGGTCTCCTGCGAGACGGACAGCAGGCGGGCCGACTCGCTCACCTCGATCCGGCCGCGGCTGCGCACGAGGGCGAGCAGCTCCTCGATCCGGGGCGCATGCCGCACACCCCGCTCCGGCATCGTGGGCTCGGTACCGGCAGGCGCGTCGAACGCCATCGTCAAGCCTCCTGTCGTCCGGTTCCTCTCTGAGTCTGCCGCTTATCGCGACATTCGGGAATCGGCAGGCGCATCTCCTTGGTGGCCACCGCCCCTACCCGTGCCTCGAGCACGGCGTGGAGGCAGGCTTGGAGTGAGGTGGTGCGGCCATGGCCTTTGCTGATCGCGTGGACGCCGGCCGGAAGCTGGCGACGAAGCTCCTGCGCCTGCGAGACGAACCCGTGGTCGTGCTCGGCCTTCCACGAGGCGGTGTCCCGGTCGCCTTCGAGGTCGCGACGGCGCTCGGCGCGCCGCTGGACGTGATCCTGGTCCGCAAGGTCGGGGTGCCGTTCCAGCCCGAGCTGGCGATGGGTGCCCTCGGCGAGGACGGCGTCCGGATCGTCAACGACGAGATCGTCCGCAAGGTCGGCGTCTCGGAGCACCAGTTCGCCGACGTCGAGTCGCGCGAGCGGGGCGAGCTGGAGCGCCGCGCGCTGCGGTTCCGTGGCGACCGTCCGCGCGTGCCGCTGGCGGGCCGTACCGCGGTGGTGGTCGACGACGGGATCGCCACCGGCTCGACGGCCCGGGCGGCCTGCCAGGTGGCCCGGGCGCACGGTGCAGGCCGGGTGGTGCTGGCCGTGCCGGTCGCGCCGCCCGACTGGACCGCCCGACTCGGCGGCGACGCCGACGAGCTCGTCTGCCTGGACACCCCCGACCACTTCTCCGCGATCAGCGAGTACTACGTCGACTTCTCCCAGACCTCCGACGACGAGGTCATCGCATGCCTGGAGCGGGCGAGCGCAGGAGCGACGACGACGGCGCCGGGCACCGCGGGCGACGACCCGCCCTCGCAGGACGAGGAGGTCACGGTGCACGCCGGGCCCGTCCGCCTCGGCGGCCGCCTCACCGTGCCCGACGTGGCGGCCGGGGTCGTGGTGTTCGCGCACGGCAGCGGAAGCAGCCGGCGCAGCCCCCGCAACCGCTACGTCGCCACCGTCCTCAACCAGGCCGGGCTCGGCACGCTCCTCTTCGACCTGCTCACCGCCGAAGAAGAGCGGGACCGCGCCAACGTGTTCGACGTCGGCCTCCTGGCTCAGCGTCTCGTCGACGCCACCCGGTGGCTGCGCACCCAGCCCGGCCTCGACAAGCTGTCCGTCGGCTACTTCGGGGCCAGCACCGGTGCCGCGGCCGCCCTGTGGGCCGCGACCGAACCCGACGCCGGCATCGCCGCCGTCGTGTCGCGCGGCGGTCGCCCCGACCTCGCGGCCGCCCGGTTGCCGATGGTCACGGCCCCCACGCTGCTCGTCGTCGGAGGCGCCGACGACGTCGTGCTCGACCTCAACCGCCAGGCGCAGGCCCAGCTCCGGGGGTGCGAGAACCACCTCACCGTCGTCCCCGGTGCCACTCACCTCTTCGAGGAGCCCGGCACGCTCGAGACTGCCGCCGAAGCGGCCCGGGACTGGTTCACCCGCCACCTCGCTCCGGCGCCCCGGGCGGGCCGACCGTGAAGGTCGCACTGGCGGGCGACACCATGCTGGGCCGCAAGGTCGCCCAACGCCTCGCGGTCGTCGCGCCGACCACGCTGTTCAGCGACGAGCTCGTGGCCGTCGCGCACGAGGCGGACCTGTTCGTGCTCAACCTCGAGTGCGTCGTCTCGGATCGCGGCGCACCGTGGCCCGACCCGGACAAGCCGTTCTTCTTCCGCGCCCCACCGGTCGCGGCCCAGGTGCTCCGGCACCTCGGCGTGAGCTGCGTGACCCTCGCCAACAACCATGCCCTGGACTTCGGCGCGGAAGCGCTCCTCGACACGTTCGGCCACCTCGCCGATGCCGGGATCGGCTGGGTCGGTGCCGGTGCCGACGAGGCTGCCGCCCGCGCCCCGATCGTCCTCGAGGCCGCCGGCCTCAGGGTCGGGGTCGTGGCCGTCACCGACCACCCGGCCGACTACGCCGCGGGTCCCGGCCGCCCGGGGGTCGCGTTCGCGGACCTCGAGCACGGGTCGGCGACCTGGCTGCTCGACACGATCAGCGGGCTGGACACCGACGTCGTCCTCGTGACTCCGCACTGGGGCCCGAACATGGTCACCCATCCCGTCCCGCACGTGCGGGTGGCAGCGACGACCTTCCGGGTGGCCGGCGCCACCCTCGTCGCCGGGCACTCCGCCCACGTCTTCCACGGTGTCGACGACTCCGTCGTGTACGACCTCGGCGACTTCATCGACGACTACGCGACCGACCCCCGCCTGCGCAACGATCTGGGGCTCCTGTTCCTCGTGACCTTCGACGACGACGGGCGGCTCGTCCGGCTCGAAGGCGTCCCCCTGGCGCTGGACAACTGCTTCACCCGCCTCGCTGCACCGGACGAGGCTCGCTGGATCACCGACCGGTTCCGGCGCGCCTGTGCCACGTTCGGCACGGAGGTGACGCAGAGGAGCGGCCGGCTCGTCGTCGAGTGGGACCGCCCGTGAGCCGCGCTCGACGGGTCTACCCGGCCGGGTGGACCTCGTCCAGGAGCGGGCTCAGGTGGCGCGAGCGCAGGGCCCGCACGGCCTGGCGGGCGCCCGCGTGCAGGCACGCGGTCGTGCTCTCGCCTCGTAGGTGGGCGACGAGGAACCCGGCGAAGAAGGCGTCGCCGGCCCCGTTCGTGTCGACGACGTCGACCGGCTCGGCCGGGCACGTGGACCAGCCGTCCGCGGTGAGCGCGACCGCGCCGCGGGCGCCGAGCGTGCACACGACGGTCGTCGCGCCGCGGGCCAGGAGGCCCTCCATGACGGCCCTGTGGTCGGGCGTGCCGTCGTCGTTGAGGAACACGTGCGAGCAGGCGTCGGCGAACGGGCGGTGGAACTCGGCGACGCCGTCGTAGTCGTGCAGGTCTGTCCACAGCGTCGCCCCGCTCGCGCGGGCGGCGGGCAGGAGCTCCAGCCCGGCGGTGCTCAGGTCGAGGACGACGTGCCCGGCACCCGCCAGGACCTCGGCCGACGGCGGTCCGGCCGGCTCCGCCGTCGCGAGATAGATCGACACACGCTCGCCGGCATCCGTCATGAGGTTCAGGTGTTGCTCGGTGGGCCCGTCCGTGCGTCGTGCGACGAGCTCGATGCCGCCGCGGTCGAGCGCGCCCAGCACGAGGTCCGCCTCGGCGTCGGTGCCGACGGTCGTGACGAGCCGCACGCGCATGCCGAGATCGGCAAGGTGGAGCGCCTTGCCCGCGCTCGTCCCGCCGAGCGTGCGAACCGTCTCGCGGGCGAACACCGTCTGCGGGCGGGGTTCTGGAAGGCGGTCGAGCCGCACGAGGGTGTTCCACGACGCCGGGCCGGCCACCACCACCTGAGGTTCCACGAGGCCCCACTCTCTCATCCGACGGCCGGGCCGGATGTCAACCGGGGACGTCCCGCTGTGCACGATTCGCCCGCTACGCACCTCCTGCGCAGGCCGCCCCGCCGCTACTCTTCCGGGATGGACACGGTGTACGTCGTCGGTGCCGGACCGGGTGGCCTCGCGGCCGCGGCCGCGCTCCAGGCCCGCGGGTTCGGCGTGACGGTCCTGGAGCGGGACTCGGTGGCCGCATCGTGGCGGCGCCACTACGAGCGGCTCCACCTGCACACCACGCGCCGGTTCTCCGGCCTGCCCGGCCTTGCGATCCCGCGGGCGTACGGCCGCTGGGTCGCGCGGGCCGACGTCGTCCGCTACCTCGAGACGTACTCCGCGCGCCACGGGCTCGACGTCGAGACGGGCGTGGAGGTCACCCGCATCGACCCTGATCCCGCCAGGTCCGGCGGCTGGTTGCTGCGCACCGCGTCCGGCGAGGAGCGGCAGGCGCGTGCGGTCGTCGTCGCGACCGGCTACAACCACACCCCGCTCGCGCCGGACTGGCCAGGTCGCGACGGGTTCACCGGCGAGCTGGTGCACGCGAGCGCCTACCGCGACGCCGCGCCCTACGCGGGGCGCGACGTGCTCGTGGTGGGCGTGGGCAACACGGGCGCGGAGATCGCCGTCGACCTGGTCGACGGCGGGGCGGCGCGCGTCCGGCTGGCGGTGCGCACGCCGCCGCACATCGTCCGGCGGTCGCAAGGCCCGTGGGCCGCTCAGTACACGGGCATCCTGGTGCGACGGCTGCCCGTGGGGCTCGTCGACCGGATGGCCGGTCCGGTCCGGCGCGCCAGCGTCCCCGACCTGACGCACGTGGGGCTGCCGGTGCCGGCGGAGGGCCTGTACACGCGGGTGCAGCAGGGCGCGATCCCGGTGCAGGACGTCGGGCTGGTCGACGCGGTCCTCGCAGGCCGGGTCGAGGTGGTGCCGGCCGTGACGGGGTTCGACGGCGACGCCGTCCTGCTCGCTGACGGCAGCCGTGCGACGCCCGACGTCGTGCTGGCCGCGACGGGGTACGCGCGGGGGCTGGAGCCGCTGGTCGGGCACCTGGGCGTGCTCGGCGACCGCGGCGTGCCCGTCGCGACCGGCGGCCGTGCGGCGGCGCCGGGGCTCTGGTTCACCGGGTACACGAACCCGCTGAGCGGGATGTTCCGGGAGATGGCGATCGACGCCCGGCGGATCGCCCGCGCGCTCGCGCGGGGATGAGGCGCCGCAGGGGTCCGCACGACCCCGAGGCGCGGCGGCAACCGAAGACCGCCCCGCGGCCCGGTTGGGGGGCGGTCCGCGGGGCGGGGCTTGGCTCGGCCGGGCATCACCCGGCCGGCATCACCAGAGGCGGGCGCCGGGCCAGGCGGGAGACTGAGGAAGGGGCAGCAGCGCCGACATGAGCAGCTCGCGCGGCAGTTGCGCAACCCCCACGAGGGCGATCCCTGCGGCGACGAGCTGGGCCTGCTGGGGCACGTCGGTGTCGGCGAGCGTGAAGCAGACGACGGCCGCCCCGGTCGCGAGCAGACAGGTCGCGAGGAGCATCACGTCGACGTCGTCGACGGGCGGTACCTCGAGGGCGACGGCCTTCAACGGGCCGGTGCGGTGCAGCAGCGTGCCCACGTTGAGAGCGGAGCCGACGACCTCGAGGCCGGGCTGAGCGGCAAGCGCCGCCTGCGCGACGGCCGCGGAGCGCAGGTCGTGCGCGACGACGCCGGCGGACACGGTGCGGGGGCGCGGTCGTACGACGGTATCCGGCACAGAGCACCCCCTTGTTCGCTGAACACGCCGGGTCACATCATCGGGACCCGGCGTGGGAATTTCGCCTCATGCTGCGATGGACGTTACGGTCCTTATGTCGCAGGACGATCGCACAGCGGCGGGAGAGCCGCGACACGACGGCGGACGGGGAGGCGGGGTGACCAACGACGCGCGCGAGGCGGCACGGTACCTCTGCGAGCTGCTCGGCCGGCCGGGGCCGTACCGCCGCCAGTGGCAGGCGCGCGCCACACGCCTGCGCGGCGACGAGATCAACCATCGTGCGGTGTGCCGCGTGCTCGCGCCCGTGGTCTGGGCGGACGGCCTGGACATCCCGGAGGACTCGCTCAAGGACCGGGTGGCCCGCGCGCTGCGCGGGGAGGTGCTGAGCCCGCAGACGCTGACCTGGTTCGTGGACGCGTTCGGGTTCCGTCGGGACGAGGCCGAGACCCTGTGGGCCCTGCTGCTGGGGGCGGTCCCGCGCTCGCGGGTGGTCGCCGGCCGGGCGCGCGCGCCCAAGGGCAGCCCGGAGGGCTCGGGCCCGGAGCGGTATCGCTCGGTGACGGTGTACGAGACGCACCGCATCGGTCCGGACGGACGGCCTCGCGAGCACGTCACGAGCCAGGTCGTCGAGGCGCTCGTCGACGGGCTCGACGTCGTCCGCTACCGCTTCGACACCACGGACGTCGAGATCGAGGTGCTGCGGGGCGGGACCCTGAGCCCGCTGTACCGGCTGGACGACCACTTCCATGCCGTCGACATCCACCTGAGGCGGACGCTCGCGGCGGGGGAGACCGCGTCGGTCGAGTACCGCACGTCGTTCCGGTACCGGGAGCCGCCGCCGCGGGTGTACCGGCGGGCGGTGTTCGGCCGCCTGGAGAGCCTGCGGATGCAGGTCGAGTTCGACCAGGCGCTCGTGCCCGGCAAGGTCTGGTGGGCGGAGTGGGACGACCTCGAGGGCGACCCGACGTCGCTGGAGCCCGTCGAGCTCGACGACGAGCTGTCGGTGCAGCGCTTCGTGTCCGTCATGGAACGTGCCATCGTCGGCTTCACCTGGGACTGGTGACCGGTCGCCGGGCGCACAGCCTCCGGGTTCGAGTATCCACCGGTACGCGCGTACCATGGACGGGTTGCCCGTGCGCCGGTTGCACGCAATCCCATTCCCCGTCCTCTGGAGACCATCGAAGTGAAGAGCGCCGTCGAGACCCTGGATCCCACCAAGGTCAAGCTGACCGTCGAGGTGGACTACGACGAGCTCAAGCCGAGCATCGACCACGCCTACAAGCACATCGCGGAGCAGGTGAACGTCCCCGGCTTCCGCAAGGGCAAGGTCCCCCCGCGCATCATCGAGCAGCGCGTCGGCTGGGGTGCGGTGATCGAGCACGCGGTGAACGATGCCCTGTCCGGTTTCTACCGCCAGGCCGCGAACGAGGCGAGCCTGCGCCCGCTCGGCCAGCCCGAGGTCGACGTGACCGAGGTCCCCGCCAAGGCCGGCGAGGGCCAGCTGAAGTTCACGGCCGAGGTCGAGGTGCGCCCGGAGATCGAGCTGCCCGAGCTCGACGGCCTGGACGTGACCGTCGAGTCGACGAGCGTGACGGACGAGGACATCGCGGAGCGCCTCGACGCGCTGCGTGAGCGCTTCGGCACGCTGGTCGGCGTCGACCGCCCGGCCGTCGACGGCGACTACATCGTCATCGACCTCAAGGCGCTCATCGGCGACGAGGAGGTCGACTCCGTCTCCGGCGTCTCCTACCAGATCGGCTCCGGCAACATGCTGGACGGTCTGGACGAGGCTCTGACCGGCCTGTCCGCCGGCGAGACCACGACCTTCCGCGCCCCGCTGGCCGGCGGCGAGCACGAGGGCCAGGAGGCCGAGGTCACGGTCACCGCCCAGACGGTCAAGCAGCGCGACCTGCCCGAGGCGGACGACGACTTCGCGCAGCTCGCCTCCGAGTTCGACACCCTCGACGAGCTGAAGGACGACCTGCGCTCGCAGGTGGCCTCCATCAAGACGTCGAACCAGGCGGTCGTCGCCCGCGACGCCCTCCTGGAGGCGCTGATCGGCGCCGTCGAGATCCCCGTCCCGAACGGCGTGGTCGAGGCCGAGGTGCACCGCCACCTCGAGTCCGAGGGCCGCCTCGAGGACGACACGCACCGCGCCGAGGTGACCGTGGACGCCACGAAGGCGATCAAGAACCAGATCCTTCTCGACACCCTCGCCGAGAAGCTGGAGATCAAGGTCGGCCAGGGCGAGCTCGTCGAGTACCTGGTGAGCGCGTCGCGCCAGTACGGCATGGACCCGAACGAGTTCATCTCGACGCTCGACCAGAACGGTCAGATCCCGTCCATGGTCGGCGAGGTCGCGCGCTCGAAGGCGCTCGCGGTCGCGCTGCGCAAGGTCGAGGTCAAGGACGCCGACGGCAGCGTCGTCGACCTGAGCGAGTTCATCGGCTCGGACGAGGACGACGCCGCACAGGAGGCCCTCGAGGCCGCCGTCGCGCAGGCCTCCGAGGCTGCCGAGGACACCGCGACGGAGTCGGCCAAGGCCTGAGAACCGCCCTGACGATGCCCGACGCCGGTCGGTCGCCTTCCGCACGGATCGCGCCCGACGGCGTCGGGCATCGTCGTCTCTCCGGACCCGGCGTGAGGCCCCTCGCTGTGGGCGGAGAAGGTGTCGGGTTGAAGGCGTCAGGCCCGGCACCTTCTCCGCCCACAGCGACAACGCCCCGGACGCCGCACGGGCCTGAACACGGCGGAATTTCGCCGTGGGCGGTACCTATGCGCTGTTGGCGAAAAGGCACCGTGACAGGGAGTGACCGCGACCCTTCCCACGTTAGGGTCGATCGACACAGGAAGTCTTAACCGAGGAGTTCGACGTGAACGATCTGCTGCGGATGGACGCCGGACCGGTGGCACGGGCCGACGGGCCGGGATTCGGCCTCAACGACTCCATCTATAACCGGCTGCTCAAGGAGCGCATCATCTGGCTGGGCTCGGAGGTGCGTGACGAGAACGCCAACGCCATCTGCGCGCAGATGATGCTCCTTGCTGCGGAAGACCCCGAGAAGGACATCTGGCTGTACATCAACAGCCCTGGCGGCTCGATCACCGCCGGCATGGCGATCTACGACACCATGCAGTTCATCAAGCCGGACATCGCGACCGTCGCGATGGGCATGGCGGCCTCCATGGGCCAGTTCCTGCTCTCCTCCGGCGCGAAGGGGAAGCGGTACGCGACGCCCCACGCCCGCGTGATGATGCACCAGCCCTCGGGCGGCATCGGCGGCACCGCGACAGATGTGCGCATCAACGCGCAGCTCATCATGCACATGAAGAAGGTGCTCGCCGAGCTCACGGCGGAGCAGACCGGGCAGCCGCTCGAGAAGATCCTCAAGGACAACGACCGCGACAGCTGGTTCACGGCCCCGGAGGCGCTCGAGTACGGCTTCATCGACCACGTCGTCGAGAACGCCTCGGCGGTCTCGGGCGGCGGCGGCATGAACGCCTGACCGGCCCCCTACCTCACCAGACACGACTTTCGAGGAGACCACCGTGAGCCCTGAGTCCCAGTTCCTCGCAGCAGCCGAGCGCCTCGCGGGCAGCTATGCCCGCCCGGGCGGCCTCGGGCTGCCCTACGGCGCCCCGTCCAGCCGCTACGTGCTGCCGCAGTTCGAAGAGCGCACCGCGTACGGCTTCAAGCGCCAGGACCCGTACACCAAGCTGTTCGAGGATCGCATCATCTTCCTGGGCGTCCAGGTCGACGACGCCTCCGCGGACGACGTCATGGCGCAGCTGCTGGTCCTGGAGAGCCAGGACCCGGACCGCGACATCATCCTGTACATCAACTCGCCGGGCGGGTCGTTCACGGCCATGACGGCGCTCTACGACACGATGCAGTACATCAAGCCGCAGATCCAGACCGTGTGCCTGGGCCAGGCGGCCTCCGCCGCCGCGGTCCTGCTCGCGGCCGGCCAGCCGGGCAAGCGCCTGGCGCTACCTAACGCGCGCGTGCTGATCCACCAGCCCGCGATGGAGGGCGGCGGCTACGCCCAGGCCTCCGACATCGAGATCCACGCGAACGAGCTCATCCGCATGCGCGAGTGGCTCGAGGAGACGCTGTCGCAGCACTCCGGCCGCACGGTCGAGGAGGTTCGCGACGACATCGAGCGCGACAAGATCCTCACCGCCGCGCAGGCGAAGGACTACGGCCTGGTCGACACGGTGCTGGAGAGCCGCAAGCCGCTCCCTGTCCCGGCTCGCTGACCGGTCCGTGCCGGTCAGCGGCCGGTCGGCAGCCGGTGACGTGGCGCCCGACGCCGGTGGGTCGCCTCCCGCACGGAGGCGGCCCACCGGCGTTGCGGGCAAAGGGCGACAGAGCGCCTGCAGCGTGACAAACTCCTCAGGTGTGGTGAAAAGCGGACCTGAGACGCGCCGATGCGCCCGGCTGACAACAGGGCGCCGGTGGTGTGGAATGGTGGTGGGACCGCCTGACGGTGCGGATCCGCAAGGCCCGGTCGGGTCGCGGGACGCCCGGTCCGGGCGCTGAGGCGAGGAGACGGGTAGTGGCGCGAATCGGTGACGGCGCGGACCTGCTGAAGTGCTCGTTCTGTGGCAAGTCGCAGAAGCAGGTCAAGAAGCTCATCGCCGGCCCAGGTGTGTACATCTGCGACGAGTGCATCGACCTGTGCAACGAGATCATCGAGGAGGAGCTCAACGAGGCAGCCGAGCTCGGACTCACGGAGCTGCCCAAGCCGCGCGAGATCTTCGACTTCCTCGAGCAGTACATCATCGGCCAGGACAACGCGAAGCGTGCCCTGGCCGTCGCCGTCTACAACCACTACAAGCGCATCCAGGCGGGCGAGGCGGCGCGCGGCACGGCGAGCAGCAGCGACACGGACCACGTGGAGATCGCGAAGTCCAACATCCTGCTCATCGGCCCCACCGGCACCGGCAAGACGTACCTGGCACAGACCCTCGCGAAGATGCTCAACGTGCCGTTCGCCATCGCGGACGCCACGGCGCTCACGGAGGCCGGGTACGTCGGCGAGGACGTCGAGAACATCCTCCTCAAGCTCATCCAGGCGGCCGACTACGACGTGAAGAAGGCCGAGACGGGGATCATCTACATCGACGAGGTCGACAAGGTGGCCCGCAAGGCCGAGAACCCGTCGATCACGCGCGACGTCTCCGGCGAGGGTGTGCAGCAGGCGCTGCTGAAGATCATCGAGGGCACGACCGCCTCCGTGCCGCCCCAGGGCGGCCGCAAGCACCCGCACCAGGAATTCATCCAGATCGACACGACGAACGTGCTGTTCATCGTGGCGGGCGCGTTCGCAGGGCTGGACGACATCGTCGCGTCGCGGTCGCGCAAGCGCGGCGTCGGCTTCGGCGCCCCCATGGAGACGGGCGCGGACGAGAACCTCTTCGCCGAGGTCCGGCCCGAGGACCTGCAGAAGTACGGCCTGATCCCGGAGTTCATCGGCCGGCTGCCCGTCATCGCGTCCGTCGCGCAGCTCGACAGCGACGCGCTCGTGCGTATCCTCACCGAGCCGCGCAACGCCCTCGTGAAGCAGTACCAGCGCATGTTCCAGATCGACGGCGTCGAGCTCGAGTTCGACGAGGGCGCCGTGGAGGCCATCGCCGAGCAGGCCCTGCTGCGGGGCACCGGGGCGCGCGGCCTGCGCGCCATCATGGAAGAGGTGCTGCAGCAGGTCATGTTCGACGTGCCGTCGCGGGACGACGTCGAACGCGTGGTCATCACCCGCGAGGTGGTGCTGGAGAACGTGAACCCGACGATCGTGCCGCGCACGAGCCCGGTCCGGGGCACCCGCCCGCGCGAGAAGAGCGCCTGACCGCAGGACGTACCGAGGAAAACTGGAGCGGAGCCGACCGGCTCCGCTCCAGTCTTGTTACTGCTTCGGCCGCAGAGGGCCGCGGGCAGGTCAGCGACCGACCGCCCGCAGCGAGCCCGTCGTCGGGGCGGTCGGCGTCGCGGGGCCGCCGTAGAGGGCGTCGATCGTGTCGGCGAAGTCCGCGATGACGGCGGCCCGCTTCACCTTGATCGACGGCGTGAGGTAGCCGTTGGCCTCGGTGAAGTCGATGTCGAGCACGCTGATCTTGCGGACCGACTCCGCCTTCGACACTGCCTCGTTCGCGTGGTTGACGGCCCGGTCGAGCGCCTCGAGAACGGCAGGATGCTCGCGCGCCTCCGCCACGGTGAGCTGAGGCAGCCCGTGGGTGCGGCACCAGCCGGGCAGCATCTCGGCGTCGAGCGTGACGAGGGCGCCGATGAACGGGCGCTGGTCGCCGACGACGACGACCTGGCTGACCAGCGGGTGCGCGCGCACGCGGTCCTCGAGCACCGCCGGGGCGACGTTCTTGCCGCCGGCGGTGACGATGATCTCCTTCTTGCGCCCGGTGATCCGCAGGTAGCCATGCGCGTCCAGCGAGCCGAGGTCGCCGGTGTGGAACCACCCGCCGGCCAGCGCCTCCGCGGTGAGCTCGGGCTGGTTGTGGTAGCCGCGGAAGATGTGCGGGCCGCCCAGCAGGATCTCGCCGTCCTCGGCGATCTGGATCGCCGTGCCGAAGAGCGGCGGGCCCACCGTGCCGATGATCGTGCGACCCGGCAGGTTCACGGACGTCGGGGCGGTGGTCTCGGTGAGGCCGTAGCCCTCGAGGATCGTGATGCCGATCCCGCGGTAGAAATGACCCAGACGCTCGCCCAGCGGGGCGCCGCCGGAGACCGCCCACTGCAGGCTGCCGCCCATGGCGGTACGCAGGGCACTGAACACGAGCCGGTCGGCCAGCGCGTGCTGGAGGCGCAGGCCCGCGGAGACGGAGTCCGCGTCGAGCGCGCGCGAGTACCGGCCGGCCACCGCGGATGCCCAGTGGAAGACTCGCCGCTTGAGGCCGGAGCCGGCCTTCTGCTCGGCGCTGTTGTAGACCTTCTCGAAGACGCGCGGCACCGCGAGGAGGAACGTGGGCCGGAAGGACCCCAGGTCCGCGACGAGGTTCTTCACGTCGGGGGAGTGGGCCAGCACCGCTGCCGGGGAACCGATCACGGCGAGCTCGACGAACCGCGCGAACACGTGGGCGAGCGGGAGGAACAGCAGCGTGCGGGCGCCGGGGGCGCGCAGCAGCTCCGGCACGCCGATCACCGCGTTCATCACCAGGTGCACGAAGTTGCCGTGCGTCAGCTCGGCGCCCTTGGGACGGCCGGTCGACCCGGAGGTGTAGATGATCGTGGCGACGTCGTCCCGGCGGACCGCGTCACGCCGCTCCGTGACGGCAAGGGCGGGCAGGTGGGCGCCGAGGCCGCGCAGGTCGGTCAGCGCGCCGTCGTCGACGACGAGGATCTCCTCGAGCAGGGGCAGGTTGTGCCGCACGCGGCCCACCACGTCCGCGTGCTGGGCCGACTCGGCGAAGAGCAGCCGGACGCCGGCGTCGGAGCAGATCCACTGCACCTGCTCGGCGGACGACGTCTCGTACACGGGCACCGGCACGGCGCCGACCGCCCAGATCGCGAAGTCGAGGAGCGTCCACTCGTACCGCGTGCGCGACATGATGGCGACCCGGTCGCCCGGGTTGATCCCGCGCGCCACCAGGCCGCGGGCCAGGCCGAACACCTCGTCCTCGAACGCCCGCGCGGTGACCGGAAGCCATGGGCCTGACGGCGTCTCACGCCGCTCGATCAGCACCGCCTCGCCGGACCGGGCCACGCGCTCCCTGAGGATCGTGTTGATCGACGTGCTCGGGGGCACATCCACCAGGGCCGGCGTCGAGGCTAGCGTCGTCATGCGGTCGTCTCCTGTTGTCTGGTCGAGCGGTGAAACGGCGCCGGCGCTGGCCAGGTCCCCTGCGCGCCGGGAGAGACTGTACCCGCTCGGGTTGGTGGTACCGCCGCCCGCCGGCCCACGGCACGGTCGCCGCCGGTACCTGAGCGGACCGGCCGGACCTCGGTGCCCCGGGATAGCCTCGACCCATGACCCAGTTCGGCATGCCGCCCGAGATCCTCCAGCTCCGCGGCAGCATCGACAACATCGACGCCGCCCTGATGCACCTGCTCGCGGAGCGGTTCAAGCTCACTCGCCAGGTCGGCGAGCTCAAGGCGGTGGGCGGCCTCCCGCCGGCCGACCCGGCGCGCGACCAGCAGCAGATCGACCGCCTCAAGCGGATCGCCGAGGAGTCCGGCCTCGACCCCGACTTCGCGGTGCAGTTCCGCCAGTTCATCGTGAACGAGGTCATCCGCCACCACGAGCGGATCGCGCGTGAGCACAAGGGCGCCGGCATTCCGGAGCTCGATACGTACGCTTGAAGGGACTTGTGACCACCGCGGTCGGTGATTTGACCCGCGCTTGGAGATAGATCGGACATTGAGTACTGATCCGTGACCGGATCAGGGTTGGCACCTGGCGACGATCCGTCGCACCCTGGAAGGACGCCCGCACCTGGCGGGCGCACCTCGGGAGGTGCGTATGAAGATCGACTGGCTCAAGCCCCTTCTCGGCCATCCGGGGCCGTTCGCCACCCTCTATCTCGACGCAACGCCGGCCGCGGAGGCCGGCGACCGGGACGTGGCGAACCGGTGGCGTGCGGTGCGCAAGTCCCTCGTACACCAGGGAGCGCCCGAGGCCGTCCTCGGCGAGGTCGAGACGGCGGTCCTGCGGCCCACCCGGGCCGGCGGCCCGCACGGCAGGGTCGTCATCGCCGACGACACCGGTGTGCTCGTGGACCGGGTCGTGAAGAGCCCGCCCGCGGTCGCGTCTGGCGTCTGGGCGCCGGTGCCGGCACTGCTGCAGGCGGCACTCGCCACCGACGAGTCGGTCGAGGTGCTGTGCGTGACCGTGGACCGGCAGGGCGCCGACTTCGCGCGCTGGGGGACCGGCGGCAAGACGACGTGGTCGTTCGAGGCTTCGCACGACGAGATCGCCAAGACGTCCTCGCCCAACACGAAGCATGCCCGGATCGAGTCGCGTGCCGAGGACTCCTGGGGGCGCAACGCCGAGGCGGTGGCCGTCGAGGTCGAGCGCCAGGTCATGGCCGGCCGGCCGGAGATCGTCCTGCTCACCGGTGACGTCCGCGCGGTGCCGCTCGTCCGGGCCGAGCTGGTGCGACCCGTCGCCGAGCTCACGGTCGAGGTGCACGGTGGCGGCCGCGGCGCGGGCGTTCGTGCCGACACGTTCGAGGAACACGTCGAGGACGCGCTCGACAGCTTCCGCGAGCGGCGGCGCGAGCTCGTGCTGGCGGAGCTGCGCCAGGAGCTGGGCCGGGAGGCGGGAGCCGTGACGTCGCTGGCCGACGTGGTCTCGGTCCTGGCGCGGGGGCAGGTCAAGGAGCTGGTGCTGGCCGAGGAGTACGCGACCGAAGCCGCGACGGACGGTCGGCTCGGCACGCGCAAGCTGTGGATCGGGCCCAGCCCGCTGGACATCGCACCCACGCGCCGCGATCTCGAGTCGCTCGGCGTGACGGAGCGGCTCGAGGAGCTCCCCGCGACGATCGCGCTCGTCCGGTCGGCGATCGGCCAGGACGCCGGTCTCACCTTCGCCCCCGAGGGGTCCGTCGACCTCATCGAGGGGGTGGGCGCGACCCTGCGCTGGCACGATGAGGGGACGCCGACCGAGGCTGTGCACTCGATGTCCGGCGACGACATGCGGCGGCGGGGCGACCTCGTCTGATCCCCGGCGCGCCTCCGCCCGGGTGCGTCGGCGCGCCTCCGCCCGGGTGCGCCGGCGCGCCCTCGCCCGGGTGCATCGGCGCGCCCCCGCCCCCGGTGCACGGGCGGCACCGCCCCGCGCGGGCGACGCACCGTCGCCCCGCGCACGGTGGGCGGAGAATGTGCCGTTCTCTGCCGAGTTGGAGCGGCACATTCTCTGCCCGCAACAGAAATTGGTCCGCCCGTTTGCGCTGGTTTTCTAGCGAAAGGGCGGGAATAGACCGATGTGTTGCCCGGGGCATTGCCGCTATGTTGTGCCGCCATGGGGATGATCCATTGCGAATACGCCCGGCTCGACGCAGCCGAGCTGGCGCGAGCCGTGGCCGAGCCGGCCTGGGCGGAACGACGGCTCGACGCACTCGCGACCGAGTGGACCGAGCTCGACCTGCCGCCGCACGAGGCGCGATATCTCAGCATCGGCACCACGTGGGGCGTGCTGCACGGGCTGCTGCGGGCCGACGCCGCCCTGCCGGTCGACGTGATCCAGGGCGGGGCCGCGCTGGAGCTGCCGGTCGAGCCTAGGTTCGGACCCGCGCGTTACCTCGAGCCCGCTGAGGTGCGCAGGGCCGCGGACGTCCTGGGTGCCACGCCGTTCGAGGAGATCGCCGGTCGCTACGACGTGGCCATCGTGTGCGACGACGACGTGTGCCCGGAGCCGTCCGAGCACGCCGACGACGAGCCGGACCGCCTTCGCGTCCCGTACGAGGAGCTCACCGCGTTCTTCGCCGCGTCCGCCGAGGCGGGCGACGGCGTCGTGGTGCTGCTCGCCTGAGCCGTAGGTGCAGCGCAGGGTGGGGGCCGAGGAACGAGGCACCCGCCCGCAGCGGAACCGCAGGCTCGGGCGAACGAAGACAGCGCCTGAGCCGTAGGTGCAGCGCAGGGTGGGGGCCGAGGAACGAGGCACCCGC
>NZ_JAKGSG010000059.1 GCF_021568775.1 Antribacter soli | reverse complement strand
GCGATGCCGTCGGTCGCCCGAGCCTGCGGTTCCGCTCCGGGCGACGACCTCGTTCCTCGGCCGGCACCCTGCGCTGCACCCTTCGGCTCAGGCGACGAGCGCCGGCTCCGGCTCCACCTCGTCGGCTGCGAGTCGCATCCGCCGCACCGTGCTGAAGACCGCCCACGTCACAGCGGCGAGGGGCACGGCAACCACCGCGCCGAGCAGGCCGAACACGACGGTGCCGCAGGTCACCACGAGAGCCATGACGACCGGGTGCAACGAGACCTGCTTGCCGGTGATGAGCGGCTGCAGCACGTTCGCGTCGAGCTGGGCGATGACGACCATCCCCACCGCGACCACGATCGCCGTCACCGGGCCCTCGGCGGCCAGCGCCACGACGGAGCTGATGACGATCGCCGCGACCGGTCCGACCATGGGGACGAACGCCGCCAGGAACACCACCACCGACAGCGGGAGCGCCAGCGGCACGCCGACGATCGCCAGGAACGTCCCGGCCAGGACGGCGTCCGTCAGGGCGACGAAGGAGATGCCCCGCGTGTAGCCGGAGAACGTCGCCCAGCCGGCGCTCGCGGCCGCCTGCCACCGGTCGCGCCCGGCCGCCGGGACCTGCGCGAGGAACCACTGCCACATGGCGCTGCCCGTGGACAGGAAGAACACCGTGCAGAAGACGGCCAGGACGACGGCGGTGACGCCCTCCGCGACGGACCCGGCGCTCTGGAGGGCACCGCCGACGAGGGCGTCGCTGTTCTGCTGGACCCACGCACCTGCGTCGGCGAAGAGCTTGTCGCGCCCCCCGAGGTCGGGGACGAACGGCAGACCCTGCACGAGGGGGACGAGGTCGGCGATGCCGGAGCCGAGCTCGTCGCCCAGCTGGTCCCAGCTCCCGACGATGGACGCGACGACGTACGTCGCCAGGGAGCCGACGACGAGGAGGAGAGTCAGGAGCGACGCTCCGATGGCGAGCGCGCGTGGCATCGCCCGGTCGTAGAAGTTGCCGAGTGGCATGAGCACGGCGGTGAGCACGAGCGCCAGGAACACGGCGACGAACACGAGCCGCACCATGCCCACGGCGTAGAACACGAGGGCGACGGCGGCCATGATGCCGACCAGCCGCCACGACAGGTCTCCGGCGGACCGAAGCCACGCCACGGTGCTACCGGATGTCGGCGTGTCAGCCGCCATGTCCCACTCCCCAAGTCGGTCCCGGGCCTTCTGGCCGACCGGACCCTAGCGGTAGGACGGCCCCGCCACAAACGCATCTTGACGTGCGACGTCGGAGCGGGCGCCGAGATCAGTGGTGGTGGCGGTGCGGGATCGTGGTGTCGACGGGCGTGGCACCCGGACGGGTCCACTGGGCGGTCGGGCGGCCGCCCTTGCGCCAGAACCAGCCCGGCCGGTGCGTCTCGGGCCAACCCTCGGGTGAGTCCTCCCAGGCCTCCTGGCGGCCGTAGACGGTCATGTCGATCAGCTTGAGGGGCACGAGGATCGCCTCGACGCCGCGGCCGGTCGTCTCGTAGGTGAGGAAGACGCGGTCGCCCTGGCGCAGGAAGCACGAGATCGTGCCGAACTCGCCGGCGAGCGCGGGGTCGTCGATGCCGGCCACCGAGTACCACGGCACCGTGTAGCCCATGAAGTCGCGCAAGGGCGCGACCTCCTCCCACGGGCCCTCGCAGAAGACGGCGAAGGAGATGCCCGCGGCGGCGAGGTAGGAGGCGTCCTGGGCGTGCCAGACGCTCAAGGTGCAGCCCTCGCACTGGTCCTCGATCGGCATGCCCGTGTGGAACATGTGCTTGTAGACCACGAGCCGGTCACGGCCGTCGAAGATGTCGAGCAGCGACGTCGGTCCGTCGTCGCCTATTACGTCCTGCACCGGGACCTCCGTCATGGGCAGCCGGCGACGGGCCGCGGCGATCGCATCGCCCTCGTGGGTGTGCGCCTTCTCGCGGACCAGCAGGGCGTTGCGCTCGCGCAACCAGGTATCGCGGTCGACGGCGGGCGGGGCGGCGTACCGCGTCGCCGAACGCTCGGGCGTGGTCGTCATGGTCGGTCTCCTCAGCTGGGACGAGTTCCTCACGAGGTCTGACGAGCGAGCCCGCAGGACTCATCGGTGGTGGCCGACGGGAATCACCCGGGTGGCTCGGGCCTTGTCCAGGACATGCACCTGCACGCGCCACGGTCGACGGCCGGCGCCGACGACGAGGCCGTGGCGGCCGACACGCTCCTGCGCCGGACCCGCTGGTCGGCTCGCGAGGTCAGCCCCCTGGAGCTGATGCCGGGCCACTCCCGGCGCCTGGGGGACGTCGGCATCCGGTTCCTGCACGTGGCGGAGGGCCACGTCGCCGTGGCGTCGAGCCAGGGGAGCGACGAGGGGCCGGGCGCGGACGACGTCGTCGTACCTGATCTCCAGGCGGGGGATTTCGTGCTTCTCCCGCGAGGCGGCGAGCATCACGTGCGCGCCGCTCCGCAGGGCCGTGCGCGGCTGGTCACCGGCTCGCTGGTGCTGCACGCCGCGCCGTCCGACCGGCTGGCCGAGCTGATGCCGCCCGTCCTCCTGCAGGTCGGCCTGCGGCTGGAGCAGCCCGCCTACGCCTCGCTTCTCGACATGCTGGACGCCGAGACGAGCGCCGCGCGAGCCGGCGGATCGCCGCTGCTGAGCCCCCTGCTCGACCTCGTGGTCTCGGCGACGCTGCGTTCCTTCTTCGAGCGAGGGTGCGCCAGCGCGCGGGAGTGGCTGGGGCAGCTGCACGACCCGCTCCTCGGGCCCGCTCTCGAGGCGATCCACGCGGAGCCGGGCTCACCCTGGACGGTCGACTCGCTGGCTCGCGTGGCGCGGGCCTCCCGGTCGAGCTTCGCGGAGCGCTTCCGCAGCACCATGGGTGAGTCGCCGGCCCGCTACGTCACCCGGGTCCGGATGCGCCGCGCCGAGGAGATGCTGGTCGACGGTCGACCGGTGAGCCAGGTCGCGTTCTCGCTCGGGTACGACTCGGACGAGGGCTTCCGCCGGGCGTTCCAGCGGCACAGCGGCCTGAGCCCGACCGAGTGGCGGCGGACGGCAGTCCCCGCCTGAACGCTACACGGGGACGCGCGTCCAGCTCCTCACCGGGTGCGGACGCGGGAGAACCCGAGGGCGCCCACGGCGGCCGTGACCCCGGCGGCGAGGAAGGCCACACGGACGTCGAGGACGTCGTTGAGGATGCCGCCGGCCGCCGCGCCGAGGGCGATGGAGATCTGGAAGACCGCGACGGTGAGGCCCCCGGCGCTCTCCAGACGATCGGGAGCGACCCGGCCGAGCCACGTCTGCACCATCGTCGGCACGCCGCCGAACCCGAGCCCCCAGGCCGTCACGGCGACGGCCACGACGAGCACCGAGGCCTCGCCGGCCACGGCCAGCACCGACGTCGCGCCCGCGATCATGATCGGGACGACGACGAGCACCGTGCGCAGGTACCGGTCGACGGTCGCGCCGACGGCGAGGTTGCCGGCGAAGGCCGCGGCGCCGAAGGCCGCGAGCAGTCCGGCGAGCCCGGCGGCGCCCAGCCCGTCGACGCGGTCGAGGAGCGGGCGCACGTACGTGAACGCGGCGAAGTGCGCGGTGACGAGCAGGGCGAGCGCGGCGAACCCCGTGGCGACGACCCGCCTCGACAGCGTCTCGACGAGCGGCCGCAGGCCCGATCGCTCGCTGGCGCCGATCTTGGGCAGCGACACGACCTGGAGGACGAGCGTGACGACGCCGGCCGCGGCGACGCCCCAGAAGGTGGCCCGCCAGCCGATCTGCTCGCCGATGTAGGTGCCCAGCGGCACCGCGGCGACCGTGGCCAGCGACACGCCGGTGTTGACGACGGTCATCGCGCGGCCGAGGTGCGCGGCCGGAACCAGCTGCGCCACGACGGCGAGGGACAGCGCCCAGAAGCCGGAGAGGGCGACGCCGAGGAGCGCGCGGCCGACGAGCATGAGGCCGAGACTCGGTGCGACGGCGACCAGCAGGTTCGACGCGACCGACAGCGCTGTGAGCCCCGCCATCACCCAGCGCCGGTCGACCGGCGGGAGGATCGCGACCAGGCCGGGGCCGGCGACCATCCCCGCCACGGCGGTCGCCGTGACGAGCTGGCCGGCCATCCCCGGGGTGATGCCGAGCTCGACGGCGATCGGCGAGAGCAGGCTCGCGGGCAGGAACTCGCTCGCGACGAGCGTGAAGATCCCGAGCCCGAGCGTGACCACCGGCCACAGACCGGCGGTCCGCGACTGCTCGATCGGGGTGGCGGTCGCGGACGGTGTGGTGACGGACATGCGGGCTCCTTCGGTGGGTGCCACCACTGTCGCCGGAGCCGGGGCTCGGCACCCGACCGTTCGTCGCCTGGAGCCCACCGTTCGTCCGGGAGGTCGGTTGCGAGGCACTGACCGACGTGGCACGCACCGACTACTTCGACGACCCTGGCCGCTCACTCCGTGTTGACGTTGTCAGCTCACAGAGAGCGGCATCACTCAGAGGTGGCCGTCCAGGAACGCGGTGGCCCGCAGTTTGGTCCGAGTCCAGCGAGGTGGTCCGCCAGCCCGTCGACCGGCTCGTGGGCTCACCGATCGCCGCCTCTCGCCGGAAGCATCCCGAGAACGACGCCCACGACGACGACCGCGACGCCGAGCCACACGACCGGTCCCGGCACCGGTCCGCCGAGCATCACGCCGCCCACGGCCGAGGCCACGGGCACCACCCCGGTGAACAGCCCGGCGCGCCCCGGGCCGATCCGGCCGACCGCCGTGTACCAGAGCAGGAACGCCACGACGGTGATGGCCAGGGCGAGGTGCAGCGTGGCGGCAAGGTGCTCGGCCCGCAGGGTCAGAACCGCGCCCGGCCCCTCGGTCGCCAGGCTGATCGCCCAGAGCGCCACCGCCGCGATCCAGACGGCATGAAGTGACACCCCGTGTGCCCCGAGCCGGCGCAGCACGGGTACCGCCAGCAGCGTGAACCCGGCCTCGCAGACCAGCGTCAGCAGTGCGTACCCCAGACCTGTGGCGTCGGTGCGTCCGCCGCCGGTCACCAGGACGGCGCCCAGGGTCACGACGACCGCGGCGACCGCCACGGACGGCGTAGGCCGGGTCCGTCCGAGCAGCGGCCCCACCAGCGCCAGCAGCACGGGCACGGCGGCGACCGCCACGCCGATCACGGCCGGCTCGGCATGCGCGACGCCGCGCACCACGCCCACGTTGAACAGCACCAGCCCGCTCAGCGCCACGCCCCCGAGCCACGCCCACTCCCGGCCGCGCGGCACAGGAACCGCCCGGCCGGTGACCCGCAGGACCAACATCAGCACCAGAGCCGCCAGCGTGTACCGGACGGCTTGGACAGCGAAGAGCGGCGCGTCGGCGAGCACGCCCGACACCGCCACCTGGCTGCCCACCAGCGCCATACCGAGTCCGGCGAACAGCGGCCCGGTCCAGGACTTCGCATGCCGGGGCGGTCGTGTGCGGTCGTCAGTACCGGCGTGTCCGACGGCCCGCACCTCTGGTCGCGTCCTGGTTGTCATGTCCGCCAGCCTGCGTGCACTTTGGTATATCTGACAGGGCCAAGCTCGCGATGATCAGGGGGACCAAGATGGTCGGGTCCGACTTTCTCCAGCTCGATCCCACGCAGGCCCCACCCGGGAGCCTGACCGCGTGGCTGGCGGAGGCCGTGCGGAGCGCGGTGTCCGACGGTCGTCTCGCCCCGGGCGACCGGCTGCCCGCGACCCGCGTGCTCGCCGACCAGCTCGGCTGCTCGCGCGGCGTGGTGGTCGACGCCTATCGGCGGCTCACGGACGAGGGTTTGCTCTCTGGTCGTCACGGTGGTGGCACGACCGTCCGCTCCGCCTGGGCTCCGTCGCCCGCCGCACGGCCCACGGCCATCGGTGCGCGACGCGCTGCGCCGTCGGGCATGGTGAGCGCGATGCCCGACCTGATCGCCTCGGACGCCTCGACGACCGACCTGATCGATCTCTCTCCTGGCCTGCCCGACCTGTCCGCCTTCCCTCGCGCGGCCTGGGCCCGCGCTGAGCGGGCGGCGCTGAGCGGTCTCGCCTCGAGCGAGCTCGGCTATGGCGACCCGCGCGGCCTGCCCGCGCTCCGCGAGGCCCTCGCCGGCTGGCTTGCCCGCACCCGGGGGCTGCGCGCACACCCCGACGACATCCTCGTGGTCAACGGTGTGTCGCAGGGCCTGACGCTGCTGGCCAGGGCGCTCCTCAGCCACGGGGTGAGCGGGGTCGGGTTCGAGGACCCGGGTTCGCACGGGGCGCGCGAGCACCTGCGGCGGTGGGACCTGGAGCCCGTCCCCGTCCGGGTCGATCACGACGGGCTCGACGTGGACGCACTCGACAGGACCGGGCTCGACGCCGTCCTGGTCACGCCTGCGCACCAGTTCCCCACGGGGGTCGTGCTCGCCCCGGACCGGCGCCGGGCGCTGGTCGCCTGGGCGCGCTCCGAACCGACGTCGGGCCCCGGCGGGCTGCCCCGCCGCCTGGTCATCGAGGACGACTACGACGCCGAGCACCGCTACGACCGCCCGCCAGTCCCCGCGTTGCGCGCCCTGGCACCCGACCACGTGGTGCACCTGGGGAGCGTGTCCAAGTCGCTCGCGCCGGCCATCCGGATCGGCTGGTTGCTCGCGCCCGCCGCGCTCCAGCACGAGCTGGTCGAGGCCCGGTACTGGACGGACCTCGCAAGCCATGCGCTGCCTCAGCTCGCGCTCGCGCACTTCATCACCTCGGGCGGGTTCGAGCGGCACCTGCGCCAGGTCCGACGCCGCCACCGCGCCCGCCGCGACGCCCTGCTGGCAGCGCTCGCGACCCACCTGCCCGACGGCACCGCCCACGGCGTGGCCGCCGGCCTGCACCTGCTGGTGACGCTGCCCGGCATCGACGACGCCGTCGTGGCCCGACGCGCCGCCGAGGCCGGGGTCCGCGTGCACGCCCTGTCGTCGCACCGGGTGGGCGACGGGCCGCCAGGGCTGGTGATCGGGTACGCGGCGAACACCCCGGACCGGCTGCAGGAGGCGGTGCGACGGATCGCGAAGACCATCACCTGAACACGCGCTGCGCGGTCAGGACGTCGCGCCGGTCACGGCGGCCTCGACGAGGCGGGCCCGGGGTGGCTGAGCGACGACGAGCTGCGGGCCTGGCTCATCGGATGAGCACACGATGACGGCCACCTCAGTGACTGAGGTGGCCGTCAAGGGTGTGGAGGTCAGGCGGTCAGTACACGCTCACGCCGTACGCCGCCAGGGCCTCGGTGACCGGCTGGAAGAACGTGACGCCGCCGGAGCTGCAGTTGCCGCTGCCGCCCGAGGTGATGCCGATGGCCTTCGTGCCGTCGTACAGCGGACCACCGGAGTCGCCCGGCTCGGCGCAGACGGTGGTCTGGATCATGCCGCTGACGGAGCCCCCGCCCTGGTACTTCACGGAGACGTTCAGCGCGGTGACCGTGCCGCTGTGGACGCCGGTCGTCGAGCCGTCGCGCGTGACCCGCTCACCCACGTAGGCGTTGGCCGCGGTGAAGCCGCCGGGGTGGCTGAGCGACGTGCTGTCGTAGCGGACCAGCGCGTAGTCGTTGCCCGGGAAGCTCGCGCCCTGGGTGCGCCCGATCAGTGTCTGGTGCGCCGCGTCGGTGTACCAGGTCTTGACGGACTTCCCGCAGTGCCCCGCGGTGAGGAAGTAGTAGGTGCTGCCGCTGACGACGTTGAAGCCGAGCGAGCAGCGGTACCCACCGCCGTAGATGGCGTCGCCCGCGGAGACGAGCGGCTTGAAGACGCCGGGTGCGCGCTGGATGGACAGGGCGTCGGCGTCGGCGCCCGCCGACTCGCGGATCGCATCGAGCTCGGTGCCGCTGACCGTGGAGTCCGCGGTGACGACGACCTGGCCGGTGGCCGCGTCCGTGTACCAGGCGATGCCGGAGACGTTGGCCTTTCCGACGGCGGCGTGCACCGCGGCGGCCCGGGCGGCGCCGTCGGGTGCCGCGGCGGCACTGGGAACGGTCAGGGCGGACACCGCGATGCCGAGCCCGGCCACGAAAGCGACCAGACGTGAGCGGGAGCGGAGCGTGGTGCGGGTGGTCCTCATGCTTCTCCTCCTGCGCTGTGGGAGGGGCGCGCCGGTGGGCGAACCCGTGAAGCCGCCAGGGCACGACGCTGTGACCTGCCGTCTTGCTCGCGGCGAGTATTTCGCCCCTTGCCACGGGCGCGCAAGACCCAGGTGTGGGATTGGTCAAGTCACGGGGGAGCGCGGACCGTCGCACGACCCTGGCCGGACTGCGAGCTCGTCCTTGACGCCGGCTGGGTCATGAACGAGGTCACCCCAGGGTGAGGGTGACAGCCAACGGGATCACGAAGATCAGGCCGATCACGACCCACATCCCGATGATGGCGCCCCGTCCGTTGCGGGCCTGCCGGGTCAGCCCGACCGAGCCGTGGTCGGCGAACTGGTGGTACGGCGGGGCGTAGAAGACCTCGACGGTCTGGCCAGGGGAGATGTCGACGTCGATGACGGCGTGCCCATAGCTGCGCAGCCACTGCGAGTGCACTCGGAGGTGGTGGCGACCGGACATGATCGGGATGTCCCTCGTCCCCGCCATCGCTGTCGGGGCGGGGTAACCGTCGATGGTGAGCGACGGCGGGACCATGTTCGAGGTCATGATGTTGCCTTGGACCGTGAACTTCAGGAGGGCATCCGGGACGAACGCGGGCTGCTGCGGCGGGGTCGGCTGGCTCATCGGGCGAGCGTACGGGTACCGCCGATCGTTCGACCAGGTCTGACCTGGCGTTTTGCCTGGATCTGCGGTCGATGTGAGCTGACGTCTCCCAGTGGGGGAGCGCCGAACACCGTGGTGAGTTCCTGCCCGGCGGCGGCTACGCCGTCCGGCCGGTTTCGGTAGCAGCAGCGGGGGCCCGGACGTCCGGCCCGGTCGAGCCCCCATAGGTGGCGATCTTGTACTCGGTTGCGGCAAGGGAAAGGGTCAGCTCACGGATCCGGCGGCAGATGGTGTCGCGGTGTTCGAGCAGCATGTCGAGCCGCTCGGGCACCGTGTGCTCGCCGGCGTCGGCGAGCGCGATGTAGTGCTGCAGCGTGCGCACCGGCATGCCGGACAGCCGCATCCGGGTGAGGAACACCAGGCGGCGCACGGCTTCGGCGTCGTACACGCGATGACCGTTGCTGTCGCGGGCCACCTCGACCAGCCCGGCCCGCTCGTAATAGCGCAGTGTGTGCGGCGAGATGTCGAGCAGACCGGCGACCTCGGTGATCGTCATCGACTCGGGCACGTCGGCCAGGTCGGTGAGGCCATGGATCGCCTCGACCGACGGCGGGCCGTCGAGCCCGAGCGACTCGAGCGCCCTGGTCATCAGATCGTCGGTGGCCATGACGGCCAGCCTAGATCGGACGGTCCGACGCCGGGACGCCCTCGAGGTCGGCGCTGCGAGCGGTCTCGGCCCACCGCTCGACCTCGTCCAGGCCACGCCGGTACGCACCTGCGATCCGCTCGACCGCCTCACGCCCGAGCGGCAGCCGCAGCGGCACCTTGTCACTGTGCACGAGGGACACGATGATCTCGGCCGCCCGCGCTGGGTCACCCTCCTGGGCGCCGTCGGCCCCGGCCAGATCTGCTCGGACGTTGGCGAGCAGGTCACGGTAGGTCTCGGACGCCTCGGCGAGCTCGAGCACGTCCGCCGCGTTGAAGCCGGTCCGGAACCGGCTCGGCTCGACGATCATCATGCGGATCCCGAACGGCGCGACCTCCCCGGCCAGTGCCTCGGACCAGCCTTCGAGGGCGAACTTCGACGCGGAGTACGCCGACACGCCGGGGAACGACATTCGGCCACCCTGGCTGCTCATCTGCACGATCGTCCCGGTGCCCCGCGCGCGCATCGCGGGCAGCGCCGCGCGGACGAGCGCGGCAGGGCCGAACAGGTGCAGATCCATCAGCTCACGCAGCTGCGCGTCGCTGACCTCCTCGACCGCTCCGACGACGGCCCGGCCCGCGTTGTTGACCAGCACATCGAGCTGACCGAAGCGGTCGAGGGTGTGCCGCACGAGGTCCGCGGCCGCTCTGATGTCCCGGGCGTCGAACTGCGCAACCATGCAGGTGTCCGGGTACGTGGCCGTCAGGTCGGCGACGCTCTCCGGCCGGCGCACGGCCGCGACCGCCTGGTCGCCCGCCGCGAGCGCCGACTCCGCCAGCGCGCGCCCGAAGCCGCGGGACGCACCGGTGATGATCCAGGTCTGTGTCGTCATGTCGGCGACGCTATGACTTCGAGCACGCTCGAACGCAAGCAGGCTCGTCGCCTGCCGCCACGGTTCTCAAAGAACTCGTGCGGCGCCACGGCCGCGTGAGGCGGCCGCCGTCACAGGTACCTGTGGGCGAGCGGCGTGAAGATCTCGCGGTGCGGCAGGGCACGGCGGAGCAGGTCGCGCAGGGCGACGGTCGAACGGTCGGCGGGATCGAGCCGGGTGCGACGGGCAGTGTCCGTCCAGGCTTCGTCATCGGCGGCGCAGGCGTCGAGCAGCAGGTCCAGGTTCGACGGCGATGCGACGTCGCCCTCGGTCGCCTGCTCGCCGAGCAGGTCCAAGAAGTAGGGCCAGCGCACCATGAGCTCGACGAGCCGGGCCATCTCGATGCTGTGCCGCTCCATCGCGAGCCGGGACGGGTTGAAGAGGCCGGTGCGATGGTCCAGGACCATGTAGAAGCGCCAGAGGTTGACGAAGGCCTTGGTCTGGCGGGGATTGCGGTTGGGCAGGGAGAGCACCGCCGTGCGGAGCGCCTCGCGCACTTCCTGCAGGGATTCGAGCCGGTCGACCGTGGCGACGGCGTCGTCGTCCGAACCGTCCGGGACGAGCACGGTCTTGACCTGCGCCACGGTCCGGGCGGGCGCCGTGGTCCGGGCGGGCGCCGTGGTCGTCGGGGCGGGCACCGGCCGCGTCGGCGCGGGCTCCTCGGCGGGCACGGTCGCGGCGCCCGGCTCCGTCCGGGCGGGCCCGGAGCCGGCCTGCCCGGGGACGGTCGCCGCGGCGCCGAGGAGCTGGTCGAGGTACTGGCTGAGCGCGACGTCGGGGACCCGCGGGAGACGGATCGGCAGGTCGATGATCTTCTCCATGAAGCGCCACCCGGTGTGCCGCAGGTGGCCGAAGCTCGTCGGGTCCTCCTTGGCGCGCTCGTCGATCCCGTGGAAGGCGGTCTCGAGGTGGGCGGCCACCGTCGCGGGGTCGAGCGCGACGACGAAGATGCAGTGCCCGAACGCCTTGTTCAGGAAGAGGTTGATCGCCTCGATGGTGTCGGCGACGATGTCAGGCCCGCAGCGGTCGAGGTCGTCGATGAAGATGACCAGCGGGCTGTGCTTCGTCGCCAGACCGACCACCTCGCCGACATCGTGCTGCAGCAGGTAGAGGTAGCCGCGGTCGGTGGAGGTGAGCGGGTCGCTGCTGCCCTTCCAGGCGTGCTCGGGGCCGGCGTTGCTGTTCAGCTCGTCGGGCGCGACCCAGCCGTGGATGTGCTTGAACGAGCCGCTGGTCAGCTGCGCGACGGTGCCCAGCACGGCCAGGATGACCAGGACGGAGGGGCCGATCAACGACGTCATCCTCGGATCGTTGACGGCCGCGACGCCCATGGCCACGACGGCGACGGTCGCCAGGAACAGGAGCAGGGCATCGACGATCAGCCAGACGAGCGTGCGCGGGAGATACGTGCTCAGGATCCTCCGCCGCATCGAGGACGGGTCGGTGCGCCGCAGGTTGAGGTCGAACCAGAGTCGCTCCCGTTCCTCCTTGGACAGCCGCTCCGTGACGGCGATGAGGATCTCGCGGGTGAGGCCCGCCCAGATCTGGTCGGTCCGCTCGTACATCCACGGGTTGAACCAGACGGTGATCGCGGAGAACCCGCCTCTGGTGCGCGGCTTCATCTCGTACTGCAGGGGCGCGGTCACCTCACCGGCACGGGCGATCTGCGCCCAGGCCCAGCCTCGGGTCAGACGGGTGCGTACCCGCGGGGTGCTGCCCCGCGCGAACCAGCGGGCACGCTTGGGCGGCACCGCGACCAGCGCGTGGGTCGGCTCCTGGTCGGGTGCGGAGTTCGTGTTCGCCGCCAGCCGCGTGGTCCATGGGTCGACCCTGGCGCGGAGCTGACGCAGCAGGCTGGACTTCCCCTGACCCCAGGGCGCGTGCACGCCGACGACGACGGGCGGCGTGGTGTCTGGTGAGGTGAGCGCCTCGAAGAGGGTCTCCACGAGGGGTGTCCGGGACAGGTCGTCGTGGTCCGTCGGCTGGTCCTGCAGCAGGATCGACGCCGGCCGGACACCGCGCCCGACGGACCCGCCGGCGCGCAGCGGGATGTCGGCCGTGACCGGCCACAGCCGGACGACGCCGTCGTTCCCGGCAGTGACCAGCGCGGAGCCCGGGCGACGATCAGCCCTCTTCTGACCGGGGAAGGCCACGTCGCCCGCCACCATCGCCCGGATCCCGCTCCGTGCGCCCTGGACCGGCCTGCCGACCAGCGTGCCGTCGATGTGCCAGACGACCACGTGCCCGTCGTCGCAACCACCCAGCACGAAGGTCGTGCCACCCACCTCGACGGCGGCCAGCGACCGCACCATGCCGGCGTCGAAGGACCTGGCGAAGGTCGTGACGACGGAACCGGCGAGCGGGTCGACCAGCTCGACGACGCCGTCCTGCCGGGCCGAGACGACCAGCTGACGGCCACGCTCCTGCACTGCGCACACGGCGCTCACCGGTGCCAGGCCCAGGGTACGAGCCGCAGCACCCGGTTCGGTCGGCACCGACCGCAGTCCTCTGCTCGACCCGATGACGATGATCGTGCCGTCGTCGTCGGGGACCGGAACCACCGCGTTGACCTCGCCCAGATCCTCGGCCAGCACCACGGGCGGGCGCCCCAGCACCGGCTCCGTCACCAGCTCGACGGTCCGGACGGACCCGCCCGCGCTCCCGCTCACGAGGAACAGCCCGGCGTCCGTGCGGTAGGTCGCCAGCGTCCAGACCTCGCTCTCGTGCCCCATCGGCAGCTCGGCCCGCAGGTTCCCGGTCTCCGGATCCCAGTCCAGCACGCGGTGGTCCGCGCCGCCGCTGATGAGGTGCGTGACGCCGTCGTGCCGGCCGCAGGCGAGCGCGCGCACGGTGCTGGTGTGCTCGCGCAGCGTCAGGGGGGCGCGCGATCCGGTCGGGTCGACGACCGTCACCTTCCGGTCCACGCCCGCCACCGCGACGAACCCGCCGCGGGCGGTGTCGCCGCGGGTCACGGTCCAGAGCGTCGACTCGCCGCCGTGGACGGCGCGGATCGACTCCGCCGACAGCAGCGCGGTGCTCAGCTGACGGATCGAGAGGTCGCCGTTCATGTCACCCGACGCGATCAGGACGCCGTCCGGCGTCGTGGCGCACGCGAGCGCCCACACCTCTCCGGAGTGCCGCGCGATCTCCGTCTCGGGCCGGTCGGGTGAGCCGTCGGCGCGCCACAGCGACACCGAGCCGCTCGCCGAGGCGGTGACCAGCATGACCGACCGGTGGTCGACGACATGCCCGAGCCGTCGGACCGTTCCGTCGCCGACGAACACCGTCCCGGGCGTGAGGGCGCCGTCCTCCGGGTGCCAGACCTGGGTGCGCCGGTCGGACCCGCCGGAGACCAGTCTCGGGTCCCCGGTGTCGCCGTCGGTCACGACGATGAGGGACCAGATCGGTCCGTCGTGGCCCGACACCGTCGTCGTGGTGCCGGTCTCGAGGTCCCAGGTGACCAGCAGCCCGTCGGTGTACGCGCCCGTCACCATCTGCCGGCCGGCGGCCTCGTACGCGCACACCTTGAAGAGCCGGTGCGGGTCGACGCCCTCGGGGGCGGCCAGCGTCTCGGTCCGGCCGTCGGCCGGGTTCCACAGCAGCACGCTGCTGTCGAGCGCGGCGACGACGGTCACGTCGGGTCTGTCGCCGAACGTGGCCAGGTCCCGGACGGTGCCCTGCCCGACGGGAGACCTGAACACCTCCGTGCCGTCGTTCGCGTCGTACGCCCGTACGACGCCGTCCGTGCCCCCGGCGAGGATCCTGTCGTCCTGCGAGTCGTCGGCGCGCAGCGCGACGAGGGAAGTGACGGTACGTTCGGCCTCGAGGGTCCGCATCGCGGTGCCGTCGGTCGCGATCAGCTCGATGCCCTGGTCACGTGCGGCCGCAAGGACGAGCTCGCCGCCCCGGGCGACGAAGCACAGGTGCTGCACCGCTCCTCGCGCCGTGTCCATGGGGTCCCCTGCATCGTGGCGTGCTCTTGCCAGTACCGTGCTAGGTGCCTCTCAAGCGTGTCATACTTTGCCCCGATGTGGTAAGGGTGGGATAGGTTTGTCGGTGAAATCTGGTCAGCGGGGCCCCGCTGTCACCGCAGTGCAGCCCGAGGCGGGGTACATGGGTCGTTCCGACGGGGCGTTGCCAAGCCAGCGACCCGTGCGCCGGTGGCGGCGCGTCGCCGTTCTCGACTGGGTCCGGATCGGGTTGTTCGTCGGTGGCGTGCTGGCGGTGTCGACCGGGTTGCTCCCCAGGGAGGCCGCCGCCGGGACGGTGGAGCGCGTCCTGCCGCTGCTGGTCTTCCTCGGTGCCGTGGTCGTGCTGGCGGAGCTGGCCGCCCGGGCGGAGCTGTTCGACGTGCTCGCCGGCGGGATCACCCGCCTCGCACGAGGCAGGAACGCCGCGCTGTTCGGTCTGTGCCTGGTGTTCGCGGCGGCCACGACCACATTCCTCAACCTCGACACGACGGCGGTGCTGCTGACGCCCGTCATGATCGCGGCCGCCGTACGGTCCCGGGTCCCCGTGCTGCCGCTCGCCATGACGACCGTCTGGCTCGCGAACACCGCGAGCCTGCTGCTGCCGGTCTCGAACCTGACGAACCTTCTCGCCATGGACCGGGTCCAGCTCAGCCCCGTGGAGTTCGCCGCCCGGATGGCGGTACCGCAGCTCGCGGCGCTCGTCATGGTCGCCGGTTGTCTCTGGTTCTTCTACTGGCGCGGCAACCCGCCTCGCTACGAGGTGCCCGTCGCGTTCCGGCCGCGCGACCGGCGCGTGTTCACCGCGGCTTCGGTCGCGTGCGGTGCGTTCGTCCTGGCCGTCGTCGCCGACCTGAGCCTCCATTGGGCGGCCTTGGCCTGCGCCGTCACCCTGGTGGTTGCGTTTGCGGTCTGGGAGCGGGAGGCGCTGTCCTGGAGCTTGCTGCCCTGGCGGCTGCTGGTGTTCGTCGTGGGCTTGTTCCTCGTCGTGGACACGATCAGCCTGCACGGCCTGTCCAGCGTGATGACCGTGCTGATCGGCACCGATCCCGGTGCCGAGGGGGTCACCCGGGCGGCCGCGGTCGGCGGGGTCTTGTCCAACGTGCTGAACAACCTGCCTGTCTACCTGGCAGGGGAGGCGGTGATCCCGCCGGCGAACCACGACCAGCTGCTCGGCCTGCTCATCGGGACCAACGTGGGACCCCTGATCACCCCATGGGCCTCGCTCGCCACCCTGATCTGGGCAGAGCGCTGCGCAGCGGCCGGGCTGACGATCAACTGGCGGCGGTTCATGGTGACCGGGACCGTCACGGCGGTGCTGGTCTTCGCCGCAAGCGTCGGCGCCCTGCTCCTGACCCGCTGACGACGGAGACCCGACGCCGGCACGCAGCCGACGTCGGGCCTCCGACGGATTCCACCGAGCCACGGGGCCGGCCGCAGCCGGACCCGCCCCCGCGACCTACCGTGAGGCCGGCACCAGCTCCTCCGCCCGCGGCTCCCCATCGGCAACCGCGCCGTCAGAACCAGCCCTGTCGGACCCGGCCCCAGCACCAGCGGGGCGCGCCTCACCGTGCATCTCGCCGAGCGACGCCTCGTCGAACGGCAGCCCGCCGGCCAGCACCTGGCCGACGCGGGCCCGGTCGATCTGGCGGGTCCACGTGCCGACCAGCACGGTGGCGACGGCGTTGCCGGTGAAGTTGGTGACGGCGCGCGCCTCGGACATGAAGCGGTCGATCCCGACGATGACGCCCACGCCGTCGACCAGGTCGGGCCGGTAGGTCTGCAGGCCGCCCGCGAGGGTGGCCAGGCCGGCGCCGGTGACGCCGGCGGCGCCCTTGGAGGCGATGATCATGAAGACCAGGAGGCCGATCTGCTCGCCCACGGACAGCGGCGTGCCGAGCGCGGAGGCGATGAACAGCGACGCCATGGTCAGGTAGATCGCGGTGCCGTCCAGGTTGAACGAGTACCCGGTGGGCACGGTGATGCCCACCACGGGCTTCGAGACGCCCAGGTGCTCCATCTTGGCGATGAGGCGCGGCAGCACCGTCTCGGACGACGACGTGCTGACGATCAGGAGGTACTCCCGGGCGAGGTACTTCATCAGCGAGAACAGGTTCACGCGGGCCACGAGCCACAGCACGGTGCCGAGCACGGCCACGATGAACAGGAAGCAGGTGAGGTAGAACGCGCCCATCAGGGTCGCGAGCGCCACGACGGCGTCCCAGCCCGTGGAGCCCACCACGCCGGCGATCGCGCCGAACGCGCCGATGGGCGCCACCCACAGGATCATCGTCAGCACGCGGAACACGACGGACTGCACCAGCCGCACGCCTTCGAGCACGGGGCGACCACGCTCGCCGAGCTGCTGGACCGCGAACCCGACAAGGAGCGCGACGAGCAGGGTCTGCAGCACGGACTCGCCCGTGAGCGGGGAGAACAGCGTGGTGGGGATGATCCCGACGAGGAAGTCGGTGATGGTCTCGGCCTCGCCGGTCGGCTCGTAGGTGGCGCCCGCGACGTTCAGGCCCTCGCCGGGGTGCAGCACGTTGCCCACGAGCAGGCCGAGCCCCAGCGCGAACGTCGACATCGCCAGGAAGTACCCCAGGGCGAGACCGCCCACGCGGCCGACGGTGGCGGCCTTCGCGATGGACCCGATCCCCAGCACGATGGTGCAGAAGATCACGGGCGAGATCATCATCTTGATCAGCGAGACGAAGGCCTTGCCGAGCGGTGCCAGCGCGGCGCCCGTCTCGGGGGCGACCAGACCGACGATGATCCCGGCCACGACAGCCACGATCACCGCGATGTACAGGTAGTGGTTCTTGTCCAGCCGACGTCGCGGGGCGGTCCCGGTCGCGGCAGTAGGCGTCGTTGCCATGATGCTCCTCTCACAGCGCTGTGTGTGTCGCGGACCACTCTCGCGGCGCGGATCACCGTCCCGCGCTTTGCGTGCATAGTGTTCTTTGGCGCGGCAGCCGTCGGGTCGCGTCGCGTCAGCCACAATGGGAGGCGTGACGCGACGCCGCGGAAGGAGCATCGCGAGGTGGTTCCTCGTGGTGCACACCGTGCTGCTGTTCGCCGGGGCGGTGGTGGTGTTCGCGCTGCTCGCCCTGGACGCGCGGGCGGCGGCGGTGAGCCACGCGGAGCAGGAGAGCACCCACCTGGCGGTCACGATCGCAGCGGATCCCCTGGTCACACAGGTCGTGGCGAGCGCCCACGCGGCGGCGGGCAGCGACCGGGACGGGTCGATCGCGGCGGCGTCGTCGGAGCTGCAGCCTTACGCGGAGCAGGTGATGGCCGCCACCGGACTCGACTACGTGACGGTGATGGACACCGACGGCACCCGGTACACCCACCGCAACCGGGAGCAGATCGGGCTCACGTTCATGGGCACCACCGCCCCCGCACTGCGCGGCGAGACGTTCACGGAGATCTACGCGGGCACGCTCGGCCCGTCGGTGCGGGCGGTGACGCCCGTGCTGTCCGACGGCGAGGTGGTCGGCCTGGTCTCCGCAGGAGTCACGCTCGAACGACTGCAGGACAGCATCGTGTCCCGCCTGGTGATCGTCGGGGTGGGGACGCTGCTCGCGTTCGGCGCCGGTGCCGTGGCGGCTGCCTTCCTGGCGCGGCGCCTCGACCGGGTCACGGGCAGCAAGGGCCCCGAAGAGCTGGCACGGCTGTTCGCCGCGCACGAGGCCGTGCTGCACTCCGTGGAGGAGGGGCTCGTGCTGGTGGCGGACGGCGAGGTGGTGCTCGCCAACGACGAGGCGCTGCGGCTGCTCGGGCTGTCCGACCTGACGGTGCCGTTCGCCGTCGGCGACGCACGCGTGCCGGACACCGTCGGCGACGTGCTGAGCGGCACCAACCTGGACGGGCTGGTGCGTGTGGGGGACAGGGTGCTCCTGGTGAGCCGCGGCGAGGCCGTCACGGGGGGCCGCGTCCTGGGTGAGACCGTGACGCTGCGGGACCGCACGGAGCTGCAGCGGATCACGGGGGAGCTGTCGTCGGTGCGCACCATCTCGGACGCGCTGCGCGCCCAGACCCACGAGTTCAGCAACCGCCTGCACACGATCGCCACCCTGATCGAGCTGGGCCGCGGCGACGAGGCCCTGAGCTTCGCGGCCGCGGAGCGCGACCTGGGGCAGCGGCTCACCGACCGGGTCGTGCACGCGATCGACGAGCCCGTCATCGCGGCGCTCGTCCTGGGCAAGACGGCGCAGGCGCGGGAACGCGCGGTGGAGATGCACTTCGAGACGCACCTGACGCCCGGCACGCACGGCCTGGAGCCGGCGGACGTCGTCACGATCCTGGGCAACCTCATCGACAACGCGATCGACGCCGCCGCCGGGCGTGCGCTCGAGGGCGCCGACGCCTGGGTGGAGGTCTACCTCGCGGAGGACGCCGGGTCGCTCGTCCTCCAGGTCTCCGACAGCGGGCCAGGTGTCGAGGACGCCGACGTCGACCGCATCTTCGACCGCGGCTGGAGCACCAAGGCCACCACCACCGACGTCCGCGGGTACGGACTGGCCCTGGTGCGGCAGGTCGTGGAGAGCCTGGGCGGCACCGTCGAGGTCACCCGCGGCCGGGGAGCGGTCTTCACGGTCACCCTCCCGAGGCCGGACCCGCTGCCCGACGGCGGCCCGGTCGCCGCTCCCGTCGTCGTGCCCAAGGCCGCGCGCACCCGGGCAGGTACCACCCGATGATCCGGGTCCTCGTGGTGGAGGACGACCAGCGCACCGCCGAGGCGCACGGCCAGTACGTGGGCATGGTCGAGGGGTTCGAGCTGGCGGGCATCGCGCACACCGCGGGCCAGGCCGCGCGGGCGCTGCGGGACGCCCACGCCGCGCGCGAGGAGGTGCACCTGCTCCTGCTGGACATGCACCTGCCCGACCGGCACGGGCTGGTGCTGTGCCGAGAGCTGCGCGCGGCCGGCCTGGTGGTGGACGTCATCGCCGTGACCGCCGCGCGCGAGCTGGAGGTCGTGCGCGGGGCCGTCGCCGTGGGCGTTGTGCAGTACCTCATCAAGCCGTTCGTGTTCAGCGTGTTCGCCGAGAAGCTCGGCGCCTACCGCACGTACTTCGAGCAGATGCGCTCGCCCGTGTCCGCGCTGTCGCAGCGCGAGGTGGACACGGCGTTCGCGGCCCTGCGCACCTCCAACGCGACGGGCCTGCCCAAGGGGCTGTCCGAGGAGACGCTGGATGCCGTGACGGCACTCCTGACCGGCCGCCCCGGCGGCCTGTCGGCCAGCGAGGTGGCCGACGAGCTGCACCTGGCGCGCGTCACCGCCCGCCGGTACCTGGAGTACCTCGCCGACCACGGCGTCGCGCGGCGCGCGCCCCGCTACGGCGCTCGCGGGCGCCCGGAGCTGGAGTACTCGCGGCTCTGACGAACCTGTCACAGGACTCGATCGCGCGGTGTCTTATGGCTGACCCCCAAAGGACAGAGGAGACACCATGACCGGCAACACCGACGTGGTCGTGATCGGCGGCGGATACTCCGGCGTCATGGCTGCCAATCGCCTGACGCAGCGCGACGACGTGACAGTGACGCTGATCAACCCGCGCCCGGCATTCGTCGAGCGGATCCGCCTGCACCAGCTGGTGAGCGGGTCCGACGACGCGGTCGTCGACTACCCGGAGATCCTCGCCGAGCGCGTCCGGCTGGTGGTGGACACCGTCACCCGGATCGACGCGTCCGGGCGCAGCGTGACCCTGGCATCCGGCGGAACGCTCGGCTACGACTACCTGGTCTACGCGGTGGGCAGCGGCAGCGCCGACCGGCGGGTGCCCGGGGCGGCCGAGTTCGCCTACCCGATCGCGAGCCTGGAGGAGGCGCAGCGGCTGCGGCCCCTCCTCGAGGCCGCTCCCGTCACGGCCGCGGTGACCGTCGTCGGAGCGGGTCCGAGCGGCATCGAGACCGCTGCCGAGCTCGCGGAGGGGGGCCGGGCCGTGACCCTGGTGTGCGGCGAGGTCCTCGGCCCGTACCTGCACCGGTCGGGCCGGCGCTCGGTCGCCAGGCGGCTGGCCGCGCTCGGCGTGACGGTGCTCGAAGGCCCCGACGCGACGGTCACGACGGTGACCCGGGACACCGTGCAGCTCGCCGACGGCCGCACGCTACCCAGCCATGTGACCATCTGGACCGCCGGCTTCGGCGTGCCGGACCTGGCCCGGCGCAACGGGCTGAGCACCGACGCCGTGGGGCGCCTGCTCACGGACGAGACGCTGACCAGCGTGGACGACGACCGCATCGTCGCGACCGGGGACGCGGCCGCGCCGTCGGACCTGCCGTACCGGATGAGCTGCCAGGGCGCCGTCCAGCTCGGCCCGCAGGCCGCCGGCACCGTGCTCAGCCGGATCGCGGGCGAGCACCCGGCGCCCGTCGACGTGGGGTTCTTCGGGCAGTGCATCAGCCTGGGTCGTCGCGCGGGCATCTTCCAGTTCGCCCACCGGGACGACGCCGCGAGGGGTCTCTACCTCGGTGGCCGCCCGGGCGCGAGCCTCAAGGAGCTCATCTGCAAGAGCATCGTCTGGCAGCTCGCGCACGAGGCCCGCCACCCCGGTGCGCACAACCTGTGGGCCAAGGACCCCCAGCGCCGGCAGCTGCTCCGGACCGAGCGCGGCGGCGCTCTGACCGCCCGCTGATCGGGCAGGCAGGATCATCACATGACCGACAGCCACACCGACCTCGCGACCGAGACCTTCGTCGCCTACCGCAACCTGCTCTTCACCGTCGCCTACGAGATGCTCGGTTCGGCGGCCGACGCCGAGGACGTGCTCCAGGAGACCTGGTTGCGGTGGGTCAAGGTCGACGGGGGAGAGGTGCGCGACCAGCGCGCCTACCTGGTCCGGATCACGACCCGGCTGGCGCTCAACCGGCTGCGCACCCTGAGCCGCCGCAAGGAGGCGTACGTCGGCCCCTGGCTGCCCGAGCCCCTGCTCACCACGCCGGACGTGGCCGAGGACGTCGAGCTCGCCGAGAGCGTGTCGATGGCGATGATGCTCGTCCTCGAGACCCTGTCACCGACCGAGCGCGCCGTCTTCGTGCTGCGCGAGGCCTTCGACCTCGGCTACGACGAGATCGCGGCGGCCGTCGACAAGAGCCCCGCGGCCGTCCGCCAGATCGCGCACCGCGCCCGTGGGCACGTCGATGCCCGACGTCCTCGCACTGTGGTCTCCCCGGGCGAGGCCCGGGCCGCGCTGGAGTCCTTCCGGCGGGCGTTCGAGACCGGGGACCTGCGGAGCCTCCTCGACGTGCTCGCCCCCGACGTCGTCCTCGTGGGCGACGGAGGCGGCGTCAAGAACGCCGCGCTGCGGCCGGTCGTCGGCGCCGAGAAGGTGATTCGCCTCTTCGTCGGCGGCGCCAGGAAGGCCGGCGGCACGCTCACCGCGGACGTCACCGAGATCAACGGCAACCCGGCCCTGGTCGTCCGCCTGAACGGCGAGCTCGACGGCATCCTGGCCGTCCGCGCCGAGAACGCCCGCATCACCGGCATCTACTACGTCCGCAACCCGGAGAAGCTGTCCCACGTCGGCTCCCAGACCGCGCTCACCCTGCGCTGATCACCTCGGCGGCGCGGGCCAGGTCGGCGCCGTCGCGCGGCGCGCGACGGCGCTCGCGGGCGCCCGGAGCTGGAGTACTCGCGGCTCTGATCGGCGTCGGGGTACGCGTGGAAGACGCTGGGCACCCTCGGCGGCGGGTGAGATGGCAGGATGCGCGGCGTGCGTATCGCGAAGCTCCAGCCTGGCCGCATCGACGCCCTCGCGCAGGTCGCGGCCGTCGCGTATGCCGACGACCCGATCTACCTGCACACCTATCCCGACGAGCGACGGCGGCGGGAGTACCACCTGAGGTCGACGCCAGCGTCCTTGCGGTCGGACTCTCCTGGCCGGGTAGTCCGGGTCGCCGAGGTCGACGGGGTCCCCGTCGGCTTCGCGATCTGGAGAGTCGACGGGGTAAGCGCCGCCCATCACGAGCGAGACCCGCGGCTCTTGCGCGCGATCGGTTGGGCCTTGCGCCGTCTGGGTCCTGATCGCGGCCGTCCTGCCCAGTTCTTCTTCGGCCTCGACGCGTCGCTCCCGGACGAACGCTGCTGGTTCCTCGGCGTGCTCGCCGTCCATCCCGACTGTCAACGTCGTGGGATCGGCAGAGCGCTCCTGCGCGACGGTCTCGCCGAGGCCGACGCCCAGGGTCAGGCAGTGCGCCTGCAGACCAGCACCCCCCAGAACGTCGCGTTCTACGAACGCTCCGGCTTTGCCGTCACCCAGGTGCACGACCCGCTGTACCCGGGGTCACCGCCCCTGTGGTCGATGCGGCGCGGGCCACGACCGGCTACGACGGGCCGGCAGGAAGCTCGAGCGGTGGCTGCCGATCTCGGCCGGTGACGCGTCGAGACAGCTCCGCCTCGTGTCCGCGCTCGTGTGCGACACGCAACGAGACCTCGGTAGGCGGGCCGCTGCGGCGCGATCCGGGCCCAGCGCATCACTTCTCGTCGAAGTACGCTCCATCCCCTGCGGCGGCTCAATGCCCTCCGGCGGCTGGGCTCGATCCCGCTCAGGCCCGGCGCAGCTCGATCCCGCTCAGGCCGGTGAGGCTCAGCCACAGGCGGTCGCCCGCGTCGACGACCGTGGCGAGCACGTGGTCGCACGTCGCACAGCGCGCCACGATCCCGGGCGCGTTCGTGTACACCATCGCCTCGGCGAGCTGCGCGACGGCCCCGCACCCCGTGCATCGTGCGGATGCGGGGGTCAGGTCGACCGAGAAGATGTCGGCGAGCGCGCCCGCGAGCACGTTGCCGTCCAGGTGGGTCATCAGGTGCCTCCGAATCGTTCGGTGCGGATGTCCGCGGCGGCGTGGCCGAGCGCGCGCAGCCAAGAGGCGACGGCTTCCACGAATCCGGTCGGACCGCACACGAACACCTGTGGCCGTCGTGCGGCCGGAATGGTGCGGGCTGCGAGCGTGTCCTTGGTGATCCGGCCGATGTCGCCCTGCCGGCCGTCCGGTGCCTCCCGGGTGTAGGCGAGGTCGAGGTCGAAGGCCGGTCCCACCAGGGCGGCGAGCTCGTCGGCGAAGAACACGTGCCGCGGGGTGCGGACGGAGTAGAGAAGCCGGAACGGCGCCGGGTCGGCCGCGGCGGCATGGGAGGCCGCCATGGCGTAGAGCGGAACGACGCCGGAGCCGCCGGCGATGAGCTGGACCGGCCGGTCGTCCCGGCTCGGCTGCCACACGAAGAATGCTCCGAGCGGGCCGTGCAGCTCGAGCTGGTCGCCGGGCCGCAGCTCCCGCACCAGGAACGGCGACACCTCGCCGTCAGGCACCTCGTCGACCGCGAGCACGACCCGGCTCGTCTCGCCGGAGGAGGCGATCGAGTACGAGCGCGTGGCCTGGTAGCCGTCTGGGGCGGTGAGCCGGACGTCGAGGTGCGCGCCGGCGTCGTTGCCCGGCCACGTGGGTACGTCCAGGACCAGGCGGGCCGCCGTGGGGGTCTCGGGTGCGAGCTCGGCGACGGTCGCTACATGCCAGGCAGGGCGCCGGCGGGCTGTGTCGGGCCGGGTCAGCGGGTCCGCGCTCACCAGTAACGCTCCTCCTTCCACGGGTCCCCGCGCAGGTGGTAGCCGTTCTGCTCCCAGAACCCTGGATCGTCGTCCGGCATCATGACCAGGCCCCGGACCCACTTCGCGCTCTTCCAGAAGTACAGGTGCGGGACGAGCAGCCGGGCCGGGCCGCCGTGCTCCGGGTCCAGCGGCTCGCCGTCGGCCTCGATCGCGATCCAGGCCCTGCCGTCGAGCAGGTCCTCCAGCGGCACGTTCGTCGTATAGCCGCCGTAGGAGTGGGCCATGACGTAGTCGTACTGCGACTCGACGTTCTCGAACAGCTTGTCGACGCTCACACCGCGCCATGGCATCTCGAGCTTGGACCAGTGCGTGACGCAGTGGATGTCGGCAGTGATGTCCTCGACGCCGAGCGCGAGGAGCTCGTCCCAGCTCCAGCGGTGGTCGGCGCCCGTCTCGTCGCGGATGACGAACTCCCACTCCGCGGTGTCGATGCGCGGGGTCGGGCCGGCGGAGAGCACCGGCCAGTCCTGGACGAGCGTCTGGCCGGGAGGCAGTCGCGGGTCGCGCTCCCGTGCGCGCCCGGAGAAGCCACGGGTGACGAACGACATGCGGATCCCTCTCCGTGGGCCGGCATCAGCTGGGCTCACACTACGGCCGACTGTGGTGCATGTCACTCCGCTGCCGATCGGGCGAGGTCCTGGGCCCGGCGCATCACTTCTCGTCGAAGTACTCGGCGATGGCCGCGGCCTCCTCCTCGACTGTTGCCGCGTCGACGAGGTCGCCGGCTTCGTCGGTGAGGAGCGTCGCCCAGGAGTCGAGCACCTCCTGGGCCGCGCCGCTCTCGAAGAGCGACGCCTGCAGCTCGGTCGTGGCCTGCTCGTAGAGCTCGTTCAGCTCGGCGTTCGTCGTGAACCGCTCGACGAGGATGTTGGAGCCTCCGCCGGCGCCCCCGAAGCCCCCGCCGTCCGCGCCGGCGGGCATGTCGGCGCCGCCCTCTGGTCGCTCCATCCCCTGCGGCGGCTCCATGCCGTCCGGCGGCTGGGCGCCGTCGCCGCCGACCTGACCGGCCGGTCCGCCGCCGGCCCGGCCACCGCCGTCCTGGCCACCCTGCGGCGAGGCGCCGAAGGCGAGGTTGTGGTCCCAGGCCACGACCGTGAAGCTGCCCGACGCCCCGTCGTAGCGCAGGTAAGAGTTGTTTCCGGGGCCGTCGATGTCGTCGAAGTTGTCGATCAGGTCCTCGAAGGCGAGGTACGTGGCGAAGGCCTCCACATCGAGCCGGTCGGCGAGCTGGTCGGCGAACTCCGCGTCGCTGGACTCGTTGACGAACTGCAGGAAGTCGATGAGCGGGCTGAGGTCCTCGTCGTCCTTGTCGGTCTCCTGGTCGAAGACCTCCGCGTAGTCCTCCGGGTCTTCGCCTCGGTAGGAGTAGTCACCGCCGGACTCCGCCTTGTAGAGCACCCCTTCGGTGTCGAAGCGCTCCTCGTCCCAGTCGTCGTCGAGGTTCTGCACGACGAGCCGAAGCTCCTCCTCGGCACCGTTGACCGAGAAGCCGGTGGCCACGGCGTGCTCGCCGGCCAGGCCGGCCTCCTCGAGCAGTGCGAGGGCGACGGACTCGTTCAGCGCGGTCTCGGTGCTGTTCGACCGGACCACGAACTCCGTCCAGCCGTCGAGCGCCTGGCCGTCGACGTTCTTGTCGAGATCGATCAGCCAGGGCAGGTCGGTTGGCGCCGCGCTGGTGTCCACCGAACGCAGGGAGGAGTTCCCCTTCAGCCGCAGACCGACGTTCTGGAAGGTCTCACCGTCGATGGTGACGGT
Source organism: Antribacter soli (assembly GCF_021568775.1). GTDB lineage: Bacteria > Actinomycetota > Actinomycetes > Actinomycetales > Cellulomonadaceae > Antribacter > Antribacter soli. Next base: position 57,742 of record NZ_JAKGSG010000059.1, on the reverse strand, counting down.
CCCGGAGATCCATTCCTTGTCGCCCGACTCCTGATAGGTCTCGAGCATGGCGGTGTAGGCGTCGTCGTCGATCTCGACCGCGACGGAGTGCACCACCGAGTCGTCATAGACGTCCGCAGAGGAGTCCGCTCCGCCGTCGGTCACCGTGGTCACGCCGGGGTCGGCCTGGACCGTGCATCCGGTGACGACCACCGACGCCACGGAGGCACCGGCGATTCCCTGGGCGGCCCGCCGCCTCAGTCGGCTCAGCGGGTTGCTCGGCGGGCTGCTCGGCGGGCGCTGGCCGGGCGTGGTCAGACGGTGGCTCATGGGTGCGGATCTCCTTCGGGCGGGGGAGACCATCGTCGAGAGACCACGTCACAAGACCCTTGAACCAGGCTGTGAGCCGGCTACGAGGCCGGCTCGGGGAAGGGGCGACTTCCGCTCAGCCTCAGGTGGGCTCTGCGTACAGCAGGCGTTCCTCGTGCGCGAACCCGTTGCGGGCGTACATGGCCACGGAGCCAGGTGAGGTGTGGACGGTGACGTGCTCGGCGCCGTGCTGGACCGCAGTGTCGAGCACGGCGCGGACGAGCCTGCCTCCGATGCCGTTGCCGCGGTGCTCGGGCATGACGTAGCAGGACTGCAGGTCACCCGAGAGGCGGTGGATGGCGCCGACCTTCGGCACCCGCGGGGCGAGCGCGAGCCAGGCCATGCCCACGACCGCCCCGGCCAGGACCGCGACGTGCGGCACGTGCGTGTCCCGGTGCTCGCGCGCCCACGCGGCGGCGGCCGGGACGTAGTCGGCCTCGTCGCCCGCCGCGGCGGCGCCTTCGCGCTCGGCCGTCCATCGCCAGCGCAGCCGGACGACCTCCTCCAGCTCCTCGTCGCGCGCGACCCGTACCTCGACCTGTCCGTCGGTGCCTTCGACCATGGCCGAAGCGTAGGTCTCGCACGGCGTGACCCGTTCACCGGACCCACCTGGGCGCGCGATGGCGACCACCGCCGGGTGGCGGTTGACTGGAACACACGGACGACCAGTCCCGGGCCGCCCGGTCATCCGAGCACAAGGAGGTGCGCCATGGGACAGGCACGCGAGTTGATGGACCGCGGCACCCGGGCGGGGATCGCAGGAGACCTCGACACGTTACGCGAGATCTACGACCCGGACGTCGAGGTCACGACGCCGGACGCAGGGACACTGCGGGGCGTCGAGGCGTTCATCGAGTGGAACCGCGGCTTCATCGACGCGTTCTCCGAGCGCGAATACCGCCTCGAGCGATCGCTCGACACCGAAGACAGCGCCATCGACCAGGGCGTGTTCATCGGAACCCACACCGAGCCGCTGGCGCTCCCCGACGGGACGAGCATTCCACCGACCGGCAAGCAGATCCAAGTCCGGGCCGTCGACATCGCCACGGTCTCCGATGGAAAGATCGTCCGTCACGACTTCTACTTCGACCAGCTCGAGATGCTGACCCAGCTCGGTCTGAGTCAGGGCGGCGCGCCGACCACGTAGCGGTGCTCGTGCGCCGGTCAAGCGGCGGGTGTGTGGGGCCGGGCGAGCCAACGGCTCGCCCGCCCCACACCGTGCGGTCACACCCTCGTTCAGATCCCGGTGAACGCGTCCTTGTGCGCGACCAGCCATTCCTTGAAGGACTGGAGCGACGGATTGAGCCGGCGCACCTCGTCGAGGTCACGCCTGCCCGTGAACTCGTCGGCGAACTCCGCGTAGTACTGGAACATGTTCCCGAGCTCGTCGGCGGCGGGGAATCCGGCCGCACGGAGCCCCTCGAACGGGACCGCGACGTAGCGGACCGGCTGGCCCAGCACCTCGGAGAAGGTCGCGGCGATCTCGGCGCCGGTGAGGTGCTCGCCCGCGATGCTCACCGTCTCGCCGACGAGCTCCTTGCCCCGCTTGAAGGCGCCGAGCGCGGTGCGGCCGATGTCCTCGGCGGCGATGCCGGCCAGCTTGCTGTCTGCCATCGCCATCGCGAGGACCAGGCTGCCGTCCTCCTGTCGCTGCGGCGTGAAGTAGGCCAGGAAGCTCTCCCAGAAGAAGGTGGTCTGGAGGAAGGTCGTCGGGACCCCGGCCTCGGTGAACAGGGCGTTGGCCTCGCCCTTGACGTCGAAGTGCGGGACCTTGTACTGCCCCATGAGGGTGGGCATGCGGTCGTCGTCGAGCGGGACGCTCTCGCGGGTGTCCTCCAGCGTGGACCAGATCGCGTGCTCGACACCCGCGGTCTTGGTGGCCTGGGCCAGGTTGCGGGCCTGCGCGTACTCGCGCTCGGGCGAGCCGTGCTCCCAGAAGTTGGTGACGAGGTACGCGCCGTAGGCGCCCTCGAAGGCCTTGGCCACGCTGGCCTCGTCGTCGAGGTCGGCCTGAACCACGTCGGCGCCGAGCCGGGCGAGGTCCTGGGCCTTGTCGGAGTCCGGGTTGCGGGTGAGCGCGCGGACCGAGAACTCGGATTCCGGGTCGGCGAGGATCGAGCGGGCGAGCCCGCCGCCCTGCTGACCGGTCGCGCCGACCACTGCGATGATCTTCTGCTCTGCCATGTCTTCCCTCTCTGGATGTCGCGTCGTGCCTGCAGGTAGACTATTTGCTGACGCACGCAAATATCTGCTCGCTTGGCAGAACCGCAGGTTGTCACCTGAAATTCCCGCACGACCGCTTCAGTAGGGTGGGCCGCATGAGCAACCACGAGGCGCCGTTGACGCCTCAGGAGGAGGCGGTCTGGCGCGCGCTCGCACCCTTGCTGGCGAGGCTGCCCAAGGCGCTCGACAACGACCTGCGGACGGGCGCGCGTCTGAACGTGGCCGAGTACGCCGTGCTGATGAACCTCTCCGAGGCACCCGACCGGCAGCTGCGGATGAGCGAGCTGGCCGGCCGGGTGGCTATGTCGGCCAGCCGGATCAGCCGGATCGTCGACGCGTTCGCAGAGCAGGGTCTGGTGACCAAGGCGCGGGTGGACGACGACGCGCGCGGGAACCTCGCCAGGCTGACCGAGGCCGGTTTGGAACGCCTGAAGGAGGCTTACCCGACGCACCTGGCGAGCGTCCGGCGCCGCGTTGTCGACCACTTTGCAGGGCTCGATCTTCGCGAGCTGGCGGCCGCCTTCGAGTCGATGTGCGACTCGCTGAGGGACTGAGCTGTACCGGGCGGGGGGGGGGGGGGCCGCCGGGCCCCCCCCCCCCCCCCCCGAGGACAGCGGGGCGGCCGGGGGGGCCCGCGCCGCGCGGGGGGGGGGGGGGCGGGGGGGGGGGGGGGGGCGCGGCGCCCCCCCCCCCCCCCCCCCCCCCCCGCCCGTTCGTCAGCGGGCGCTCCGTGCGGTCACGGCGTCCAGTGCTGGTTGGTGCCGCCGTTGCAGGTGTACTGCTTGAGCCGGATGCTGTTCGCCGTCGACGAGCCGGGCACGTCGAGGCACTTGCCCGAGTGGCGGGCGACGAGCTCGACGTATCCGCCGGTCACGCTGCGCAGCTGCCACTGCTGGTTCGTGCCGGTGCCGCAGGTGTACTGGATGATCGCCGCGCCGTCGACCGTCGAGGCGCTGTTGACATCGAGGCACTTGCCGGAGGACTGCGACACGATCTGGTGGTAGCCGTTGCCGAGGTTCTGGAGGCTCCACTGCTGGTTGGACCCGCCGCTGCAGGTGTACTGGATGATCTCGGCTCCGTTCGCGGTCGAGCCGGCGACGACGTCGACGCACTTGCCCGAGTTCCGGTTGACGATGTCGGTCACCCCGCCGGACCCGTTGCCGGCGTTGGGGTCGACGTTGTCGCCCCAGGCCCACCGAAGGCGGTTCGCCCCGGAGTTGCTGCGGATGGTCACCGAGAGGTTCGTGCCGCTGCCGCTCTTCATGTACATCGAGTACCCGTCGTAGCCGATGTCGCCGGGCTTGCCGCCGATCGCGGGCCAGTAGGTGCCGCCCATGCCGGTGTCGCGCATGACCTGCGTGACGGCGCGGATGTGGCGGACGAAGTTGTTGGTGCTGTTGGCGTCGCCGTAGTTCAGGTTGGCGTTCATCGCGCCTCCGAACTCCGTCACGACGGCGCGGGAGGCGCAGCTGCCGAGGCGGGTGTTGATGTGGCTGCGCCAGCCGTCGTACGTGTTCTCGCCGTAGAAGAAGGCGTAGTGGTGGAAGGACAGGAGCGTCCCGTTGAAGCGGCTGTCGTTGCACACGTCCCGCAGGTCGGCGCTGTAGCCGACGCCTCCGATCAAGACGCGGGCCGGAACCGCCGAGTAGTGGTAGTCGAGCCAGGCCGCCGCGATGTCCCGCCACTCGGTGGAGCTGTAGCCGTGGGGCTCGTTCATCGGCTCGAAGTACACCAGGGAGTTGGAGCCGTACTGGTAGGTCACGGTGGACCACATCGAGTTGAACGCCGACATGTTGGTGATCCGGCCGCCGGAGGCAGCGCCGTCCTCCCAGTAGGCGAGGATGACCTTCCAGCCCCGGGCGGTGGCGGCGTCGATCACGCCACGGTAGTTGGCCCACCAGGCGGTGCCGACGGTGTGGGTGTTGATCGGCAGGCGGACGGTGTTGATGCCGAGGGTCGACTCCATGTCGTCGAACACGGCGTTGGCCTTGGCCTGGACGGTGGCGTAGCTGTCGGAGCTGCTCAACCCCTCGATGACGAGCGGGCCGGTGCTGAAGTTGTCGCCCAGCACCGCCCAGTTCATGCCGCGGAACTGGCTGGTGGCCGCCGTCGCCGGCGTGGCGAGGGCCACGGCGGTCACCGGCAGCAGGAGCAGGGCGGCCAGCATGCTGACGACGATCTGGTGGAGGGGCCGCCTGGAGGGCGGGTGGGGTGTGTTCACGGCGTGGTCCTATCTCGTGCCTCGTTGCACATGTCCGGACTTGAGTTCACGACGACGTTGGGTGTCGGATGTTAACGTCAACATCGGGGCAAGTTTCACATCTCGGCAGGGTGTGGTCAAGGATTGGCCGGACCACGGGAACCTCACACCGAGGAAGTGCTTCGCTCGAGGGCATGGTCGACGGCGACGCCGTGGAGCGCATTTCGGCGCCGTGCCCGGCGACACCCCCCCGGGTCTACGCCTGCCGCATCTCGGTGATCGCCAGCGCGGAGTCCCACGCGAGCCGGCTCTTCGCCTCGCCGCGCCCGGTGCGCACACGGTAGGACGCCCAGCGGGCGTACGAGCCGTCAGCGCGCCGGGCGAGCACGGGCACCGCGCGCACCCGCACTCCCTCGCGGGGGATCTCCTCGCCCGGGAAGGTGAGCGGTGTCGGCCGCAGAGTGACGCCGGCCGCGAGCAAGGGCTCGCCGTCGCGCAGCATCGCGCCCTTCCGCAGCACGACCTGACCGGCGCGCGACGCGATCGGCACCAGCGGGATCCAGCTCGCGGGCACCCGGGACTGCAGGCGGTAGACGCGCTCCTCGGGGCTGAGGCCCGCGGGCCACGGGTCGGGCGGCGGCTGCAGCTCGGCCGACCGTTCACGCGGGTCGCCGCTGCGGCCCTGCACGGTCTGCTCGATCGCCCATGCCATGTTCGCCTGTTCGTCGCGGAGGAAGAGCACCTCCTCGAGCGGGGCGCCGCTGACCGTGCCGGCCGCGGTGGGCGGCAGCAGGACGCCCTGGAGCGCGCCGCCCCCGGAGGCCGCGACCTTGAACATGGTGAAGCGGGGGTCGTCGAGCTCGCCGACCTCGACCGTCTCGCCGAAGTCGTCTGTCAGCTCGACGCTCCCGATGCGGTTCAGGCCGCCGAGGAGCGCGTCGACCGGCACGACGAGCCAGTCGTCGCCCGACGACATCGCGAACTCCGCCAGGGCGAGCTTCGCGAGGTCGTGCGGTTGCGCCTCGATCGCGCCGAGGTCGACGGCGCCGTCCTCGAGCTGCCAGTAGCGGTCGGCGGGCATGCCCGGGTAGCGCAGCGGGGTCGCGAGCACCGTCGCGGTCGACTCGACCGGCGTGCCATCGGGCGCGCCCCCCGGAGACCCGACGACGGCGTCGGGCACCCACTCCAGGTCGCTCCACCGCACCTCGGCCGAGCCGAACTGTGTGCCTCGCGTGACGACCGCCTCGCCGCCCTCGCCGAACCGCAGCGCGAACCGGTACTCGAGCCGCTCCGTCGACCACGCCCCGCCCGAGTCGGGCGCGCCGAACAGCCACGCCAGCCACTCCTGCAGCACGAGCCGCACCGCGCCTGCATCGTCGGCGCCGGCGAGCCAGTCCGGCTCCGCAGGCGCGAGACCCACGAGTTCCTCGGCGATCGCGACGCCGTCGGCTACCTGCCCCGCGAGCAGCGACAGGAGGCGGGGCGCCTGAGGATCGAGTCTCGCCTCGGGAGCGTCCGGTTCCGGGTCGAGCGCGAGCGGGTGCCTCGTCAGGAGCGCCGCGACGACGTCGTCGGCGCCGGCGTCCTCGAGCAGGTCCGCGAGCTGGCGGCCCGCCTCGGCGCGCTGGCGCAGGCCGCGCTCGAACGCGAGGGCCGGCACGTCCTGCACGAGCTCCTCGAGCACCGAGCCCGCGCGCCACGGTCGCCACAGCGCGCCCTGAGGGGAACCGACGGTCGTGTCGTCGAGCGGTGCCCACGCCGTCAGCGGCAGTGCCGACGACCGCACCCGCACGCTCACGACCGAGCCCGCATCCTCGCCGATGAGCTCGCCCACCTGCCACTGACGGCCGAGCATCCAGGCAGGGTCGGCGATGCGCGCCTCGGTGCCGGGCCTCGGATCGCCCGTGGTCGAGTCCGGCTCCAGCCGGACCATCGCCGGCGGGTCGACGATCTGCAGCTTCCCGGCGAGGCTCGCGAGCTCGACGCTGTCGATGGAGCTCGCGACGAGCTTGATCGGATCGGCCATCAGTCCACCTCCGAGAGGAACGGCGCCAGCTGGGGATCCCATGCGACGGCGGCGAGCTCTTCGAACCCGAAGCCCTTCCTGGCCTGCAGCCACGGGCTCGCGACGTAGATCGCGGGCAGCACCGCCGCGTCGCCCGGCACATGCTCGAGCGTCACGAGCCGCGCCTTGGCGAGGTCGACAGCGTCGAGCACCGTCTGGACGACCGAGTCGGTCGTCCAGCGCCGGCCGTCGGGCGAGATCGCCGAGAGCAGGACCTGCGGCGCGCGCGCCGACGCCTGCCGGGCGCTGACGGCGAGTCCGGTCGCGGACCGCGCCGCGCGCAGCGCCGTCTCGGGTGCCCGAGGGTCGAACGCCTTCACGTCGGGCTGGAACGGGAGCGCCTCGACCCATGCCTCGATCGCGAGGCCCGCGAGCGGCCCGGCGACGTCGTCGGGGTCGGGCGGCAGCTCGACCACAAGGTGCGTGGCCGTCGAGTCTGGCCACGGCACCTCGTCGGCGAGGGCGCCCGCGAGCCAGCGGTCGGTGCCCGGCGCCGGCCCGGTCTCCGTACGCTCCGTGAGCTGTACGGCCGCGAGGTCGACGCGCCGACCGAGCGCCCCGCCGACGAGCTGCGCCTCGGCGAGGGCGGCCATGCCGTCGAGGACGGTCGCGTGGTCGCGCGCGAACGCGTGCAGGCGCGCCCGGCCCGGCGCCGTGAACGCCGGGTCGGTGACCGCCTGCGCGAACGCGTCGGGCTCGCCGGTCGCCGCCGCGGGCGGGCTGAGCAGCGGCAGCAGGCGGAAGCCGTCGCCGAGCACCGCCTCGGCCGCCGACTGGGCGGCGTCGCAGAGCTCCTCGGGACCGGGCGGCTCGGCGCCGACGGGCCGCGGCGCCCGGACGCCGTCGAGTGCGGCGCGCGCCTGCCGGAGCCGCGACGCCGCGGCCTGCCGGGCACCCCACGCCCACGCGACGTTGCCGACGAGGTCGGGGTCCGTAGGCGGCACGGTAGGCACGCCGAACGCCGCCAGCGGCCGCACGGCCTCGACGATCGCGGGCGCGTCGGCGGGTTCCACGGCGAGCGTGGCCGGATCGAGCGCGGCGATCACGCCGGCGCCCGAGTCGAGGGCGTCCTGGAACGCGCCGAGCAGCCGGTCGACACGCTCGAGCAGCTCGTCGGTGTCGACGGCGCGCTGTGCAGGCGCACCGACGCGCACGAGCGCCGACGGCCCGAGGCGGGTCGAGCGGGCGATCACCGTGCGCAGCGACTGCGCGAGCGCGACCACGTGCCAGAGCGGCTGCTGTCCGGCAGGCCACCCGTCACCGCGCTCGGCGGCGAGCGGGGCGTCGCCGAGCGCCGGCATCGCCGCACGGATCATCCGCTCGACGGCCGTCGGGTCGTCGGCGTAGACGAGGTCGAGTGCGGCCAGGCCGGAGGCATCCAGCGTGTGCCGTGTGCCACCGGCCTCGGCGACGACGACGTCGGCCGGGTCGCCGAGCCGCCGTGCGGCCCAGGCCTCGAGCCGCGGGTCGGCGAGCGCGCGCGGGCGCGTGGCCGACCACCCGGTCGCCCCCTGCGGCAGGACGGCGATCGCGGCCTGGGAGAGCTGCCGGCTCGGTGCACGGACGCTGAGCACGTCGAGCTGCGGGTCGACGCTCGCGCCGCTGCCCATGGCGTCCAGGGCGGCCGATGCCCGCGCCGCGTTGCCCGAGGCGTACTGCACGACCGACTCCGCGAGCAGCGCGTCGGAGAGCGCGTCGAGGGTCTCGGAGGCCGCCGTCAGCGCAGCCACGACCAGGGCCCACTCGTCGTCGCCGACGGCAGGCCAGGTCTCGAGGAACACGCTCTTCGGCCGGGCGGCGAGCCTTGCGCGGAGCGGCGGCTGCGGCCCCGAGAGCGACGCGACCGGGAACTGGCGCAGCAGCGACACGCCGTCCACGACGTCGGCGACCGCGGCGCGCGCCTGCGCCCGCTCGGCGTCGGTGTCGACCGCCGCGAGCTCGTTGCCCAGCTCGTCGGTCGCCATCGGCGCGAGCTCGCGAAGCGTGAGCTGGAACCGCGCGGCCTGCGTGCCCGCCAGCCCGCGCTCGATCTGGTAGCCGAGGAGCGCACCGATCGGCTGGCCGCCGTGCACGCCCTCGAGCACGCGCCGCAGGTCGGCGCCGCGCCGGCTGGTGAGATCGATCGCGAACGGGTGGGCGCCGTCCTTCGCGCCGATGTTCGACCGGTGCGCGCTCGCGAGCACGCCCGCCGCGACGGCGTGGGCGGTGCTCGGCGCGTGGATCCAGCCCTCGGGCTCCCCGCGCTCGGCCGTCAGGCGCAGGTCCTCCACGTACCCGAACGCGCCGAGGGTGAGGCCGGTGGGGTTCGCCACGGCGAGGGTCGCCCGGCGTGATGAGGCGAGCGCCGTCGCCCAGGCGTCGGCCCGGTGCGAGGCGACGTCGAGGGCGTGCGCGACCGCGGTCCGGCGTTCGCCGATCGGCGCGGCGGCGAGCGCGACCATGGCCGCGCGCACCTCGGCGCGCACACCGAGCCAGTCCAGCAGGCCGGAGATCGCGTGCGAGCCGATCCAGCTCGCGTGCGCGTCGTCGCCGAGGTCGAGGGCGACCTGCGCGAGCGACGTGCGTGCCTCCGCGACCGGCTCGATCGCCGCGATCGACAGCTGCTCGGCGGGCTGGCCATCGACGTGCACCACGGCGCGGACCGACTCGGCGGCCGCGAAGAACCGCGCCGAGACCGCGCCGGCGTCGCGGCCGCCGCCATCGACCTCGCCTCCCGGGCGGTCAAGGCCCGCGCGGACGAGCTGCACGACGTCGGGTGGGAGCTCGAGCCGCTCGAGCAGCGGCGAGACGAACTCGTCGGGCGCGACCCGTAGCCGCACGCGCTTCACGTCGTCCCAGGCGAGGTCGAGCAGGGCCTGAAGCACGCTGTCGACCTGCGGCGTGCGGTCGGCGAGGATCTCCGTCACGACGGAGGCGTCGCGCTCCGACACGAACGGCAGGTTGATCGTGCGGGTCTGGTCGTGCAGCGACGCGGGCAGCACGAGCCGGGCCGCGTCGGCCGAGTACTGCGCGAGCACGGCTCGCTTCAGCAGCACCTCGGCGTCGACCGAGGCCCCCGCGCCGGTCGCCGCGGCGAAGAGCGTGAGGTCCGGCCCGTCGACCGCGGGCCGCGCCCGCACACCGACGGCCTCGGGGCTCGTGCCGAGCAGGTCGAGGAGGGCCTCGTCGGTCACCGAGTCGCCGGGTCGCACGCGTGGGAGCGCCGCCGCCCGGTCGGTCCAGCGGCGGAGGGTGCGCCGGATCACCGCCACGAGCGAGGCGGTCGTCTCCCCGTCGCGCGGGCTCCATGCGTCGAGGTCGGCAACCGGCAGCACGCCGTACGGCTGAGCGCCCACGCGGATCGCGGGCGCCGGGCCTGCGCCCCGCACGTGGTCGCGGTGCAGGCGCCGCGCCGACTCGATCGTCGCGGGAGTGACGCCCGGCACCTCGGCGTCGTCCAGCCGCTGCAGCACGGGCTCCCAGGTCGCGAACCACAGCGCGGTGTTCGCCGAGCGCTCAGCGGCGTCGAGGCCCGATCGCGGGGCGGCCGGATCGAGGAGGTGCTCGATCGCGACCGGGTCGAGCCCGAGCACGGCCGCGAGGGCGCTGACGTCGGCGCCCGGCTGCGGGGCGTCGATCGGCGGCTCGCCCGGGGTGTCCGACGCGCGGTACGGCGACCGATCGGCGTCGGCGTTGTTGGTCGGTGTACCTGGGGCGAGCAGGCCGAAGCCGTCGCTGAACCGGTGGCTCAGCAGCAGGTCGGCGAGCTCGGCCGCGTTCTCGTCCTCGGAGGCGCTGCCGCGCACGCCGACGACGACGAGCCGGTCGACGACCTGCGTGCCGACCGGAAGCGTGAGCTCGACACCGAGCCCGACGGCCTTAGCCGCCTCGAAGTCGGCGATCCACTCCGAGCCCGCCGGCAGGGTGAGACCCTCCGCCGCGTTCGCGACGTCGTCGAGGTTCGAGAGAGCGACGGGGGAGATGGGGATGTCCCGCGCCAACGTCTCGCCGCGCGCCGTGACCGGCGCCGACCCTCGCGGGAACGCGCGCACGACGAACCTGTCCGGCAGGCAGCGGGCGACCGTGCCGCGCGTGACCTCCTCCGGGGTCTCGGCGAACACCGGTGCGCTGCCGGCGGCGCCGCGCTCGGCGAGGTTCCCGGGTGTGGTGGCCTGCGCGACCCAGCCGGCTCGCCGGGCGCCGACCGCGGCGACGAGGTCGCCCCACGCGGCGGGGTCGGCCTCGTCGTCCCACCGTCGGGTCCAGTAGGTGCGGCCCGCGGCCGTCTCGTCCGGCGTGACCGCGCGCAGCAGCGCGTCGACGTGGACCTCGTCGGGCGTGATCCGCACGCGCAGCGTCGACGTGCCCGGCTTGAGCTTCGTCTCGACGCGCACCGGCAGCAGCACGAGCGGCACCTCGGGTGCCGCGTCGCACGGGTCGACCCGGTCCCGCAGCGCATCGATGACGGTGGCGATGCCGAGGTCGACGCGGCCGAGCTCGGCGAACGGCAGCCGCCCGCCCGAGGCGATGAGCGTGCGCCGTTCCTCGGCGAGCCGAGCGACCTCGGCTCGTGCGGCGGCGAGCTCCGCGGGGATCTCGAGGGGCATGTCTACTCTCCCGTCACGACGAGGTCGGTCGCCTCGAAGGCGACCCGCGTCGGGTGGTGCAGCCGGTCGAGCGCGAAGGCGGCGCCGTCCGGCTTCGTGCTGCGCAGGTGGTCGGGCGAGCTCGGCGCCGCCTGCTCGCCGCCGGGCAGCTCGAAGCGCGTCGCGCTCGGGTGCTCGGCGATGACGATCCACCAGCCAGGCCCGTCGAGCTCCTCGACCGACAGGTCGACGCCGACGAGCGCGATGTCGGGCTCGAGGTGCTCGGCGAACAGCACGGTCGCCGTCTGCTGCGGGCTGCCGGGCGCCTCGAACACGGGATCCTCGGGCGTGCCCTGGTTGCGGATTGCCTGGATCACGAGGTCGGGGAACCGGCGCACGAGCTCGCTGCGCACGACGATCACCGCGCGGCCGAGCCGGTCGTCGCCGTCGTCGGGTGCGGCCACCCCACCGACCGCGACGTGCCGGCCGAGGCGGGTGCGCGAGAACGCGTGGATGGGCGTCAGCACCTCGTCGTGCTGGGGGCTCCAGAACCGGTGGAAGTACGTGCCGCGGCGGTCGGTGGGGTAGCCGCGCCAGAGCAGCTCGCGCCCGAACTCGTCGCTGAGGCCGACGAGGAACGCCTCCATGAACTCGTCGTTCGTGGAGAGGACCGTCACGAAGTCGGAGTCGGGCAGGAGTCCCAGGCCCGGCACCAGCCAGTCGCGGTCGTAGTCGTCGAGCGCGCGGTACATGGGCCGGTCGAACCGTGGGGCCGCCATGACGGGCGCGATGAACGGCTTCAGCCGCCACCGCTCGGCGAGCCGGCCGGAGAACCGCAGCCGCCCGTCGAGCGACTGCCGCACGGTGACGCGCGGATCGAGCGCGGCAGTCAGCTGCGCCGAGGTGACGCTCAGCCGGTCGCGGTGTGGCACCGGCGCGATCTGGAGCAGCCCGCCCGGGTCGACGAGCACGGTCATCGCCTCGCGGATCTCGGCGAGCTGGATGCCGCCGATGGACTCGACCACCGGCGCGAGCTTGCGATCGGCCTGCGCGCCCAGCGTGCCGAGCGCCTCGGTGCGCTCCCGGCCCTGCGCCTGCCCGATCCTCGTCAGCTCGCCGACGTCGATGCGCGTGCCCTGGCGGGCGAGGCGGTCGCGCCGGACGTCGATGCGGTCGATGCCGTCGGGGCGGGCCCGGCCCGGCCGCACCGGGCCACCGCCTGGCGGCAGGACCGGCCCACCGCCCGGCCGCACCGGGCCGCCGCCCGGCCGCACCGGGCCACCACCTGGCGGCAGGACCGGCCCGAGCCGGTCGATCAGCCCGTCGTTGATCCGCACCGCTGCTTCCTGCAGCTCCGTGCCGATGCGGGTGCCCGACGCCGGCTTCGCGAGCCCGAGCCCGGCGATCACCGGCCCGAGCCGCTCGGCGCGCACCGCCTCGAGCGCGGGGATCGTCGACCGTCGCAGCAGTCGTTTGCCCCAGCGCTCGGTGAACACGCGACCTGGTTCGAACGTCGTGTCGATCGCGCCCCAGCGCTCGGGACGGGTGAGGTGGCTCGCGAGCCCGCCGAGCACGAGCTTCGACGTCGCCGTCTCGAGCTGCGCGAGTACGGTCTCCGGCGCGAGGTCGAGTGCCTCCGCGATCACCGCGCGGTCGAACGTGCGCAGCACCTCGGCCGAGATCGCGGCCACGCCCTCGGGGTTGGCGTAGACGCGCGTGAAGTCGCGCAGCCCTGAGTCGTCCGCCACGAGTCGGCCCGCGCGCTGCCGGGTTCCGACGTCCGCCCGCCGCGCGAGCGGCCCGCCCGGCCGCGTGACACGCCGGAACGCGCCGAGCTTCACGGTCGACGGCGTCGCGCTGCGGTCGACGGCGGCCGAGAGCGTCGTGCCGGCGGTGAGCGTGACGCGCGAAGAGAGCGGGGCGACGACCTGCACGAGGCGGTCGATCGCGAGCGCGTCGAGGCGCGCGTGCAGCCGCGAAGCGAGCAGCTCGGCGAGCTGCGCGAGCGCGATCGCGCGGTTCGCGGCCTCGACCTCGCCGAGCTGCGCCCACGCCGACTGCATGAGCGGCTCCTGGTCCTTCTGCACGACGCGCGTGCCGACGCCCGCGACGATGCGCGAGACCGGCCGCAGGTTGAGCTCGGCGAACCAGTCCTCGTCCTCGTCGCCCGTCACGGACGCCACGCCGCGGTGCAGCTTCGCGTAGATGCGGGGGCCCACGATCGGCAGGTCGGGGATCTCCGGGGCCTCTCCGTCGCCCCCCGCCGCGCGCTCGATGACGCCGGCGCGGTCGAGCTCCTGCCGCAGGTCCTTGGTGAGCGCGTCCGGCCACGTCGCCGTCTCGGCAACGGCCTGCTCCGGCGAGCGTGGTGGCGTCGGCGAGAACAGTGCGCACCGGAGCACCTGCTTGCCGCCGGGCTCGCCGGCCTCGAGCGCACGCAGTGGCTTGCCGGGGATCGACGCGTCGATGAACCGCCGGCCGACCTCGTACGGCGCGACGACGCCCCGCAGCCGTAGCGCGAGCTCCTTGAAGTCGCCGTCGGGCCCGGTCGAGAACTCCCACCGGTCGAACGCGGGCAGACGCACCGGGTCGTCGGAGCCAGGCCCCCACGCGGGGTCGAGGGTGCCGCCCGTCAGCCCGAGCCCGCCGCGCACGCCTGCGTCGGTCGTGGGCACGAGCGCGGCGACGTACGTGGTGCTGTCGCGCAGCACGCGCGGCGAGACGATGCGCGACAGGTTGACGGGCGCGTGCGCGGGGGAGAGGCGCACCTCGAGCGGCTTGTCGGCGGCGACGTTGCGCGACGCCTGCGCGTGCGCCCACAGGTGCGACTGGGCGAGGTCGGGCAGCTCGTCGAGCGGCGCGTGCAGCACCGGCAAGGACCCGCCCGGCGGGATCGCCTCCCACTCGACGAGCTCGCGCGGCACGACGACGAGCGCGAGCCACGGCCGCACGGGCGCCCCGGCGGCGGGTGCGGGGCTGAAGGCCCACGGCACCTCTGGGCGGTCGAACTCGATGTGCGCGAGGACGGTCTCCTCGGCGGTAGCAGTGCCCGGCGTGGGGTACCGGCGGATCACCTGCGCGCCGTCGAGCGCGCGCACGTCGCCGGGGCCGAACAGCGTGACCGTGAGCGACGCGGTCTCGCTGCCGCCGTCGCTGTCGGCGAGCGGGACCGTGATCGTCGAGGTGGAACGGATCGCCCCGGCTGCCGGCGGCAGGGCCGCCGCTCCGAGCCCGCCGAGCGCGGACGCCACGAACTGCAGCCGCTCGAGCGCCACCTCGCTCTCGACGTACTCCTCGTCGGGCGAGAGGTCGAGCCTCCACGCGTCGCGCACGACCTTCGTGCCGGTGACCGTGGCGGCGAGCGGCGCCACGACGCTCTTCGCGACGGCGTCGATGTCGGCCATGTCAGCTCCTCACCGTGAGTCGGGTGGTCGGGATGCCGGCCGCCGCGACGGCGTCGGCGACGAGCGCCGCCTCGCTGGAGCTCAGCGCTCCGAACGCCGCGAGCGCGCCCGCCCCCGAGACCACCGAGGCGGACGAGAGCACGTCGGCGGCGCTCACCGCGTCGGCGACCAGGGATGCCCCGTGCGGCGCGACCTTCACCGGGTCGTCGGGCGGTGTGACGGGCAGGTACGGGTTACCGCGCCGCTCGAAGGCGCGACCCGCGACCGACGTGCCTGCGAACGCCGTCGAGACGGCCTCGAAGGCGCCGAGGAACTCGGTGAGGACGAGCCGGTCCGCGGGGTTGCGGACGTACGTGTGGTAGACGACGTCAGCGTCGACGGAGGCCCCCGCCTTCGGCGTCGTGGCCGCGGCCATCCGGCAACCGCCGAGGAGGTCCTCGAAGCCCGAGCGGGCAAGCAGCTGCTCGCCCTCGAGGTCGAAGTAGTGGCCGGGCGCGAACGCGGTGCGCGCCTCGCTGACGGCGGCGAGCTGGCCGGCCGACGTCGTCGGGTCGCCGATCGTGACCATGGCGGCCTTGACGGGGGACTCGCCGATGTGGCTGATCTTGACGCCGAGCGGCACCACGGACTGAACGACCTCCAGCGCGGCGAGCGGGTGTGCCATCCGGCCCGGCACGTCCTCGACCTCGGCGAGGGTCACGAGCTGCGCGGCGTGGTCGGGCAGCTCGATCTTCCAGGCGTCGTCCTCGCGCATCGCCTCGGCCGCGAGCACGAGGGCGTCGACCTTCGGTGCGATGGGCCGGGGCTTCTCGCCCCACTCGATCGGCCCGAGGTCCTCGTCGAACGTGGGCAGGAACCAGACGTCGATGCGGACGTGGCCCTGGAGCCGGTAGGGGGTGGTCCCCTCGAGCGCGCCCTTGAACTGCACCGACGCGAAGGAGCAACCGAAGACCTCGATCTCGACGCCCACGTCGATCGAGACCTTGAACAGGAACCGCGGCGACCAGACGAAGATCATGTCGAGCTGCAGCCACGCGTGCGCGCTCGCGATCGCGAAGTCGGCCCACAGGTCGCCGCGCACGCCGAGCTGCACGCTGCCGGCGGTGAGCGCGAAGTACGCCTTGATCTGGATCTTCAGCACCTTGACCGGCGAGATGTCGATGGTGATGCGCTCAAGGTCCTTCAGCCGCGGCTTCTGGCCGGTGAGCTTGTCGTACTCGGGGTGGTAGCCGCCGATCGAGAGCTCGAACGCGCCGCCCCCGGTCCAGCCGATGTAGAGGCCGAGGTCGCCCGAGATCTTGATCTCGCCGATCTTCGAGTCTCGCATCCGCGCGTACAGCTCGAGGTGGTCCTCGGTGACGGCGACGTACACGTCGGCGCGGATGTCGGTGATCGGCTTCTCCTTGGTCGGCACCCGCACGCGGAGCGACCCCAGGACGACGAACATGAAGTCGGGCAGCGCGAGCACCACCCCGACCTTGATCTCGACGAACTTGGCCTGCGAGCCCCAGCCGAGCTCGGCGATGGGTCCGAAGACGAACGCGCCCTCGCGCGGGGGGAAGACGTGCGCGACCTTGTCGAGCAGCTGCGGCGCCTCGGCGACTGGGTCGTCGGGGAACAGCATCTTGTCGATGACGTGCGTCTTCATGCCCTCGCGCAGCGCCTCGAGGTCGATGCCCCGGTCGAGGGCGATGATGCCGCCGACGCCGTTCAGGGTGAAGCCGAAGCTCAGCTCGATCGGCGTCGGGAAGCGCACGCCCATGACGAGCACGAGCGAGAACGGGTCGGGGGACAGTACGACGATCGCGTACACGCCGACCTTGAGGATCTCGAGCTGAACGACTCCGCCGAACTCGACGCGCTTGAGCTTCGTGCCGTCGGGGGCGGTGTACTCGCGCTCCACCCGCTGGATGAACCCGCCACCCGTGACCGGGCCGGCCTTGATCCGCAGGCCGACCTGGTCTGGCCAGCGGGGCGTGACCGGCAGGTCGGCGAACATCACATGGTGGTCGGCGACGCCGTTCATGTCGACGATGAACCCGGAGCCGACGACCTGCATGCCGACCGCGTCGCCGAGCTTCGCCGCGATCGACGTGGTCAGCTCGACGCCGGTGGCCTCACGCTCGGGGTTGCGCAGGATCCCGAGGGCGACCTCACGGAGCTCGACGCCGGGGAACGAGAACCGCACCGGCAGCACGGCGCGCTCGTTGCCGCGGCCGTCGCCGAGGTAGAACCCCTGCGCCGTGTCGAGCGAGACGGCCGTGTGGCTGGTCGTCTTCGGGTCCGACGAGCCCGGCATGACCTTCTTGAGCAACGGGTCGTTCGTGATGCCCGGCTCGAGCAGCGTGCGCAGCCGGACGCCGAGGATCGCGACGTCGCCGCGGAACCACTTGCCGTTCCGTTCGATCAGCTCCGGCTTCTCGGTCTCGATCGGGTTGGCGACCTCCCGGTCGCTGAACTGGAGGAACGCCTCGAACTTCACCTGGTCGAGCTTCATCGCCCCGAGGTTCGCGGTCGGCAGGTCGTCGAGCAGCGCCACGAGTATGAACTGCCCACCGGTGCGGTCGAGCGTGAGGACCTCGCCGAGCTTGCCGACGAGGTCGTCGACGCCGAGCACGCTCGAGCCGAAGGCGTTCAGCAGGTTCCCCGCGCCTTCGCCGAGGTCCTTCCACGGCTGCGCCCACGGATTCCAGAGGTCCATGAGCCCGTCACGGACGGCCGCGTCGACCGTGCCGTCCGCCTTCTTCGCGACTTCTTCGGCGATGATCGTGTACGCCTGGTCCATCGCCGCGAGCGCGGTGCCGATGCGCACCGCCACGCGACCGGCGACGTCAACGTTGAAATCGTCGTCCTGCAGGTCGGTGATCGACTGCTCGACGTTCGTCTTGATCGTCTTGGTCTGGTTCTCGATGCGCTTCGCGATCGCCTGGACGATCGGTTTGGCCGCCTCGATGTCAGCCTTCAGCTGGTCGAACCGGTCCTTGATCTCGCCCGCGGAGAAGCTCGTCACCAGCGACTCGAGGAAAGACCCCGTGTCCTTGAACGTGGTGCCGGAGAGCTCGCCGAGGCGCGAGTTCCCGAACGCCTCGATTCCCCTGATGAATCCGGTGCCGATATCGGTCATGGATCGCCCGCCGCCCTTGAGTTCCGCCGTTGGCGCGTCCGCGCGCCGCCGCCACCCTTCGGTGCGGTTTTGCTGCGAGCTCGCCCTCGTCATTCGCCGTGCGCCCAGAACGGGCAGACTCGCGCGACCATTGCGCGGATTCCGCAAGTTCCTGGCGTCGCCCCCCGGCAGGCGGCAAGTCCAAAGTTAGGCCCACTGTGTTCGGCGGGCGAGTCGGTGGCTCTTGTCGATGGTCCACTGCCACGATCCCGGTGTTCCAGTCCCTCGCCCAGGCGCGCGATCAATGGGGTGCGGAGAGCGCGACGGCGATCTGGGACTCCTTCATCGTGAAGGTCGCGCTGGGTGGACCTCGTCCGCCTCCGACCTGCGCGACCTGTCCGCCCTTCTGGGCGAAAAGGACGAGATCACCGACCCACTCACCGTCGGTTACGACGGGTCCCGCTCCCTGCAGCGGTCCCTGCGCCGGGTGCCGGTGGGCGCGGGTGGTTTCAGGTGCGGTGGATGGCCCGCACGGCTGTGTCGTAGAGGTCGAACAGGTCGACCTGCCCGCTCAGGCGCACCCACTCCTCGTTCGCCGCCTGCAGGCACGCGATCGCCGCGGCCGCGATCGTACGCGCTTCAAGGGCCCGGCGGTCGGATTCGGGCAGCCGTGGCTCGATCAGTGGTGCGAGCAGGTCTTGCCAGCGGGCTTGCTTCTCGGCGTGGCCGGCACGCAGGGTCTCGTTCCCGAACAGGAGAGTGATCAGCTCGAGCCGGCGCTCGGCCGTGGTCTCGATCTCCTCGAGCACCTGGAATGCCGCGCGTAGTGACGTCCAGGGGTCCTCGTCGGCCGGGCGCTCGGCCAAGCTCGCGGCGATCAGCTCGCCCTGTTCGGACAGGCCGCTGAGCGCAAGATCTTCCTTGTTGCGGAAGTAGTTGAACAGCGTCCGCCGGGAGACGCCTGCTGCTGCGGCGACCTCGTCCAGCGTCGTGTCGTCGTACCCCTGGGCGGCGAACAGCTCGACGGCGGTCTGGGCGAGCAGGGAGCGGACCACGTTGCGGGTCTGCTCCCGGAGAGGGGTCTGCTTCCGGTTCATTCACCGATGGTACGGCGATGCATTCTGCGTAGCAACGTGCACTGCGTGCAACGCTGTGCTTAGAGTGCACCCATGACCAACATCGACTACAGCAACCAGACCACCATCGTCACCGGAGCCAGCTCCGGACTCGGCGCAGAATTCGCACGCCAGCTGGCGAGCCGCGGCTCGAACCTCGTGCTCGTCGCCCGCCGGGCAGACCGGCTCAAGAGCCTGGCCGCCGAGCTCACCCGCGCCCACGGCGTCAAGGTCGCCGTCATCGCCCGTGACCTCGGCCGGCCCGACGCCGGACGCACGCTCCGGGCCGAGCTCGAGTCGCGCGGCATCCACGCCACCGCGCTGATCAACAACGCGGGCTTCGGCACCCACGACGCCTTCACGAACGAGGACCCTGAGCGCCTGCAGAGCATGATCGCGCTGAACATCAGCTCCCTGGTCGACCTCAGCCGCGCCTACATCGACCCGCTGACCTCGGCCGGCACCGGCTTCCTGATCAACGTCGCGAGCCTGCTCGGCTTCCAGCCGACCCCCTACATGAGCGTCTACGGCGCCACCAAGGCGTTCGTCCTCAGCTTCACCGAATCACTGTGGGAGGAGTCGCGCGGCACCGGACTGCGCGTCCTGGCCGTCAACCCCGGCGCGATGCAGACCGAGTTCTTCGACGCCGCCGGCAGCCAGACGGCCGACTACGGCGCACGGCGCGCCACCCCCGAGTCGGTCGTCAAGACGACCCTCGACACCCTGGGCCGCCGGTCGGCGCCGCCGTCAGTGATCACCAACGGCCGCCCGCTCGCCCTGGTCAGCAGGCTGCTCCCGCGCCGCCAGGTCGTCCAGCTCATGGGCCGACTGGCACGCCACTGACCCGACCTCCCGTTTGGACCCCCTGCAAACAGCCCAGCACCACCCCTCAACGGCTCGCCCCCTCGCCGCCCTCAACCGGTGGAGCCAGGGGCCTTCGGGTCCAGGCCCGCAGCCTGGCGGGCCGCGCTGACGAAGGCAACGCGCACGTTGTCCCACCCGTCGAGGTAGCCGCCGACCAGGGCGGCGTCGCGCAGCAGGACGAGCTGCCCGGCCTTCGTCACCGGGTCATCGGCGCCCGCCGAGCGGAGGACGTGCTCGAGCGAGCCGCGGAACCAGGCGCGGTGCTTGTCGACCGCGCGCCGGACACGGCTGCCCGTGTCCGCGTACTCGACGGCGGCGTTGATGAACGGGCAGCCACGGGTGTGGTGGCGAGCGACGTCTTCGGCGATGCCTTCTATGAGCAGTCCGACCAGCTCCACCGGGTCGTCGGTCGCCCCGTGCGCGCCCTCCAGCGTGCCGCGGATGTTCGCGTCCTCTACCCCGAGGTAGGCCTCGACCAGGTCCTCCTTGCTCGGGAAGTGCCGGTAGAACGTGGCCCGCGTGACGCCGGCCACGGCAACTATCCGGTCAACGCCGACCACGTGGATGCCCTCGGCGTAGAACAGCTCGGACGCGGTGCGCAGCAGCCGCTCGCGTGCCTCCGACCCTCCCTGGGCGGTCTTTCGCGGGGCGCGGGAGGCGGCTGTCCTGGGTGCCATGCCATTCAGCATAGAACGATCTTTCTCTTTAGGGGTTGACGCCCGCCCGGTGCGGGGCGTACGTTCGGGGACAACAGAGAAAGAACGATCGTTCTACCTAACGGCCGACCGGCACCGGTCCACCGAACCGAAGGAGCCCCACCATGAACGCCACCCCCGACGCCATCTCCGGCAAGCTACCGATCGTCCTCATCCACGGCCTCTGGATGACCCCGGCGAGCTGGGACACCTGGGCCGAACGCTTCCGCGCCGCAGGCCACCAGGTGATCGTCCCGGGCTGGCCCGGCATCGACGACCGCAGCGTCCAGGACGTCCGCTCCAACCCCGAACCGCTCAAGGGCATCGGCCTCAAGCAGATCGCCGACCACTACGAGCGCATCATCCGCACACTCCCGGTCAAGCCGATCATCATGGGCCACTCGTTCGGCGGCGTCATCACCCAGATGCTCGCCGACCGCGGCCTCGGCGCCGCCTACGTGGGCGTCGCACCCGGCCAGACCGCCGGCATCACCACCCTCCCGGCGTCCACGCTGCGCACCGGCCTGCCGATCCTGTCCAACCCGTTCGGCCGCAACGGCGCCAAGCCGATCTCGAAGGCTCACTTCCACTTCACCTTCGGCAACGACCTGTCCCGCGCCGCGTCGGACGCCCTCTGGGAGCAGTTCGCCGTCCCCTCGTACAACCGGGTCTTCTTCGAGGGCGTTGCCGCGACGCTGAACGAGAAGGGCGGCGTCACCCACGTCGACTACGCCCGTGCCGACCGCGCGCCGCTACTGGTGATCACCGGGCAGATCGACAACGTGGTCCCGTCGGCCATCGGCAGGGCGATCGTCAAGAAGTACACCTCGACGAGCAGCCCCGCAGTCGTCGCGTACAAGGAGTACGACGGCCGCACGCACCGCCTCGTCTCCCAGCCGGGCTGGGAAGAGATCGCGGACTACGCCATCAACTGGGCCACTTCCCACGCCGCGGTCGCCGCATAAGGGCCCTCCCCTCTCGACGCCGGTCGGTCTGACCTCGCCCGCTCGTCCGACCTCCGTGCGGGGTTGCGACGCGTCGCAACGGAATCACAGTGAGGCATAAGTGCGGCGTAACCCTTCTCACAGGGCTGCGCACCGGAACCAGCGTGGCCCTAATCCCCAGGTCAACCAGGGTTTCAGGGCCTCCAGAAAGCTCCCGCGGTAGGACTTGAACCTACGACCGTCCGAGTGGCTTCGGCCATGAACTCTCAGTCAGGCTGGGACGAACACACCTGTCACGACATGGGCCCGGGTACTAAGCCAACGGCCCTGCATCGCAGAGACGAGGTCCGTCTCGTCCGAACCATGTCGCCGGTTCACAAGCTCCGCACTGAATGTTCCGGCGAGGTCGAAGCGTAGCCGGATGTCCTCAAATTCGAGCCACGAGCCCACGACGGGATACCACGCCTTGTAGACGCTCTCCTTGGCACTGAACAGAAGCCGGTCCCACGCGGTTGACACCCGCCCAGCGGCCAGGACGCGCAGGTGCGTGAGCTCCGACGGAAGCGCGACCAGCGCAAGGACGCCGTCGGGCAGTGGCTCGATGGGTTCGGCGTCGATCCCGATCGACCGTGCGTCCAGCGAGCTGGAGGCAGCGGCCGCGCAGAATCCGTCGGTGTGCGTCATCGACCCGACGACGCCCGGGGGCCAGGGTGGCCGCCCCGCCATGCCCGGCACCATCGGCGGCCGGTTGATACCCATCTGCGCCAGCACGGTGCGTGCACACGCACGCACCGACGTGAACTGCTGGCGACGACTCTCCACGGCGCGGGCGAGGTAGGCGGCTTCCGAAGGGTGAAGCGTCTCGGTCAGCGGTTCCAAGGTGTGCCGCCAGCAAACACTTCTCGGAAGAACGTCTCGTGGGTCGATCGGTCTCACGGGGCCGCCAGAAGGAGGATCTGACGGGGTGGCATCGTGAAACCCCAACGCTGCCACTCGTGTGGGTACCTGACCGAGACCTCGCGGTACGGGACGCCGTCGATGCGCAGCGTGCCCTGACCACGCGAGCGCACGATCACACGCATGTCCCCTTGTGCGTGCACCGGGAGCTGCCTCCAAACTCCCCACGGATCCAGCCGCGGAAGCCCGCAACCGTCGGAACCCTATGGACTTGCTCTCCGTTGCGCGGTGTCCAGTATGGGAAGTATGGACAGGACTGTCACAAGGTGGCGGCGGAGCCGTCGGGCTTGTCCGTCTGGGCTCTGTCGCACTTCCGGCGATGGGTGGCGTTCGGTCACGTCAGGGCAGCAGGATGCGGGTCCTGACCTGCCGTGAGTGCGCAGTTGTACACCCGCGCGACGGCGCCGGCGGTCCTGCGCGGCGAACGCCCTCCCCGGAACCCACCCCCGGATGTCATTGCAGGTCAGCGCCTTTGCTGCTTATCGTGGATCGAGCCGCCACGGCAGTCGCGCTCCACCCACCTTCGCCTCAACAGGCGTCGGACTGCCGAGGCCGGCCATGCTGGCGGCCTGACCGCGGCGGTTCTGTGGGTGCATCGTCCACAAACCCGTGGGAGGGCACCATGCGATTCCGGATACTTGGGCCTCTGGAGGTCGAGGGGGCGGTCGAAGGCGGGACGATGTCGGCGGCCATGCCGCGGCGGGTCCTCGCCATGCTGCTGCTCAGCCACAACCAGACCGTCACTGTGAGCTCGCTGGTCGACGAGCTGTGGGGGTCGCACCCTCCCAAGCTGGCACGGAAGACGGTCCAGACGTACATCTACCAGCTGCGGAAGCACCTGGACCGCCCGGACGCGAGGACCAGCAGGATCGAGTCGTCCCCCCTCGGGTACAGGCTCTGCGTCGAGCCCGGGGAGCTCGACCTCTGGGAGTTCAAGGACGCCGTCCAGCGGGGCCGCGCCGAGGTCCGTGGGGGCGACCCTGTGCGCGCGCTCGAGCTGTGGCGAGAGGCCCTGGACCTGTGGCGAGGGCCGATGCTCACCGACGTCCACCTCGGGTCGTTGCTGGAGCCGCACGTCGCCCAGATCGAGTCCGACCGGATCAGGCTGCAGGAGCAGCTGATCGACGTCGCCCTCGACCTCGGCGAGTACCGGGAGCTCCTCCCGGAGCTGGAGAAGCTCGCCGCCGCCAACCCCCTGCACGAAGGTTTCCACGCCCAGCTCATGACGGCCCTCAGCGCGACCGGCGACCGGAACGGCGCGCTCACCGTCTTCACGGGCCTGCGCGACCGCATGGTCGAGACGCTCGGCCTGGACCCGTCAGCACGGCTGACCGCGCTCCAGAAGGCGATCATCGAGGGAACCCTCGAGCACACGCCGGCGACGACGACGGGCACGCCGCGGCCGGCGGTGTGGCCGGTGGCCGTCACTCCCGCACAGCTGCCCCCGGACAGCGCGGACATCGTGGGCCGCGGGCGTGAACGGAACGAGGTGATGGGGCTCTGCCGTCAGGCGGGCGGGACCGCACCCCAGGTCGTGGTCCTCGCGGGGACGGCAGGCGTCGGCAAGACCGCGCTCGCGGTCCACGCCGGTCACGCGCTGCGGCCGGAGTTCCCCGACGGCCAGCTCTTCGCCGGCCTCGGCGCGGTGGTCGACCCCTTCGACGTGCTCGAGCACTTCCTCCGCGCGCTCGGCGTGCCTCCCGCGCAGATCCCCGACAGGTTGTCCGAGCGCACGAGCCTGTACCGGAGCTGGACGGCCGAGCGTCGGCTGCTGGTCGTCCTCGACGACGCGGTGCACGTCGAGACCCTCGCCCACCTGATCCCGGCGGGGCCCGGCTGCGCCGCTCTCATCACCACCCGGGTCGGCCTACCGGGTCTGGCCGGCGCGTCGGTGGTGAGGGTCGGCCCGCTCCCGACCGCCGACGGCGTCAGGCTGCTGCGCCGGGTCACGGGCGACGCGAGGGTCGCCCGCGAGCCGGACGCGGCAGCCCGGTTGGTCGAGCTCTCCGACAACCTCCCCCTCGCGATCCGGGCGGCAGCCGAGAAGCTGTCCGCGCGCCCGGCGTGGACGGTGGAAGAGCTGGTGACCCGCATGCGCGACGGAGAGCACCGGCTGCAGGAGCTCGTCACGAGACGCCTCGACCCGGGCGCGTCGTTCGAGGACGCCTACCTCCGCCTCGCGCCGGCGTACCGGTGGGCCTTCTGGCGGATGAGTACCATCAGGCGGGCCGGTTTCACCCTGCAGGACGTCGCCGACGCCCTCGGCACCAGCGTCGCGAGCGCCGAGTGTCCCGTGGCCGAGCTCGTCGACGCGAACCTGCTGACGATCGTGGACACGCGCCCGGACGGCGGGACGTCGTACCGGTTCCCGGAGCTGATCCGGCTCCACGCCCTGTCGCGCGGCGAGCCGCCCCGCTCTCCCGTGCCGGCTGACGTACGCCAGTGGACGGCTCACGGCGCCCGGTGGACCAGGCCGCTGACGGCCCTGCCTCAGCCGGTCGCGAGAGGGGGCAGGGGGACGGACGCCACGTTGGCGTCGGCCGCGACGAGCTCCAGGCCGCCGTCGATGACGAAAGCCTGGCCGGTGATGTAACCGGCAGCGGGTGAGCACAGGAACGCGATGAGGGCGGCGACCTCGTCCGGGTCGCCGGGCCGCCCGGCGGGGAGCGCGGGGCGGGCGACCTCGCGCGGGTCGCGACCCTCCGGGTGGCCGTTCATGGGCGTCGCCGTCTCTCCCGGCGCGACCGAGTTCACGGCGATCCCGTGCCGGCCCAGCTCGAGCGCCATGACCTTGGTCAGCATCCCGAGCCCGCTCTTCGCGACGCAGTAGGTGCTGCCGCCCGTGATCGGGATCCGCTCGTGGACGCTGGTGACGTTGACGATCCGCCCCCGGATCGAGGCGTCCACCATCTGTCGCGCGACCTGCTGCGCGAGGACGAACGGGCTGGCCAGGTCCACGTTCAGGACCCGCTGCCAGTCGGCCAGCTCCTCCTCGAGGAACGCCGCGCGCCGGTTGACGCCGGCGTTGTTCACCAGGACGTGGACCGGCCCGTGCTCGCCGATGAGGCGCCGGGCGACCTCCTGCGTGGCCTCGGGCTGATCGAGGGGGACGTGCACGGCGACGGCGGTGTGCTCGTACCGGTCGGTGATGAGGGCGGCGACCTCGTCGGCCGCTCGTCTGTTGCTGCCGTGACCGACGAGGACGCGGTACCCGGCCAACGCGAGCGCCAGCGCCGTCGACCTCCCGATCCCCGAGCTGGCACCGGTGACGAGCGCAGTCTCTACCATCAGCTTCTTCCACCCTGTTCTTCGGTCGCGGACGCGGGAACCCCGGAGATCATGAGCTCGGGGTTGATCGTGACGACCAGGCGGACCACGAGCCGGCCGTCGATGTGGCGGGATCCTGCGGAGACCATGCGGTTCATCAGGTCGGCCCCGCCCTGCAGGTCGGTGCGGTGCGTGATGAGCGGGACGACGGCGGCGCCCAGGCTCGCGACGTCGGCCGCGGCCTTGCTCAGGGCCGCGCTGGTCACGCCGCGGTTCCCGGTGACCTGGACCTGCCGGGCGCCCTGGCTCCACACGACCCGGCGGGGCGGCCACGGACCGCCGGTGTTCGCGGCACGGACGCCGCCGAGGTCGACGCCCAGCAGGTGCCGGGGGTGGGCCACGGCCGGGACACCGCCGGACACGTGGACGGCGACGGCCTCGTCGCCGAGCGGTCCGGCCAGCAGGTCCACCATCTCCACGGTCCGGTCGCGGTGCGTGGCGACGACCGCGTCGAGCCGCTCGCCCCGGACGGCGGCCGGCAGGTGGTCGACCAGCACGTGCTCGATGTCGTGCTGTGCCCAAGCGGCCGCGGACCACTCCATCCCGGCCCGCGACGTGTGCGCGAGCACGACCCGGGACCAGCGGCCCTGCAGGACCGCCCGGAGCGACGCGAGGTTCCCGACGAGGCCGTCGCCGAGTACGGCGAGGGTGGTGCCCGTCCCGGGGGCGCCCTCGAAGGAGCCGGCGAGGCAGTCCAGGGCGTAGTCGGTGATCGCGAGCGGCTCGACGAGAGTCGCCGTGACGGAGTCCAGGCTCTCGTCGAGGGGCACGAGGAGCCCCGACGTGACCGCCGACCGGGCGATGCGGACGCGCTGCTGGAACAGCCCGTCCACGTTGTGCCCGAGCAGGAAGGACGGGTCGCCGGGGTGGGTCGGGTTCACCATGACCCGGTCGCCGACGGCGACGTCGGAGACCCCGTCGCCGACGTCGACCACGCGGCACGCGCCCTCGTGGCCGAGCACGGGGGAGGGGTCGTCGCGGATGCCACGCAGCATCTGGAGGTCGGTGCCGCACAGGCTGACGGCCTCGGGCGCCAGGACAACCTCCCCGGGCCGGGGTACGGGCACTGTCTGCTCGACGACGGAGCTTGCGCCCTGGGAGCGCCGGATGGCGCGGTTGCTGATCATGGAGTGCTGACGACCTCCTGGGCCCTGGTCACGACGAGTGATCGCTCGGCGAGGAGCTGCGCCCCCCGCAGGACGTCCACGCCTGGTCTGTCGAGCAGCCGGACCCGGCGTTCCCACGCGTCAGGCGAACCGGCGGCATAGCCGCCGGCGTCCCGGAGGTGGGTGAGGAGCGCTGACCGGTAGGCCGCGCCGACGCCCTCGACGACGCCGCCACCGATCCCCACGACCGCCATCCAGGGCTGGGTCACCCAGATCGTGCGCAGGAGCTCCGCGACTGGCCGTGTGACGGTCGCCAGGAGCGTCCCGGCCTCCTCGTCCCCGGCGGCGAGCGCGTCGCGGAACCAGTCGGTGCTGTAGCGGCCGACGCCCAGGGCGGCGGCCAC
This sequence comes from Antribacter soli, assembly GCF_021568775.1. Classification (GTDB taxonomy): domain Bacteria; phylum Actinomycetota; class Actinomycetes; order Actinomycetales; family Cellulomonadaceae; genus Antribacter; species Antribacter soli. The sequence continues at coordinate 30,422 of NZ_JAKGSG010000059.1, read as the reverse complement.
GCGAGCGATGCCCGGTCCGGAGCCGATCGACGCCAGGTGCCCGGAGCCCCCGCACTCGCAGGGCAGCCGGCCGAGGTGGGCCTGCTCGAGCGGGAGCACGGCGGGCAGGTGGCCCACCTCGCCCTGCAGGCCGTCGTCGTCGACCTTGACCGTGCGGGTGCCGAGGTCGGCGATCTTGAGCCCGATCCCGCTGCTGATCGTGAGGTAGCCGACCGAGGCGGGGGACTCGTGCGCCACCGACTCCGCGAAGTCGGCGAGACCGCACGTGACGTCGTTGAAGACATGCCACTCCACCCCGGGCCGGGCGCGCCGGAGCTCGCCGACGAGGTCCCGGTCCATCCGCCAGTCGCCCCACAGCGGCCCGGAACCCCTGACGGTTCCTGTGACGTCGTCGGTCGCCGCCCCGAGCGACACCACCACCCGGCCGGTGTCCGGCGCGGCCGAGACCAGCTGGTCCAGCAGCCGGTCCACGAGCGCCGGGGCGGGGACGTCGGGATGGTTGATCCGGCTGGGGGCAGGCGTCCGCCGGAGCGCGCCGTCGGAGTCGATCCTGACCCACGTGCCGCCCACGTCGATCCGTACGAGAGGCGTCAGATCTCCGCGAGGCTCCACCGGATCACCTCTCCCGTGACGTCGATGTCGGTGAAGGAGCGCAGGTCCGGCACGCGGGCGTCGGCCTCGTGCGCGCCGGGCCCGACTCCCACCACCCTCGCCCCAGCAGCGTGCCCGGCCGTCACGCCGACGGCGGAGTCCTCGAGCACGACGCACCGCCCGCCGGGAAGACCGAGGCGCTCCGCGGCCAGCAGGAAACCCTCGGGGCTCGGCTTGCCGTGCGTCACCGACCCGGCGGCGACGAGCACCCCCGGCGCAGGAAGGCCCGCAGCGTCGAGGCGCGCCCGCGCGACGGACTCGGGCGCGGCGGTGACGACGGCCCACCGGTCGGGGTGAAGGGCCGAGAGCAGCCGGCGCGCGCCCGGGATCTCCCGCACCCCGGCCGCAACCAGCTGGCGGCGCTCCACCCGGGCGACCTCCTCGGCGATCATCGCCGCGTCGCTCAGGAAGAGCGCCAGGATGTCGCGGGCGGTACGCCCCGGGAGCGCCGCGAGCACCTCGGACCGTGGCAGGTCGTGGCGGACGGCGACCTCCGTCCACGCCTCGTCGATGACCGCCGCCGAGTCGACGAGGGTCCCGTCCATGTCGCAGAGGAGTCCCGCGGCGGACCAGCTGGTCGTCCTCCCGGCTCGTGCGCGAGCGACGTCGTGCATCCGGCGTTCCTCCTAGGCCGCTGGTGTGGTGGCCGGCTCGGCCTGGCTCCGGTCGCGTACGAGCTCCACCCCGGCGAGCAGGAAGCCCAGTGCCGCGACCCCCGCCCCCGCCAGGACCACGGCCTGCAGGCCGAGACCGGCCTCGAGCACCTGCCCGCCCAGCAACGAGCCCAGCGTGATCCCGATGTTCATCGCCGCGATGTTCACGGCGAGCGCGAGCGTGGGCGCCTTGATGCCCGACACGGACATCACCCTGGCCTGGAGCCCGGGCAGGATCGCCCCGAAGGCCGCCCCGAACAGGGCGAGGCCGACGACGGAGGTCCACGGGTGCGCGGCCATGACGGAGTATGCCGCCAGCACCAGGGCCAGGGCGCCGAGCGTCCCGCACAGGGCGGGCATGAGGGAACGGTCGACCCACTTGCCGCCGACGAGGCTCCCGGCGAAGGTCCCCACGCCGAACACGAGGAGCAGTGGCCCGATGGAGCCGCCGTCGAAGCCGCTCACGTCCTCCAGCAGCGGCGCGATGTAGGTATAGGCGGCGAAGGTGCCGCCGCACCCGAGCGCGCTGACGCCGATGGCTGCCACGACGCGGCCGCGGCCGAGCGCGCGGATCTCGGCCAGGGCGCCGGCCGGCTGGTCCACCTCCCGGTCGGCCGGGACGAGCGCAGCCACGAGCCACGCGGACACTGTCCCGCACGCCGCCAGCACCCAGAACACGGCTCGCCAGCCGAGCTCGGTGCCCAGCAGCGCGCCGAGGGGCACGCCCAGGACGTTGGCCATGTTCAGCCCGATCGCCAGCCGGGCGATCACCGAGCCCTGCCGTCCGGGCGGGGCGGTGCTCGTGGCGACGACGAGCGACAAGGCGAAGAAGGTGCAGTGCGCGAGGGCGCTCAGGACGCGCGCCGCCATGAGGGCGGCGTAGTCCGGGGCGAGCGCGGCGACGAGGTTGCTCACCGCGAACAGGGCCATGAGCCCGACCATCACGGGCTTGCGCCGCAGGCCGCTCGTGAGCAGCGTGAGTGCCGGTCCCGCGATGACGACGGTCAGCGCATAGACGCTGACGAGCATCCCCGCCGCGGAGATCGACACACCCAGCTCGCCGGCGATCCCGGGCAGCAGGCCGGCGATGACGAACTCGGCGCTCCCGACGCTGAACAGGCAGAACATCAGGACGACTACGGCTCGGTTCATGGTGGTCTCCCCTCGGAGATCGGTCGGCCCGCACACGGGCGCCCGTCCCCGGCGATGTCGTCGGGGACGGGCAGCCCTCGCGGGGGAGCGTCAGGACCCGACGGTCAGGACAGACCGCCCGAGGCGCTGATCGCCTGGCCCGTCACCCAGCGGGCCTTCTCGGACGCGAGGAAGGCGACGACCTCCGCGATGTCCTCCGGCTGCCCCATCCGGCCGAGCGGCGTCATGCCGACGATCGGGCCCGCGTGCTCCCGGATCTCCGGGCGCAGGCCCTCCGTGTCGGTGAGGCCCGGCAGCACCGCGTTGACGGTGATGCCCCGGGAACCGACCTCTTTGGCGAGCGAGAACGTCATCTGCTCCACAGCGGCCTTCGTCCCCGCGTACACCCCGATCATCGGCATCGTCACCCGGGTGTTCCCCGTCGAGATGTTGATGATCCGGCCGTTGTCGGACACCAGCTTGGCGGCGTGCTTCATGACGAGGAACGAGCCCTTGAAGTTCACGGCAACGGTCCGGTCGAACTCGTCCTCGTCGGTCTCCGCGAGCGGCGCCACCAGGTTGATGCCGACGTTGTTGACGACGATGTCGAGCCCGCCGAGCGCCTGCTCGGCCTCCTTGAAGAGGCGGGCGACGTCCTCGGTGACACCGAGGTCGGCCTGGATGGCGGCGGCCTTGCCGCCCCGGGCAGTGATGGCCTCGACGACCTCGGTCGCCGCGTCGGGGCTCGTGTTGTAGTTGACCACGACGTTGGCCCCGCGCTCGCCGAGCGCCAGGGCGATCGCCCGGCCGATGCCTCGCGAGCCTGCGGTGACGAGCGCGTTCTTGCCTTCGAGTTCCATCGTGTGGAGTCTCCCTGTCAGCGTGTGAGTTCGAGGCGGACCACCAGGTCCGCGCAGCGCGGCAGCGCGCTGCTGCCTCGCGCGACCCAGTCTCGGCGGGACCGTCCAAGTCCTGACCAAGACCCGTCCAACGGGCAGCGGAGCGCCGCCGTCGATCAGAGCCGGATCGACTGCGCGTGCCGGAACACGTCGCGCGGGTCCCACGCCCGCTTGGCCCGCTGGAGGCGCCCGTAGTTGCTCCCGAAGTAGAGGGAGTGCCACGGGACGCCGGAGGTGTTCCAGGTCGGGTCGTTCAGGTCGGCGTCGGCGTACCCGATGTAGCAGCCGTCCGTGACGTCGTCGGAGACCGGCACACCTCCGGTCGCGGAGTACACGTCCGCGTAGGTGGTCCGCACCCGGTCGAGGAGTGCGGCGTCGTCGGCCCCCCGCTCCCAGAGGCCGATGTACTGGAGCTTCATGATCGAGTCGCGCGCGACCGTGGCCGTGCTCGAGGGGTCGACGGCGTTGATGCGGCCGCCGTACGACGAGATCGACACCAGCGTGGTGCCGGCCGCCGGTCCGGGCACGGACAGGTTCCGCCAGAGCGCCGTCGCCTGCTCGGGCGGGAAGCCCGACCGCATGTACGCCGACTTGATCTTGAAGCGCATGACCGTCGGGTTCGACGGGTTGAACCCGTCCCACTGGAGGGCGTGGTGCCAGGGGCGGCGCATCGCCGGGGCGCCCACCGGCGTCCCGACGCCCGCCGAGACCTCGGCGACGAAGCGGTCGAGGAGGTCCTCCGCCCCGCTGACCCCGGCGTCCACCTGGACCGACATCGCCACGACCCCGGCGTTCGAGCTGAGGAGCTTCAGCTGGGCGAACAGGTCGCACCCGGGCGAGCCGGGAGCGCTGTTCGCCTCGTGCCAGGCACCGAAGTTCGTCACGAGCCGGACGAACGCGCCTTCGTCGAGGGTGCTCCACGGCCACACCACGGTCCGCAGCAGGACCTCGGCGGGCGGCTCCGGCAGGGGCTTGGCCGAGCCGGCCGGGGAACGGAACAGGTACCGCGTGGCGATGCCGAGGCTCCCGCCGCCCGCGCCGGTGTGCGCCCACCACAGGTCCCCGAGGGCGCCGGAGTCGTCGCGCGTCGCGAGGACCACGCGCGGGGTGCCCGAGGCGTCGACGACGACCAGCTCGACGCCGTACAGGTGGTCCGCCGTCAGGCCGTGCCGGCGGGAGAGCGGACCGTAGCCGCCGTTGGGCACGAAACCGCCGACGCCGACGGAGGGGCACGATCCCGCGGGGACGGCCAGGCCCCACCCGGTGAACAGGGACCGGTACGTGGTGCCGAGGGTGGCGCCGGCCCCGACCGAGAACGCGCCGTGGTCCTGGTCGTAGCCGACCGCGCACATCCGGGACATGTCGACGAGGTCCCTGACCTCGTCATTCGCCACGAAGCTCTCGTAGCAGTGCCCGCCGCTGCGCACGCCGACCCGCCGCCCGCCGCTCACGGCCTCCCCGACGAGCTGCACGACGTCGTCGGCCCGACCAGGGATCACGACGCGGCCCGGCGAGCCGACGAAGCGCTGGTTCGCTCCGCGGACGAGGCCCGGGTACCGCACGTCACCCGGCACCACGACGACGGCGCCCCCCGCGGGCTTCGGGCGGGCGACGGAGGCGACGGCCGGGGCGGGAGCGGCCAGCGCCGCTCCGCCCAGGACCGCGCCGCCCGCACCCATCAGGAATCCACGACGTGTGGTCTTGCTCATGCCACTGCCTCACTCCATAGGGACGAACCGGTCAGGTCGGAGCATCCCGGACCACGGTCAAGGAGGGTTCGAGCGCCCGCCAAGGGCCGAGACGCTCGGGCCCGCCGGGGCGTCACCACGCGGGCAGGCCGGTGATCTCCAGCACCAGGCACGTCCAGTTGAAGCCGCCTCCCACGCCGATGACCATGACGCGGTCGCCCGGCGCGACCTGCTTCTGCTCCACCAGGTGGTTCAGCGCCCCGAACTGGTCCGACGCGCCGACGTGCCCGATCTCGGCCCCCCAGGAGTGGGTCGTCCGCTCGAGCGGGACGCCGAGCGGGTCCAGCACCTGGCTGCGGAGCAGGGCGGCCCCGAAGTTCGGCACCACGTAGACCGACGCGTCACCCACCGCCATCCCGGCGTCGGTGGCAGCCCTCTCCGCCGCCCTCCGCAGTCCCCGCCGGCCGATCTCCCGGATCTCCTCCAGCTCCATGCGGTCCGTGAACTCCATCGCCCGCGAGTGCAGGTCCAGCGGGTAGGCGGCCGGGTCCGGGCAGGGCAGGAACGGCGCGTCGCCGCGGTGGAGCCCCTCGAGCTCTGCGGCGCTCTCGGTGGCGCTGGACAGGAGCCGCGCGAAGCCCGACCTTGTCGAGAGCAGCATGGCGCTGGCGCCGTCGCCGAAGACCAGGCCGGCGTCCGCCCGCCACCGGTCCCAGGCAGGCTCGGCGAAGCGCTCGGCCGCCGTGATGAGGGCGGCGTCGGGGCCCCCGGGGGCCCGGAGGAACGGCACCGCCAGCTCGACGGCCCCGACGGCCCCGTTGGACACCTGGCGCACCTCGAACGCGATGCCGGCGCCGTCCAGGATCTCGTTCTGCAGGTACGAGGCGGAGTTCCAGCCGTCGAGCCCCGAGTAGACGGCCACAGCGTGCAGGAGCAGACCGACGCTGCCCGCCTCGTGCGACGAGCGCGCGAGCGCGCTCCGGCCAGCTCGGACGGCCATCTCGGGCTGGCTGTCCCCGTCGCCGGCGATCGTCACCCACCTCTGCCCGGAGGCGCGCCGCGCGACCTCGTCGTACCTCCCGCTGACGATCGCGTCGTCCACGGGGACCGCCTTCGGGAAGTATGATCCGGTTCCCGCGATGTAGATGTCGTCGTGTCGCAAGGCGTTGCCTCCTGGTTCGTCGATCGTCAGGCTCGGGCGGACAGCAGGACCTTGGGGCGGCCCGACTGCCGGTGCGTGAGGGCGTCGAACGCCTCGCCCGGCCGGCTCAGGGGATGAGTGCTGTGGATGAGCGGATCAGCGCGGAGCAGCCCGTCGGCGAACATCTTCAGCGTCTGGTCGTAGTGGTCGAGCCCATGCCGGATGCCGTGCAGGGTCAGCCCCCGCAGCGTGATCTCCCCCGCGGGAAAGGCCGACAGGCCGCCGCTGACCACCCCGACGGCCGCGATGCGCCCACCGGTCCGCGCGAGCCGGACCGCCTCGAGGAAGCCGGACGGGCTGCCCGAGGCCTCGACCACGAGCGAGAACTCGGCGGAGGGCGCCTCGCCGTTCAGCAGCGCGCGGTCGGCCCCCAGCTCGAGGGCGAGGTCCAGCCCGGCGGGGTCGACCCCGACCGCGACCACCTCGCTCGCCATCGCGCGAGCCAGCATGACCGCGAGCAGGCCGATGGTCCCGGTGCCCACCACCGCCACGGAGTCGGCGAGCGAGCAGTGCGTGTCCGCGAGCGCCCTGGCGACCGTCACCGCCGGCTCGACCAGGACCGCGGCGTTGTCCCCGACGGAGTCCGGCACGGGCACGAGAGCGTGGCAGGGCACGCTGACGTACTCGGCCGCGGCGCCGTCGAGCCCGTACAGGCCGATCTCCCGCATGCGGAGACACAGGGAGCGCTGCCCCGAGCGGCAGCTCGCGCACGTCAGGCAGGGGACCATGGTCTGTCCCACCACCCGCAGCCCGGGGCGGATGTCCTGGGTCTCCCCGGAGGTCGCGAGAACCGTCCCGGTCCACTCGTGGCCGAACGTCCAGGGCAGCGCGATCCGGCCGTCGGTGATGTACGTCGCCTCGCCGTGGAGCAGCTCCAGGTCCGTGCCGCAAAGGCCGACCAGCTCGACCCGGACCAGCACGTACCCGGGTTGCGGGTCCGGTACGGGCACCGTGCAGGCCTCGACGGTGCCGACCGACGTGATCCGCGCGGCGGTCATCGTCCCGGTGGGCCAGGTGCCCTGCGTCCGGTCGCTCACTCGGCCCCGCTCGGGACGGCGCGGGCCACCTCGGCGACCGCCTCGGCGGCGAGCCGCAGCTCCTCGGCGCTGACGTCGTTCACGAACGCGGCGTCGCCGATCCCCACCGGCAGCGGGAGGCGCTGCAGGCCGTCCCGGTGCCTCGTCGTGTCGACGAGGGCCTTGACCAGCAGCTCGGGGGTGCAGCCCGCGTGGTGCACGGGGAGGCCGAGCACGTGCATGACGTCGATGACCCGGCTCAGCTCCGCGTCCGTGACCATGCCGCGCCGGTGGGCGATGTGCGTCGTCATCGCCATGTCGATGCACACGGCCTCGCCGTGCAGCAGCTCCGGGAGTCCCGCCATCTCGATGGAGGGGCTGAACGAGTGACCGTAGTCGACGAGCCGTTCCAGGCGGCCCTCCCAGAGGTTCGGCTGGAGCTCCTCCAGCATCCCGTGCACGGCGCGCCGCAGCACGTCGCGCGCCGCCGCCTCGGTCTCGGGCGTGGCGCCCTGCATGCGCTCGTCGAGCAACGGGCCGCCGAACCCCTCGAGGCGTTCGAAGAGCTCCCGGTCCTTGATGAGGGCGATCTTCAGGATCTCGGCGAGACCGTTCGACATGTTCCTCCGGTCCAGGGACCTGAGGAAGTTGCGGTCGAGCAGGGCGGTCGCCGGAGCCTCGTAGGTTCCCAGCCGGTTCTTGTGACCATTGAAGTTCACGCCTGTCTTGACCCCGACGCCGGCATCGACGAGACCGATGAGTGTGGTCGGCACGCGGACGTACGGCGTGTGGCGACGGTAGAGGCTGCTGGCCAGCCCCACGATGTCGAGAACGACGCCACCGCCGATCGCGATGATCGGCTCGCGCCGCCGGTCGACGCCGAACTCGTCGAGCCCGCGCACGACCTCCATGACGGACTCCATGGACTTCTGCTGCTCGTCCGCGTCGAGTACGCAGAGCTGCGCGGTCATGTCGTGATGACGCAGGTAGCTGTCCAGGAGCCCGCCGTAGATCTCGTGCACCGTCTTGTCGATGACCACGAACCGGCGCCGGGTGTTGTCGGCTCCGGCCGTCCCGGCGTCCGCGAGCGAGGGGTTGTCGGGGGAGAACACGTCTCGGGAGACCGAGATCGTGTAGCTGACCGTCCGTGTCGCCTCCACCAGCCACGACGTGGTGGGCGGGCGGCGCAGATCGTCGTCGGCGCGTGCCAGGGTGAGATTTCCGGGCATGGGTGTCGTCCTCCTTGGTCCGTCCGTCCTGGTCAGACGCGGCCGAGCCGGGACCTGACAATACGGGACAATGCGGTCTTGTCGGTCTTACCGACCGAGGTCTGCGGCATCTCGTCCAGGACGAGGAGCTGCTCGGGGATCTTGTACTCGGCGACGCCCGCGGCGGTGAGCTCGCGCCGGATGTCCGGCAGGGTGACCGTCCGGCCGCCCGCGGGCACCACGCACACGCACACGCGTTCGCCCAGATCCGGGTCGGGGGCGGGGATCACCGCCACCTCGGCCACGGCGTCCAGGGCCTGGACGAGGCGTTCGACCTCGTCCGCGGAGACCTTCTCGCCTCCCCTGTTGACGACGTCCTTCGTCCGGCCGACGACGACGAGGTTGCCGCTCGGGTGCCGTGTCACCAGGTCACCCGTGCGGTACCAGCCGTCGGCGAACGCCTCCGCGTTCTGCTCGGGCGCCCGGAAGTAGCCCCGCGGGGTGTACGGGCCGCGCACGAGCAGCTCACCGGCCTCCCCGGGCGGCACCTCCGCGCCGTCCGGGTCGACGATGCGGAGCTCGTCGTGCTCGCTGATCGGCCGCCCCTGCGTGACGGCAGCGACGTCGTCCGGATCCGTCTCCCGGACGTAGCAGAGCAGACCCTCGGCCATCCCGTACACCTGCTGGACACGGCACCCGAGCACGTCCACGGCCCGGCGGTAGGCCTCCGGGGCGAACAGGGACCCGCCCACCTGGACGATCTCGAGGCTCGCGAGGTCGGCGTCGCCCCCCTCGGCGGCCGCCACCCACCGGCTCAGGACGGCGGGGACGGCCGCGACGACCGTGACACGCTCCCTGGCGATCACCCCGAGCACGCGGGCCGGCGCGGGCGACGGCACCAGCGCGACGGTCCCGCCCACCATGAGCGTCCCGAGGATGCCCGGGCTCGCCAGCGGGAAGTTGTGGCCGGCCGGCAGCGCGGCGAGGTAGACGGTGCCCGGGCCGAACCCGCACACCTCTGCGCTGCGACGCGCGTTGTACTCGTAGTCGTTGTGGGTGCGCGCGATCACCTTCGACAGCCCGGTCGTCCCGCCGGACAGCAGGAAGACCGCGACGTCGGACGCCGACGGCGGCGTGCCGTCCAGGAGCGACCGGCGCTCGTGCACCTGGTCGTCGTCCGCCGGCTCCGCGACGGCCGACCGCAGGTCCACCGACCCCTCGCGGACGTCGTCCCCGCGGACGATCACCTCGCGCAGCAAGGGGACCAGCTCGCGGACCCGCTCCGCCATGGCCTGGTGGTCGTGCCCGCGGAACGTGTCCGGGACCGCGATGGCCTCCGCGCCGGTCAGCCTGCCGATGGCCGCGAGCTCGTGGTCCCGGTGCGCCGGGAGCATCATCACGGGTGCGACCCCGGCCCGCAGGCACCCGAGCAGGAGCACCACGAGCTCCCAGCCGTTGGGGAGCGCGACCAGGACGACCGACCCCCGGCCGAGCCCCCGGTCGCGGAGCATGACCGCCGCGCGGTCGGCCCGGCGCGCCAGCTCCGCGTACGTGAACCGGGTCGGCCCGTCGATCACGGCGATCTGGTCGGGCCGGGCCTCCGCCCACTCCCACACCAGGTCGCCGAGCGGCCGGTCGCGCCAGCACCCCGCCGAACGGTAGACGTCGGCGACGTCGTCGGGCCAGGGCGTGACGCCGTCACGAAGGACGGTCGACGCTGTCTGTTCCGTCACGAAGAGTCCTCTCGGTCGTGCCTCATCTCCCGGCCCCGGTGCGGTCGTTCGTGCCGGGACGGCTCAGGCGACGTTGTCGATCGCCTGAGCCTGCGGTTCCGCACCGGGCGAGTGCCTCGTTCCTCGGCCCTCACCCTGCGCTGCACCTCCGGCTCAGGCGACGTTGTCGATCGCCTGAGCCTGCGGTTCCGCACCGGGCGAGTGCCTCGTTCCTCGGCCCTCACCCTGCGCTGCACCTCCGGCTCAGGCGACGGGGACGCGTGCGTCGTCCTGGAGCCGCCCGGCCAGGTGGCCCGCGAACGAGCCGACGTCGGGGTGGTCCCACATGACTGCCGCCGGCAGCTTGAGGCCCAGGACCTTCTGCAGGCGACGACGGACGGCCATGGTCATGACCGAGTCGAGACCCAGCTCCGTGAACGAGCTGCGCGCGTCGAGGCCGGCGGGGTCCTGGCCGGTCTGCTGCGCGGTCTCCGCGACGACCAGCGCCGTCAAGGCCGACACGAGGTCGTCGCCGGCGAGGTCCCGCAGGCCGCTGCCCGCGTCGTCGCTTGTCGCCGAGGGCTCGGCAGCCAGGCCGCGCAGGACAGCCGGTCCGCCGGCCGTCACCTCGAGCACCCGCACCACCGCCGCGTGGGCCTCGCCGCTGCGGAACACGGTGTCCCAGGACCGGAACGCCTCGTCCCGCGAGATGTCCCCTGCGCCGAGGCCCGCGAGCTCCTCCGCGACGGCCGTGCTGTCCGCCATGCCCATCGCGCGCCACGACGTCCAGCCCAGGCTGACAGTCTCGGCACCACCGTTCGCCCGCCGGCGCCGGGCCAGGGCGTCGAGGAACGAGTTCGCGGCGGCGTAGCTGGTCTGCCCGGTCAGCCCGAGCAGGAGGCCGACGGACGAGAAGTACACGCAGAACTCCAGGTCCCCGGGCGGGAACACGTCGTCGAGCACGAGGGCGCCGTCGACCTTCGGCCGCATGACCGTGCGCAGCGAGTCCTCGCCGAGGGTCGCGAGCGTGCGGCTGTCCAGGACACCGGCCGCGTGGACCACGCCGCGGATCGGCGGCATGCCCAGCGCGTCCGGCGTCAGCGCCGCCGCGACCTGGTCGCGGTCGGTGATGTCGACGCTGACCGCCCGGACCGTGACCCCGCGCGTCTCGAGCGCGAGGACGGCGTCGATGCGGCGACGGTCGGCCGGGTCGGACACCTGGTCCCACGTGGAGCGCGGCGGCAGCCCGGAGCGCCCGGCGAGAACGATCCGCGAGGCACCGCGGCCGGCGAGCCACGAGGCGATCTCCAGCCCGAGCACCCCCAGACCGCCGGTGATCAGGTACGTGCCGTCCGGCGAGCAGGTGAGGGCGGGACGGGCCGACGACGCGGCGGCCGGCCGGAGCCGCCTGGCCCAGGCGCCCGAGCCGTCCAGGCGGACGACCGGCTCCGACTCCCGTCGGCCGAGGAACGCCGGGACGGCGGCCACGGCCCCCTCCGCGTGGTCCGGGTCGACGTCGAGCACGCCGCCCCAGAGGTCGGGGTGCTCCGTGCCGAGCACGGCAGACATGCCCCACACGGGAGCCTGCTCGACGGCGTTCGCGTCGTCACCGCGGTGCGTGACGGCCAGGACCTGGGCGCCGAGGGGGGCGGTGTCCGTCACGACCTGGACGGTGCGGGCCACCCTCCACGCGGCCGCGGCGGCCGCGGCGGCGGTGTCGCTCACGCCGCTGCTCGGGGGCAGGACGAGGATCGAGCTACGGTCGAGCGTCCGGCCCAGGCCGGCCAGCGCGTCCGGGTCCGCGACCGTGGTGACCGAACCGCCCCCGAGCTCCACCGCGTCCTGGATCGCGGCGGCGAGCGGGTGCCCGTCGCCGACCAGGACGACGCGCGCGCCGGAAGGCGCGGGCGGGACCGGGAGGCTCTCCCACTCGACCCGGTGAACCAGTGTTCCGCCCGAGCTGCCCGGCGGGTCGATCTCCGTGAACCGCAGGTTCCGGAGCTCGGCCAGGACGACGCCGTCGGTGCCGGCGATCTGGACGTCCACGGTGGTCGGGTCGGGCGCCCCCACGCTCGGGCGCAGGGTGATCAGCGCCTCCGCCGGCGCGGGGCCGAACAGCCGGAGCTCGCCCACACGGGACGGCATCCGGAGCACCGGGTCGCCCGGGAAGACCAGCGGCGGCACGGAGAGCACCGCGTCGAAGAGCGACGCCCAGTGGTCGGTGCCCTCGACGTCGTCGTCAGTGCTCGCGACGACCCGCGCGAACAGCTCCTCGCCGCCGGTCCGGATCTCCTCGAACCGCCAGGGGAAGCCGATGTCGGCCACACCGACGTCGCGGAGCCGCTGCGTCACCGCGCCCGGAGGCACCTGGGTGCCGCAGCGGGCCGTGACGGAGGCGACGTCGACCACGCCTCCGCCCGCCGTCGTCGCGGCGCCCCGGAGGGCGAACGTGTGCAGGGTCGGGACGTCCTGGTCGCCGTCGACCCGGCGGGACGCCAGGCGCACGGAGTCCTGCTCCCGGATGACCTGGACCTCACGCGTCCCGGTCACCGTCACCGGCGACCTCAGCTCGACGTCGCGGAGCCCGGCGCCGTCGAACGCGGCGACGAAGGTGGTGAGCAGGACCGCCGCGGGCAGCACCTCGGTGCCGCCGATGGGGTGCTCGCCGGGGTAGGGGCGGGTCTCGAAGTCCAGCTGGGTCTGCCAGACCCGGGTGCCGGACCCGTCGGCCAGCTCGACGAGCGCGCCCAGGAGCGTGCGAGAGCCGGGGTCGTGCTGCTGCGCCGACACCGCCGAGCCGGGCGCGCGCCAGTAGTCCTGGTGCTGCCACACGGTGGTCGGCAGCGGGACCGGACCGGCGTGCTCCTCGGCCGCCGCCGCCCAGTCCACCGTGACGCCCCGGACGTGCGCGGCGGCCACGGCGCCCAGCAGACCGGCGACCTCCGGGCGCTCGCGCCGCAGGGTCCCGGTGACGAAGACGTCGGCCTCGGACGTCTCGGCGACCGTCTCCTCGATGGAGTGCGCGACGACCGGGTGCGGCGCCAGCTCGACGAACGAGCGGTGACCGTCCTCGAGGGCGGCCCGCACGGCGGACGTGAGCTGCACGGGGTTCCTCAGGTTGGCCGCCCAGTAGGCGCCGTCCCGCGGCGCGCCGGAGCGTGTCTCGGAGAGCGCCGTGCTGTAGACGGGCACCTGGGGCTGGTGCGGCACCAGGTCGCTCACGGAATCCGCGAGCCGGCCGCAGAGCGGGTCCATCTGCGGGCTGTGGAACGCCACGTCGGACGAGACCTTGCGGACCCGGATGCCCTCGGCATCCCAGGCCGCGCTCACCTCGTCCACGCCGTCCGGCGTGCCGGCGATCACCGTCGAGCCCGGGGACGCCGAGATGGCGGCGTGGACGTCGGGGTGGTCGGCCAGCCGCCGCTGCACCTCCTCGAAGGGCAGCGTGACCATCGCCATGGCGCCCGCCCCGGAGACCTCCGGCAGCAGCGCGGACCGGCGGCAGACCAGGCGCGCGCCACTCGTGAGGTCGAGCATGCCGGCGGCGACGGCGGCGGCGATCTCGCCGACCGAGTGGCCGATCACCGCGGCAGGGCGGAGCCCGCGCGAGCGCAGGACCGCCGCGAGCCCGACCTGGAGAGCGAAGATCATCGGCTGGATGCGGTCGGTCCCGCCGAGGTCACCCGTCACGATGACGTCGCGCGGCGAGTAGCCCGCCTCCTCCTGGAAGACGGGGTCGATCTCGTCGATGACCGCGGCGAACACCGGCTCGTTCGCCAGGAGGTCCCGCCCCATCCCTGACCACTGCGACCCGTGACCGGAGAAGACCCACACGGCGTCGTGCGCCCGCACCGCCGTCGACGGGCCGTGACCGGAGTCGTCACCGGCCGCGAGGAGGTCGAGCCCGGCGACGAGGTCCTGCGTCGTCTCGGCGACCACGGCCGCTCGCACTGCGGCGTGGTCACGGCGGGTGGTCAGCGTGTGGGCCACGTCGGCGAGCCGGACGTCGTCCGACGCGCGGAGCCGGTCGGCGAGCCGGGCCGCGTAGCCACGGACGGCGTCGGCGCTCGTTCCGGAGACCGGGAAGACCCGCTGACGCCGGTCCTCGCCGGCCGGCAGCAGGCGCTCGGGCGCCTGCTCCAGCACCAGGTGCCCGACCGTCCCGCCGTACCCGAAGCTGGAGACACCGGCCCTTCGCGGACCGGACCCGGCCGGCCACGGACGCCGCTGGGCGACGACCTCCAGGCCGGAGGACTCCCAGTCCACGGCGGGAGTGGGCTTCTCGTGGCGGATGGTCGCCGGGATCTCGGCGTGGACCAGGCTGAGGACGGTCTTGATCACGCCGGCGATGCCCGCCCCGGCCTCCAGGTGCCCGATGTTGGGCTTCACCGAACCGATCAGGCATCGCGAGCCGGCGTCCCGGCCGACGCCGTACACGGAGCTCAGGGCGTTCGCCTCGATGGGGTCCCCGGCGCGGGTGCCCGTGCCGTGGGCCTCGACGTAGCCGACGGTCCGCGGGTCGACCGACGCGGCCTGCAGCGCCTGGCGCGCCACCGCTGCCTGCGCCTCCCCGCTCGGCGCCATGATTCCGTTCGTCCGGCCGTCCTGCTGCACGGCGCTTCCGCGGATCACCGCCAGGACGAGGTCGCCGTCGCGCTGGGCGTCGCTCAGCCGCTTGAGCACGACGACGCCGGCACCCTCACCGCGGCCGTAGCCGTCCGCCGACGCGTCGAACGACTTCGAGGTCCCGTCCGGCGAGGTCGCGCCGGCCGCGTCCAGGACCATCGGGAGGCCGGGACCCGCCATGATGTTCACGCCGCCGGCGAGAGCGAGCTGCGTCTCGCCGGACCGCAGCGCCTGGCAGGCCAGGTGGATAGCCACGAGCGACGAGGAGCACGCGGTGTCCACGGCCATGCTGGGCCCGCGGAGGTCCAGGTGGTACGAGATGCGGTTCGCGGTGGCGCACATGGACGCGCCGATGCCGGTCCACGCCTCGATGCGAGGCAGGTCCTCGAGCATCTGCCGGCCGTAGTCGTCCGAACCGACGCCGATGAACACGCCGGCGTCGCCCGCGGCCAGGGACGTCGGCGGGACACCGGCGTTCTCGAGCGCCTCCCACGCCGTCTCCAGGAGGATGCGCTGCTGGGGGTCCATCTGCTCGGCCTCGCGCGGGGTGATGCCGAAGAAGGCGGCGTCGAAGGCCGCGGCGTTGTCGATGAACCCGCCCCGCTTGGTGGTCGCCCGCAGCTGGCTCGGGAAGGCGGCCGCGTACGCCGCCCAGCGCTCCTCAGGAACGTCCCGGATGCCGTCGAGACCGTTGACGAGCATGTGCCACAGGTCGTCCGGAGAGTTCACACCGCCCGGAAAGCGGCAGCCCATACCGGTGATGGCGATCGGCTCCGCGGCCGTCGTCGGGTCTGCGGTCCTTGATGTGCTCGTCATGGCGCCTCCTCGTCGTCGCGTGTGCGTTCCGCGAGGCGCTCGAAGTGTCTGGCGCAGGCCTCGTCGGACGGCACGACCGAGGATGACGGGCGACAACCAAGAACTGCCCAAGGGTTCGCCTAGGAACATCCCCTTTCGCTCGACCGGGGTGGCAGCACACGTGGTTGTCCCGACGCAGGTGTTCTTGGAAGGCAGGTGTGCTCGTGTCGTCGAGGGGGTGCAGGCCCGGGTGGGCCGGAGCGTTGAGCCGCGTTGCGTTTTGCCTGCGGTCACCTACATTCGTGCTCACGCGGTCTATCGGGGGGATTGTCATGGCGCAGGACACGACAGCACCAGCGAAGTCGGCCGCTCCGGTGCGACGGCGTCGGGGGCGTCTGCTCCGGTGGACGGGCTGGTTCGGGGCCGGTGTCCTGGCCCTGGTCCTGGCCTTGCTGGTTGCGTTCCAGGTGAGCTACTGGCCCACGACGCTGCTGCTGCGCTACTCGCCCAAACTCAACGGGACCGCAACGCTGCAGGCGCTGGAGAAGCACGTGCCCGAGGGGGTCGACGGCCTGGTCGATGAGCAGTACCGCGACGGGGACCCGGACGGACGCCTGGACGTGTTCTGGCCCGAGGACGCCGCCGGGCCGCTACCTGTGGTGGTGTGGGTTCACGGCGGCGCGTTCGTGGCCGGGACCAAGGACGGCACCTCGGCGTACCTGAAGATCCTCGCGGCGCACGGCTACACCACCGTGTCGGTCGAGTACACCAAGGCGCCCGAGGCTCACTATCCGTACCAGGTGGAGCAGATGGCCGCGGCCCTGGAGCACGTCGTCGCGAACGCGGACCGATTCCATGCCGACATCGCACGGATCGTTCTGGCGGGTGACTCCGCAGGAGCGCACCTGGCCGCGCAGACCGCCCTGGCCATCGCCGACGACGGTTACGCCGCCGCGGCCGGCCTGCCGCAGCCGCTCGACCCCGCCCAGGTGCGGGGGGTCGTCCTGGCGTGCGGCGCCTACGACCTGACGATCCCCGACTACTCCGACGGCCTGGTCGGCCGGCTCGTACGGGACATCCTGTGGGCGTACACCGGCGAGAAGGACTTCGACACCGACCCGCGACTCGCGTACGCATCGATCCCGCAGCACGTCACCTCGTCCTTGCCCCCGATGTTCATCACCGCCGGCAACGGTGACCCCCTCGAACCGCACTCCCGGGCGCTGGCCACAGCGCTGCAGCAGCAGGGCGTCACGACCGACACGCTGTTCTTCCCCGCCGACCGCGAGCCCGTGGTGCCCCACGAGTATCAGTTCGACCTTGACGACGAACCGGGCCAGGAAGCCCTCCAGCGGATCCTCGCGTTCCTCGCAACCACCACCACACCCTCCTGACCTCCCGCCGGGAGTCTCCTATTTCGTGTCCAGACCAGGCCCTGCTGAGGTGGGCCTTCCGCGGCCGGGTGCTCCCGGGGCAGGGCGTTCCGGCGCGGTCCGTTTGCCGGGCAGCGCTGCGGGTTCGAGGTCGATGCGACGGGGAAGGTGAAGACCCAGTACTGCATCCCGAACTTCATCCGCCGGTACCTGCTGATGAGGGCGATCTGGACGAAGAGCATGATGAAGAGCACGCCGGTCAGGAGGCTCTGAGGATCGTCCAAGGGTCCGGGCCCCGGGTGGGCGACGAGCCACGCGATCGAGGCCGTGGCCGCGGCGGCGAGGAAGGCGGCCAGGGTGGGTGTCGCGGAATCCGGCACCTCGCCGCCCGAGATGTGGCGATACATCACCGCGGTCCCGAGGGTCAGCCAGAAGAAGAGGCCGGCGCCGAAGGCGTACAGGGCAAGCGCATGCAGGCCCACTGAGCTCAGGCCGATGCTGGCGATGAAGGGGCCGGCAACGACGGGGGGGAAGTACCCGCCGTGAAGTGCCTCGGCGCCGGAGAGCCCGCCGGAGATCCAGTGCGCCGCGAGTCGCGCTGCGATGAGGGCGACGCGGCCGCCCAGCCGCCGCCGAGACCGGCCAGACCCAGCGCGAGCCCGAAGACGCCCAGCGACAGGGTCCGCCGAGCGGGCGCGGTCGCGCTCGGAGCGTGGCCCGCCGGTCGCAGCGTCGCGGTCATTCGCCGATCTCCCGCTTACCGACGGGTTCGGTGCGGACGGTGTCGCGGGTGACCGGCCGGCCGCAGTGGTGGCAGAGCAGGTCGACCTGGACCGGCTCGCCACAGGCGTGTCGGCGGGTGACGGCCGGGGCGTCCACCGCCCATCTGTCGCCCCACTGGGAGAGGGCGAGCATGGCCGGGAACAGCTCCTGGCCGGCTTCGGTGAAGTGGTACTCGTGGCGGGGCGGGTGCTCGCTGTACAGCCGGCGTTCGATGACACCGGCAGCCTCGAGCTTGCGCAGCCGGTCGGCGAGTATGTCGCGGGACACCCCGGTGTAGCCGGCGATGCGGGCGAAACGATGCACGCCGTAGCCGATCTCGCGCAGGGCCAGGAGCGACCACCGCTCGCCGAGGACGTCCAGAGCGGCGGCGAGCGAGCAGGGACGGACCTCCAGGGGCAGCTCGGCCATGCGGACGGTACGAGGGTCGCGTTCGTTCATCAACCCAACCTAGACCGGTGTGTTGCCCTTTCCAACTCACTAGGTCTACGGTTGCGGCCAGTCGGTAGGAAATCACAACACAGTGGCTTCCGCTTGAGTTCAGGAGTTCATGATGACGACAGCTCGGCCGGTAGCCCTCGTGACAGGTGCGTCCTCCGGCATCGGGAAAGAAGCCGCGCTCGGCCTGGTCAAGGCGGGTTTCGACGTCGTAGGCACCAGCCGCGACACCTCGCGAGTCACCCCGCTGGACGGGGTGACGTTCCTCGACCTCGACGTGGCCAGTGACGACTCCGCCACCGCAGTGGTCAAGCAGGTGATCGAGAAGTTCGGGCGGATCGACGTCCTGGTCAACAACGCCGGAGTCGGCTCGATCGGCGCGGCCGAGGAGAGCTCCGTCGCGCAGGCCCAGGCGGTCTTCGACATCAATGTCTTCGGGGTCCTGCGCATGGTGCGGGAGGTCCTGCCGCACATGCGGGCCCAGGAACGCGGTCGCATCATCAACCTCTCGTCCGTGCAGGGGTTCATCCCCGCGCCCTACATGGCCGTCTATGGCGCCTCCAAGCACGCGATCGAGGGCTACACCCAGTCCCTGGACCACGAGGTCCGGGAGTACGGCATCCGGGCGCTGGTCGTCGAACCCGCCTATACCAGGACCGGGTTCGAGGCCAACAGCACGCAGCCCGACCTGCCGCTGGAGGTGTACGCGCAGCAGCGGCAGACCTTCGGCCGCATGATGACGGCGGCGGTCGAGGACGGCGACGACCCAGCTGTCGTCGCCAAGGTGATCGTCGCGGCGGCGACGAACCCGAAGCCGAAGCTGCGCTACACCGCCGGCACCCTGGCCGGACGCGCCAGCGTGCTGCGCCGCTTCGCTCCCTCCGGGATCTTCGACAGCCAGATCCGCAAGATGAACCAGCTCGCCGGCTGACATCCACCCGAACCGCAGACACTGACGCTCCACCCGTCCCGGGAGAGACCCGTGCCAGACACTTCACGCTCCGCCGTCACTACCGTCGCCCGATGGCGCGCCGCCGCAGAAAGCGGTGACGTCGACTCCGCGGTCGCCTGCCTGAGCCCAGACATCGTTCTCCGCTCGCCGCTCACCGAGCAGTTCCGCCTCGAAGGATCCGACCAGCTACGTGACTTCCTGACCGAGGCGTTCATCGCGATCGAGGGCATCCGCTTCCACACCGAGACCGGTCAGGGCGACACCTACGCGCTGGTCTACCGGGCACGGGTGGCGACCCAGCCGTTCGAGGAAGCGCAGCTGCTGCGGTTCGACGACGACGCGCGCATCGGGGAGATCACGCTCTTCGGGCGCCCGATGCCCGCCCTCACCGCCCTGATGACCACGCTGGGGCCGGCGCTCGCCCGCGGGCAGGGCCGCCCCGGCATCGCTGCGCTCCTGCGCGCCAGCGCCGCACCGGTGCACGCGATGGTCACCTTCGGGGACCGCAGCGTGGTCCCTCTGACCCGGCCCGGAGCCGGGTCAGACTGACAGATCGCGCGCGCGCTGAACCGCACCCCGTACCTCGGCCGCGTGACCGTCGGCGAGGGCAAGAGCTGGTTCACGCCCGATGGCGAGCCGGTACCCGTGAAGGCGATCCGCTGGGCCGCCCGTACCCGGTTCCGGGACAACGACGGCCGCACCCGCCCCGTCGAGGCGTGGGGCGCTGCCGGTCACGTCGCAGAGGGTGGCCGCGGGAGGCCGCATCGTTGACGACTCACATGCGCCCGCCTGGTGGACGCTCGCGTCACCGGACAACCACGGTATCGACATCGCGGCCTGGACAGACACCTACGAATAGATTCGGGGATGCCCGCCCGCGACCCGCACCCCGGCAACCCGGCTCTGCCGGCCGGGAACCCAGCGGACAAACGGCAGGCCGACTCCTCGGACGGGCCCCTCAATGACGTGTGAAAGTTCCAGGCGCTCGGGTTCGGGATGAGCGTCGAGTTCGCCAACCGCAGCGTGGGCAAACTTGACGACGACGCCGCGGCCTTCGGCCGGCCAGCCGCACAGCAGGCCGAGCCCGTCGGCGACCTCGGCGTCACCGCCGTCGAGGTCGCCGACGACCACCCCCGTCAGCGCAGCGGGGTGAACCGGAGCGTGATCGTGCGGGCTTCCGGCCGCAGGATGTGGTCGGGCCATACATCGGGCCCGCAGGCCCGCGAGCCCAGGCCGTTCTGGGCGGCGTCGATCCACAGGTAGACGTGGTCCGAGGCCGGCAGCTCGTGCGGGTGCCCGGCGGCGGTCACCTGCTCGGTCGTGTGCCGTCGCAGCGTGAATCCGGGACGACGCCCCAGCAGGTCCGGCGCCGCCTCGATCCGCAGCCAGGGGCTGCCCCCCTCGAACAGCACGAGCTCACGCAGCCCGCTGCGGTGCCCGCTCTCCTGCGGGCGGGCGTAGTCGACGGTGAGGTCGTGGACGTGGGAGTCGAACCGGCCGACGAGGGCGGACCGCGAGCTGTCGGGGTACGACTCCCGCTCGCCCGCGCCGAACCAGGCCGCGCGGTTGACCGAACCGGGGAGCGTGAACCGCACGCCGAGCCGCGGCCAGTGGATCCGCCAGCCTTCGGTGGGCACCAGGTCGACCCGGAGCACCTCCGCGCCTCCATTGGTGGTCCACCGCTCCTCTGCCAGCAGCGCCTGCTTGGAGTCGGCAGCGGCGTAGCGCAGCCGGCGGTGCCTGCCGCCGTCGTCGACCGCCTCGGTGCGGGCCGTGAGCCGTTGCAGCCCCGCGTCGGTCCAGACGTCCCTTGACGACGGCGCGGCGATCCCGCGCCCGAGGTCCGCCCACGGATCGGCCAGGTCGTAGCTGCCGAAGCCGCTGCCCTTGTCGTTGTCGGTGGGAGCCCGCCAGAGCTCCGCGCGCGGTCCGGAGACGGGGAGCCCAGCGAGGACGCTCAGCAGGCCGTCCTCGAAGGACGCGTGTCCCGTACCGGGGGAGGTCTGCGTCGCGGAGCCGCCGCTCCGTGCCCAGGCGGGAACGGTCGCCGGCCGGGAGAGCTCGAGCTGAGCGGCCGCGACCACGTGCCCGGCCTTGGCCCACACCGTGTCGGTGGCGAGCACGGCCTCGACCGTCAGCCAGGTCTCGGCTCCGTCGTCGGCCGGCCGGCCGGGCCGTGTCACGCGGGTCGTGGAGCCGGCCGCGAGCGGTTCGCCGAGGTCCAGGACGCCGCCGTCGGCGGGGTGCCCGTCGTGCGACACCGACCAGCGCAGCTCGAGGTCGCCGAGGTCGGCGGAGTGGCGACGGTTCTCGACCACGATCCCGTCCGTCTTGTCCGTCCCGCAGGCGTCGAAGGTGATCCCGACCGGCGCCACGACGTGCTTCCACTCGTGCAGGCCCGGCGTGGGGGTGTCGTCGGAGAGCACCATGCCGTCCATCACGAAGTTCCCGTCGTGCACGACCTCCCCGAAGTCGCCGCCGTAGGCGAAGAACTCGGTGCCGTCGGCGGTGCGGGTGCGCAGACCGTGGTCGCGCCACTCCCACACGAAGCCGCCGTGCAGGCGGGGGTACTCGCGCACCAGCTCCTCGTACTGGTCGATCGCGCCCGGTCCGTTGCCCATCGCGTGGACGTACTCGCAGAGCAGGAACGGCTTCGTGCGCTGACGGGCCGACTCGGCGGCGGTGCAGCCTTGCAGAGCCGCACGGTCGTCGTCGCGCCCGATGGAGCGGGTCTCGGCGATGGAGGAGTACATCCGCGAGTACACGTCCGTGTAGGCGCCGGTGTAGTCCCCCTCGTAGTGCACGGGGCGCTCGGGGTCGCGGGCGTGCACCCATGCGGCCATGGCGGCGAGGTTCGCGCCGCGGCCCGACTCGTTGCCGAGCGACCACATCACGATGCTCGGGTGGTTCTTGTCCCGCTCGACGGTGCGCTCGATCCGGTCGAGGTAGGCGTCCCGCCAGCGCGGGTCGTCGCTCGGGTTGTCGCGCCACTCCTCATGGGCGCCGCCGCTGTTCTCGAAGGCGTGCGTCTCGAGGTCGCACTCGAGGATGACCCAGAAGCCGAGCTCGTCGGCGAGATCGAGCAGCCGCGGGTGCGGCGGGTAGTGGCTCGTGCGGATCGCGTTGACGTTGAACCGCTTCATCATCGCGAGGTCGGCGCGGGCGAACTCCTCGTCGAAGACCCGGCCGCGGTCGGGATGCGTCTCGTGCCTGTTCATCCCGTGGAAGACGACCCGGTGCCCGTTGACGAGAAAGAGGTCGCCCCTGATCTCGACCGTGCGGAAGCCGATCCGGAGTGCTATCGACTCGGCCGCGTTCGCGACGGTGACGTCGTACAGGCGCGGGACCTCGGCCGACCACGGTTCGACCGAGGGCAGCCGCAGCGGCTGCACCTCGTCGGCGGAGTCCCAGGTCACCGAGAGGTCGAGCTCCTCGATCGTGAGCGTGAGCGGGAAGGACGCCCCGCGCAGCTCTGCCTCGAGGGTTCCGGCTCCGTCGTCGTAGCCCGCGCGCAGCCACACGTCCTCGATCCCGCCGGCGGGGCGGGCCTGGAGCGACACCGAGCGGAAGATCCCCGGCAGCCACCACTGGTCCTGGTCCTCGACGTAGCTCGCGGCCGACCACTGGTGCACCCGCACCACGATCAGGTTCTCGCCCGGGCGTACGAGATCGGTGACGTCGAACTCCTGGGCGAGCCTGCTGCCGCTGCCCACGCCCACGGCGGAGCCGTTGACCCACACCTTGTAACGCGACTCGACGCCGTCGAAGCGCAGCGCCACGGCCTCGGCGTCCGACCACGACCCGGGCAGGGAGAAGGTGCGGCGGTAGTCGCCGGTCGGATTCGCGTCGGGCACGAAGGGTGGTTCGAGCGGAAACGGCATCTGCACGTTGGTGTAGATCGGCAGGCCATAGCGGCCGTCACCCTGCAGCACCCAGTGCGCCGGCACCGGAAGGGTGTCCCAGCCGGAGTCGTCGAAGTCCGGTTCGGCGACGGCCTCGATGCCCTCGCCCTCGGGCAGCACCCCGGCCGCGCCGGGCGTCCCGGGAGCCCCAGGGAGCAGGCGGAACCGCCAGTCGCCGTCGAGCGAGAGCGTGGGGGCGTCGGTGCTCAGCCAGGAGCGTGCGGTGCGGCGCTGTCCGAGACCGGGGCCGGTGTCGGTCAGGTAGGTGGTGGGGTGCAACGGATTCCTCCCGAGTGCCGGTGGTCGTCCGGGACACAGTAGCGGCATTTTCGAGTGCATACTCGAAAATACTGGGGTCGTCTGGCAGCAATACGCTGACGGCACCCCCTCAGAGATCGCTGAAGGAGAGAAGCCGTATGCCGACCGGGCGCAAGCAGACCCCACGCCAGTCGACCGAGCGCACGACGAGCGAGCACAGGCCGGTCGCTCGTCGTGGCGCGGGAGCGAGATCGGCCGAGCGGCGCCGATCCATCGTCGAAGCGGCTCACGCCGTGTTCGCCGAGCGGGGCTACCACGCCGGCTCCTTCCAGGAGATCGCCGATCGCGTCGGGATGAGCCAGACGGGCCTGCTGCACTACTTCCCGACGAAGAGCGAGCTACTGCTCGCAGTGCTTCATCGCCGCGACGAGATCACCGTCGACGCGGCTCCCGAACCGGAAGGGCTCATCCAGGGCATCGTCGGCCGGGCGCGCGCCAACGAGAGCCTCCCGGGCGTGATCGAGCTGTACTCCGTGCTCTGCGCCGAGTCGACCACCGAGGGACATCCGGCGCGCTCCTACTTCGTCGGCCGGTTCGCCGCGATCCGCACCACCTACGCCGCCGAGCTCCGCGCCCTGCAGGCCGAGGGCCGGGTCCGACCCGGGATCGACCCTGAGCGCGCCGCGGCGTCACTGGTCGGCCTGTGGGACGGGCTCCAGGTGCAGTGGCTGCTCGAACCGGAGCAGATCGACGTCGCCGCGTGCTTGCGCGACTACCTCGAGCTGCTGCTCGAGCCGAGCTGACGTTTCCGGGTCAGCCTCCGAGATCGCGGCGACGTGTCGCCTGGTGGGCAGGCGACGGTGACCACGGGAGAGGCGATTGCGACGGCGAGCGGACTGCAACGTGGAGCGGAGCGCAGGATGCGCTCAAGGATGAGCGGAGGTGATCGGGATGGCCGAGCTGCTAGGAAGTCGCTGCCGTGCTCCCGGGCCGCCCACCAGGACCCACCCGGAAATGACGAATGGCCCGAACCTACGATCCGTAGGTTCGAGCCATTCCGATGTCGTGCGACATCACAAGGCTCCCACAGTAGGACTTGAACCTACGACCGTCCGGAACGCATTCCGTGATCCCTGTGCGCAGCCAGTCTGTGCTCGATTCGGCTGGAAACGACGTGTCACCTGCGGTGGAGGAACCCCTGCGGTGACGAGGTCCGTGCCGTCCCGACTCGTCGCGACGTGGTGCGGCGTGGGGATGAAGAGGACAACATCTGGGTGCTCCTTGAGCCAGGTCATCACCGGGCAATCTTGGCGCAGGGTGTGTCATGATCCCGACATTTGCGCGGGTCATGGCCGGTTGGGCAGTGCGCTCAGTCCCGAAGGTCCGAGCCCTGCCTGGCCGCCGCAGCCCGCTGCCTCATCCCCAGGTGATGCACAAGAGCCGGGCGGAGGTCCGCCCGGCTGGGAGACACTTGTGGTTCTTGTGGTTAGGAGTCCGATTTGTGCTGGCGCAGCGGCGAGGTGTCGCCGACGAGCCAGATGTGGCCGTACGGGTCGACGAAGCCGCCCTGGCGGTGCTTGCCCCATCCGGTCTCGTGGTCCTTGACCGGGTCGGAGCTGCCATCGGCGCCGGCCTCGACCGCGCGCCTGACGAACGCATCGGGGTCCTCGATGAACACCTCGACGCGGGTGGTGGTGCTGCCCGCCTTCGACGGGGGCTTCCAGTCGTCGTTCGACGGCTCGGCCACGAAGAACGGCGCACCTTGAACGTGCAGTCCGACGACGCTGCCGAAGTTCCACATCTGTTCGGCGCCGACGGCTCGCTCGTACCAGGCGACCGCCCCCGCAGCATCCGGCACGCCGAGCATGAGAGAGATCACGACCGGTGGCTGGTCCGGCATCGTTCGCCCCATTCCTCGATGTTCGCCTGGGTCCGAAATCGCACGGTACCGCAGTGGTCCGGGCCCGGACAGTCGATGACGGCCGACGTCATTCGACTGGTGAGTTTGGCGAGGCGCAGCCGGGTCGGTGCGTGCCAGTCAATTCAGGTATTGAACCGCATTCGACTGCTGACCCTCGGCAGTTGCAGGGCGGGCAGCTTGAGGAAGGCCGCCACGGCCTTCGCGCAGGTCAGCCGCCACGCGGGGCCACATGTCAGAAGTCAGCCACAGGACCTTCCACGCGAGCTGCAGGTCCGGCGAGGCGGCGAGCATCCGGGCGCCCGACGACGTCAATGCCACCTGTACCGGCGACCCGGGCAGCGGCTCGTCGAACACGAGGCCCAGCCGGATCGCGCCAGCGGGCTGGTCGCCCGGCTCGGCCACGTCGTACGGGATCACGAGCCGTCGTCCGTCCGCCGCTCGTAGGTCCAGATCTCCTCACGCGCAGCGTCGGCCGCACGTAGCCCAGGGCCGGCGTCTGCGGTGAGCGCCGCGACGATCCCGTCGAGCATCTCCCGCGCGGTGGCGCCTGGCACGGCACTACGGGATCGCGAACCTGCTCGTGTTCCACAAGCTGTCCGACCTGGACAACGTCGGCGACCAGGGCTCGGCCGCCCGCGCCATCGCCACCAGCCTGCTGGCGAAACGCCGAGGATCATCTACCGCCAGGAGACCGGCCAGCTCGGCCCCACCGCGACCGCCCTCGGCCTGACCGCCGCGGAGCGGGCGAGGCTGCCGTTACTCGGCCTCGGGGAAGGGCTCTGGAAGATCCGCAACGACACTCGGCAGATCCAGCATCAGTTGCATCTCGTTTCGGACGTCGTCCGTAAGGAGCTGCGGGGTCATTCGCGTTCCGAGCAGCGAGTTGGCGAGGGCCCAGGAGTCAGAGCCGTACCTGGGGGCGAAGCCGACATCCGCCCGGACGCTGATCGCCTTCGAGACTGGCCCCTCGAAGATGAGTGAGTGGGCGCGGGACGGCCGGGCGTACTGAAACCAGACCGCCGCGACGGACATGCCGCTCGACAGGACGCGCTGCCAGCCGTCGCGATCGGAGACCGGCACCATCCCGAGTGGCTCGAGGTGAGGAGCGAGACCGCTGCGCACGGCTCGCATCACGCTGCGCAGACCCAGGAAGTCTTCGGCCATTACGTCATCCTTGCCGTGTGCGTGTTGCTGCTGCCACCGGTGTAGACCGGTGGGCTTCTCCCGCGGCCTTGCGGCGGAGTACCGACACGCTAGACGGTGACCACCAGGCACCACGTCGCACCGCCGGTCTTGGGTCCCGATCACCGGGCGATCCTGGAGCGTTTCGGCGAGGGATAGCGCTGGGATTCCGCTGGGGCCGGGCCTTGTAACAGAACGAGCGAGGCCCGGAATCCTGAGGATTCCGGGCCTCCAAGGCTCCCGCGGTAGGACTTGAACCTACGACCGTCCGAGTGACTTTGGCCATTAACTCTCATGATCGCTCGGGAGGTCGCATGAGGTTTTGGAGCAGTTGAGAGCCGACGCGCCGTAACGCCCAATGTGACCCGTGGAAGGCCATGAGGTCTCGTGAGGTGGCGCAAAGTAACCCGAAAGTGTCCCGGGATCGGTGCCATGCTCAGTGGCGCTCACGGCGGCCCACGTACACCTAGCTGGTGACGGATCGAGCGGCGCCGCGGGCGCCCGTGAGGGACGGAGTGCACCATGACGGATCTCCCCGAACTGGCTACCACCCAGGAGGCTGCCGACTACCTGCGTGTCTCGGTGGGGCACCTCCAAAACCTGCGCTGCGCCGGCGCCGGTCCGGCGTTCGTGAAGATCGGTGGGGGCGTGCGGTACCTCCGTGAGGACCTCCTCGCCTGGGTGGCCGCGCGGCGCATCATCCCAGCGGAGCACTCACACCTGGTGAGCGCGGCATCGCGTCCGTGACCTTCTTACGGCGCACGACGGCCAAGGTGCGGGAGCCGACTGGCTCCCGCACCTCACGGCCGGGCCCGTATCCCGATTCCAAGGCAAGCCGATCTCGTTATCTACGCTGGCGGTACCGCTGGACCAATTGGTCGGTTGTCGACGGGGCACCGGAAGCAGTCGACGTCGAAGATCGCGGCGACGTCGTGATCGATGCAGAACCTGGACGGATGTGGGGGACGGGCTCGGGGTTCGCCTTGCTGGAAGGCTGGGTCCCCGAGCTGGCGTATGGCCTCGGCGTGCGAGACGGGGTCGTCGGTGTATCGGCGCTTGTTGGTGCGTGTCACGGTCGTGTTCCTTCTTCTGTTGGTCACGCGGCGGTCGCCGGCGCGGGGTGGAACGGGACGGGGATCTCGATGACGGTGTGAGCGGCGAGGCGAAGGCGATGGCTGAGGCAACCAGAGGGGGCGACGACGGTCGTGCGGATCCCCTGCGCGGCGATGGCTGCGATGCGGTCGGCGAAGATTCCGTCGCCCGAGCAGATCGTCACGGCAGAGAAGCGCGCGACGCGGTCGTCGGAGAGGGCGTCGAGGAGGGCGAGGTCAGCGCCGTCATGGCCGAGATGGGCGACCCGGAGCGCGGGATGCCAGGTGCTGAGGGCGAGCATCGCCTGTGAGCTGCTGACGCCGACCACCGTGGCGTCCGTCTCCGCGAAGGGCACGACTCGCGTGACGACCTGGCGGGCGTAGCGGACTGCGTCGGAAGTGAGCGCGCCGGTTCCAAGGAGGTTCTCGACGTCGACGACGTGGAGTGTGCGTCCAGTGGCGAGTTTCAAGATGTGGATGTGGTGGCGGGTCTTGCGCTGGGTGGTCATCAGACTCCTTGGGTGCATAGATATCTAGCCCGACTGGGGACGTAGTAGTCCCCTGGGCCTCGTACGGGTTTTCTTTTTCGAGCGAGAAGCAAAGAGCGCCTCGCTCCGAAGGAGCGAGGCGCGAATGCCAAACGCATAACAGAAGGCCCCCCGAGTGAGCTTCGGGGGGCGTTATTGCGGCGAAGTTACTAACTGGACTTGCTCGGCGGACTGGAAGTGCTAGCGGGCTAACGTGACTCGACTTTCGTCCCTATCCAATGGATAGGCTGTTGCGGTATCCATTGGATGCCGACGCCCGCAGCCCGACCGTTCCCACAGTGGGAACCGGGCCAACAGAAAGCCTCACCTCCGACTTAAACCGGTTTACAGTATGAAATGCTGATCCACGTTGAAGCAGGATTCGGTGCGCTAGGAGTACACTCGAAACCGTCTAAGGCTCCCACATGGTGGCAAGCCCGTCAAGCCCGGCTTTCGTGGCGTTTGTTCGGACAATATGACCCACGTATGAATGGTGTGCCAAGCGGCCGAGTGTTCCCTCCTCGACCGCAGCCGAGGAGCTCAAAGTGTTCGTGAAGACCTTCCGGCGGCGCGCCGCCGACGGGGCGGTGCGGGCCCACGGGATCGGCCGGCTGATCCGTGCCGACCTCGACGAGCTGCGGTCCAAGCTGCTCAGCGTGGTGGTCTCGAGCTGCTGAGCAGGCGCGGCGAGGGCCGGGCACACGGAGCCCGGCCCTCGCCATCTGACGGAGCAAGTGCAGAAAGCAGGTGCGGTCCTGTCGTTCGGGCTACAGGAACGGTTCCGGGTTCTCGGTGCGTGGCTCGCGCGCTCGCGGCGGTGGCTCGGGGGAGGGCTTGGCGGGGTTTAGGTTCTCTTGGCGCCGTTCGGCGCGGATGCGGCCGATCTGTTGGCGTACGGTGTCGAGGTCGTGCCGGTCGACGAGGGTGTAGGGGATCGGTGCGTTCGGGTCGTGCCGTTGGGCGTCGCGGAGGCGGGCGTCGATGGTGGCGCCGGTCTCGGCGGTCAGGCCGGTGGTGTGTGCGTGGCCGAGGACGTCGTCGAGCCCGCGCGCGAGGCTCGTGTGCAGGCGGTGCTCGGGGTTGGCGTGCACGGTGACCTCCGGCTTGCCCCAGGGGTTGGGCCGGGTCGCGAGGATGCCCAGGACGTGCTGCGGGTTTGCCAGCCAGTACTGGTTCACCTGGGCTACCTGGTCGCCCATGTGCAGTGGCCATACCGGCAGGAACTGGCATGGGGTGATGGGGCTGGCGGGCACGAGGGGGCGGCGCAGGATGAGCAGGTCGACGCAGGCGTCGTTCCCGGGCAGGCCCGGGCGTAGGGACCCGGCCGGTAGGCGCAGCGCGCCGACGAGCTCGCCGCGTTCGGCGATGAGCATCCGCCCCTGGATGTCGGGGTCGTCGAGGACTTCCCGGGACGCGAGGGTGATGAGGTATCCGCCGGGCTCGGTGTGCTCCAGGCAGCCGAGGATCGTCAGGGTCTGGGCGACTCGCCGCGCTGTGGTGACCCCGGGTCGGTGCAGGGAGACGTCGAGGTGCGGGGGGACGGCGATGACGACGTCGTACTCGTCGGGTGCGTCGTCGTCGAACGCCCGCAAGGCGAGCCCGGGGTGAGGCTGCCCCTCGCGCGGGACAGCCTCCGGGATTGCGGCGACGAACGCGTTCGCGTCTCCTGGTGGGAGGCGGCGCTCGCTTGCCGGCA
This sequence comes from Antribacter soli, assembly GCF_021568775.1. Lineage (GTDB taxonomy): Bacteria > Actinomycetota > Actinomycetes > Actinomycetales > Cellulomonadaceae > Antribacter > Antribacter soli. The sequence continues at coordinate 722 of NZ_JAKGSG010000059.1, read as the reverse complement.
GGCCCGCGAAGACCTCGGGGTCCTGCCCGATGACGAGCATCCTGCCGCCGCGGATGCCCATCTCTCGAAGGGTGCGCCAGACCAGGCTCGCGATCGTCTCGTGCGCGCTGGTGGCCTCCACGGCGTGGTGGTCGGACATGGCCGTGATGTCGGCGCGGGCTGCGGCCTTGGCGTGCTCGTCGTTGCGGTAGGCCTCCTCGAGCAGCCGCTCGAAGTCCGGGCCGAAGTCGGGGCCGGGGCCAAGGTTGGGGTCGTGGTCGAACATCACTCGGCCCTGCCTGCGTCCCGGTGGAGCATGTGACGGCCCAGCATGGGTGCCCGTAGGTCGGCGCTGGCGCGTGCCTCGACGGCGCGGCGCCGGGCGACGTCGTCGGCCATCCAGGCCTGGAAGTCGGCGTTCCGGTCGGTGATCGGTGTGGGGTTGGCGGCGTCCTTCCACGTCTGCTCGGCGCCGAAGCCAGCCTCGCCCGGCCAGAGGGTCACCGGGGTGGGGCGGTCCTCGGTCAGCGAGGTGCCGGATTGGGAGACCCACTCGTGCAGCCGGTGCTTGGCCTCGGCCAGCTCACGATGCCAAGTGATGGGGGATCCGGCGTGGGCCTCGGGGTCGTAGGCGGCCAACCACGCGGTGTGCAGGGCGGACAGCTCCCAGCGCAGCTCGGCGTGCCGGTGCCACAGCGGCGGGATGATCGTGATGCCGAGCCCGTAGTCGCGGCGCAGCCACT
>NZ_JAKGSG010000058.1 GCF_021568775.1 Antribacter soli | reverse complement strand
AACGCACTATCCCGGCGCAGGGGTCACAGGCTGCGCAGGACCGCCACCACGCGACCGAGCACCTGGGCGTCGTCACCCGGGATCGGGCTGTACGCGGCGTTGTGAGGCAGGAGCCACACGTGCCCGTCCGACTGCTTGAACGTCTTGACCGTGGCCTCGCCGTCGATCATCGCGGCCACGACCTCACCGTTCTCCGCGACCGGCTGCCGACGCACCACGACCCAGTCTCCGTCGCAGATCGCGGCCTCGATCATCGAGTCGCCCGCCACCTTGAGCAGGAACAGGTCGCCGTCGCCCACGAGCTGGCGGGGGAGCGGGAACACGTCCTCGACGAGCTGCTCGGCGAGGATGGGGCCGCCCGCGGCGATGCGACCGACCAGCGGCACGTACGACGGCGCAGGGGTGCGCTCGTCCTCGTTCACCGACGGGACCGCGCCCCAGTGGGCCTCCGCCGACGAGACGGAGCCCGGCGTGCGTGTGCCAGCCGGCTCGGCCGACCCCGCGGGGTGCACGACCTCCATCGCGCGCGGGCGGTTCGGATCGCGCCGCAAGAAGCCCTTGCGCTCGAGCGCCATGAGCTGATGCTTCACGCTCGACGGGCTGGCGAGGCCGACGGCCTCGCCGATCTCGCGCATCGTGGGCGGGTAGCCGCGGGACTCCACGGACTCCCGGATGGTTTCGAGCACGTTCCGCTGCCGCGGCGTCAGGCGATCAGCGGCGCCCATCTCGCGCACCTCGGCGAGCCCGCCCGGCTCCGAGCCGTCGTCGAGCGTGGCGACGCCGCCCGGGGCCGTGTCCAGGGCCGTGCTGCCCTCGTTGCCATCGCGTCCGGTCATGCCTACCCCCTCCTGCCCGGGCCGCGCCCTCGAGACGCCGCACCGAAGACTCATCGTGGACAAATGCTCCTCGTGCGCTCCCCACTCTAGGTCACGGTGACCGATCCATCAAACGAATGTTCGAGCGTGTCTCGACACGGCCAGTGTCTCGTGCTACACAATGGTACGGACGTTCGACGAACGCACGTTCGACGCACGGGCTTCAGGACGAGCGATGGAGGAGTCATGGGGGCGACGAGCTTCGCGCAGGCCAGTGGTGGTTGTCCGGTGGGCCGTGCCCACCTCGCGCTCGTGCCGCCGTACGTAGAGCCCCGTCCGACGGTGGCGGAGCGGCTCGGCGTCGACGGCTTGCGGCTGACCCGCCGGGGGCGCGCGGTGCTGGTTGCGCTCGTCGCGGTCCTGCTCGCGCCGTTCGCCACGTGGGGCGCGACGGCGGTGGCGAGCGCACCAGGGGCCGGTACGGAGGTGCGCGTGCACGCCGTCCAGCAGGGCGACACCCTGTGGGACTTCGCCGCCGAGCTCGCGGCGCCGGGCGAGGACCTGCGCCCGGTGGTCTCCCGCATCAAGGACCTGAACGACCTGGACACCGCGTCGCTGCGGGTGGGCCAGGTGCTCCTCCTGCCCGTGGAATGACCGCCCGCCACACCTCGGGGATGCGGGATGTTGCGGCAATGTTGCACGGGGGTGGTTTGCCCGCTTACCGTCGAGGGCGCGGCCGGGACGTCCCGGCCCGGACCCGACCACGCAGGAGTGTGCGATGCACTGCCCGTTCTGCCGTCACGCGGACTCCCGCGTGGTGGACTCGCGGACCGCCGACGACGGCGCGTCGATCCGCCGACGTCGGCAGTGCCCGGCCTGCAACCGCCGCTTCACGACCATCGAGACGGCCAGCCTGTCGGTGGTGAAGCGGTCGGGGGCCACGGAGCCGTTCAGCCGCGACAAGATCATGTCCGGAGTACGCAAGGCCTGCCAGGGCCGCCCGGTGAGCGAGGACGACCTCGCGCTGCTCGCCCAGCGCGTCGAGGAGACGCTGCGCACCAACGGCAGCGCGGAGATCGACGCGTACGAGATCGGCCTGGCGATCCTCGGTCCGCTGCGCGAGCTCGACGTCGTGGCCTACCTGCGCTTCGCGAGCGTCTACCAGGCGTTCGACTCCCTGGAGGACTTCGAGAGCGCGATCACGTCGCTGCGTGCCGAGCGCGAGGGCCGCGAACCGGGTGACCCGCCGGCCGGGGACGACGACGAGACCCCCGCCGAGGCCCCGGACCCGGCCCTGGCCTGACGGACGCCTGACCGCCGGCCCGACCCGGTTCAGCGGGCTCCTCGACCCCCGACCGGGCGACGCCGTCGTCGCGCCGACAGCCGTGCCTGGATTGTGCCCGCGGCGGACAGAGCGGTATCAACTTGGCGCTGCGGCGCGCCGTGGGGCACGCTGGACCAGGTACGGACCCCGGCCGAGGGACCCCCAGATCCAAGGAGGTGATCGGCATGGCGTCACCCGACGGCACGGCCGACGAGACGGCGACGGACAGCGCGGAGCAGGCCGAGACGCGCAGCACTGCGCCGAGCGAGGACGCGAAGGCCAGGTTCCGCGAGGCGCTCGACCGCAAGAACGCATCGAGCCACCGCTCCGCGGACGGCAGCCGCAACACCGGCAATGTCCACGGGTCGGAGACGGCCGGCCAGGTGCAGCGCATGTTCCGCCGCAAGTCCGGCTGACGGTCGGTCGACCGGATCAGCGGCCCGGACGGGATCGGCTGATCCGGGCGTGTGGCACGACGACGAGGGCGGGGATCTGAGGATCCCCGCCCTCGTCGTATCCGGTGGCCGACGCGCCGCCGCGCGACTCAGCGAGCCGCGGCCGGACCCGGCGGGATCTCCTCGTGCTCGAGGTCGTCCAGCAGGCGCAGGCGGATGGTCGTCTCCATGCGGGCCAGCTTGGCCGACGCGCCGCGCTCGGTGACGGCGGAGATGTCGGTGACCACGTAGCCGATCTCGCCGCGGGTGGCGAGCATCTGGCCCTCGATGTTGGCGCCGTGCTCCGCGAGGATCCGGTTGACCTCGGCCAGCACCCCGGGCACGTTGCGGTGCAGGAGCGCGACGCGACCCACCCCGGACTGCGCGAGCTGCAGGTTGGGCACATTGACGCTGAGCTCCGTGGAACCGCTCGACGTGTAGTCGCGCAGCTTGCCCGCGACGAACCGGCCGATGGACTCCTGCGCCTCCTCGGTGGAGCCGCCGATGTGCGGGGTGAGGATGACGTTGGGCAGGCCGCGCAGGTCGGACTCGAACGCGTCGCCCTTGGTCTTGGGCTCGTGGGGGAACACGTCCACGGCGGCGCCGGCGATGTGCCCGCTCCCGATGGCTTCGCGCAGGGCTGCGTAGTCGACGACGAAGCCGCGCGACAGGTTGAGGAAGATCGACCCCTCACGCATCCGCGCGAACTGCTTCTCGCCGAACATGCCGGCGTTGCCCGAGCGGCCGTCGATGTGCAGCGTGACGACGTCGGCGGTCTCGAGGAGCTCGTCGAGCGTGTCCATCCGGCGGGCGTTGCCCAGGGCGAGCTTCTCGGCGGTGTCGTAGAAGACGACGTTCATGCCGAGGTTCTCGGCGACGATCGACAGCTGGGTGCCGATGTTGCCGTAGCCGACGATGCCGAGGGTGCGGCTGCGCACCTCGTGCGCGCCGGTCGCCGACTTGTCCCACACGCCTGCGTGGAGCGACTTGTCGCGCTCGGTGAGGCGGCGGGTCAGGGCGATGATCTCGGCGAGGGCCAGCTCGACGACGGACCGCGTGTTCTGGAACGGCGCGTTGAACACGGTGACACCGCGGGCGGCGGCGGCCTGCAGGTCGATCTGGTTGGTCCCGATGCAGAACGCGCCGATGGCCTCCAGGTGTGGTGCCGCCCGGAGCACGCGCTCGGTGACGTTGGTCTTGGACCGGATGCCCAGGATCGTGACGCCGTCGAGCGCCTCGATCAGCTCGGACTCGTCGAGGGCGCCCTTGCGGGTCTCGACCTCGAACCCTGCGGACTGCAGGATCGAGACGGCGAGGGGATGGACGTTCTCGAGGAGGAGGGCTCGCTGCACGCGTCCATGGTGCGCCCGGTCGGCACGATGTGACAAACGTGTTACACCGTTCGTCCACCAGGCGGACGCGCGCGGACACGCCGCAGGGCCGGACGCCCTACTGCTCGAAGCCCTCCGGCAGGTCGCGCGCGTGCACCACCACGAGGCGCTGGGTGGGGCGGGTCATGGCGACGTACAGGTCGCTCGTGCCGCCCGACCCCTCGGCGACCTCGGCCGGCTCCACGAGCACCACGGCGTCGAACTCGAGGCCCTTCGTCTCGCGGGGTTCCAGGACCGTGACCTGCGCGTCCTCGGGCCGCTGGGCGGTCAGCCTGGCCGCCTCGTCCGCCCCGAGGCCGCCCGGGAGCGCGGCGGTCAGGGCGTCGGCGAGGCCGGTCACCCGGCCCGCGGGCGCGACGACCGCGACGCGGCCCGCCTCGGCGCCGACGAACTCCTTGGCGAGCGACAGCGCCTCGGTGACCACGACGTCGTCGGGCACCGTGCTCCCGACGCTGCGCGACGACGTCCCCCGCTCGCCCCGGCCCGTGCCGACCACGGTGAGCGACCCGGTCACGTCGCGGGCGGCACGCAGGTCCGAGACCGGCAGGCCGGCCGCGACGGCCACCCGCTGGGCGGTGTCGGCGACGGTGGCGGGTGTGCGGTAGGAGACGGTGAGCTCGGCGAGGCGCCAGCCGTCGCGCAAGATCGGGCGGAGGTGCGCGGCCCAGGACCGGGCGCCCGCCGGAGAGGACGTCTGCGCGACGTCGCCCACGATGGTCAGCGACCGCGTGGGCACGCGCCGCACGAGCATGCGCCACGCCAAGGGGGACAGCTCCTGCGCCTCGTCGACCACGACGTGGCCGTAGGTCCAGGCGCGGTCGGCGGCGGCGCGCTCGGCCGTGGTGAGCCGCGGACCGGTCGGCGCGAAGCGGGAGGCGAGCGTCTCGGCGTCGACCTGGATCATCGTGGCGGCGGCCCCGGACGAGAGCACGCTGCGGGCGTACTCGACCTCGGCGGCGCGCTCGGTGGCGCGGGCGCGCGCCTCCGCCTGGGCGAGGCTGTCGTCCTCGCCGAGCAGGTCGGCCGCCTCGTCGAGGATCGGCACGTCGGACTCCGTCCAGGGCGAGCCCGGCTCGCGGAACAGCAGCGCCCGGTCCGCGGCCGTGAGCTCTGGCGCCGCCTCCTCGAGCCGGTGCGGCTTGGCGAACAGGTCCTCGACCAGCTTCTCCGGTGTGATGGGGAACCAGGCGAGGTTGATCGCGACCCGGACGTCGCGGTTGCCGCGGAGGTCCTCCATGACGGACGCCCGGTCCTCGGGCGAGAGGGGGCCGCCGACGAGGTCGCGGTACTGGTCGGCGAGGCGGCCCAGCGCGTCCCGCACGAACGTGGCCCGGGCGGCGTTGTGCGGCTTGTGCGCCCGGCGGGCGTGCGCGATCGCGTCGCGGATGTCGCGGCGCCGGATGACGAAGTCGTGCCCCTCGACGCGCACGCGCACGTCCGTGGCGGGGACGCGCTCGCGGGCGCGCACGGCGCGCCGCACGATCTCGCGCCAGACGAGGCGGCCCTTGATCTCCGCGACCGCACCCTCGTCGTGCGCCCTGGCGCGGACGCCGGGCAGCAGGTCGGCGATCGTCGTGGAGACGACGCCGGTCTCGCCGAGGGACGGCAGCACCTGGTCGATGTAGCGCAGGAACGAGCTCGACGGGCCGACGAGCAGCACGCCGGAGCGCTCCAGCAGGCGCCGGTGCGCGTACAGCAGGTAGGCGGCGCGGTGCAGCGCGACGGCGGTCTTGCCCGTTCCGGGGCCGCCCTGGACGACCAGCGCGCCCGTGAGCTCGGACCGGATGATCCGGTCCTGTTCGGCCTGGATCGTGGCGACGATGTCGCTCATGCGGCCGGTGCGGCCTGCCGCCATGGCCGCGAGCAGGGCGCCCTCGCCGGAGAGGCTGTCGGTGTCGACGTCGGCCGACAGGTCGAGGACCTCGTCCTCGACGGCCGTGACGCTGCGGCCCTTCGTCACCAGGTGCCGCCGGCGCTCCACGCCGTGCGGGTGCAGCGCGGTGGCCCGGTAGAACGCCTCGGCGGCGGGCGCACGCCAGTCGGTGAGCAGGGAACGGTGCTCGTCGTCGGTCAGGCCGATGCGGCCGACGTAGCGGGTGGTGCCCTCCTGCAGGTCCAGGCGGCCGAAGGCGAGCCGGTCCTCGACGGCGTCGAGCTGGGCCATGCGGTCCTCGTAGTGCGTGGCGAACGCGTCGCGCTCGCTGCGGTTCTGGTGGGTGCCGACCGCTCCCGCGCGGCGGACCCGCCGGAGCCGGTCCCGTGCCGCGCCCCGCAGCTCGTCCAAGCGGGCGTACAACACGTCGACGACGGTCTGCTCGTGTGCCAGCTCGTCCCGAATGCCCGTCACGCCGTACCTCCGTGCTCTCCCGTGGCCGCCCCGCGGCGCGGCGGCCGCGTCCGGCTGAAACGACCGGCCGACCATTATCGCTCATCGGCCCAGGGCCAACACACCGGTAACGGGGCACTGACACGGTGTCATCCCGCTCGATAGGATCGCGGCCATGGTGACCGGCGCGCCAGAAGCGGGACCCACCGAGGGTGCCGAGCCTCCGGCGCGCGACGAGCCGCTCGACGCGCCGCTCACGATCCTGCTCGTCGAGGACGACGACGCCGACGCGTTCCTGGTCGGCGAGCTCCTCGCCGGCACCGCGCTGAGCGTCGACCTGCACCGCGCCCGCACTGTCGACGAGGCGCTCGCGACTCTCTCCCTCGTGCGGGTGGACTGCCTGCTCGTCGACCTGGGGCTGCCCGACGCCGTGGGGCTGAGCGCCGTCGAGCGCGTCGCCGCGCAGGTGGAGGCCCTGCCGACGCCGCCCGCCCTCGTGGTGCTCACCGGCCAGCCGGACGTACGGTCGGCGGGCGACCTGAAGTCCGGTGCGGACCTCGGCGTGCGGGCGGTCGCCGCGGGCGCGGACGACTACCTCCTCAAGGGAGAGGTCGACGGCGACGCGCTCGCCCGCTCCCTGCGGTACGCCACCCTGCGCCGCCGGTCCGCCGCCCAGCAGCTCGCCCTGTACCGCAGCGAGGTGCGCGCGGCCGAGACCACGCGGCTGGAGCGCGCGCTCCTGCCCAAGGAGCTGATCCGGGACGACCGGATCTCCGTCCAGGTGGGCTACCTGCCCGGCGGCAACGGCCTGCTCGGCGGCGACTTCTTCGACACCGTCGAGCGCGAGGACGGGACCCTGTTCACCGTGATCGGCGACGTCGCGGGCCACGGCCCCGACGAGGCGGCGCTCGGCGCCGCGATGCGCACCGCCTGGCGCACCCTCGTCCTGTCGGGCGTGCACCAGGACGAGGTGCTGCCCCTCATGGAGCGGGTGCTCCTGCCGGAGCGCGGCCGGCCAGAGGTGTTCGTGACCCTCTGCCAGGCCGTCGTGACCCCGGACCGCGGCACCATGGACCTGTACCTCGCGGGCCACCCGCCGCCACTGCTCGTGACCGGTGCCGGCGGCACGTTCCGGTGCGACGAGATCTCGTCGGCGGGTCGTGGGCGCGCGCTGGGCATCCCGGTGCCCGGCATATGGAAGGCCCTGCACATCGAGCTCGCCGAGCCCTGGACGGCGATCCTCTACACGGACGGCCTCGTCGAGGCGTCGGTCGCCCAGTCGACCGCCGGCGCCTCGGTCGCCGGGCCGCCCGCCGGCGAGCCCGCCGCGGAGGAGCGCCCGCGGCGGCTCGGGGCGCGCGGCCTGAGGGGCATCGTCGAGACCGAGCTCCGTTCCGGGACCGACGGGATCGTGCCCCGAATACTACGGCGCGTGCTCGACCTGCACGGCGGTCCGCTCGTCGACGACGCCGCCCTGCTCGTCGTCGGCTGGGCGGGCGCCGGTGCGACGACCCGCGGGGAACGGACCTCGACGCTCGCCGACTCCGCGGAGTGGTCCCGCGCATGACGGTGCTCTCCGAGCCCTGGGAACGAGCTGCTCCCCAGATGTCCATGCGGCGCAAGCTCGCGCGCCTGCTCGGCGCGATCGCCGGGATGCTCGCCCTGGCGCTCGCGGTCGCCATCATCGCGCTCGCTCAGGTGCGCAGCATCGGCGATCGCGTCGAGGACACGTACTACCCGGCGATCAGGCAGGGCGACGGGGCGACGATCGCGCTGCAGGACGCGCAGGCGTCGGTCGCCGCGTACGTCGCGACGTGCAACGAGGCTGCGCTCGGTCCGTACCTGCGCCTCGAAGGGCTCGAGACCGCCGACGGCGACACGCGTGCCGCCCTGGCCGGCGACGTCGAGGTCGACCTCGCGCACCAGGCCGCGGCGGACGGCATGCGCGGCTGGGTGGAGCGTTACGCCGAGCCGGTGATCACGGCGGTGCGCGTCGTCGAGCAGGCGCGCGGTGCCGGGGGCGAGGGGTGCGCGGAGGTCGCGGCCACCGTCCGCCCCGCCCAGGCCGACGGCGACCGGCTGTTCGAGTCGGCGCAGGCCGCCGTCGTCGCCTACGTCGGCCTGCTCGAGGAGCAGCGGGCGGTCGCCCTGACGAACAAGGAGGACTGGAACCAGGTCCTGCTCGGCGCCATCATCGCGCTCGTGCTGGTCTGCGTCATGATGGGCAGCCTCATGTGGCTCTCCCTGGAGACGTGGGTGATCCGGCCCCTGGACAACCTGGCGGCCGCCGTGAAGGTGGTCAGTGATGGCCAGCTGGACAAGGAGATCGACGCGACGATCGGCGAGGGCGAGGTCGCCGTGGTCGCCGCGCACGTCGAGAACATGCGACGCGAGCTGGTCCACCACGTGGAGGAGCTCCGCGAGTCGGCCAAGGAGATCGAGCACGCGCACGACCTGCTCAGCGTGCAGGCGCGCGAGCTGGAGCGGTCCAACCGGGACCTCGAGCAGTTCGCCTACGTGGCGTCGCACGACCTGCAGGAGCCTCTGCGGAAGGTCGCCATGTTCACGGGCATGCTCCGCAGCCGCTACGAGGGCAAGCTCGACGACCGCGCGGACCTGTACATCGAGTACTCGGTGGACGGCGCCAAGCGCATGCAGCGCCTCATCCAGGACCTGCTGAGCTTCGCCCGCGTGGGCCGGTCGACGGCGGCGCGGACGGACGTGCGGCTGGAGGAGGTCCTGACCTTCGCGCTGCACGAGCTGGAGGAGCGGATCGCCGAGACCGACGCGGTCGTCACGCACGAGGCGCTGCCCGTGGTGCACGGCGACCGGGCGCTGCTCGGGCAGCTGTTCCTCAACCTGCTGAGCAACGCGATCAAGTTCCGGCACCCCGACCGGCCGCCTCAGGTGCACATCGAGGCGCGGGCGATGCGGGCCCACTGGGAGGTGTCGTTCGTCGACAACGGGATCGGGATCGACCCGCAGTACGCGGAGCGCGTGTTCATCATTTTCCAGCGCCTGCACGGTCGTGACGAGTACCCCGGGACCGGCATCGGGCTCGCCCTGGTCAAGCGCATCGTCGAGGCGCACCACGGTCGGATCTGGATCGAGCAGACCGAGGGCGGTGGCGCGACGATCCGGTTCACGCTGTCGCGCAGTGCCGGCCCGGGCGCCCCCGGACGCGCGTCGACCGAGCGTGCGCAGTCCACTACGCTCGGGTGACGGGCCTGACCAGGGCCGACGGCGCGGTCACCGCGCGAGGACGAAACGGTGAGAGCACAGGGGGCTGGACATGGTCAGCGGCCAGCACGTGGTCGAGGTCCTGCTGGTGGAGGACGACCCCGGGGACGTCCTCATGACACGCGAGGCGTTCGAGGACTACAAGATCGCCAACCGTCTCTCGGTGGTCTACGACGGCGTGAGCGCGCTGGAGTTCCTCCGCAAGCAGGGCGCGCACGCCGACGCCCCGACTCCCGACCTGGTGCTCCTGGACCTCAACCTGCCCAAGATGGACGGGCTCCAGGTGCTGTCCGTCGTGAAGAGCGACCCGGCCCTGAGGCACATCCCCATCGTGGTGCTCACCACGTCGGAGGCGGAGGAGGACATCATCGGGTCCTACTCCCTGCACGCGAACGCCTACGTCACGAAGCCCGTCGACTTCGAGCGCTTCATCGACGTGGTGCGCCAGATCGACGAGTTCTTCGTCTCCGTCGTCCGCCTGCCCGGTCGCTGACCGCCGGTAGGCTGCGCTCTGCCGAGGGCGAAATCCCTCGGCGCGGGAAGGTCCGCCCCCGCCGAGGTGTTGCACCCCTCGAAGGACGCGCCGAAAGAGGAGGCTGAGGCCACGTGCTGGACCCGCAGGGCATCTACGAAGTCGACGAGTCGGCGGTCGCCCGCACGCTGGGCGAGAGCTCGCCCGGCTCGGCCGGTCCCGTGCTGCTGCACGCGGTGCGCGGCTTCGTCGACGCAGGCAGTGCCGGCGAGCTCGCCGTGGAGCACCTGGTCGACGAGCTCCGGACCGAGCGGCTTGTGACGTTCGACGTCGACCAGCTCCTCGACTACCGCTCGAAGCGTGCGACGTTCACGTTCGACACCGACCGCTGGGCGGACTACGACGAGCCGTTCCTGGCCATCGACCACGTCACGGACGCCGAGGGCACGGGCTTCCTGCTGCTGCACGGCGTCGAGCCGGACCTGCAGTGGGAGCGCGTCGTCGGCGCGGTGCGGGGTCTGGTCGAGCGCTTCGGCGTGGGCCTGACGGTCGGTCTGACCGGCATCCCGATGGGCGTGCCGCACACCCGGCCCCTGTCTCTCACCGCGCACGCCACGCGCGCCGGCCTGATCGACGACTACACGTCCTGGTTCGGTTCGGTGAAGGTCCCCGGCTCGCTCGCGGCGCTCCTCGAGTACCGCCTCGGCGAGGCGGGCCACGACGCGCTCGGCTTCACGGTGCACGTGCCGCACTACCTGGCACAGTCGCAGTTCCCGCCGGCATCCGTCGTGGGCCTGCGGCACATCGAGCGGGCGACTGGTCTGAACCTGGCGATCGCCACGCTCGACGAGGCGGCGACGGAGGCGACGCTCGACGTGGAGAAGCAGGTCCAGGAGTCGACCGAGGTCGCGGCCGTGGTGAAGGCGCTGGAGGAGCAGTACGACGCGTTCGCGCGCTCGGTGGGCCGCACCAACCTGCTTGCCGAGACGCAGCAGCTGCCGACGGCCGACGAGCTCGGCGCGGAGTTCGAGCGCTTCCTGGCCCAGCAGAACGGCGACTGAGCCGGAGGTGCAGCGGAGGGTGGGTCCGCAGCGGAGCGAGGATCCCGCCCGCAGCGGAACCGCAGGCTCGGTCGCCCGGAGGAACGGCGACTGAGCCGGAGGCGCAGCGGAGGGTGGGTCCGCAGCGTGACCCCGGAGCCCGGTGTGTGGCGCCTCGGGAGGAATTGTTCATGTTCCGTGGCGCGCAAGAGTGATGCGTGCCACACTGGCGCCGTTGCAGTGACGTACCACGCGCATGACCCCGTCCGAAGGTCGTGAGCAAGCGGGATGCATTGCGGCGCGGAGGCGGGCACCGGGCCCGTCGCCGGATCCCGGACGGAAGGTCGAAGGACAGCATGGCGCAGGGTTCTGTGAAGTGGTTCAACGCGGAGAAGGGCTACGGGTTCATCGCCCAGGACGGCGGCGGCGCCGACGTCTTCGTCCACTACTCCGCCATCGAGACGAACGGGTACCGCACGCTCGAGGAGGCCCAGCGGGTCGAGTTCGAGATCACGCAGGGCCCCAAGGGCCCGCAGGCCGAGCAGGTTCGCCCGCTCTGATCGCCTGAGCCGTAGGTGCAGCGCAGGGTGGGGGCCGAGGAACGAGGCACCCGCCCGGAGCGGAACCGCAGGCTCGGGCGAACAATGAGATCGCCTGAGGCACCTGAGGAGGCCGCGCTCCCTGCCGGGGGGCGCGGCCTTCTGCTGTCCGCCGGTCTGTCCGTGGCGCGCGTCACGGCAGCGGCGCCGCGGTCCCGGCGAACTGCGTGGCGTCCTCGCCGGCCAGGAGGCTCGCGGGCACGGCGAGGGTGCGCAGCGCGCGCCCGAGCGCAGGGTCGCGCAGGTCGGGATGCCCGACGTCGGAGCCCGCCTCGGGCGCGCCGGTCGCCTCGGCCTCGTCCTCGGCGGGCGCTCGCACGGCCGCGAGCACGACGTTGCCGTAGCGCCGGCCCTTGAGCACGGCCGGTTCCGCGACGGCGGCGAGTCGCCCGGCCGCCGCGGCGCCGGGGCCGAAGACCGCGGCGAGGCTCGCCACCTCGCGCCTGGCCGTCGTCAGGGGTGGACGGTCGGCGCAGTTGACGAGGAGCACCCCGCCGGGCCGCAGCACCCGGTGGGCCTGCTGGGCGAAGCCGGTCCCCACGAGGTGGTCGGGCGTGCGGTCGCCGGCGAAGACGTCGCGCACGACGACGTCGTAGGACGCGTCGGGCAGGCCGGCGAGCGCGCGCCCTGCGTCGTCGGCGCGCAGGCGCAGCAGGGGCGAGCGGGGGAGCGCGAACCAGGAGCGGACGAGCTCCAGCAGGCGCGCGTCGAGGTCGACGCCGAGCTGGCGCGAGCCGGGCCGCTCGTGCTCGACGTACCGCGCGAGGGTGCTGCCTGCCGCGCCGAGGTGGAGCACGCGCAGCGGGCCCGGGGGCAGCAGCTCGAGCACGGCCGCCATCTGCTGCATGTACTCGAAGTCGAGAAAGCCGGGGTCCGCCAGGTCGATGCTCGAGCTGGGCACGCCGTTGACGTGCAGCGTCACCCGGTCGGGGTGGTCGAGGTCCCGCACGACCTCCGCCGTGCCCGTGTCGATGGGGACCGGCCCGACCGGCAGCTCGGCCGGGAGTGTCAGTGGTCCGGAGGAAGATGAGGGACGTCGGGCGGGTCGGGCGGATCGGCGGGCCATGAGGTCCAGTCTGACGGGCCACGGGCCCAGAACCGGTTCGCTTGACAGAGTAGAACGCATGTTCGATAGTGGGGTCGGGATCGATCGGAGGAGGTCGGCGATGGGAGCGAGGCAGGATGCGCAGCGGACGGAAGCGCACGTGTACGTCCCCCGCATGACACCGCGTGCTGTACCGCCCGCCGTGGCCACGCTGCTGCGCCGCGCGGACGGGGAGCTGGCCGCCGCGGCCGCGGCTGCGGACCCGGGCGACCGGTTCCTGCATGCGCACCTGGCGGCCATCCGATCGGCGGCAGCCGTCGTGGCGCTACGCGGCCGCCCGTCACCGCGATCCGGCGCCCGGACCGTGTGGGAGATGCTCGCCCGCGTCGAGCCGGGCCTGGCTCCGTGGTCCGGCTACTTCGCCTCCGGTGCACGCCTCCGCGCCGCGGTTGACGCGGGGCGGTCCGGCGAGGTCGCACCGTCGCGCGCGGACGAGCTCATGGCCTGCGCAGAAGACTTCCGCGACGAGGTCGCCATGCTCGTGGACCCGGACGCCGGGTTCTCGCGGCAGCCGCGCCTCGCGCTCGTCCCGGCGGCGTCGTGAGCAGGGCTCCCCGCGCAGAGGGGGCGCGGCGGAACTGGGGCTCCGACGAGGCCGGCTGCTCGGTGCTGCACCTCGACATGGACGCCTTCTTCGCGTCCTGCGAGCTGGCTCGGCGGCCCGAGCTGCGCGGTCGTGCGGTGATCGTGGGCGGGCGCGAGCGTGGCGTGGTCCTGGCCGCGACGTACGAGGCGCGGGCGTTCGGGGTCCGCTCCGCGATGCCCATGACCCGGGCGCGGGTGCTGTGCCCGCAGGCGGTCGTGGTCCCGCCGGACCACCGGCTGTACTCCGACGTCTCACGCTCCGTGATGGAGATCCTCGGCCGGGTGACGCCTCTCGTGGAGCAGATCAGCGTGGACGAGGCGTTCCTGGACGTCAGCGGCGCGCGCCGTCGGCTCGGCCCGCCCACGCAGATCGGTGCCTCCCTTCGGGAGCGCATCCGGGCCGAGCACGGCATCACGGCGTCGGTGGGGATCGCCCGCAACAAGTTCGTCGCGAAGCTGGCCTCCACGCACGCCAAGCCGGACGGGATGATGCTCGTCCCGGTCGACGCGACGGTGGCGTTCCTGCACACGCTGCCGGTCGGCGCCCTCTGGGGCGTGGGGGAGCGCACCGAGGAGGCGCTCGGCCGGTGGGGCATCACCACGGTCGAGCAGCTCGCGCACACGGACCTGCCGAGCCTGCAGGCTGCGGTGGGCTCGGTCATCGGTGCTCACCTCCACGACCTGGCCTGGGGACGGGACCTGCGACCGGTCGTCCCGGGTCGCGAGGAGCGCAGCATCGGCGCGGAGACGACGTTCGCGACGGACCAGCACGACCCGCTGGTGGTGGAGCGCCGGGTGCTCGAGCTCGCGGACCGGGTGGCCGCCCGGATGCGGCACCAGGGCGTGGTCGCGCGCACCGTCTCGGTGAAGGTCCGCACGAGCGACTTCCGCACGCTGAACCGGTCCCGCACGCTGGGCGCCCCCACGGATGTGGCGCGAGAGATCTTCCTCACGGCTCGTGAGCTCGTCGCAGGGGTGGACCTGGGCGGGCTTCCGGTGCGGCTCGTGGGGGTCCGGGCGGAGAATCTGCGCCAGCGCGAGGGCGCGGCCGCGCAGCTGACCTTGGACGAGGCTGTCGACCCGCGGGCCGGCGCGCAGCGGGACGCAGAGGTCGCGCTCGACGCCGTACGAGAGCGGTTCGGCCGTGCCGCGATCGGGCTCGGTGCGCCGCGAGGGTGACGTTGCACGTACCATCGGGGGAACTGCGCAGAAAGACCCGGTTATGCCCCGGATGTCGACTACCACGCGGGGCTGGACCGGCCTATCCTGAGCATGACACTGTTCCTTTGCGAGATCCGGGGGACTCGATGCCTCTGTCCGAGTACGAGCAGCGGGTGCTGGAGCAGATGGAGCGTGCTCTGACCTCCGACGACCCGCGGCTCGCAAACACACTTCAGTCGTCTGGTCGGCGGTCGCCGCTCCGCTACGTCCTGGTAGGCCTCGGCGTGGTCGTGGGGCTGCTGCTCCTGGTGCTGGGTGCCGCGACGTCGCGCACCTGGCTCGGGGTGATCGGCTTCGTGCTCATGTTCGCCGGCGTGGCGTTCGCGTTCGCATCCCCGCGCAAGCGGGAGACCGGACCCGCCGGGGTGGTCAACCCGGACGGCACCGTGCGCCCGGGCAAGGGCTCGGCGCCAGGCAAGCGTCGTGGCGGCGGTGGGTATGCGGGCCTCATTACGCGGCTCGAGGAGCGCTGGGACCGGCGACGGCATCAGGACGGTCGCTGACACGCACCAGCACCGGCACCAACGGCGAAGGCCCCGCACCAGCAAGGTGCGGGGCCTTCGCCGTTGGTGCCGGTCGTTGCCGTCCACGGGACCGCTGGTGAACAGGGACCGCCGGTGCACCGGGGCCGCCGGTGATCAGGGCTTGCGGGCCAGCGCGCCGGCCAGCGCCTCCGACACGGTGGTCGTGAGCTCCTCGAGCTGCTCGGGCGCCGGCGCCGTGTACCCGCGGGCGTAGCGCTCCCGTTCGGCGGCGTCGGCCAGGGCGACCAGCAGCTCGGCGAGGTCGTCGGTGAGCGGGGCGCCCGTGCGGGCGCGCACCTGGGCGCCGATCGCCTCGGGGGCCCGCCGCAGCGTGGTCGACGGCGGCAGTACGACGTCCCGCTCGGCGAGGACCTGGAGGACGCGGGACCACGCCCGCTCGGGGTCGAGGACCTCGACCTCGGAACGTCGCCGCACGAGCCACCAGGCACCGCCCCCGAGGGTGAGCGCCGCCACGAGGGCCGCGAGGACCCAGGCCCACGCAGGCAGCGGTTCGCTGCCTGCGCCGGCCCCGGCGCCGGCCCCAGGAGCGCCGGCCGTGGCCGACGGGCCGGTCGTCGGGTCGGCCGAGGGTGCGGCACTCGGCACTTCCTGCGGGTCGTCGGACGGCGCCGGTGCCGGCGCTGCGAGGGCGGGGTCCGCGTAGGCGGGCAGGGGCCCGGTCTGGACGGCGGGCGTCGGCTCGAACCGCACCCATCCGGTGCCGGGGAAGAAGACCTCGGGCCAGGTGTGCGACTGCTGCCCGGTGACGCGCCAGACGTCGCCCTGCCCTCGCTCGCCCGGCAGATAGCCCACGCCGAGGCGGGTCGGGATCCCGAGCGACCGGGCCATCACCATCATGGCGGCCGCGTACTGGACGCAGTACCCGTCGCCCTCCTCGAGGAAGTCCCACACGGGGTCCTCCGAGTCGAGGTACTCCGCGGCGGGGTCGTAGGTGAAGTTGACCGGGTCACGCAGGAACTGCTGCAGCGCGACCGCCTGGTCGTAACGTGTCGGAGCGGACCCGGCGACCCGATCGGCGAGCGCGGCGATGTCGTCGCGGTGCGGTGTGGCCGCGACCTCGACGTAGCCCTCGGTCCCCGGGTCTTGTCCGGTGGCGCCGCGCAGCACCTCGGCGTCGAGCCCGCGGTCGTGGACGGTGAGCGTGTAGACGTCGCCGTCGCGCGTCGCATCCTCCGAGCGGACCTCGTCCCTCACGTTGTAGTACTCCCAGTCGCCGTCGGCGGCTACGGACCGGGGGTCGACGGGCAGCGGCAGCTCCTCCGTCGACAGGGCGCGCATGGTGACGGTGACCTCCTGCTTCGCGCCGTCGCGGGGGAACCCGCCCGGCCAGAGCATGTCGCCGTCGTCGAACTCTCGGCCGCCGCCGGCCACGATCGCGCGCTGGGTGCGGAAGCCGTCGAACGACGTGATGGTACGCAGCCGCAGCGGGCCCACGTCCGTGCCGTCGTCGGTCCGGTAGGTGAACACCACGTCGGAGGACCGCTCCCCGAGCGGCCGGGTCATGTCGAGCTCCTCGGCGAGCTGCACGGCCCGGGCCTGGGTGGCGATGAGCTGCGAGAACGAGCCGGCGACGGACGGGATGGCGCTGACAGCGGACCCGGCGCCGAGCGCCAGCACGGCCACGAGCAGCGACGTGACGGCGGTGATCCCGGCACGCCGCCGCTGGGCGCGCAGGACGGCCGGGTTGCGGCTGTCGATGCGACGGCCGGGCGTGACGCCGATCGGGTCGACGGTGAGCAGCAGGAGGGCCGCGGTCACGACCACGACGAACACCCAGGCCGGCACGTCACCGAGCAGCGTGAGCGCGGGCAGCCAGAGCAGGAGCAGGGGCAGCACCGCGAGCCCCGGCATGCGCGCCCCGGCGAGCGAGTCCGCGACGAGCAGCACCAGGAGGGTGCTGCCCACGGCGACCAGGCCGATCTGGAGCGAGTCGTCGACCGGCGCGACCTCGTCGCGCATGATCTGGGCGGCCTGGCGGAACCGAGCGACGACCCGGTCCATGGCCGCCGGCCCTGCGAAGAGCTCGGCGCGCTGCGTGGGCGCGCCGAAGCGGGCGAGGACGAACCACGTGGCCACGGCGACGCCTGCGGCAGTGCTCCAGAACACGGCCGGGCCGTTGTCCGCGGCGGAAGGGGCTGCCAGGCCCTGGGCGCGGGCCGCGGCACGGGCGCGTTCCGCCCGGGCGAGGGTGCTCCGCCCGACGAGGTACCGGACGACGCCGGTCGTCCCGGCGACGAGCACGACGCCCTGCACCCCGGCGACGGTCCAGGCGCCGGCCACGATGACGACCGTCAGCGCGTACATGGAGGCCAGCACGGCGACGGCGACGAGCGCGCTCGTGGCGATCGTCCGCGCGAGCGGTCCGCGGTGCGCGGGGATCACGGCGCACGCTCCGCGAGGACTGCCCAGGCGCGCTCGGGGTCGGTGCGCGGCTCGGTCAGGGCGACGTGCCACCCGGTGGCGCGCAGCTCGGCCGCGGTCTCGTCGACCTCGTGCCGGAAGCCCGTCTGCCGGGGCGCGACGAGCACGGCCCAGCAGGTGCCGTCGGCGGCGAGCGCGGCGACCTCGGCGCGGGCCGCGGCAGGCACGGGTGCCAGGACGGCGACGACGATCTCACCGGCGGAACGCGTCATCCGCAGCGCCTTGGCCGTGTTGGCGACGGCCCGCTCGGACTCGGCCGCGCCGCGGTGGCCGCGCAGGTCGACGGTCGCGTCGAGGAGGCCGGGGCGCCCGGCGCGGGTCGTGGCGAAGCGCGCGGAGTCGAGGTCGGGCACCACTCCGGTGGCGATCAGCCGCGCCGGGTGACCGGACTCCAGGAAGGACACCGCGACAGAGGCCGCGAGCTCGACCGCCCACTCGCCGTCGTCGATCGCGGCGGGGTTGCGAGGCACCGTGGAGCCCTCGCTCCAGTGCGGCAGGAGGGAACGGTCCATCAGGACGGTCACGGGTCGCACGCCGGCGCTCTCGTCGGCGCGGACCATGAGCTGGCCGCGTCGGGCGGCGCTGGCCCAGTGGACGCGGCGGGGGTCGTCGCCGGCGACGTAGTCACGCAGCACCGAGTCGTCGGTGGACTGCAGGCGCGCCCCGGTCGCGGAGCGGTCGACGTCGCCCAGGGCGCGGGTGCGGACCGCCAGCTCGACGGTGCGCGGCCACACGGCCACGGCGGTCGCGTCGCCGAGCGGCTGGGTGGCGCGCACCAGGCCGAACACGTCGGTGCGGGTGGTGAGCAGGGGTCCGAGGGGCCAGCGCCCGCGGCGGGTCGGGGTGAGCTGGTAGCGCACGGAGATCCGGTCGGGTTGCGCGGAGACGCGGGCCCGGATGCCCTCGTGGCCGGCGAGCTCGTGCGCCGCCTGCTCCGACAGCCGCAGCCGCGAGAGCCGCTCGTAGGCCGCGCCGGTCGGGTTCACGGCGGCGACGACCAGCGACGCGTCGGCGGTGCGGCCGCGCACCACCGGGCTGGGGTCCACGTGGCGCACGACGCGCAGCGCGCCGCGCCCCTCGTCGAGGCGCTGCACGCCGGTCACGACCCACGCCGCACCCACGGCGAAGAGGCAGGCCGAGCCGAGCGCTACGACGTCGGGCAGCGACAGGACGAGGCCGAGTACCCACAGGACCCCGCCCACGCACACCACGCCCAGCCCGCGTGACGTGAGCCGCACCCGGGCCAGTCGGGCGAGGACCTGCCGCATCAGCGCCGCCGGTCAGCCGGGTCGAGGGGCGGGACGGGCGTGCGCTCGACGATCTCGTCGACGATCGCCTCGGCGGTGACGGCGCCCAGGCGGGACTCCGTCGTCAGGATGAGGCGGTGCGCCAGGACGGGGCGGGCGAGGCGCTGGACGTCGTCGGGCAGGACGTGGTCCCGGCCGGACATCGCGGCCATGGCCTTCGCCGCCCGCAGGAGCTGCAGCGACGCGCGCGGCGAGGCACCCAGGCGCAGCCCCTGGTGCTCGCGCGTGGCCGCGACCAGGAGGAGGACGTAACGCTTCACGGACGGCGAGGCGTAGAGGGACCGTACGAGGCCGGCGAGGCGCAGGATCGTGGCGCCGTTCGTCACGGGGGTCAGGTGCGCGAGCGGCGAGACCGCCTCCTGCCGCTCGAGCATGAGCAGCTCGGCGTCGAGGTCGGGGTAACCCACGGTGATGCGGGCCATGAAGCGGTCCCGCTGCGCCTCGGGCAGCGGGTACGTGCCCTCCATCTCGACGGGGTTCTGTGTCGCGACGACGAGGAAGGGGTGCGGCAGCGTGTGGGTGGTGCCGTCGACCGTGGTCTGGCCCTCCTCCATGCACTCCAGCAGCGCGGACTGCGTCTTGGGTGAGGCACGGTTGATCTCGTCGCCGATGACGATGTTGGAGAACACCGGTCCCGCGCGGAACTCGAACTCGTGGGTGCCGGTACGGAAGATGTTGACGCCGGTCAGGTCGCTGGGCAGCAGGTCCGGCGTGAACTGGATCCGGCCCACCTGGCAGTCGATGCTCTTGGCCAGGGCCTTGGCGAGGGTCGTCTTGCCGACGCCGGGCACGTCCTCGATGAGCAGGTGGCCCTCGGCGAGGAGGATCGCGACGGTCAGCTCGGCCAGGCCGGGCCGGCCGGTCACGACCGACTCGATGGCCGTGCGCACGCGCGCGGTGATCTCCACGAGCTCGCCGAGCGCGTCCTTCCCGGGCTCCGGGTACGCCTGCGCACGTGGCTGGACCAGGCCGGACGTGGATGGATCGGGGAGCATGTGACCTCCGTCGGCCTCGTGCCTGTGCTGAGTCTGTGCGCCGGTGGCGCATCATCGCAGCCTAATAGAGTCTGCCCCCTACCTGTTACGTACGTCACGTGCTCTGCCCGACGGCGGACGGGTCGCCCGGGCGCTCAGCGGCCGGTCCGGCCGCGCTGAATGAGCAGGCGACCGGCTGACCGGACGACGGGCCTTAATCGATTAGGACCCTCCACTTCGTCGAAGCGCTTCACTAGAGTCTCGGCGCCGGGTACAGGGACGTGCCCGGCGGGGCCATCGTGCTCCGCCCACTGCACGAAGGAGTGACCCGGATGAGATTCCGTCCAGCGCTCGCAACCCTCGCCGGGATCGGGCTCGTCGCCTCCGGGTTGGGGGCGGCCGCGGCCACCCCCAGCCTCGCGGGCGCGCCCGTCGCGGCTGCGGTCACCGCGGCCGCGACCGACTACGAGTGGGGCAACGTCGAGATCGTCGGCGGCGGCTTCGTCCCCGCGATCGTCTACAACCGGTCGGAGCCGGGCCTCGTGTTCGCCCGCACCGACGTCGGCGGCGCCTACCGCCTGGATACCGCCACGCAGCGGTGGGTCCCGCTCCTCGACCACGTCGGCTGGGACGAGTGGGGCCACAGCGGCGTGCTCAGCCTCGCGACCGACCCCGTGGACCCCGACAACGTCTACGTCGCCGTCGGCTCGTACACGAACTCGTGGGACCCGGGCAACGGCGCGATCCTGCGTTCGTCCGACCGCGGTGAGACCTGGCAGCAGACCGACCTGCCGTTCAAGGTGGGCGGCAACATGCCGGGCCGTGGCATGGGCGAGCGCCTCATAGTTGACCCCAACGACAACCGCGTCTTGTACTTCGGCACCGAGGACGGCAACGGCCTGTGGCGCAGCACCGACCGCGGCGTCACGTGGTCGAAGGTGGCGAGCTTCCCGAACCCGGGCAACTACGTGCAGGACCCGGCGGACCCCAACGACTACCTCACCACCAACCAGGGCGTGGTGTGGGTGGTTTTCGACCCGACCACGGGCAGCGCCGGCTCCCGCACGCAGACCATCTACGTGGGCGTGGCCGACAAGGAGAACAACGTCTACCGCTCCACCGACGGCGGCACCACCTGGCAGCGCGTGCCCGACCAGCCCACGGGCTTCGTCCCGCACAAGGCGGTCCTTGACCACGAGGGCGGACAGTTCTACGTCGCGACGTCGGACACGGGCGGCCCGTACGACGGCGCGAAGGGTGACGTCTGGCGGCTCGACACCGCAACGGGCACGTGGACGCAGATCAGCCCGGTGCCGTCGTCGAGCAGCGACGCGTACTTCGGCTACTCGGGCCTGACGATCGACCGGCAGGACCCGGACACGATCATGGTCGTCAGCCAGATCTCGTGGTGGCCGGACATCCAGGTCTTCCGCAGCACCGACCGCGGTGCGACGTGGACCCAGATCTGGGACTGGGCGGGTTACCCCAACCGCACCCTGCGCTACTCCCTGGACAGCTCCGGCGCCCCATGGCTGGACTTCGGCAAGCAGCCGTCGCCGCCCGAGCCAGCCGTCAAGCTGGGCTGGATGACCGAGTCCTTCGAGATCGACCCGTTCAACTCGGACAAGTTCCTCTACACGGGCGGGACCGTCTGGGGCGGCAGCAATCTCACCGCGTGGGACACCGGCGGCACCGTGAACATCTCCGTCAAGTCCCAGGGCATCGAGGAGACGGCGGTCCAGGACCTCGCCGCTCCCCCCGGCGCAGTCGACCTGGTCTCGGGGATGCTGGACATCGGCGGCTTCGTGCACGACGACATCGACGTGGTGCCCAGCAGATACCACTACTCGCAGCCGAACCACGGCGGCGTGCTCAGCGTGGACGTCGCCGAGCTCGCGCCCGCCACGATGGTGCGCGCCGGCAACGGCGGGGACACCGACTCGCACCTCGGCGTCTCGACCTCGGGCGGCAGCTCGTGGTGGGCCGCGCAGCAGCCGGGCGGGGTCACCGGCGCGGGGACGGTCGCGGTCAACGCGAACGGCTCGCGCATCGTGTGGAGCCCGGACGGCACGGGCGTCCACGTGTCGACGAACCTCGGGTCGTCGTGGACGGCGTCCACCGGCGTCCCGGCCGGCGCGCGCGTCGAGGCGGACCGCCAGGACCCGCAGACGTTCTACGCGTTCCACCAGGGCACCTTCTACCGGTCCACCGACGGCGGCGCGACGTTCACGGCGTCCGCGGCGTCCGGCCTGCCCGCCTCGGGCAACGTGCGGTTCGCGGCCGTCCCGGGCCACGCCGGAGACGTCTGGCTCGCAGGTGGCACGAGCACCGGCACCTACGGGATGTGGCGTTCCACCGACCGGGGCGCGACGTTCACGCGGATCGCTGCGGTCGACCAGGGTGACGCGATCGGGTTCGGCAAGGCGGCGCCGGGCCGTTCCTACCCGGCGGTGTACACGTCGTCGAAGATCGGCGGCGTCCGGGGCATCTTCCGGTCAGACGACGCAGGCGCCACCTGGGTCCGGGTGAACGACGACGAGCACCAGTACGCCTGGACCGGCTCGACGATCACGGGCGACCCCGACGTCTACGGGCGGGTCTACGTCGGGACGAACGGGCGCGGGATCGTGGTGGGAGAGTTCACGGGCACCGCGCCGACGCCGACGCCGACGCCCACCCCGACGCCGACTCCTACCCCGACGGTGTCGCCGACTCCGACCCCGACGGTGTCGCCGACTCCGACCCCGACGGTGTCGCCGACCCCGACCCCGAGCCCGACCTCAGGCCCGGCGTCCTGCACCGCGGCCTACCGTCAGGTGGGCTCGTGGCCGGGCGGCTTCCAGGGTGAGGTGACCGTGAGGAACACGGGCACCGCGGCGGTCACCGCGTGGCAGCTCGCCTGGGCCTTCAACGCGGGCACCACGGTGCAGAGCGCCTGGGGCGCCGACGTCACCCAGTCGGGAACGTCGGTCCTCGCCAAGGCGCCGTCCTGGGCGCAGAACCTCGCGCCCGGCGCGTCCGCCACGATCGGGTTCATCGGCGCGAACACCGCCACGCCGACGGCGAGCGGCTTCGCCCTGAACGGACAGGCCTGCACAGCACCCTGACCGTCGCCCCACGACGGACGCCCGGCGCACCCGCGCCGGGCGTCCGTCGTCTCTGGCAGGATCCGGCTCGTGAACAGGCAGGCGTTGCGCACGGTCGCGCAGGAGACCGTGGAGATCCTCGGGCGCGGCGAGTACCGGGCGCCCTCAGGGCGCATCGTGCGCATCGGCGAGGAGGTGGCACGCTCGGTCCGCGGCACGGTCCTGCACACGCCGGCCGAGCTGGACGACCTCCTGCGAGGGCTCCCCGCCGAACGCTCACGTGGCCCCGCTGCCGGTAGCCGAATCGAGGTGACGGACGAGACCACGCTGACTGCGGCTCGACGGCTCGGCACGGACGACGTCGTGCCGCTCGCGCTGAGCTTCGCCTCCGCGAAGAACCCTGGCGGCGGCTTCCTGACCGGCGCGCAGGCTCAGGAGGAGGGGCTCGCGCGGTCGTCCGGCCTGTCCGCGTCGTTGCACGCTGCGCCGGCGTTCTACGACGTGCACCGCAAGCAGCGTGACCCGCTCTACACCGACCACATGATCTGGTCCCCGCGGGTTCCCGTCTTCCGGGCCGACGACGGCCGCCTGCTCGAGGAGCCGTACCCCGTGGCGTTCCTGACCTCGGCGGCGCCGAACCGCGGCGCGATCGACGACCCGCGCACGGCCGAGCAGGTCCCGGCGGCCCTCGCGGTCCGCGCCCGGAAGGTGCTCGCGGCGGCGCACGCGCACGGCCACCGGCGGGTCGTGCTGGGCGCCTGGGGGTGCGGGGTGTTCCGCAACGACCCCGAGGAGGTCGCCAGCGCCTTCGCCGCACCGCTGCGGCCCGGAGCTGCGTTCGCCGGGCGGTTCGAGCACGTCGTCCTCGCAGTGTGGGACCCGGCTCCGGGCGCGCCCCGCCGCACAGCGTTCCGGAAGGTGTTCGCGGACCTGACAACCGGGTGATCGGTAGTTCGGTGCGGGCGGTGGGGGGGGGGGGGGGGGGGGGTCGTTGGGGGGGGGGTGCGGGCCCGCCCCCCCCCCCCCCCCCCCCCCCCCCCCCCCCCCCCCCCCCCCCCCCCCCCCCCCGAACCCGTGTGCGCGGCACCGCTCGGGCCAGGCATGCGACACGACGCGCCGGGGCCTCTCTTTCCCTCCACCAATCCTTTGCGTTCCTGACCTGCATCTTGACCGGAACCCCGCGCGCCCCTCGTCCGTTTTCCCGAGTGAAGTGGAGGGAAGTGGAGTACCGTGGAGCGCGCGGGAGCCCGAGGGGAGGTGCGTGCCGTGGACACAGCAACATCAGGGGTGTTCAACGGTTCGGGCCTGCTTCTCGGCACCTACACCCCGAGGCTCGACGAGAAGGGCAGGCTCATCCTTCCCGCCAAGTTCCGGGGTCGTCTGGCGTCCGGGCTCGTCATGACCCGAGGGCAGGAGAGGTGCTTGTTCCTGCTGCCGATAGACCAGTTCAACCGCATGTACGAGCAGATCAGTCAAGCGCCGGTCACGAGCCGGCAGGCGCGGGACTACCTGCGGATGTTCCTGTCGGGCGCGAGCGACGAGGTGCCCGACAAGCAGGGCCGGATCGGCATCCCGGCCCCGCTGCGGGACTACGCCGGGCTCGATCGCGACGTCGCCGTGATCGGGGTCGGCACGCGAGTGGAGGTCTGGGACGCGAGCGCCTGGGCCACCTACCAGCAAGAGCAGGAGTCCGACTACGCCGAGACCGCCGAGGAGATCTTCCCGGGTGTCGGCTTCTGACCAGATTCGCCCGCCGGTTCGCCCGGTGAGGCCTCCTCCCGCAAGGGTCCGGCACACTTCCCCGGTGCCGGAAAGGAGCGGAGGGAGACCTGACCGGACGGGCCGGCTCTGGCTCTCGGACTCGTTGCCATGAATGTCGGTGGCTGGCCGTAGGGTCCCCGGGTGCCGACACCGCAGGACCGAACCACCACCGTGAGCACGAGCGAGCCGAGAGGAGGACGCATGATGACCGACGAGCGCGACACCCGCGACCGCCACCTGCCGGTCCTCCTCCAGCGCTGCGTCGACCTCCTCGCGCCGGCCTTCGCCGAGCCCGGCGCGGTCCTGGTGGACTGCACGCTCGGCATGGGCGGCCACACCGAGGCCGTCCTGGCGCAGCTCCCGAACGCCCGCGTCGTCGGCATCGACCGCGACCCGCAGGCGCTGCGCCTCGCCGGCGCACGGCTGGAGCGGTTCGGCGGCCGGTTCACGCCGGTGCACGCCGTGTACGACGAGATCGGCGAGGTCGTGGCCGAGCACGCCCCTGGCGGCGTGCAGGGCGTCCTCATGGACCTTGGCGTCAGCTCGCTCCAGCTCGACGAGACGGAGCGGGGCTTCGCGTACGCGCAGGACGCGCCGCTCGACATGCGCATGGACCCGACACGCGGGCTCACGGCGGCGGACGTGCTCAACACGTACGACGAGCGCGACCTGACGCGGATCCTGCGCGTGTACGGCGAGGAGCGGTTCGCGCCGAAGATCGCGCGAGCGATCGTGCGGCGGCGAGCGCAGCGGCCCTGGGAGCGTAGCGGCGACCTGGTCGACCTCCTGCGCGCAACGATCCCGGCTGCCACCCGCAAGACGGGCGGCCACCCGGGCAAGCGGACGTTCCAGGCGCTGCGCATCGAGGTGAACAGCGAGCTGCAGGCACTGGAGCGCGCGGTCCCGGCCGCGATCGACGTCCTGGCGGTGGGGGGCCGGATCGTCGTCGAGTCGTACCACTCGCTCGAGGACCGGATCGTCAAGCGCGAGATCACGCGGGGCATCACGTCGTCCGCGCCCGCGGGCCTGCCGGTCGAGCCCGAGACGCACAAGCCGTACCTGGAGGCCCTGACCCGGGGCGCCGAGGAGGCGGACGCGGAGGAGCTGGAGCGCAACCCGCGCTCGGCGTCGGTCCGGCTGCGGGCGGCCCGGCGCATCCGCCCCACCCCCGACCACATGAGGACCACGACGAAGGAGGACCGACGATGAGCGCAGAGCGCACCCGCCCGCTCGCCCCGGCGCGTCGTGAGCACGAGGGCCCGGCCGAGCAGCGGCGCCGCCGCACACCGCTGACCGCGATCACCGGTGGTGCGGCCTACCGCCGCGGCCGGTTCGACGCCGTGCGCGCGCCCCTCCACTCGACCTCGGGTGTGCCGTTCCTCGTCCTGTGCGCGACGATCCTGCTCGGCGCGCTGCTCGCCGTGCTCGTGCTGAACACGACGCTCGCCCGCGGCTCGTACGAGATGTCGCAGCTCCAGCGCGACGTGGGCCGCACCGCACAGGACGTGCAGGGTCTGCAGGAGGGCGTCCGCCAGGCGGAGGCCCAGCTCGACGACAAGGCCCGGCGCCTGGGCATGGTCCCGGCGGAGAACCCGACGATGATCAGCGTCCTCACCGGGCAGGTGGTGACGGGGGCCACCCCATGACCCGTCCGACGCCGGAGCGCGCCTCGCGCGGTCGTGCCACCCCCTCGGGGGGGCGGCAGGGCGGTACCCCGCGCGGGGGTGAGCCGCGCTCCGGGGCACCGCGCGCGGGCGGTTCCTCGGGCAAGCCGGCTCCCGGTGGTGGCCGTACCGGCACGCCACGTTCGGGCGCGCCGCGCGCGGACGCCCCGCGCTCCGGCGCGGCGCCCCGGTCCGGCGGCACTCCCCGCTCCGGCGCGCCCGCGCCCCGTTCCGCCGCCCCGGCGCCCCGCTCGGGCGCGCCCGCCCCCCGTTCCGGCGCCCCGGCGCGGCAGTCCGGCGCCCCCGCGCGGGATGCGGCCAAGCCGGTCCGGTCGCCCCGGGGAGCGGCACCCGCCGCCCGGACGGGCACCGCCAAGGCGACGGGTGCACCCGGGGCGGGCGACCGGCGTCGGGCAGCGGGCGCCAAGGCCGGAGCCGGAAAGGCCACCCGGACCGGAGCGAACCGGACCACCCGCACCGCCACCGCGCTGCAGGCGCCGCCGCGCCGCTCCGCGCCGTCGCGCCGGCGTGTCGCGCGCCCGGCGCCGCGGCGCCGTCCGGGCAACCCCGAGCTGCGGCAGCGCTGGCTCGTCGGGCTGGCGGCGATCGTGGTGCTCATCTTTGTCGTGCGGCTGGTGCAGGTGCAGGTGATCGACGGCCCGGGCCTGGCCCAGGACGCGCAGGACGCGCGCCTGCTGACGTCCGTGACGCCCGCGCACCGCGGCGACATCACTGACGCCGACGGCGTGGTGCTCGCGACGTCGGTGGACCGGTACACGGTGGTCGCAGACCAGGCGTCGATCCAGGAGTTCGACGGCGGCAGCCGCGTCGACGCCGAGGGGCTGCCGGTGGAGGACGGGGCGCTGGGGATCGCGCAGCTCCTGGCGCCGGTCCTCGGGACGGAGAAGGCGGTGCTCGCCGCCGAGCTCACCGGCGACAGGGGATACGTGGTGCTCGCGCGGGACGTGGTGCCGGAGGTGCAGCGCGCCATCGCCGATCTGTCGATCCGCGCGTACGTCCGCACGGACCTGACGTCGAAGCGGACCTATCCGTCGGGGTCGGTGGGCGGCACGGTCGTGGGGTTCGTGAACTCGGACCAGGTGGGCCAGGGCGGCGTGGAGGGGGCGTACGACGACCTGCTGGCCGGCACGGCCGGCTCGGTGACGTTCGAGCGCAGCCGCGACGGCCTGAACATCCCGACGGGTGAGCAGCAGTCCGTCCCGGCGGTTCCCGGTCAGGACGTGCGCCTCACGCTGGTGCACGACGTGCAGTGGAAGGCGCAGGACGCGATCGACGCGGCAGTGAGCTCGACGGGCGCGGAGTACGGCATGGTCCTGGTCCAGGACGTGCGCACGGGCGAGCTGCTGGCGCTCGCGGACTCCGGTGCGGCCGACCCGAACGACCGGTCCACCGCGGCCGTCGCGGACGGGTCGCGGGCAGTGTCGGTCGTGTTCGAGCCGGGCTCGACCGGCAAGGTCATCACGATGGCGGCCGCCCTCGAGACGGGTGCCTGGACGCCTGACAGCCAGTTCACGGTGCCGTTCACGTACACGACGCCCAACGGGCAGACCTTCCACGACTCGCACGAGCACCCCACGGAGCGCCTGACCCTGACGGGCGTGCTGGCGCAGTCGTCCAACACGGGCACCGTGCAGGTCGGGGAGAAGATCCCGGTCCAGGTGCGGTACGACTACCTGCGCAAGTTCGGGTTCGGCGAGCGGACGGGGCTCGGCCTGCCGGGCGAGTCGCCCGGCATCATCGTGGACAGCGCGGACGCGTGGGACGGGCGTACGCGGTACGCGGTCCTGTTCGGGCAGGGTGTCTCGGTCAGCGCGATGCAGGCAACGTCGGTGTTCTCCACCATCGCGAACGGCGGCGTGCGGACGACGCCCTCGCTGCTCGCGGGCTCGGTGGCCGACGACGGCGCGTTCACCCCGGCGGACCGGCCGGCGGGGGAGCGGGTCATCTCCGAGAAGACCGCCGACACCGTGATGCAGATGCTGGAGTCCGTGGTCGACGAGGGCACCGGTAACGCGGCGAGCATCCCGGGCTACCGGGTCGCCGGCAAGACCGGTACGGCCCAGATGTGGGTCAGCTCGTCGGCCTACACGTATATGTCGTCGTTCATCGGGGTCGCCCCGGCCGACGACCCGCGCTACACGGTGTCGGTGTTCCTCAAGTCGCCGCACAGCTCGATCTACGGCGGCGACATCGCGGCTCCGGTCTTCAAGGACGTCATGGGCTTCACGCTGCAGAAGATGGACGTCCCGCCGTCGCGCGAGCCGTACGTGGCCCTGCCGACGACCTGGTGAGGCGACGCCGCTGAGCGGTGCAGGTGGTCAGGCCAGCGGCCGGTCTCGTCTGGATCCCGCCGGCGTCGCCGCCAGGATCGCCTCGATCGCGAACGCCGTGGAGTCCGCGAGGTCCACGGCGGCGGGGTCGAGCAGCCACTGCACCTGCAGGCCGTCCATGGCGCCGATGACGGCGCTCGCCGCTCGGTCGAGGACGTGCGCCTCTACCGCTGAGCCGGCGCCCCCGGGCGGCAGCCCGAGGGCCTCGGCACCGTGCCGCCGCCCGCGGTCTGCACGGTCCGGAGGCCCTCGCCGATCAGATCAGCTCGCGCCTCAGGTCAGTACGCGGCGACGTACAGCAGCCGGTTCGGCGAGCTGGTCCCCGGGCTCGTGACGCGCCCGGTGGTCGAGTTGTTCACGAGGGCGTCCCGGACCTGGGCCGGGGTGTAGGTCGGGTGGGCAGCGAGCACGAGCGCCGCGGCGCCGGCGACGTGCGGGGTGGCCATCGAGGTGCCCGAGATGGTGTTCGTCGCGGTCGTCGAGGTGTACCAGGCGGACTTGATCGACGAGCCGGGGGCGAAGATGTCGAGGCACGAGCCGTAGTTCGAGTACGACGCACGGGCGTCGGTGCTCGTCGTGGCGCCGACCGTGATCGCGGCGGTCGTGCTGGCGGGCGACTTGGTGCAGGCGTTGGTGTTCTCGTTGCCCGCGGCGACGGCGAAGACGACGCCGTCGGCGATCGCGGCGGCGACCGCGTTGTTGATGGACGACGAGAAGCCGCCGCCGAGCGACATGTTGGCGACGGCCTTCTGGCCGGCGAGGTGGTTCGACGTCACCCAGTTGATGCCGTTGATCACGCCGGCGGTGGTGCCCGAGCCGGCGCAGTCCAGGACGCGGACGCCGACGAGCGTGACGCTCTTGGCGACGCCGTAGGTGGTGCCCCCGACGGTTCCGGCGACGTGCGTGCCGTGACCGTTGCAGTCGGTCGCGTTGGAGTCGTTGCTGACGAAGTCGTAGCCGTGGATCGCCCGGCCGCCGAAGTCCGAGTGGGTCGTGAGGATGCCCGTGTCGATGATGTAGGCCTTCACGCCCGAGCCCGAGTTCGGGTAGGTGTAGCTGCTGTTCAGCGGCAGGGCGCGCTGGTCGATGCGGTCCAGGCCCCACGACGGGGTCGGTGCCTGGGTGGCCGAGATGGTCACCTCGGCGTTCTGCTCGACCAGGGCCACCGCCGGGTCGGCGGCCAGCTGCTTGGCCTGCTGCTCCGACATGGTGACCTCGAAGCCACGCAGCGCGTCGCCCCAGGTCTGCTCGACCTGGCCGCCGAACTTCCGCACGAGGCCGTCCGCCTTGCCCTTGACCTCGGCCTTGCTCACGGCCGAGGCCTGCAGGACGACGATGTACGAGCCCTCGACGGCCTCCGGCGCACCCGCGCCGGCGATGACGCCGTCGGGCTGCGCAGCGGCGGCCGCGGGGGCGGCGACGAGCGGGGTGAGGAGCAGCGCGAGGCCGGCCATGGCGGCGGACCCACGGCGGAGCGTGATGCGGTTCGTCAACTCTTCTCCTTCGGAAGCGCCCGGGACGTGGGGCCTGACCTGGACAAGCCCTGCCACGGACGGTGTTTCCGAAAGTTTATTTGGACAAAAATTTCATATGGGTTAAACCGTGCATATGACTTTTTCATACTCTCGCCTTATGGAACCGGGGCGCCCGAACACCTTCGTGCAGCAAACAGCGAGGGCCGCCGACCGGGCACAAGCCCGGCCGACGGCCCCCGCAGTCTGTGAAAGAGGTCAGAGCGCGCCGACGTACAGCAGGACGTTCGGCGAGTTGCGGCCTGGGTTCGTGACGACGCCGGCCGTGGCGGTGCTCACGAGCGTGTCCCGGACCTGGGCAGGCGTGTAGCCGGGGTGGGCGGCGAGCACGAGGGCGGCGGCGCCGGCGACGTGCGGGGTGGCCATCGAGGTGCCCGAGATGGTGTTCGTCGCGGTCGTCGACGTGTACCAGGCGGACGTGATGGACGAGCCCGGCGCGAAGATGTCGACGCACGTCCCGAAGTTCGAGTACGACGCGCGGGCGTCGGTGCTCGTCGTGGCGCCCACGGTGATGGCCGTCGGAGTGCTGGCCGGGGAGAAGCGGCACGCGTCGCGGTTGTCGTTGCCCGCAGCCACCGCGAAGGTCACGCCGTCCGCGATCGCCGCGGCGACCGCGTCGTTCACGGCCGCAGAGGTGCCGCCGCCGAGCGACATGTTGGCGACGGCCGCCTCGCCGGCGGCGTGGTCGGACGCGACCCAGTTGATGCCGGCGACGACCCCGGCCCAGGTGCCGGAGCCGGCGCAGTCGAGGACGCGGACGCCGACGAGGCTGACGCCCTTGGCGACGCCGTAGGAGGACCCGCCGACGGTGCCGGCGACGTGCGTGCCGTGGCCGTTGCAGTCGGTGGCGTTGGAGTCGTTGTCGACGAAGTCGTAGCCGGAGACCGCGCGACCGCCGAAGTCGGTGTGGGTGGTGAGGATGCCCGTGTCGACGATGTAGGCGGTGACGCCTGACCCGGTGTTCGGGTAGGTGTAGCTGCTGTTCAGCGGCAGGGCGCGCTGGTCGATGCGGTCCAGGCCCCACGACGGGGTCGGTGCCTGGGTGGCGGCGATCGAGACGGTGGCGTTCTGCTCCACGTAGGCGACGGCAGGGTCGGCGGCGAGCTTCTTCGCCTGGCCCGCGGAGAGCTCGACCTCGAAGCCCTTCACGCCGGCGGACCACGTCTGCGCGACGTCGCCGCCGAACTTCGCGGCGAGGCCGGCGGCCGTGCTCTTCACGCCGGCCGTGGACACGGTGGGGTCCTTGAGGACCACGATGTACGAGCCCGCGATCGCATTGGGGGCGGCGGCGCCCAGGATCGTGGCCTCGGGCTCCGCGGCCGTCGCGGGAGCGACGGCGAGCGGGGCGAGGAGCGCGGCGGCGCCGGCCAGGGCGGCGGACGCGCGACGGAGCATGGTGCGGTTCGGCAACTCTTCCTCCTTCAGGGAGAGCGGCCCGGGAGGGCTTCTGAGCAGCACAGATGCCGCCCACGGGCGGGATTGTGGGCAGTCTATGAGGGCGAAAATTTCCTCCGGGTTACGGCGACCATATGAACTTTCCATACCGGCGCGGTATGCCCGGGGTGCCCGACGCCGGTGGATCCCCCCGTGCGCGAGGTGACCCACCGGCGTCGGGCAGCCGTCAGAGCGTCAGGGTCCAGGTGTTGATGTAGCCCACGTCGCCGGAGGCGGCGTCCTGGACGCGGAGCTTCCAGGCGCCGTTGCGGGTCTCGCTCGAGAGGTTGACCGTGAACGTCTGGTCGATGTTGTCGGCGCTGCCGCCGCTGCGGTTGAGGAGCGTGTAGGCGGAGCCGTCGGGAGCGATCAGGCTCACGACGAGGTCACCCCGGTAGGTGTGGACCGCGTTGACGTAGACCGTGCTGGTCGACGAGGCGGTGCCGGTGCAGCCCGACAGGGTGATCGGCGACTCCACAGTGGCGTTGTCGGCGATCGTGAAGTCGGTCGCGTTGGTGCCGGTGCACGACGGTGTGCCGCCGCCACCGCCACCCAGGTTCAGCGCCCAGGCCGTGATGGTGCCTGTGTCACCCGAGGCGGCGTCCTGGACGCGGAGCTTCCAGGTGCCGTTCGCGGTCTCGCTCGAGAGGTTGACCGTGAACGTCTGGTCGACGTTGTCGGCGCTGCCGCCGCTGCGGTTGAGCAGCGTGTAGACGGTGCTGTCGGGCGCCACCAGGCTGACGACCAGGTCGCCCCGGTAGGTGTGCGTGATGTCCACGTCGACGGTGGCCGTCGAGGACGCGGTGCCGGCGCAGCCGGAGATCGTGATCGGCGACTCCACGGTGGAGTTGTCGGCGATCGCGTAGTCGGTGCCGTTGGTCTGGCTGCAGCCTGGCGCCCCGTTGACCGTGAGGCTGTACGACGTGGTGTTCGTCGTGACCGAGCCGGCGCCCGTGATCGTGATCGGGGCGGTGCCGACCGCTGCCGAGGCCGTCGCCGTCAGGGTGAGCGTCGACGTGCCGCCCGAGGTGACCGTCGCGGGGGAGAACGACGCCGTGACGCCGGCGGGCAGGCCCGAGGCGGACAGCGCGACGGACTGGGCCGCGCCCGCGGTCGTGGCGGTCGTGACCGTGGTCGTGACGGAGGCGCCGGGGTTCACCGCGCCCGAGGCCGGCGACACCGTGATCGAGAAGTCCTGCGTGGGCGGCGTGATGCTGCCGACGTAGAGCAGCCGGTTCGGCGAGCCGGTGCCGGGGCTGGTGACCAGGCCGGACGTCCCGTCGGCGACGAGCTTGTCGCGGACCTGCTGCGGCGTGTACGCCGGGAACGCGCTCAGGACGAGCGCCGCCGCTCCGGCGACGTGCGGGCTGGCCATCGAGGTGCCCGAGATGGTGTTCGTCGCGGACGTCGAGGTGTACCAGGCCGACGTGATGTCCGAGCCGGGCGCGAAGATGTCGAGGCAGGTGCCGTAGTTCGAGTACGACGCCTTGGCGTCGGTGCTCGTCGTGGCGCCCACGGTGATCGCCGTCGGCGTGCTGGCCGGCGACTTCGTGCAGGCGTCGGTGGTCTCGTTGCCGCCTGCGACGGCGTACACGACGCCGTCGGCGATCGATGCCGCCACGGCCGCGTTGACCGCCGTGTCCGACGGTCCGCCGAGGCTCATGTTGGCGACGGCCCGCTCACCCGCGTCGTGGTCGGCGGTGACCCAGTCGATACCGGCGATGACGCCCTCGTAGGTGCCGGAGCCCTCGCAGTCGAGGACGCGGACGCCGACGAGGCTGACGCCCTTGGCCACGCCGTAGGCGGTGCCGCCGACGGTGCCGGCGACGTGCGTGCCGTGGCCGTTGCAGTCGGTGGCGTTGGAGTCGTTGTCGACGAAGTCGTAGCCGGACACGGCGCGACCGCCGAAGTCGGTGTGCGTGGTGAGGATGCCGGTGTCGATGATGTACGCGGTGATGCCTGACCCGTTGTTCGGGTAGGTGTAGCTGTTGTTGGCCGGGAGGTTCCGCTGGTCGATGCGGTCCAGGCCCCACGACGGCGTCGGTGCCTGCGTGGCCGAGGCCGTCAGGACCCGGTTCTGCTCGACGTAGGCGACGGAGGGGTCGGTGGCCAGCTTCTTCGCCTGCCCCTCGGACAGCGTGACGGCGAAGCCCTTGAGCGCCGTGTCGTACGTGCTCGAGACGGCGCCGCCGTACTGCCCGGCCAGCCCGTGGGCCTTACCCTCGACGTCCGCGGCGGGGACGGCGTCCTTGAGGACGACGATGTACGAGTCCTTGACCGATGCGGCCTCGTTCGCGTGCAGGATCTCGCCCGTGGGCGGGGCCGCGGCTGCGGCGGGTGCAACCACTGCGGTGAGTACGACCGCGAGCCCGGCGGCTGTCGCCGACAAGCGTCGGCGGGCGGTTGTGCGCTGACTCAACTGTGCCTCCCAGTAGCAGCGCTCGTGCACGGCACCGTGACCTGTCCCTGACGCCGAGCAGAGCGGATCGATGGATGCTGGGAGTGTATGGGGCGAACAATGACAAACAACAGGAAAAGTTCCAAAAGCGACCCATACGACTTGGTCATATCTCCTGGATATGACCGGCCACGCAGCCTGGCGCGCAGGCAGCCGCACACGCGTCGGAGCGACGGTGATGCCCTTGTGAAGACTGGCGGGCCGCGCGCCGGGCGGCACGGTTCCGGTCCGCGCAGACGGTAGGTTCTACTCCGTGACATCCCCGTTCGACCGGATCCGTCCGGCCGCCGTGACGCCACGCCAGGTCACCGACCTCGCACTGGCCTTCGGGCTGGCCGTCCCGGGTTCCGACGCCACCGTCACCTGCGTCGCTTCCGACAACCGGGTGGTGGCCGACGGCGACCTCTTCGTGGCCCTGCCGGGTACGCGGGCGCACGGTGCACGCTTCGCCGCCGACGCCGTCGCGCGGGGCGCCACCGCGGTGCTCACCGACGCCGAGGGCGCGGCCCTCCTCGCCGGCCCGGCCGGCGACGCCGGCGACGAGTCCCGCGCCGGCGACGAGTCCCGCGCCGCGCCCGGTACCGGCCTCGGGGTCCCCGTGCTCGTCGCGCCGGACCCGCGGTCGATCCTGGGCAGGGTCGCCGCCTGGGTGGTCGGCAACCCCGCGGACCGCCTCATGACCTTCGGCGTCACGGGCACGAACGGCAAGACCACCACCACGTACCAGCTCGCCCACCTGCTGCGGGCGCTGGGCTGGAAGGGCGGCCTGGTCGGCACGGTCGAGACGCGGTCCGGCGACCGCGTGCTCCCGAGCCGCCTCACCACGCCCGAGGCCGCTGACCTGCAGGCGGTCCTCGCCGCGATGCTCGAGGACGAGGTGCGCACGCTCGCGATGGAGGTCTCCTCGCACGCCCTCGCCCAGCACCGTGCGGACGGCATCGTCTTCGGCGTGGCCGGCTTCACCAACCTCAGCCAGGACCACCTCGACTTCCACGGCGACCTCGAGTCGTACTTCGCCACCAAGAAGCAGCTCTTCACGCCCGCCCACGCACGCCGCGGCGTCGTCACCGCCGACGACCCGTGGGGAGTGCGGCTGGCGCAGGAGAGCGAGGTGCCGGTGGCGACGCTGAGCACGACGGGCACCGCCACCACCACGGACGCCGCCGACTGGGTCGTCACCGACGTGGCCCCCTCCGGCACGGGCTCCGCCTTCACGGTCACCCACCGCGACGGTCGCACCCTGCGCACGTCGACGTCGCTCCCGGGCGCCTACAACGTCGCCAACGCGGCCCTCGCCCTGGTCATGGTGCTGGAGGGCGGCGCGGACGTCCGCGACGTCGCCGAGGCGCTCGACGCCTCGGGCGGGCTGGCGGCCACCG
Source organism: Antribacter soli (assembly GCF_021568775.1). Taxonomy (GTDB): domain Bacteria; phylum Actinomycetota; class Actinomycetes; order Actinomycetales; family Cellulomonadaceae; genus Antribacter; species Antribacter soli. The sequence continues at coordinate 36,222 of NZ_JAKGSG010000058.1, read as the reverse complement.
TGCCCGGCCGCATGGAGGTCGTCGCCACCAGCCCCCGCGTCGTCGTCGACTTCGCGCACAACACGGAGGCCCTCGCGCTCGCCCTGGACGCGCTGCGCCCGACGACGGCCGGCCGGCTCGCCGTGGTCTTCGGGGCGACGGGCGACCGGGATCCCGGCAAGCGGCCCCTCATGGGCGCGGCGGCGGTCGCGGGCGCCGACGTCGTCTACGTGACGGACGACGACCCGCACGACGAGGACCCGGCGGCCGTGCGCGCCGCCGTCCTCGACGGGGCCCGCGCCGAGCTGGTGCTCGGCGACCGCGACGTGACCCTGCACGAGGTCGCGCCGCGCGAAGAAGCGATCCGCGCCGCGGTACGCGATGCGGCACCCGCGGACACGGTGCTCGTCGCCGGCCGCGGGCACGAGACGATCCAGGAGATCGCCGGGGTGGACCACGCGCTCGACGACCGCGTCGAGGCGCGCGCGGCGCTCGCCGCACGCGGCGACGCGGTCATGGTCCCCGCGCAGGTCACCGGTAAGCAGCACGAGAGGACGACAGCATGATCGAGCTGACGGCGGCGCAGGTCGCCGCCGCGACGGGCGGGCGGCTGCACGCCGACGGGTCGGTCGTGGTGACGGGACCGGTGGTGGTCGACTCGCGCCTGGTCGCGCCGGGCGCCCTCTTCGTGGCGCTGCCCGGGGAGAACGTCGACGGCCACGACTACGCCGCAGGCGCCGTCGCCGCCGGTGCCGCGCTCGTCCTCGCCGCGCGAGAGCTCGACGGCGTGCCCACCGTCGTGGTGGACGACCCCCAGACGGCCCTCGGCGAGCTCGCACGGCACGTCCTCGCAGAGGTCCGCGGGGCCGTGCGCGCCGCCGGCGACGAGCTGCGCGTGGTCGCGGTCACCGGCTCGGTCGGCAAGACGACCACCAAGGACGTCGTCGGCCAGCTCCTCGCGCCGCAGGGCGCGACGGTCGTGCCGCGAGGCTCCTTCAACAACGAGGTCGGGCTCCCGCTGACCGTGCTCGAGGTGACCCCCGCGACGAGGTACCTCGTCCTCGAGATGGGGGCGACCGGCGTCGGGCACCTGGACTACCTGACCCGCATCGCGCCGCCGGAGGTGGGGGTCGTCCTGGCGGTCGGCACCGCGCACCTGGGCGAGTTCGGCGGCGTCGAGGCGATCGCGCAGGCCAAGTCCGAGCTGGTCACCGGCGTGCAGGCGGGCGGTACGGCCGTGCTCAACGCGGACGACCTGCGCGTCTCGGCGATGGCCCCCCTGGCAGGGCCGGACACCACCGTGGTCACGTTCGGCACCATCCCGTCGGCGGACGTGCGGGCCGAGGACGTGACGATCGACCGCTCGGGCCGCGCGTCCTTCACGCTGCGCGTGCGGGCGGGCGTCCTCGGCGCGGCCGGCGACCTCCGGGCTACCGTGACGCTGCGGCTCGTCGGCGAGCACCACGTCACCAACGCGCTCGCGGCGGCGGCCGCAGCCCTGCGCGTCGGGGTCCCGCTCGCGGATGTCGCCGCCCGCCTCGGCGAGGCGACGGCGATCAGCCCGCACCGCATGGCCGTCGTCGAGCGCCCGGACGGCGTCACCGTCATCGACGACTCGTACAACGCCAACCCCGACTCCATGCGGGCGGCGCTCAAGGCGCTCGCGGTGATGGCCGGGCGGGACCGCCGGTCGGTGGCCGTGCTGGGGGAGATGCTCGAGCTGGGCGACGAGAGCCGGACGGCGCACGACGCCGTCGGCCGCCTGGCCGTGCGGCTGAACATCAAGCTGCTCGTCGTCGTCGGCGACGGCGCGTACCACATCCACGAAGGAGCGACCCAGGAGGGATCCTGGGGAGAGGAGACGGTGTTCGTGCCCGACGTCGAGGCCGCCGAGCGGCTCCTGGACGAAGCCCTGCGCCCTGGTGACGTGGTCCTCGTCAAGGCGTCCAACGGCTCCGGCCTGTGGCGCCTCGGTGACCGGCTGGCCGCCGCGGCCGCCGTCGTGCCCGCGACCCCTGCGGAGGCCGCGCAGTGATCGCGATCCTCGTGGGGGCCGGCGTCTCGCTGATCGCCGCCCTGTTCGGCACGCCACTGTTCATCCGGTTCCTGGTGCACAAGAACTACGGCCAGTTCGTCCGCCAGGACGGACCCACCGGTCACTTCACCAAGCGCGGCACCCCGACGATGGGCGGCGTCGTCATCATCGCGGCGACCCTCGTCGGGTACGCGATGTCGATGGTGGTCTCCGGGCGCGTCCCGAGCGTGTCCGCGGTGCTCTGCCTGTTCCTCATGACCGGCCTCGGCCTGGTCGGGTTCCTCGACGACTTCACGAAGATCCGCAGGCAGCGGTCCCTCGGCCTCACGCCCCGCGCGAAGCTCATCGGCCAGGGGGCGGTCGGCATCACGTTCGCCGCGCTCGCGCTGCAGTTCCCCAACGGGAACTCTCGGACGCCCGCCTCGACGAAGATCTCGTTCCTGCGCGACACCGACCTCGACCTCGCGTTCGCGGGCACCACCGTCGGCCTGATCCTCTTCATCCTCTGGGCGAACCTGCTCGTGGCGGCGTGGTCGAACGCGGTGAACCTGACGGACGGGCTCGACGGCCTCGCCACGGGCGTCTCCCTCATCACGTTCGGCGCGTACGTGCTGGTCAGCATCTGGCAGCTCAACCAGTCCTGCCAGCTCATCAGCTCGGCGGGGCCCGGCTGCTACGAGGTGCGCGACCCGGGCGACCTCGCGATCGTGGCCGCCGCCGTGATGGGCGCCTGCTTCGGCTTCCTGTGGTGGAACGCGAACCCCGCAAAGATCTTCATGGGCGACACCGGCGCCCTCGCCCTGGGTGGCGCGCTGGCCGGCCTGTCGATCCTCACCCGTACGGAGATCCTCGCCGCGATCATCGGCGGCCTGTTCGTCATCGTCGTCGCCTCGGACGTCATCCAGATCGGCTTCTTCAAGATGACGCGCAAGCGTGTCTTCAAGATGGCGCCGCTGCACCACCACTTCGAGCTGTCCGGCTGGGGCGAGGTCACGATCGTGATCCGGTTCTGGCTCATCGCGGGTCTGTTCGCCGCCCTCGGCATGGGCATCTTCTACGCGGAGTGGGTCGTCTCGTGATCCTGCCGGACGCTCCGGTCGAGCCCCGGGTCGCCCTGGCGGACGCCCGGGTCGTCCTGGCCGGGCTCGGGGTGACCGGCCGATCGCTCCAGCGGGTGCTCGGCCCGCGCGTCGCGTCGGTCGTGACCGTGGACGACCGCGCGGAGGACGCCGACCACGTCGCCCCCGGCGCGCAGGAGGCCGCCGCGCTGCTCGCGGAGGCCGACCTGCTCGTCGCGTCCCCGGGGTTCGCGCCGCACCACCCGGTCGTCGCCGCCGCGCTCGCTGCGGGCGTGCCCGTGTGGAGCGAGGTCGAGCTGGCGTGGCGCCTGCGGGTCGGTCGTACGCCGGCGCCCGACGGCGGGCAGGGCTCGGGCGCTCCCGGCGAAGGGCGCGGGCCCGCGCCGTGGCTCGCGGTCACCGGCACGAACGGCAAGACCACCACGGTCGAGATGCTCGACTCGATCCTGCGCGCGGCGGGTCTGCGCTCGGCCGCCGTCGGCAACGTCGGCCGTTCCCTGGTGGAGGCCGCCCTCGACCCCGGGCTGGACGTGCTCGCGGTCGAGCTGTCGAGCTTCCAGCTGCACTTCACGCACACGATGTCGGTGGAGGCTGGTGCGGTCCTCAACATCGCACCCGACCACCTCGACTGGCACGGCACCCTCGACGCCTATGCCGCCGACAAGGGCCGCATCTACGAGCGTGCGCAGGTCGCGTGCGTCTACAGCGTGGCCGACGCGCGCACCGAGGAGCTCGTCCGGGAGGCGGACGTCCAGGAGGGGGCGCGGGCGGTCGGCTTCGTCGTCGGCGTCCCCGGACCCGGCGACCTCGGGCTGATCGAGGACGTCCTCGTCGACCGCGCGTTCCACGCCCCGGCCGACGACCCGGACCGGCGCAGCCACGCGGCCGAGCTCGCGACCCTCGCCGACCTGGAGCACCTCGCGGGTCCGGCGGACGAGCCGGACGAGCGAGGCCAGGCCGGCCGGCGGCGCGTCGTCGCCGGGCACGTGGTGGCGGACGCCCTCGCGGCCGCGGCGCTCGCCCGGGCGCACGGCGTGAGCGCCCGCGCGGTCCGCGACGGCCTGCGCGCCTTCCGCCCCGGCGACCACCGCATCCAGCAGGTGCGGGTGCTCGACGGCGTCGCGTACGTCGACGACTCGAAGGCCACCAACGCCCACGCCGCGGCCGCCTCGCTCGCGGCGTACGCCCACGGCACCGTCGTGTGGGTGGCGGGCGGCCTGGCCAAGGGCGCGACGTTCGACGACCTCGTGCGGTCGCGAGCGGACCGGCTGCGCGCGGCCGTGGTCATCGGCGCCGACCCCGGACCGCTCGCCGACACGCTGGCCCGACACGCCCCGCAGGTCCCCGTCGTGGTGGTCGATCCCGGGGACACTGAGTCCGTGATGCGCCGTGCGGTGGACCGTGCGCGCGACCTGGCGCAGCCGGGCGACACCGTGCTCCTGGCCCCCGCCGGTGCGTCGCAGGACCAGTTCCGCTCGTACGCGCACCGCGGCGAGGTGTTCGCCGAGGCGGTCCGCGACCTCGCGTGACCGTGCCGGTCGTGAGGGTGCCGGGCAGGACGGACGGCCGGGGAGGGGCACGCATGGCGGGAACTGGGACGGCGACGCCGCCACGGAGGGCGACCGGGACGTCGTCGGCGACGGACGGCCGCCGCTCCGACCGGATCCCCGTGCGCCGCTCGCCGCGGCCCTGGCTGGGCCAGTGGAACTCGACCGTGACGAGCTACTACCTGCTCGTCGGCGCGACGGGGCTGCTCACGGTCATCGGGCTCGTCATGGTGCTGTCCAGCTCCGCCGTGACGTCCATCGCGGCGGGGGACTCGCCCTACGCGGCGTTCCTGGTCCAGGCGCGGTACGCCCTGATGGGTCTACCGCTCCTCCTCGTCGCCGCGCGGCTGCCGCTGCGCTGGTACAAGCGCCTGGCCTGGCCCGCGCTGCTCGTGGCGGTCGCCCTGCTCGTCGCGGTCATCTTCCTGGGTGAGGAGACGAACGGCCAGACGAACTGGCTCGAGTTCGGCGCGCTGCGCTTCCAGCCCTCCGAGCTGGCCAAGTTCGCCCTCGCCGTGTGGCTCGGCGCCGTGCTGGGCCGCAAGCAGCACCTGCTCGGGAGCTGGGGGCAGGCGCTGCTGCCGGCAGCCCCCGGCGTGCTCGTGGTGCTCGGGCTGGTCATGGCGGGCCGCGACCTCGGCACGGCGCTCGTCATGGGGCTGCTCGTCGCCGGCGCCTTCCTCGTTGCGGGTGCGCCGCTCGGTCTGCTGGGCACGGCCGGCGTGCTCGCGGCCTTCGTCGTGGGGTACTTCTTCATCTTCCTGCAGGACGGCAGCGACCGGATGGAGCGCATCCTCGCGACCTACGGGTCCGAGTGCGACGCCGCGTCGGAGTGCTACCAGTCGCTGCACGGGCTGTTCGGCCTGGGCACGGGCGGGCTGTGGGGCGTCGGCCTCGGCGCCGGCCGTGAGAAGTGGAGCTACCTGCCCGAGGCCCACAACGACTTCATCTTCGCCGTGATCGGCGAGGAGCTCGGCCTGTTCGGCACGCTGCTCGTGCTCGCGCTCTTCGCGCTGCTCGGGCTCGCGATGAGCCGGACGGTCCGCCGCCACCCCGACCCGTTCGTGAAGGTCACGACGACGGCGGTGGCGTGCTGGATCGTGGGACAGGCTTTCGTGAACATCGGCGTGGTGATCGGCGTGCTGCCGGTCATCGGCGTCCCGCTGCCCCTGGTGTCCGCCGGCGGGTCCGCCCTCGTCACGACGATGGCAGCCCTCGGCATGGTGATCTCCTTCGCCCGGACGGAGCCCGGTGCGGCAGAGGCCCTCGCCGCACGCGGTAGCGTCGTGCGCAGGTCCGTGGCGGTCCTGGGCCGGGCGGTGCGCAGGGCCGGCCGTACGCAGGAAGAATCGACGAGAAGGTGACGATGAGCTCAGCAGTGGTGTCGGTGGTGCTCGCTGGAGGCGGCACGGCCGGACACGTGAACCCCCTGCTCGCGGTGGCGGACGAGGTCCGACGCCGGGAGCCCGGCGCGCGCGTCCTCGCGCTCGGCACGACGACCGGTCTCGAGGCCGACCTCGTGCCCGCGCGCGGCTACGAGCTGCGCCCGGTGCCGCGCGTGCCGCTCCCGCGGCGTCCCAGCACCGACCTGCTGAGGCTGCCCGGCAAGCTGCGTGAGGCCGTCCGCGCCGCGGAGGCCGCGATCGACGAGATCGGGGCGCAGGCCGTCGTCGGGTTCGGGGGGTACGTCTCGACGCCTGCCTACCTGGCCGCCCGCCATCGCGGCGTGCCGGTCGTGATCCACGAGCAGAATGCCCGCCCCGGCCTGGCCAACAAGCTCGGCGCCCGCTGGGCAGCGCGCGTGGGCCTCACCTTCCCCGGCACGGAGCTGCGTGGCGGCGTCGTCACCGGCCTGCCGCTGCGCCGCGAGATCGCCGGGCTCGTCGACCGGACCGAGGCGGCGCCACAGCAGGTGCGGGCGGAGGCGGCCGCGCTCCTCGGCCTCGACCCGGCCCTTCCGACCCTCGTCGTGACCGGCGGCTCGTCCGGTGCGCTCTCGCTCAACACGGCGGTCGCGGGGGCGGCCGGCGCCGTCCTGGCGACCGGCGTCCAGGTGCTGCACCTGACCGGGCGCGGCAAGGACGGCGTCGTCCGGGACGCGCTCGGCGCGCTCGAGGCCGCCGGCCAGGACGTGTCCCGCTACCAGGTGCGCGAGTACCTCTCCGAGATGCACCTGGCGTACGCCGTGGCGGACCTCGTGGTGTGCCGCGCAGGTGCCGGCTCGGTCTGCGAGCTGGCGGCGCTCGGCCTCCCGGCCGTGTACGTCCCGCTGCCGATCGGCAACGGGGAGCAGCGGCTCAACGCCGCGCCGCTGGTCGAGGCGGGCGGCGGCCTGATCGTCGACGACGCCGACCTCACGCCGGCGTGGGTGTCCACGTACGTGCCCGCCCTCCTCGCGGACCGCGAACGGCTCGCAATCATGGCGAAGGCCGCTCGCGCCGCCGGCGTGCGCGACGGCGCGGCCCGCGTGGTCGACCTCATCCAGGACGCGGTCGCCGAGGCCGCGCAGGCGGGGGCCCGGGCATGACCGCGCACGGCTCGACGCCCCCGGTGCCGGTCGAGCAGCTCGGCCGGGTGCACATGATCGGGGTGGGGGGCGCCGGGATGTCGGTGATCGCGCGCCTGCTCGCGGCCCGCGGCGTCGCGGTGCAGGGCTCGGACGCGGCCGACTCGGAGACGCTCGCGACGCTGCGCGAGGCGGGCGTGACCGTGTGGGCGGGCCACGACGCGGCGCACGTCGCGGGGGCGGACACCGTGGTCGTGTCGAGCGCCGTGCGGGAGACCAACCCCGAGCTGGCCGCGGCGCGGGCAGCCGGGCTGCGCGTGCTGCACCGCTCGCAGGCGCTGGCGGCGCTCATGCTCGGCACGCGCGGCGTCGCCGTCGCGGGTGCGCACGGCAAGACGACGACGTCGGCGATGATCGCGACGATCCTGCGCGAGGCGGGCGTCGACGCGTCGTACGCGATCGGCAGCTCGGTGCGCACCGCGACCGGCAGCGTGCCCGGCGGCCACCTCGGCGCGGCCGACGTGCTCGTCGCCGAGGCGGACGAGTCGGACGGTTCGTTCCTCAACTACGCGCCCACGATCGCCGTGGTCACCAACGTGGAGCCCGACCACCTCGACCACTGGGGCACCCAGGAGGCGTTCACCGACGCGTTCGTGCAGTTCGCGCGCCGCGTGGTGCCGGGCGGCCGGCTCGTCGCCTGCGCCGACGACCCGGGCTCGGTGTCCGTGGCCGCCACCATCGGCGACACCGGCGGCCAGGTGATCACCTACGGCACCGCCGAGACCGCCCAGGTGCGGGTCAGCCACGTCGTGACGACGGAGACCGGCGCGTCCGCCATGCTGCGCGGAGACCTCCTCGGTCAGGACGCCAGGGACGGCGGGCCCGGCATCGCTCTGCGGCTCTCGGTGCCGGGCGCCCACAACGTGCTCAACGCGACCGCGGCCGTGGTCACGGCCGTGCTGCTCGGCGTCGAGCCCGTAACGGCCGTCGCGGGTGCGGAGGCCTTCCTGGGAACCGGCCGGCGCTTCGAGCTGCGGGGCGAGGCGGGCGGCGTGCGCGTCGTCGACGACTACGGCCACCACCCCACCGAGATCGAGGTCGTGCTGCGCGGCGCCCGGCCCGTCGCGGGTGACGGCCGGATCGTCGTGCTCTTCCAGCCGCACCTGTACTCGCGGACGCGGATCTTCGCCGACCGCTTCGCCGAGGCGCTGTCCCTCGCGGACGAGGTCGTGGTCACGGGCGTCTACCGGGCGCGGGAGGACGTGGACCCCGACGTGTCGTCCCGGACGATCACCGACCTCCTGCCCGGCGCGCGTTCCGTGGAGGACCGGCTCGAGGCCGCGCACGTCGTGGCGGACCTCGCCCGGCCCGGCGACCTCGTGCTCACCGTCGGAGCCGGCGACGTCACCGAGCTGGGACCGGTGATCCTCGCCGACCTCGCCGCCCGCGCGCAGGCCGGGAGCCGCTGATGCGTCCGCCGGCGCGGCCCCGGGTGGCGGGTCCGCCGGCGCGCTCCCGGGAGGCGGAGGACCCTGCCCGGGAGCCCGACGCCGGCCGTTCGCCCCGGGAGGGGGTCTCGGCAGAGCCGCGTGCCTGGTCGCGGACGGCACCGGGCACTGCGGGTGGCGCCTCGCCCGGGACTTCGCCCGGCACCTCGCCCGGGACTTCGCCCGACACCTCGGCTGGGACTTCGCCCGGCGCCACGCCCGGCACAGGGGTGCCGGCGGAGCGCGCTGCGCCGCCCGAGGCGACCCGCCGACGGGACGACGTGGTGCACCCGGGTGCGCGACCGGCGTCGGGCAGCGCGGACCATGGCGAGGCGCGCGGCCACGTGGTGCCGGCCCTGCCCGAGGTGGTGAGCACGCGCATGGCCGACCGCCTCGCCGAGCGCGACGCGGAGCGCGCGGCGATGGCGCGGCACCGGTTCTGGGTGCGGGCCGGCTGGGTGGTGGGCGGCGTGGCCGCCGCGGTCGCGCTCGGGTGGGCCGCCTTCTTCTCCCCGCTGCTCGCGCTGGTCCCCGAGCGGGTCGTCGTGACGGGGGAGGGGAGCACCGTCGACGTCGCCCAGGTACGGGACGTGCTCGACGACGACGCCGGCGTGCCGCTCCCGCGCCTCGACACCGTGGCGATGCGCGAGCGGGTGCTCGCGCTGAACGCCGTCAAGGACGTCCGGATCACCCGCGCGTGGCCTGACGGGCTCGACGTCGTGCTCACCGCGCGCGAGCCCGTGGCCGCCGCGCCCGGCGAGGACGGCTACGCCCTGCTCGACCCCGAGGGCGTGCAGGTGGGCGTCGCGGACCCGGCGCCGGACGGGCTGCCGATCGTGTCCGTGCCCCTCGACGCCGAGCCCGCGACCGGGGCGCTGGCACTTGCCGCAGCCCTGCGCGTGCTCGGCGCGCTGCCGCCCGACCTGTCCTCTCAGGTCGCCGAGGTGAGTGCCGACACGCAGGACGACGTGCAGACGAGGCTTCACGACGGCGCGCTGATCCACTGGGGCAACGGCGACCGCATCGCCCTCAAGGTGCGCGTGGTGCAGGCGCTCCGCGCGGCGGACCCCGGCGCGCGGATCCTCGACGTGTCCTCCCCGGAGCTGCCGATCACGCGGTGAGGGCGCGCCTGGTGGAACCGCGAATCACACTGTTGTGATTCTCGCGTGCACGGGACCGCGACACGCGCGACGATGTCTTCGACACACCGCGTCGGCGCACCTACCGTCAAACCCAGCAGCAACCTGACATAACTCTAACCCTCTACCTCAAGGTGAGGGTTTGCGCGGGCGGGACCGGTCCTGATCGAGCGACCTGATCGAAAGGCAACGACGTGGCAACTCCGCAGAACTACCTGGCAGTGATCAAGGTGGTCGGCATCGGTGGCGGTGGTGTCAACGCCGTGAACCGCATGATCGAGGTCGGCCTCAAGGGTGTCGAGTTCATCGCCATCAACACGGACGCCCAGGCGCTGCTCATGTCGGACGCCGACGTCAAGCTCGACGTCGGCCGCGAGCTCACGCGCGGCCTCGGCGCCGGCGCCGATCCCGAGGTCGGCAAGAAGGCCGCCGAGGACCATGCCGAGGAGATCGAGGACGTGCTCCGCGGGGCCGACATGGTCTTCGTCACGGCGGGCGAGGGCGGCGGCACCGGCACGGGCGGCGCGCCCGTCGTGGCGCGCATCGCACGTTCGCTCGGCGCGCTGACCGTCGGCGTGGTCACGCGCCCCTTCACGTTCGAGGGCCGCCGCCGCGCCGTGCAGGCCGACCAGGGCATCGAGAACCTCCGCAACGAGGTCGACACGCTGATCGTCATCCCCAACGACCGTCTGCTGTCGATGTCCGACCGAAACGTCTCCGCGATCGCCGCGTTCCACTCGGCCGACCAGGTGCTGCACTCCGGCGTCCAGGGCATCACCGACCTCATCACCACGCCCGGCCTGATCAACCTCGACTTCGCCGACGTGAAGTCGGTCATGCAGGGCGCCGGCTCCGCGCTCATGGGCATCGGCTCCGCCCGCGGCGAGGACCGCGCGGTGCAGGCGGCCGAGCTCGCGATCTCGTCGCCGCTGCTCGAGGCGTCGATCGACGGTGCCCACGGCGTGCTGCTGTCCATCCAGGGTGGCTCCGACCTCGGCCTCTTCGAGGTGCACGAGGCCGCGCGGCTGGTCCAGGAGGCCGCGCACCCCGAGGCGAACATCATCTTCGGCACGGTCATCGACGACGCCCTCGGCGACGAGGTGCGGGTCACGGTCATCGCGGCCGGGTTCGACGGCGGCGCGCCCCAGATCCGCAAGGACTCCCGGGCGCTCGGCCAGGTCGCGGGGGCGTCGCGTCCGCCGACCACGCAGATCCCGGCGGTCCGCGACGCGGCGCGCACTGCCGTGCCGCCCGTGCCCGGCCCGGACGGCCGGCCCGGTTCGTACCCGCCCGGGCCCGGCAGCGGCGGCGTCTCGACGCTGCCGCGCGTGATCCCGGCCGAGCCGGACGACGTGCCGGTGAGCCTGGACGAGCCGGCCGTGGTGGTACGCGGCCAGTTCGGCGAGGGCGAGTCGAACCGCGTCGAGGTGCCGCCGCTTTACGAGGAGCGCCGCCCGGTCGTCGAGGACCTCGACGTGCCGGACTTCCTGAAGTAAGCACCGCCGACCACGACATCGGGGCCCCTACCGGGAGCGGTAGGGGCCCCGATGTCGTGGTCGGACCTTGGCGTCCAGGGTCGTGTCAGTGACCACGGTTAGGCTCGCGGGTGTGAACGAGAACCCCACAACCCGGTCAGATGTAGGCCGCGACCTGCGCGTACACCCCGTGGACCTGGGTGAGGGCGTGCGCGCTTTCTTTACCCTCAGCAGCGGCGGGGTCTCGCCCGCGCCGTGGGCGCCCGAGACGGGCGGCGGGTTGAACCTCGGGCTCAACGTGGCCGACGACGAGGCGCGGGTACGCGAGAACCGGGCCCGCGTGAGCGAGCGCCTCGGCGCCCCGGTCGCCTTCGCGAACCAGGTGCACGGCGACGCGGTTCTCGTGCTCGGCGCGGCCGAGCGTGCGGCGTGGGCGGCCACCGAGCCACCCGGATCCGCGGGCGATGCCGACGCGCTGGTGACGGACCAGGCGGGCCTCGGGCTCGGGGTGCTCGTCGCGGACTGCGTCCCGGTGCTGCTGGCGGACCCGGTGGCTGGGGTGGTCGGCGTCGTGCACGCGGGACGCAAGGGGCTCGCCGCGGGAGTGGTGCACCGGGCGCTGGACGCGATGACGGCGCGCGGCGCGGAGCTCAGCCGCGTGCGCGCCGCGGTGGGCCCGGCGGTCTGCGGGCGGTGCTACGAGGTCCCGGAGGCCATGCGCGCCGAGGTGGCCGCGGCGGTGCCGGAGTCGTGGGCGACGACCGACGCGGGGACGCCCGGGCTCGACCTGCCCGCGGGCGTGCTCGCCCAGCTCGCCGCGCGCGGCGTCGAGGCGGTTCACGTGGAGCGCTGCACGCGCACGGACGGTGAACTGTTCTCGCACCGCCGCGCCACCGAGGCGGGCACCACCACCGGGCGCCAGGCGGGTGTCGTCACCTTATTGTCCTGAACTTTGATGTCCTGAACTGCAGAATCACACCTCTGTCATTTCAGCGGGCATGTGGTGAACAAGTTTGGCAAAGTTGGTCACGGCTCGGCGTGTCGCATCCGGATGTCGGATCGCGTCAGGCTACTTTTGTCAAGCCGCCCGGTTCCCCGGGTGACCGAGACCGTGAGTATGACCCTGAGACCGTGGTCCCGAGAGGGGCCGGGCAACGAACGGAGTTGGAGCGATGGCCGGAGCGCTTCGCAAGACCATGCTGTACCTGGGCCTCGCCGACGACCAGGGCGAGCAGGACGAGTACTTCGACGAGTACGACGACGTGGAGGAGAACATGCAGGATCACCGCCACGCTCAGGTCACACCGCTGCACCGCGACGGCGTCCAGCGTGAGGCGCCGCTCAGCACGTCGGAGCTGCGCCGCATCACGACGGTGCACCCGCGCTCGTACAACGACGCGCGGGTCATCGGCGAGGCGTTCCGCGCGGGCACGCCGGTGATCATGAACCTCTCGGACATGAACGACGCCGACGCCAAGCGGCTCGTCGACTTCTCCGCCGGCCTGATCTTCGGCCTGCACGGCTCGATCGAGCGGGTGACCAACAAGGTCTTCCTGCTCTCGCCCGAGCACGTCGAGATCACGGGCGAGGAGAAGGTCGCCGAGAAGCCCGCCGCGCGCGGCGGCTTCTACAACCAGAGCTGACCGACGTCCGGGGCTGCCGCTCTCCGGCCGCGGCCCTGGCTCACGAGGGCGTCCGCCACGGCGGGCGCCCTCGTTGTGTCTCCATGAGGTGTCTCCGTGGCGTGACGGCCGGCACGCGTCGGGTGCCGGGAACCCTTGGCGTTCTCGCGTAGTTTTGTCACCGTGACCTTTATCTGGGGCCTTCTCGATCTCCTCCTCTTCCTGTTCCTCGTCTTCCTGATCGGCCGCCTGGTCTTCGACTGGGTGCAGGTCTTCGCCCGTGACTGGCGCCCGCGCGGCATCCTGCTCGTCGTGGCCGAGGCGATCTACTCGGTGACCGACCCGCCGCTGCGGGCTCTGCGCCGCGTGATCCCGCCGCTGTCGATCGGCCAGGTCCGCATCGACCTGGCGTTCTTCGTCCTGTTCCTGCTGGTCTCGCTCGCCCGGACCTTCGTCTCGGCAGTGCGCTACTGACCAGATGGGTGACCTGCCGGGGGTTTGTGATCAACGTCCTGTGATGAAATCGTGACCGTCGCGGCTCCCGGTGTCCGCATCCGGATGGGTCCGCTACCGTGGGATCTCGACGGCGGACGCGCGGCTGTGCAGCGCCGACGCTTCCGGTCAACCCGTTCCGAAACGCTCCAAGGCATTGAGGTGACACGATGGCACTGCTGACGGCAGAGGACATCCTCAACAAGAAGTTCTCGGCGACAAAGTTCCGCGAGGGCTACGACGTGGAGGAGGTTGACGACTTCCTTGACGAGGTCGTCAGGACGTTGAGCGCGACCCAGGAGGAGAACGAGGGCCTGCGCACCAAGCTCGCTGCCGCCGAGCGCCGCATCGCCGAGCTGTCGCGCGGGGACGTGGTCGGTGCCGCTCCGAGCCAGCCCGCGCGCCCCCAGCCCGCGGTCGCGCCCGTCAAGGCCGGCGGTCCCGAGCCGGAATCGGCCACGGGCATGCTCCAGCTCGCACAGAAGCTGCACGACGACTACGTGCGCTCGGGCCAGGAGGAGGGCGACCGGCTCATTGCCGAGGCCAAGTCCGAGGGCGCCCGGATCGTGCGCGACGCCGAGGAGACCTCGCACCGCACGCTGTCGCAGCTCGAGCAGGAGCGCTCGCTCCTCGAGCGCAAGATCGACGAGCTGCGCCTGTTCGAGCGGGACTACCGCACCCGCCTGAAGAGCTTCCTGCAGAACCTGCTCGGTGACCTCGACGCTCGCGGCTCCGCGCTCCCGCCGCGCTCGAACGCGCAGCCAGGACGGCCTGCGGAGATGGCTCAGGGCATCTGACCCGACCGACGCCGGACCGGACCGGCCGCGCCCTCACCTCGCGGTCAGGTCCGGTCCGGCGCCCGTTTCGCCCGGCCCGCACGACGGCAGGAGCGCCTCCATCGGCGCGTCCCGTTGTGCGGGCCTCCATGTGTGCTTACGCTTCGGGGACTCGACCCGACGTGGCCGGGATTCAGGCCAGGGGACGGGCCAGGAAGAGGGGAACCATGACCAAGCTCTCGACGACCACGCGGGCCGCCTTGAAGCAAGCCTTCCCGAACCTTGCCCGTGACGTGAAGACGTTCCCGGTACGTGACGGCGAAGAGCCGTGGACGCTGCACGAGATGGAAGAGCAGGCGGCGCTGCTCCTCGAGGAGAAGGAGCGTCTCGAGGGCGAGCTCAAGGCGGCGGACCGTGAGCTGAGCGACCTGCTGCGCAACTCTGGCGACGGTGCCGGCGACGATCAGGCGGACTCCGGATCGAGCGCGCTCGAGCGCGAGCAGGAGCTGACGCTGGTCAACAACATGCGCGACCTGCTGGGCCAGACGGCCCACGCGATCGAGCGAATCCGCAACGGCGCCTACGCCACGTGCGAGGTTACGGGGCTGCCCATCGGCAAGGCGCGCCTGCAGGCCTTCCCGCGCGCCACGCTCTCGGTCGAGGCGAAGGCGCGCGAGGAGCGTCGCTGAGGCTGAGCCGCCCGGCTCGGCGCCTCGCTCCGCTCCCGGCGAGGGCCACGTTCGTCGGCCACCGGCCTCCGCCGTGCTTCGCATGCGACTCGCGGGCCCGGTCGTGGCCCGCCCCGCGTGAGAGACTGTGCGGCGATGTCCACTTCAGCTGAGTCCTCTCCCGCCGGCGCGCCCGTGCAGGCCGCCGTCACGCCCGCCAGGCGCCGCTCGCTCGTCGCGGCGACGGGCGTGCTGGCCGCCGTGGTCCTCGCGGCCGACCAGCTCACCAAGTGGTGGGCCGAGTCGGCGTTGACCGTCGGTGGCGACCCGGTGCCGGTGCTCGGCGAGCTGCTGCAGCTCCGGCTGATCTACAACCCTGGAGCGGCGCTGTCGATCGCCACGGGCATGACGTGGCTGCTGACGATCATCGTGGTCGTGGTCGTGGTCGTGATCGTGCGGATGATCGGGCGGATCGGGTCGCGCGGCTGGGCTGTGGCGCTCGGCCTGCTCCTCGGTGGGGCGGTGGGCAACCTCGTGGACCGCCTGGCGCGCGAGCCAGGTTTCGCGCGCGGCTACGTCGTGGACTTCATCGACTACGCCGGGTTCTTCGTCGGGAACGTCGCCGACATCGCCATCGTCGCCGCGGCCGTGCTCATCGGCGTGCTGTCCCTGGTCGGCATCGGCGTCGACGGGCGACGCCATGCCGACGGCGAGGCGACATCGGGAGGCGACGGGACCGGCGTCGAGCAGCCGGGTGCGTCCGACGACGGCGCGTCCGACGACGGCGCGGCCGACGACCGTACTGACGCTGCCGGCGACGCCGGCGACGGAACCGCGCGCTGATGCCGCTGCGGACACTCCCCGTCCCCGAAGGCCTCGCCGGCGACCGGGTCGACGCCGTGCTGGCGCGGATGCTCGGGTTCTCCCGCACGCGAGCGGCCGAGCTGGCCGAGTCCGGCGCGGTGCGCCTGGACGGCAAGGAGGTCGGCAAGTCCGACCGAGTAGCCGCGGGCGGGTGGCTCGAGGTCGACATTCCCGACCCGGCCGCCGCCGTGCAGGTCGAGCCCGAGCCGGTGCCCGGGATGGGCATCGTCTACGACGACGACGACCTCGTGGTGATCGACAAGCCGGTGGGCGTGGCGGCTCACCCGTCACCTGGCTGGACGGGGCCGACGGTGGTCGGTGCGCTGGCCGCGGCCGGGTACCGCGTCTCGACGTCGGGCGCGGCGGAGCGCCAGGGCATCGTGCACCGGCTCGACGTCGGCACGTCGGGGTTGATGGTGGTCGCGAAGAGCGAGGCCGCGTACTCCGGGCTCAAGCGGGCGTTCAAGGAGCGCACGGTCGACAAGGTCTACCACGCGCTCGTGCAGGGGCACCCGGACCCGACGACCGGGACGATCGACGCGCCGATCGGTCGTCATCCCACGTCGGACTGGAAGTTCGCGGTCACCGCCGCCGGGAAGCCGTCGGTGACGCACTACGAGACGCTCGAGATGCTGCCCGCGGCGTCGCTCGTCGAGGTGCACCTCGAGACGGGACGCACCCACCAGATCCGGGTGCACTTCGCGGCGCTGCGCCACCCCCTCGTGGGCGACCTCACGTACGGCGCGGACCCCGTGCTCGCGTCCCGTACGGGGCTGACGCGGCAGTGGCTGCACGCGATGCGGCTCGGTTTCGAGCACCCGATGACGGGCCGCTGGATCGAGGTGTCGAGCGAGTACCCGGCGGACCTGGCTCACGCTCTGGACGTGGTCGGCGGGGCCTATCGCTGACGAGCCCGCCGCGGGATCGCCGGTGTGAGAAGGCCCTCGGCGGGGGGCCGCGGCAGTGTCGGTGACCCGTCCTAGACTCGCTGACATGCCGACCGCAGCACAGGACTTCGTCCACCTCCACGTCCACACCGAGTACTCGATGCTCGACGGTGCGGCGCGGATCGGCGACCTGTTCAAGGAGGTTCAGCGCCTCGGGCAGACGGCGATCGCGACGACGGACCACGGGTACGTCTTCGGCGCGTTCGAGTTCTGGTCGAAGGCGAAGGCGGCGGGCATCAAGCCGATCATCGGCGTCGAGGCATACGTCACCCCGGGCACGAGCCGGTTCGACCAGACGCGCGTGCGCTGGGGCCAGCCGGGCCAGGAGGGCGACGACGTCTCGGCGCGCGGCGCCTACACGCACATGACGCTGCTGGCCCGGAACACCGAGGGCATGCACAACCTGTTCCGGGCGTCGTCGCTCGCCTCGCTCGAGGGGCAGATGGGCAAGTGGCCGCGCATGGACCGCGACCTGCTCGAGCGGTACGGCAAGGGGCTGACCGCCACGAGCGGGTGCCCGTCGGGCGAGATCCAGACGCGGCTGCGCCTGGGCCAGTGGGACGAGACCGTGCGGGCCGCCGGCGAGCTGCAGGACATCTTCGGCAAGGAGTACTTCTACATCGAGCTGATGGATCACGGGCTCGACATCGAGACCCGGGTGACCAAGCAGCTCCTGGAGCTCTCGAAGACGATCGGCGCGCCGCTGGTGGCGACGAACGACCTGCACTACGTGCGCGAGGAGGACGCGTCGTCGCAGGAGGCCCTGCTGGCGATCAACTCGGGCTCGACATTGGACGACCCGGACCGGTTCAAGTTCGACGGAACCGGTTATTACGTCAAGTCGGCCGAAGAGATGCGCCGGGTGTTCGCGGAGCTTCCGGAGGCGTGCGACAACACGCTCCTCATCGCCGAGCAGTGCGAGGTGGAGTTCAACACCTCCGCGAACTACATGCCGCGGTATCCCGTCCCCGAGGGCGAGGACGAGACCAGCTGGTTCGTCAAGGAGGTCGAGCGTGGCCTGCACGCGCGCTACCCGGGCGGCATCCCCGACCAGGTGCGCGAGCGCGCGAACTACGAGACCCAGATCATCGTCCAGATGGGCTTCCCGGGGTACTTCCTCGTGGTCGCCGACTTCATCAACTGGGCCAAGGACAACGGGATCCGCGTGGGGCCCGGGCGTGGGTCCGGCGCCGGGTCCATGGCCGCGTACGCGATGCGGATCACCGACCTGGACCCGATCCCGCACGGCCTGATCTTCGAGCGGTTCCTCAACCCTGACCGCGTGTCGATGCCCGACTTCGACGTCGACTTCGACGAGCGCCGGCGCGGGGAGGTCATCAGGTACGTCACCGAGAAGTACGGCGAGGACCGCGTCGCGCAGATCGTGACCTACGGGACCATCAAGGCCAAGCAGGCCCTGAAGGACTCCGCGCGCCTGCTCGGGATGCCGTACGCGATGGGCGAGAAGCTCACCAAGGCGATGCCGCCGGCCATCATGGGCAAGGACATCTCGCTCGGCGGGATCTTCAACCCTGAGGACAAGCGGTACAACGAGGCCGAGGAGTTCCGGCAGGTCCACAACACCGACCCGGAGGCGCAGCGGGTCGTCGAGCTGGCCCGCGGTATCGAGGGCCTGAAGCGCCAGTGGGGCGTGCACGCCGCCGGCGTCATCATGTCGAGCGACCCGCTGATCGACATCATCCCCATCATGCGGCGCCCGCAGGACGGCGCGGTGATCACGCAGTTCGACTACCCCACGTCCGAGGGCCTCGGCCTCATCAAGATGGACTTCCTGGGGTTGCGCAACCTCACGATCCTCGACGACGCGCTCGAGAACATCGTGATGAACGGCAAGACGCCGCTCGACCTCGAGGCGCTCGCCCTGGACGACGTCGAGACGTACCAACTGCTCGCCCGCGGTGACACCCTCGGCGTGTTCCAGCTCGACGGCGGCCCCATGCGGTCCCTGCTGCGGCTCATGAAGCCTGACAACTTCGAGGACATCTCCGCCGTCCTGGCGCTGTACCGCCCGGGTCCGATGGGCGTGAACTCGCACACGAACTACGCGCTGCGCAAGAACGGCCAGCAGGAGAACACCCCGATCCACCCGGAGCTCGCCGAGCCGCTGGCGGACATCCTGGACACGACGTACGGCCTCATCGTGTACCAGGAGCAGGTCATGGCCACGGCTCAGCGGGTCGCCGGATACACGCTCGGCCAGGCCGACCTGCTGCGCCGCGCCATGGGCAAGAAGAAGAAGTCCGAGCTGGACAAGCAGCAGGAGATCTTCTTCGGCGGCATGACGGAGCGGGGCTTCTCCAAGGAGGCCCAGCGCCAGCTGTGGAACGTCCTCGAGTCGTTCGCGGACTACGCGTTCAACAAGGCGCACACCGCCGCCTACGGCCTCGTGTCCTACTGGACCGCGTACCTCAAGGCGCACTACCCGGGCGAGTACATGGCCGGCCTCCTCACGAGCGTGCGGGACGACAAGGACAAGTCGGCCCTCTACCTCAACGAGTGCCGCCGCATGGGCATCACGGTGCTCCCGCCGGACGTGAACTCGTCGTCGGCCAACTTCACGGCCGTGGGGAAGGACATCCGCTTCGGCCTGACCGCCGTGCGGAACGTGGGACGCAACGTCGTGGACGCGATCGTGGCGAGCCGCGAGGAGAAGGGCGACTTCACGTCATTCCAGGACTTCCTCGACAAGGTTCCCGCGGTGGTCTGCAACAAGCGGACCATCGAGTCCCTGATCAAGGCGGGCGCGTTCGACTCGCTCGGCCACACGCGCCGGTCGCTCCTCGTCATCCACGAGCAGGCGGTCGACGCGGTGATCAGCGTCAAGCGCAAGGAGGCGGAGGGCCAGTTCGACCTGTTCGCCGACTTCGGCGGGGGCGACGACGAACCCGGGCTCGGCTTCTCGATCGACGTGCCGGAGCTGCCGGACTGGGACAAGAAGCAGAAGCTGGCGTTCGAGCGCGAGATGCTCGGCCTCTACGTCTCGGACCACCCGCTGTCCGGCCTGGAGCACGTGCTGTCCCGCGCCGCGGACACGTCGATCGCGGCCCTCATGGCGGACGAGCACAGGCCGGACAACTCGGTGGTGACCGTCGCCGGCCTGCTCACGTCCGTCCAGCGCAAGATGAGCAAGAACGGCAACCCCTGGGCCGCGGTGACGATCGAGGACCTGGAGGGCGCGGTCGAGGTCATGTTCTTCGGCGAGACCTACCTGGCCTACTCGACGGTCCTCGCCGAGGACCAGGTCGTGGTGCTACGTGGCAAGGTGCGCCGCCGCGACGAGACGATGCAGCTGCAGGCCATGGAGGTCGCGCTGCCCGACGTGACGACGGTGGCCGACTCGCCGCTGGCCGTGACCGTGCCGCACACGCGGTGCGTCGAGCCCGTGATGGTGCGGCTGCGCGAGGTGCTCGCCACCCACCCGGGCTCGGCAGAGGTGCACGTTGCGGTCGCCGAGCCGGGGAAGCGGACGGTGGTCCGGGCCGCGGACACGCTGCGGGTGGACAAGACGCCCGCGCTCTTCGGAGACCTCAAGGCGCTGCTCGGCCAGAACTGCCTGTCGTGATCGGCGGCACGGAGGCGGGCGCGGCCGCCGTCGTCGGCGTTGAGGGCCAGGAGGCGGCACCCGGTCAGGAGTCCGGGACGGCTCCCGGTCAGGAGTCCGAGGCGGCTCCCGGCCAGGAGGCGCGCGACACGTCCGCCGACATTCGCTTCCGCGTGGTTCCGGCCGTATACGTCCTGCTCCGTCGCGAGGGGCCGAGTCCTTCCGGCTTCCGCCCCGCGTCGTCCGGCCTGGACCCTTCGGGAGGCGTGCCTCAGGTGCTGCTGCAGCTCCGGCAGAACACGGGCTACCGCGACGGGCACTGGGCAGCCGCGGCGGCCGGACACGTCGAGCGCGACGAGTCCGTGCTCGAGGCGGCGGTCCGGGAGGTGCGCGAGGAGCTGGGGATCGAGGTCGACCCGGCGGACCTGGTGCCGCTCACCGCGATGCACCGGGGCGAGCGGGGCGGGCCGGCGATCGAGCAGCGCGTCGACTTCTTCTTCGAGACCACCCGCTGGTCGGGCACGCCCGTGCTGCAGGAGGCGGACAAGGCGGCCGACCTGCGCTGGTTCTCGTTCGTCGCCCTGCCCGACCCGATAGTGCCGCACGAGCTGGCGGTCCTGCGCGCGATCCACGACGGCCACGTCCCGCCGGTGATGACGTTCGGCTTCTGACCCGTTGTCCGGGGTCCGGGGTCCCGGTGGCGGGCATCCGGCACCGGATGCCCGCGCTCCACAGCGCCGATCAGTGGAACCGGCCGCGCACCGCCTCGCCGTGCGCGGGCAGGTCCTCGTCGTTGGCGACGGCGACGATGCGGTCGGCGAGCTCGCCGAGGGCCTCGCGCGTGTAGTCGATGACCTGCACGGACCGGAGGAAGCTGTGCACGCCGAGCCCGCTCGCGAAGTGGGCAGAGCCGCCGGTGGGCAGGACGTGGTTGGAACCCGCCATGTAGTCGCCGAGCGAGACCGGCGACCACGGGCCCACGAAGATCGCGCCCGCGCTGCGCACCCGGGCGGCCACGCCCGCAGCGTCCTCGGTCTGCACCTCGAGGTGCTCCGCGCCGTAGGCGTCGACGACCACGAGGCCCGCCTCGATGTCGTCGACCAGCACGATCGCCGACTGCGGGCCGTCGAGCGCCTGCGCGACGCGGGCTGCGTGCTTGGTCCCGGAAGCGAGGTCCATGGCCCGCGCCTCGACCGCGTTCGCGAGCTCGACAGATGGCGTCACCAGCACGGACGCGGCCATCGTGTCGTGCTCGGCCTGGCTGATGAGGTCGAGGGCGACGTGCCCCGGGTCGGCGGTGGCGTCAGCGAGCACGGCGATCTCGGTAGGCCCGGCCTCGGCGTCGATGCCGACCGTGCCGCGCACGAGGCGCTTGGCGGCGGCGACGTACACGTTGCCCGGCCCGGTGACGACGTCCACCGGCTCGCACAGCACCTCGCCGTCCTGCGGCTCGCTGCCCTCGGCCCCGTACGCGAACATCGCGATGGCCTGCGCCCCGCCGACGGCGTACACCTCGGCCACGCCGAGCAGCTCGCACGCCGCGAGGATCGTCGGGTGCGGCAGGCCGCCGTTGTCCTTCTGCGGCGGCGACGCGACGGCGAGCTCGGGCACACCCGCCTCCTGCGCGGCGACGACGTTCATGATCACCGACGAGGGGTACACCGCCAGGCCACCCGGTGCGTACAGTCCGACGCGCTGTACCGGGATCCAGCGCTGGCCGACGACGGCGCCCGGCGCGAGCTCGGTGACGTGGTCCGCCGGGACCTGGGCGGCGTGCACCGTGCGGACCCGGCGGATCGCCTCCTCGAGGCCCGCCCGCACGGCGGGGTCGAGGTCGGCCAAGGCGTCTGCGAGGGCCACGGCCGGCACGCGCAGGTGCTCGGGGCGCACGCCGTCGAAGCGCTCCGCGATGGCGCGCAGAGCCGCGGCGCCGCCCGTGCGCACCTCGCGCAGGATCGGCTCGACGGCCCGCACCGCGTCGTCCACGCCCACCTCGGCGCGCGGGAGGACGGCGAGCAGGTCGCGCCTGGTCAGGCGGCGGCCACGGAGGTCGATGCGCTGGATCACCCCGCCAGTCTATTTCCGGCTCCGGCGCGAGGCGGGTCGCGTCTCACAGCACCGGGCTCGACGGACGACGGCGGTCCGCGCGCCGGGCACCCGACGCCCCCCACGGGGTGCGGGACAATGGGGGCATGTCCCAGCAGCCCGTCCCCGTACCGATCCGTGACGACGTGATCCGGCTCGGCCAGTTCCTCAAGCTCGCCGACCTCGCGGAGTCCGGCACCCAGGCTCGCGACCTCGTCGCCGACGGCGAGGTGCGGGTTAACGGCGAGGTCGAGACGCGTCGCGGGCGCCAGCTCGTAAAGGGCGACCTCGTGGCGGTCGCGACGCCGCAGGGCGACCAGCGCGCCGTCGTCGCCTGACCCCTGAGCCGGTCGCAGCAGGCCCGCGGGAACGGGTCAGGACGACATGTACGTCGACGCCATGACCCGGTCGGGCGTGAGGCGGAGCACCACGCGCTGCGGGTTCTCTGGCAGCGGCCGGTACCGCCGGGCATAGCGCTCGACGGCGACGGCGACCTCCGCGGGATCGTCGACGACCTCGATCGTGCCCTCGATCGTGATCCAGCGGCCGCCCTCGACCTGGCACAGGGCCGCGCGTGCCGGTACGCCGACGCGCGAGATCGCGTTGCGCGCCTTGACGGAGTCGCGGTTCGTCGTGATCCGCACGATGCCCTGCTCGGAGTCCCACGTGAACGCCACCGGCACCACGTGCGGCGACCCGTCCTCGCGCAGCGTGGTGAGGGTGGCGAGGTGGCGCTCGGTCACGAAGACGAGCTGCTCGGGGTTCAGGCGGATCACGAGGACCGAGTCTAGGTCCGCCCGCCCCGCGCGGGCGGTGCGGGCCGTCCGGCGTCGGCGGCTCAGGCGACTTCCTTGTTCGCCTGAGCCTGCGGTTCCGCTCCGGGCGGGTGCCTCGTTCCTCGGCCCCCACCCTGCGCTGCACCTACGGCTCAGTCGACCGGCAGGCCGCGGTAGACCGCGAGGTAGCGCGCGAACTCGGTGGCCCAGTCAGCCTGCGGCCGCCCGGTCAGGTCGCCCTCGAGGCGGTCGAGGAAGTCGTGCCAGCCCGCTCCGTAGCCGCGCGCCGAGGCCTCAGGCAGGCCGCGGTGCTCGAGGGTCAGCAGCGCCCGCTGCCCGACGGCGGACGTGGTCACCTCGACCTGCGACGTCGCCTGCCCCGTGGCCTCCCAGGTCAGCAGAAGCCGCCGCCCCGGTTCGCACTCCAGGACGCGGCCCCAGTTGCGTGCGTCCTCGTCCGCGGTCTGGTCGGCCGCCGAGGGGCCGGCTGAGGTGCCGGCTGCGTCGCCCTCGGAGCCGTTGCTCGCGTCCGACATGTCGAGGTGGAAGTCGCCGCCGGCGCGCAGGTCGCCGGTGAGCGTGCCGAGCCAGCGGCCGACCCGCTCGGGGGTCGTGAGGGCGTCCCAGAGGTCGGCCGCCGAGGTGGGGTACGTGCGCTCGAAGCGCACGGCGTGCGGCGCAGCGCCACCGTCGGACGCCCCGCGCGGCGCGGTGCCACCGTCGGATGCTCCGGCCGGCGCTCCGGCCGGGGTGACTCCGAGGCGGCGCAGGACGCCGAGGTTCGGTGTGCCGGTCATGGTGCCTCCTGGATGTCCTGCCGCCCGCGCCTGCCGCGGGCGACCTCCGTGCCGAGGGCGTCGAGCCGCTGCGTCCAGAAGGCCGACACCTGATCGAGCCAGTCCTGGGCGTCGCGCAGGGCGCCGGGCGCGAGGGAGTAGACGCGCCGCTGCGCGTCGGCCGTGCTCGTGACGAGACCGGCCTCCCGCAGCACCCGCAGGTGGCGGGAGGTGCCGGGCTGGGAGAGCCCCCGCTCGTCCCGGAGCGCCTCCACGATCTCGCCCGCGGGCCGGGGGCCGTCGGCGAGGAGCTCGACGACCCGGCGCCGGACGGGGTCGCCGAGCGCGTCGAGCGTGCGGGCGGCGGAGAGGCTCACGGAAGCGACTGTATCGCTATGCGCGTATATAAGCGAGAGTGAATCCACCGGGGGCGTCGCTCGCGTCGCTCGCGTCGCTGGCTGCGACGCTTGCCGGTCGGTGCGCCCACCGGCCGCGAGGCACGCCGTCGGCGACGCCCGCCCGGTCGGTGACGACGACCGCTGCTCCGCCCGCTACCGCACCCCCAGCACGAACGGGTGCACCGCAGTCGCACCGGCCTGGCGCAGCAGGCGGGACGCGACCGTAACGGTCCAGCCGGAGTCGGTGTAGTCGTCCACGAGCAGCACGGCCCGTCCCGGCAGCCCGCGCAGCGCGCCCTCGCCGAGCTCCAGCTGCAGCCGGCGGGTCACGCCCGCGAGCCGCATCGCGGAGTTCACGTCGTGCCGCCCTGGCTGCTCCTGGCCCGGCACCGGTCCGATCGCGCCGATCAGCGGCACGCCCAGGTACCTCGCCAGGCCGGACGCCAGGTGGAACGTGAGCTGCGGCCGCGTCACAGAGCGCACGGCCACGACGCCCTGAACCAGCAGCCGCCCGGGCTCGGGCGCCCCACCGTCCGCATCGGCACCGCCCCCGCCGTCCACGACCGCCGGGATCTCGGGAGCCTCCCGCAGCGCCGCCCACTCGTCGAGCACGCGCGCAGCGGCGCGGCGCAACGGCACGGGCAGCTCACCGTCGGGCGTGGTGGGGGCGAACAGGTCGCGCAGCGGGCCGGACCAGCCGAGCCCGTCAAGACGCGCCACGGCCCGGCCGGGCTCGGCCTGCTCCTCGGCCGGGATACGCCCGCGCAGGTCGAGGCCGAGCGTGGCGAGCCCCGTGGGCCACATGCGTCGCGCCTCGATCTCGACGCCCGGCCGGTCCATCTCGGCCCGGGCCTCGGCGATCGCCTCGGCGTCGGGCGCCTCGGGCAGGTCGACGCCGCCGCAGCGGTCGCAGCGCCCGCACTCCCAGCCGGGCTCCAGCTCCGGGTCGTCGAGCTGAGCGCGCAGGAAGGCCATGCGGCAGCCCGGATCGGCGACGTAGTTCACCATCGCCTGCTGCTCGGCCGCGCGGGTCTCGGCGACGCGGGCATACCGGTCGGCGTCGTAGGACCACGGCCGGCCCGTGGCTTCCCAGCCGCCCTGCACGCGGCGGACCGCCCCGTCGACGTCGAGCACCTTGAGCATCGTCTCGAGGCGGGAGCGGCGCAGGTCCACGTGCGTCTCGAGCGCCGCGGTCGACAACGGCTTGCCGACCTCGGTCAGCGCGGCGAGCGTGGCCCGCACCTGCCCCTCGGCGGGGAACGCCTGCTCGCCGAACCAGTCCCAGATCGCCTTGTCCTCGTGACCCGGCAGCAGCACCACGACGGCCCGGTCGACGCCACGGCCCGCACGGCCCACCTGCTGGTAGTACGCGATCGGGGACGAGGGCGCCCCGAGGTGCACCACGAACGCGAGGTCGGGCTTGTCAAAGCCCATTCCGAGCGCGGACGTCGCCACCAAGGCCTTGACCCGGTTCTCCTTCAGGTCCGCCTCGAGCTGCTCGCGCTCGGCAGGCTCCGTGCGGCCCGTGTACGCGGAGACGGCGAGCCCGTGCCCGCGGAGCTGCTCGGCCACCTGCTCCGCCGCGGAGACCGTGAGGCAGTAGACGATGCCCGACCCCTCCACGTCCTGCAGCGTCTCCGCCAGCCAGGCGACGCGCGTGGGCTGGTCGCCCAGGTCCAGCACCGCCAGGTGCAGCGACTCCCGGTCCAGCCCGCCGCGCAGCACGAGCACGTCCTCGGCAGTTGCTCCGCCGGAGACGCCGAGCTGCTCGGCGACGTCCGCCGTCACCCGTGCGTTCGCCGTCGCGGTCGTCGCCAGCACCGGGATGCCCGGCGGCAGGTCGGCGAGGAGGGTCCGGATGCGACGGTAGTCGGGCCGGAAGTCGTGCCCCCAGTCCGAGATGCAGTGCGCCTCGTCGATGACGACCAGGCCGGCGTCCGCCGCGAGTCGCGGCAGCACCTCGTCGCGGAAGCCCGGGTTGTTGAGCCTCTCCGGCGAGCACAACAGCACGTCGACCTCGCCGCGCGCGATCGCGGCGTGCACCTCGGCCCACTCGGTGACGTTCGCCGAGTTGATCGTCACGGCGCGGATCCCGGCCCGCGCGGCGGCCGAGATCTGGTCCCGCATGAGGGCCAGCAGCGGGGACACGATCACCGTGGGCCCCGCGCCGCGTGCCCGAAGGAGCCGCGTGGCCACGAAGTACACGGCGGACTTGCCCCACCCGGTGCGCTGCACCACGAGCGCACGGCGGCGGAACGCGGTGAGCGCCTCGATGGCGCGCCACTGGTCCTCGCGCAGGACGGCGGTGTCCCGCCCCACCAGCTCCCGCAGTGCGACCTCGGCCTCGTCCCGCAGCGTCGCCCCGCCGTGTCCCGCGCCGTCGAGCAGCCCGCGCAGCATCGCGAGCTTCGCGGCCCGCGGATCCCGGCCGGCGCCGGCCGGGGCATCGGACCCGGCCGGCGCGCCGGGCGCGACGAGCTGCGGCAGGCGCGCTCCTTCGGGCACCGGCTCGAAGCCGGGCTCGTCCTGGGGCTCCTCCATGGCGAAAGGGAGGTCGGCGAACGGGTCGGAAGTGGTCACGCCTCGATCGTAGGGGCGACCACCCACACCGCGTCGCCCTCCGCGCGCGGCCTGTGGACAACCCCGGGAGGGGCCGGCGGGGACTGCTCGCTGTGCGGACCCGGGTGAGCCCGCCGTCGGACCCTCCGTAGACTGGGCCCGTGACCACCACCCCCAGCACGGAACGGCGGACCGTCCTGCCGATCCGCCCCGAGCTCGCCGGCGAGGAGCCGTACGGCGCCCCGCAGCTCGACGTGCCGGTGCTGCTCAACGTCAACGAGAACCCGTACCCGCCCGGCGACGACGTGGTGGCGACCATCGCGGACGAGGTGACGCGCGCTGCCCGCGGCCTGAACCGGTACCCCGACCGCGACTTCCCGGCCCTGCGCCAGGATCTCGCCGACTTCCTCGAGCTCGAGTCGGGCGTCCGCCTCACGCACGAGCAGATCTGGGCCGCGAACGGGTCGAACGAGATCATGCTGCACGTCCTGCAGGCCTTCGGCGGCCCCGGCCGCACCGCCCTGTCCTTCGCGCCCACCTACTCCATGTACCCGGAGTACGCGCGCGACACCCACACCGCGTGGGTCGCCGGGCGGCGCGAGGCGGACTTCACGCTCGACCCGCAGGCCGCCGCCGCCGCGGTCCGTGAGGTCCGTCCGTCCGTGATCCTGCTGGCCAGCCCCAACAACCCGACGGGCACCGCCCTGCCCACCGCCACGATCGAGGCCGTCTGCGAGGCGGCGCTCACGGTGGACGTCGACGGCACGGGCGCCCCCGCCGTCGTCGTGGTCGACGAGGCGTACGCGGAGTTCCGCCGCGCCGGCACGCCCTCGGCCCTGGAGCTGCTCGCGCGCTACCCGCACCTCGCGGTGACGCGCACCATGTCGAAGGCGTTCGCGCTCGCCGGCGCCCGCGTCGGCTACCTCGCCGCGTCCCGCGAGCTCGTCGACGCGCTGCGGGTCGTCCGGCTCCCGTACCACCTGAGCGCCGTCACGCAGGCGACGGCCCGCGCCGCGCTGCGCCACCGCGAGTCCCTGCTCGCCCAGGTCGACGCCCTGCGAGGCGAGCGCGACGCCCTCGTCGCGTGGCTGCGCGCCCGGCGCCACCCCGACGGCCGTCCGTTCGTGGTCGCGGAGTCCGACGCGAACTTCGTGCTCTTCGGCACGTTCGGCGACCGGCACGCCGTCTGGCAGGGCCTGCTCGACCGGGGCGTGCTCATCCGCGAGGTCGGCCCGGAGGGCTGGCTGCGCGTGTCCGTCGGCACCCCCGCCGAGACGCAGGCGTTCAAGGACGCCCTCACCCAGGTCATCGAACCGGACAGCGAGGAAGCATGAGCAGGACGGCCCGCGTCGAACGCGCCACGTCGGAGTCCAAGGTCCTCGTCGAGCTCGACCTCGACGGCACGGGCCGCACGGACATCAGCACAGGCGTGCCGTTCTACGACCACATGCTCACCGCGCTCGGCAAGCACTCCCTCATCGACCTGACCGTCCACGCGACGGGCGACACCCACATCGACGCCCACCACACCGTCGAGGACGTCGCCATCTGCATCGGCCAGGCCCTGCGCGAGGCGCTCGGCGACAAGGCCGGGATCGCCCGCTTCGGCGACGCGACCGTGCCGCTCGACGAGGCGCTGGCGCTCGCGGTCGTGGACGTGTCCGGCCGCCCCTACCTGGTGCACGAGGGGGAGCCGGCCGGGCAGGAGTACCACCTCATCGGCGGGCACTTCACGGGATCGCTGACCCGGCACGTCCTGGAGTCGCTCGCGCACCACGCCAGCATCTGCCTCCACGTGCGCGTGCTGGCCGGCCGCGACCCGCACCACATCGTCGAGGCCCAGTTCAAGGCGCTGGCCCGCGCGCTGCGCGCCGCCGTCGCCCTCGACCCGCGCGTCGAGGGCATCCCGTCCACGAAGGGTGCGCTGTAACCGCATGACCGACACCCCGAACGAGAAGCCTGGCACGCCGGAGATCCCCGACGACCTGGGTGACCTCGGAGACCTCGAGTTCGAGATCCCCGATGACCTCTCGGCGCTCACCGAACCCACGACCGACCCCGACCTCGCGATCCTGATCACGCAGATCGCGGGAGCCGAGCCGCTCGCCGCGGCCTGCTCGCTCGCGGGTCTCGACGTCGACGCCGTCCCGACCGCGGTCGGCGCCCTCGCCGTGCTGCGCGACCGCGCGGGGGACGCCTCCGAGCGAGCCGCCGCCGCGATCTCGCAGCTCGTCCGCGGCGTGCCGCTGATCCTCGTGACGCGCCGCGGTGAGCAGCTCACCGCGATCCGGTTCACGGACGGCGAGCGCGGTGACGAGCTTTCCCCGGGCCTCGTCCTGGGCGGCGCGCCCGAGGAGCTCGAGGACCTGCTGACCGGCTTCCGCGCGGTCGCGGACCTGCCGGGCGTCATGGCATCGAAGGACATCAGCCGGTTCAAGGCGATGCGCCTCCTCACCTCGGCGGCGCGGCGCGCCCGGAAGAAGCAGTGATGGGCTCTCCGAGCGTCGTCGTCCTCGACTACGGCTTCGGCAACGTCCGCTCCGCCGTCCGTGCGCTCGAGCGCGTCGGTGCGGAGGTCGAGCTCACGGCCGACCGTTCGGCGGCCCAGGAGGCGGACGGCCTCCTCGTGCCGGGCGTCGGCGCGTTCGCGGCCTGCATGGAGGGCCTGCGCGCCGTGCGCGGCGACGAGGTGGTGGATCGCCGCCTCGCCGGCGGGCGGCCCGTCCTCGGCATCTGCGTGGGCATGCAGATCATGTTCACGGAGGGCGTCGAGCACGGTCAGCACGCCGCCGGGCTGGGGGAGTGGGCCGGGACCGTGACCCGGCTCGACGCGCCCGTGGTGCCGAACATGGGCTGGTCCAGGGTCGAGGCACCCGAGGGTTCCGTCCTGTTCGAGGGCGTGCGCGACGAGCGGTTCTACTTCGTGCACTCCTACGCCGCGCAGGAGTTCACGCAGGGTCACGACGACCTCGCGAGCCCCCGCTTCACGCCGCCCCTCGTCACCTGGGCGCACCACGGGACGGCGGAGCACGGCGCGCGGTTCGTGGCGGCCGTCGAGGACGGCCCGCTCGCCGCTACGCAGTTCCACCCGGAGAAGTCCGGCGACGCCGGCGCCACCCTGCTCGAGAACTGGGTGCGCTCGCTCGCCTGAGCGCACCGTTTCACAGGTGCCCGACGGCGGACGGGTCGCCCCTGCGGACGCGTCCCGTCCGCAGGCGGACCAGAGCTTCAGGGCGCCGGTCCCCGCCGCCCGGACGGCGTCGGGCACCACCGAACGAAGGAGAGACATGACCGACCGACTCGTGCTGCTGCCCGCCGTCGACGTCGCCGACGGCCAGGCCGTACGCCTGGTCCAGGGCGAGGCCGGCTCCGAGACCTCGTACGGCGACCCGCTGGCCGCCGCCCTCGACTGGCAGGCCGGCGGGGCCGAGTGGATCCACCTCGTCGACCTCGACGCCGCGTTCGGGAGGGGCTCCAACGCGGAGCTGCTCGCCGACGTCGTGACGCGGCTCGACGTGCAGGTCGAGCTCTCCGGCGGGATCCGCGACGATGCCTCGCTCGAGCGCGCGCTGGCCACCGGCGCCCGCCGGGTCAACATCGGCACGGCCGCCCTCGAGGACCCGGCATGGACCGCGAAGGTCATCGCCGAGTACGGCGACCGCGTCGCCGTCGGCCTCGATGTGCGGGGCACCACGCTGGCCGCGCGCGGCTGGACGCAAGAGGGCGGGGACCTCTGGGAGGTGCTCGCGCGTCTCGACGAGGCGGGCTGCTCCCGCTACGTGGTCACCGACGTGACGAAGGACGGCACGCTGCGCGGGCCGAACCTCGAGCTGCTGAGCGAGGTCGCCTCGCGCACCTCCGCCGCGGTGGTCGCGTCCGGCGGGATCTCCTCGCTCGACGACCTGCGGGCGCTGCGCTCCCTCACGCCGCGGATCGAGGGCGCCGTCGTCGGCAAGGCCCTGTACGCGCGCGCGTTCACGCTCCCCGAGGCGCTCGACGTGGCAGGCCGGCCGTGAGTGCGGCCCCGTTCGCCAAGGGCGGCGGGAAGTCGATCCAGCCGACCTCCAGCTTCGCCGGTGACGACGGGTCCGCCGACCCCGAGCTCGCCGCCCTGATGGCCGGCCACGCGGCCGGCACCACGCCCCTGCGCGACGTCGTGGCGCGGCTCGCCGCGACGCGCGTGCTGGTGCCGGTGCTCGCCGAGCTCGGCGCCGTCGAGGAGACGCCGGACGGGCTGCACGTCGACAAGGAGGCGGCGGCCGGCGTCGTCGCGCTCGAGGCGCCCGACGGCCGCCGCGCGCTGCCGGTGTTCACGTCGGTCGCGTCCATGGCCGCGTGGCGCGCCGACGCCCGGCCCGTCCCCGTCGAGGCGCCGCGCGCCGCGCTGTCCGCCGTCAGCGAGGACTGGGCGCTGCTCGTCGTCGACCCGGGCGGACCCGTCACCGTCCTCGTCCCGCGCCCGGCCGTCTGGGCGCTGGCGCAGGGTCGCGAGTGGCGCCCCGCGCTCGTGCCAGGGGCCGACGGGCCCACCGTGGATCCCGAGGTGGCCTCCGCCGTGACGGTGGCCGCCGCGCCCGTTCAGCACGTCGTGCGGGCGCACGCCGAGCCCGGCCGCAAGGCCGAGGTCGCGGTGGTGCTGGCGCTGGACCCCGGCCTCGACCGCGCCGGTCTGGACGCGGTGCTCGCTCAGGTCAACGCGCGCCTCGGGGCGTCGGACGTGATCTCCGAGCGCGTGGACTCGCTCGAGCTGCGGATCGGCGCCGCGCGGTAGACGATCACCGGCCGGATGCCGTCAGTTGCAGGTCGCGGCCGGTGTGAACGAGGCGTCGTCGTCGAGCATCTGCTGCAGCGTCGACAGCGGCACGAGCAGGCTCTGCCCGTCCGCCGTCTTCGCGTAGACGACCCCGATGACGTGTCCCTCCTCGTCGAGCGCGGCGGACCCCGACGAACCGGGCTCGACCGGCGCGTCCGTGACCAGCACCTCGCCCAGGTTGGCGTTGAGCGGGTCGTGCGCGGTGCCGATGACGGTGCCCGTCGTCACGGTGAGCGCGCCGCCCTCCGGGTAGCCCACGACCGTGACGGGGTCGCCCGCGACCGGGTCGCCCTCGGCGAGGTCGGGATAGGAGGGCAGCGGGTCCTCCGTGCGGACCACGGCCAGGTCGGCCAGAGCGGCCGTGCTCGCGGTGTCGACGGCGATGTCGCGGCCGTCGTACGTGCTGACCTCGAGCTCCGCCGAGTCCGCGACGACGTGCTTGTTCGTGATGAGCGTGTGCTCGTCGATCGCGAACCCGGACCCGGTGGACAGGGCGCTGCAGCCGACGTTCCGGATCCGCACCGCCATCCGCTCGACGGCGTCGAAGCCGTCGGGGGAGAGGTTCTCGGCGCCTTCGGGCGCCAGCGACGGCGCGACGGTGGGCACGATGTCGACCGGCACCGGCTCCGGCAACGGCGGCAGCACGCCGCAGCCGGCGGTCGTGACCGCGACGACGACGGCGGCCCCGCAGGCCGCGGCGAGCCGGTGTCTCACTGCTGAAGCTCCTGCTGCAGCGCCGTGTTCGCGTCCTTCGCCTGCGTGCACAGGTCCGCGACCTGGGTCTCGAAGCGTTCGAGGTCGGCGGGGTCGTACGAGTCGGCGTCCTTGAGGTAGCCGATGAGCTCCTGCTGCCCGTCCGTGCACTGGCCCAGCGCGGTGGCCACGACACCTGCGGCCTCGCTCACGCGCCGCTGGTACTCGAGGTACTGCTGCGACGCGACGTTCTCGTCACCGAGCTGTGCCTTCTCGTTCGCCAGGTCCGTGATCCGGTCGGTGGCGGTCGCGAGCTGTTCCCGTGCCGACGTCAGCTCGGCGTTCACGCCGTCGAGCTGCAGCCGAAGGTCCGCGACCTCGCGGGCGTACCCGCCGGCCTCGGCCTCCCACTCCGCGCTCGTGTCCCGCCAGCGCTCCGTGGTCACCCACAGGTAGGTGCCCAACGCGACGGCGGCGGCCAGCAGCACGGCGAGCACGGGGGTAGCCCGCCCGCGGCGGCGCTCCTGTCCGACGCCGGAGACCGGCTCGTACACCTGGGCAGCTCCGTACGCGGAGCCCACCCCCTGGTCGGCCCCTGGGGGCGTGGGGGCGGCGGCCGGCGGGACGGAGGGCGGCAACGGCGACGCTGGGTTCGTGGACATGAGGCCTTCGGGAAGCTGGGATCAGACTCAGACGACGGAGCCGGTGTACTTCTCGCCCGGGCCCTCGCCCGGGGCGTCCGGGATCACGGACGCCTCGCGGAAAGCGAGCTGCAGGGAGCGCAGCCCGTCGCGCAGCGACCGTGCGTGCTGGCTGCCGATGTCGGGGGCGCTGGCCGTGACCAGCGCGGCGAGCGCGTTGATCAGCTTGCGCGCCTCGTCGAGGTCCAGGTCGCCCCGCTCGTCGGCGTCCTCGGCGAGGCCGCACTTCACGGCCGCGGCGCTCATCAGGTGCACGGCGGCGGTCGTGATGACCTCGACGGCGGCGACGTCGGCGATGTCGCGCGTCGCGTCGACGACGTCGGCCTCGAAGCCCTCGGGTGCGGCGTTCTCGCTGGTGGTGCTCATAGGCCTATCCTTCCACGGCCTTGAGGCCGGGTCCCACGCGGGAACCCTCGGA
Source organism: Antribacter soli (assembly GCF_021568775.1). Classification (GTDB taxonomy): domain Bacteria; phylum Actinomycetota; class Actinomycetes; order Actinomycetales; family Cellulomonadaceae; genus Antribacter; species Antribacter soli. The sequence continues at coordinate 2,825 of NZ_JAKGSG010000058.1, read as the reverse complement.
CCCCCCACCGCCCGCTTGTCTTGACTCATTCAAGAAAACCGGCGACGCTTGGGGCGTGACCACGGCCGAGCAGATCGAGCGGACGCTGCGCGCGGCCGGGCTCCGGGTGACCCGCCCGCGCGTCGCGGTGCTGACTGCCCTGACCGCCCACCCGCACGCCGACGCGGGCGCCGTGCTCGCCGTCGTCCGCGAGGACCTGCCCGATGTCTCCCACCAGGCCGTGTACGACTCGCTGCACGCGCTGACCGCCGCCGGCGTGGTGCGCTGCATCCAGCCCTCCGGCGCCACGGCCCGCTACGAGACCCGGATCGGGGACAACCACCACCACGTCGTCTGCCGCGAGTGCGGGGACATCGCCGACGTCGACTGCGCGGTCGGCGAGGCCGCCTGCCTGACCGCCTCCGACGACCACGGCTTCACCATCGACGAGGCGGAGGTCACGTACTGGGGCCTGTGCCCCCGCTGCGCCGCCGCCCGGTCGACACGAGCCACCACGTAACACCGACCCCAACAATGGAGGTACTGCATGTCTGAGACGCAAGCGCCGGAGACCGTCGCCCCGACGGAGGCGACCGCCACGACGGGCGGCTGCCCGTTCGGGCACGGCGCCCGCAAGCACCCGACCCAGGGTTCCGCCAACAGCGAGTGGTGGCCGAACCGCCTGAACCTGAAGATCCTGGCGAAGAACACGGCGGAGCGCGACCCGCTCGGCCGGGACTTCGACTACGCCGAGGCGTTCGCCTCGCTCGACCTCGACGGGGTCAAGGCGGACCTGGCGGCCGTCATGACGGACTCGCAGGACTGGTGGCCCGCAGACTTCGGCCACTACGGCGGCCTCATGGTCCGCATGGCGTGGCACTCCGCAGGCACGTACCGCTCGCACGACGGCCGCGGCGGGGGCGGCGCGGGCATGCAGCGCTTCGCGCCGCTCAACTCCTGGCCCGACAACGGCAACCTCGACAAGGCCCGCCGCCTGCTCTGGCCGGTCAAGAAGAAGTACGGCCAGAAGATCTCCTGGGCCGACCTGATGATCCTCGCCGGCAACGTCGCACTCGAGACCATGGGCTTCAAGACGTTCGGCTTCGCCGGCGGCCGCCCCGACGTGTGGGAGGCCGACGACGACGTCTACTGGGGCCCGGAGAAGGTGTGGCTGGACGCCGAGCGGTACAAGGGCGACCGTGAGCTGGAGGCGCCGCTCGCCGCGGTCCAGATGGGCCTGATCTACGTCAACCCCGAGGGCATCGACGGCGCGGGAGACCCGGTCGCCGCGGCGCACGACATCCGCGAGACGTTCCGCCGCATGGGCATGAACGACGAGGAGACCGTCGCGCTGATCGCCGGTGGCCACTCGTTCGGCAAGACCCACGGCGCGCACCCGGACGACCAGCTCGGCCCGGACCCGGAGGCCGCGCCGCTCGAGGCGCAGGGCTTCGGCTGGAAGAACGGCTACGGCACCGGCGTCGGCGCCGATGCGCTCACGTCCGGCCTCGAGGTGACCTGGACCCAGACGCCGGTCCGATGGAGCAACGCCTTCTTCGAGAACCTGTTCGCGCACGAGTGGGAGCTGGAGCGGTCCCCGGCCGGCGCGAAGCAGTGGGTCGCGAAGGACGCCGAGGCGGTCATCCCCGCCCCGGACGAGGGCGGCGCGCTGCGTCGTCCCACCATGCTCACGACCGACCTGTCGCTGCGGCTCGACCCGGCGTACGAGCAGATCTCGCGCCGGTTCCTGGAGAACCCGGACCAGTTCGCCGACGCGTTCGCCCGCGCCTGGTTCAAGCTGACGCACCGCGACATGGGCCCGAAGACCCGCTACCTCGGCCCGGAGGTCCCGGCCGAGGACCTCGTCTGGCAGGACCCGCTGCCCGCCGCGCCCGAGCAGGTGGTCGGCGACGCCGAGATCGCGCTCCTCAAGCAGATGATCGCGGGCTCCGGTCTGACCGCCACCCAGCTCGTGTCGACCGCATGGAAGGCCGCGGCGTCCCACCGCACCTCCGACAAGCGCGGCGGCGCCAACGGCGGCCGTATCCGCCTCGAGCCGCAGCGCTCGTGGAAGGTCAACCGTCCGGAGGAGCTCGAGCCGGTCATCGCGACGCTCGAGGGCATCGTCGAGGCCTTCAACGCGACGAGCGCCGTCGAGGTGTCGTTCGCGGATGTGCTCGTCCTCGCCGGCGGCGTGGGCGTGGAGCAGGCGGCGAGGGCCGGCGGCCTCGACGTCACGGTCCCGTTCACCCCGGGCCGCGTGGACGCCACGCAGGAGCAGACCGACCCGGAGCAGTTCGCCTGGCTCGAGCCGGTCGCCGACGGCTTCCGCAACTACGACAGCGGCTTCCTCAAGCTGCCGAGCGAGTACCTGCTCGTCGACCGCGCCAACCTGCTGGGCCTCACCGCCCCGGAGATGACGGTGCTGGTCGGCGGTCTGCGGGTGCTCGGCAACAACTGGGACGGCTCGAGCCTGGGTGTCTTCACGGAGACCCCCGGCGTCCTGACGAACGACTACTTCGTCAACCTGCTCGAGCTCGGCCTCGAGTGGAAGCCTGCCGCCGACGAGCAGACGTTCACCACGACGGACGGCCGCTGGACCGCATCTCGCGTCGACCTCGTGCTCGGCTCGAACTCCGAGCTGCGCGCCCTCGCGGAGGTGTACGCCTCGGACGACGCCAAGGAGAAGTTCGGCGCCGACTTCGTCTCCGCCTGGGTCAAGGTCATGGAGCTCGACCGCTTCGACCTGCAGAAGTGACCAACCGTCGTCGGGCACGGCAGGTCGCCGTGCCCGCCGCCCGCCCCCCCCCCACCGGGGGGCGCGCAGGGTGCCCCCAGGCCGCCGA
>NZ_JAKGSG010000057.1 GCF_021568775.1 Antribacter soli | reverse complement strand
CGTCTACCACTTCATTTTTGCACAACCGGCGGGGGGCCTGGGGTGGGCGCGGCCCCCCACGACGTCACACCCGCCTCGGTAGGGCGCGAATGGTCACCCGTGCTAGCCTTGTCAGTCGACCGACCCGACGCATCACGCCGCTACATCAAGCAGTTGCAGCAGCCGCGCCGGGTGCACAAAGTGGATCCCATCCCACCCGAGTCTCGACCGAGCGCCAAGGCGCCGACGGAGTCCGGGTTTCCGGTCGGGCGGAGCCGTTCCCATGAACGGCCTCGCCCATCCGTGATGGCCTCCACCTGTGCTCAGGATGGGGGCATTTCCCGTTCCTGAGGGTCGCACCGACGACTTCCTAGGAGCACCACCATCAGCGAGCCTCGCATCAACGATCGGATCCGCGTCCCCGAGGTCCGACTCATCGGTCCCGGCGGGGAGCAGGTCGGCGTCGTCCGCACCGAGGTTGCCCTGAAGCTTGCCCAGGACGCGGACCTCGACCTCGTCGAGGTCGCCCCGGATGCCCGCCCGCCCGTCGCCAAGCTCATGGACTTCGGAAAGTTCAAGTACGAGTCCGACATGAAGGCGCGTGAGGCGCGGCGCAACCAGGCGAACACGGTCCTCAAGGAGATCCGGTTCCGCCTGAAGATCGACCCGCACGACTACGGCACGAAGAAGGGCCACGTCGAGCGCTTCCTCTCCGCCGGCGACAAGGTCAAGGTCATGATCATGTTCCGCGGCCGTGAGCAGTCCCGTCCGGAGATGGGCGTGCGCCTGCTGCAGCGGCTCGCGGAGGACGTGGCGGAGCTCGGCTTCGTCGAGTCCATGCCGAAGCAGGACGGCCGCAACATGACCATGGTCCTCGGCCCGGTCAAGAAGAAGGCCGACGCCAAGGTCGAGCAGCGCAAGCGCTCTGCCGAGGTCAACGCCCAGCGCATGACCAAGTCCGAGGCCAAGGCCGCCGCGGCCCGCGCCGAGAACCCGGAGTACGAGGACACCGAGTTCGACGAGGTCGAGACCGACGAGACCATCGAGGCGTACGCCGAGGCGGCGGCGCCGGTCGAGACGGCTGCGCCCGTCGAGCCGGAGCCGGTGGCCGAGGCGCCCGAGCCCGCTCCCGCCCCGGTTGCGGCGCCCGAGCCCGCTCCCGCCCCGGCACCGGAGCCCGTCGCGGACGCCCCCCGGCCGCCGGCACCGCGTCCGCCGGCGCCGCGTCCGGCAGCACCCGCGCCCCGCGCGGCGGTTCCCCGCCCGGCACCCAAGCCTGCGGCGCCCAAGCCCTCGGCCCCCCGCCGGGCCGGCTGACCGGGAGCCACAGACCTATCGACACGCGCCCGGCCCACCGGCCGGGCCCGCACCACGTCGGCCGCACCCGCGGCCGACCGACACGAGGAGAGACGGCAGTCATGCCGAAGAACAAGACGCACTCCGGCGCCAAGAAGCGGTTCCGCATCACCGGCTCCGGCAAGGTCATGCGCGAGCAGGCGAACGCCCGCCACTATCTCGAGCACAAGTCGAGCAAGCTCACGCGCCGGCTCGCCGAGGACCAGGTCGTCGCGCCTGCAGACGTCAAGAAGATCAAGAAGCTGCTCGGTAAGTGACCCGTCGGCGGCCTCTGCCGCCCGGACCCACCTTCCGGCCCCGAAGTAAACCAAGGAGCTACACGTGGCACGCGTGAAGCGGGCGGTCAACGCCCAGAAGAAGCGCCGTACGATCCTCGAGCGCGCCAGCGGTTACCGCGGCCAGCGCTCGCGCCTCTACCGCAAGGCGAAGGAGCAGGTTACCCACTCGCTCGTCTACGCCTACCGCGACCGCAAGGCGAAGAAGGGTGATTTCCGCAAGCTGTGGATCCAGCGCATCAACGCTGCTTCCCGCGCGCAGGGGCTGACCTACAACCGCCTCATCCAGGGCCTCAAGGCCGCTGGGGTCGAGGTCGACCGCCGCATGCTCGCCGAGCTCGCGGTCAACGACGTGGCTGCGTTCAACGCGCTCGTCGAGGTCGCCAAGGCGGCGCTGCCGGCGGACGTCAACGCTCCGGCCGCGGCCTGAGCGCCTTTTGCGCGACACATTGCGCAGCACCCCGGACGCCCGGACCGTGCCCCGCACGCCTGACGTGACGCTCGCCAACCCGCGAGCCGATCGCGTCAAGGCGGTACGGGCACTGGCCGGGCGTCCGGCGCGTTCCCGGCACGGGCAGTTCCTCGTCGAGGGGCCGCAGGGCGTGCGGGAGGCGGTGCGGTACGCCGCCGCTGACGTCAGCGACGTCTACCTCACGGACGCCGCGGCCCAGCGCTACCCCGAGATCGTGGCCGACGCCGCGGCCGCCCGGCTGCACGTCCACCTCGGCACGCGCGAGGTCCTGGAGGCCATGAGCCCCGACGCCCAGGGCGTGCTCGCGGTGCTGAACGCCACCTCGGCCACGCTGGAGGACGCGCTCGCCGCGCGGCCCGCGGACCGCTCCGGACGGCCGCTGCTCGTCGCGGTCCTTGCCACGGTCCGCGACCCGGGCAACGCCGGGACGGTGATCCGCGCCGCCGACGCCGCGGGCGCCGACCTCGTCGTCCTCGCCGGCGAGAGCGTCGAGGTGCACAACCCCAAGGTCGTCCGGTCCACGGCAGGGTCGCTCTTCCACCTCCCCGTGGTCAGCGGCCTCTCGCTGCCCGACGCCGTCGCACGCCTCCGTGCCGCTGGGTGCCAGGTCCTCGCTGCCGACGGGGCCGGCGACCGGGACCTCGACGACCTCCTGGACGTGGCCGGCCGCGCCGAGGCAGGGGGCGACCGCTCCGGTGCGGCGGACGCCCGCGGCGACCGGTCCGACGTCGGGCAGAGCCCTGACCTGGCGGGCTCGACCGCCTGGGTCTTCGGCAACGAGGCGTGGGGCCTGCCCGAGGAGGACCGGGCGCTGGCCGACGCCGTGGTCCGCGTGCCGATCCGCGGCCTGGCGGAGTCGCTGAACCTGGCCACGGCTGCGACGGTCTGTCTCTACGCGAGCAGCCGCGCGCAGCGCTGACCCTGCCTCTCTCGGCGCCGGTAGGGTCGCGGCCGTGCTGACCTGGTGGCTCGACGTCTGGGAGCGATGGGGTCCTGTGCTCAGCGCGATCGCCGTGGAGCCGCCGGGCGCTCGCGTCAGGCGCTTCGCGCTGGTCGAGGTTCTGCAGTACGCGCTGGACCTGGGTCGCGTCTCGTCCGTGGACGACGTCCTGCTCAACACAGCCGGGGCGTTGCTCGCGGCCGCGTGCTCGTACCGTTGGTGGCGGCGCGCGGGGTGACGGGCCCTAGGATCATCCGGTGCGTCTGTTCACCGCGGTGTTCCCGCCCGCAAACGTCCTGGACCACCTCGACCTCGCGCTGCACGGTGTCGGCGCGAACCTCACGACCTCGGACGCGAACCGCGGTGGTCCCCGCTGGTTGCCTCGCGAGATGCAGCACGTCACCCTCGCGTTCTACGCCGACGTCCCCGAGGGGAGCATCCCGGACCTCACCGACGAGCTCGCGGCGCTCGCCCGGGAGCACCGCCCGTTCGAGGTGCGTCTACGCGGCGCGGGCACGTTCTCGAGCAAGGTGCTCTGGATGGGCGTCGACGGCGACCTGGGCGCGCTGAAGGGCCTCGCCTCGGCATGCCTCGACGCGTCACCGCGCGAGGTCCCCGAGGACGTCAAGCCGCACCGTGCCCACCTGACGGTCGCGCGGGCGCGCGCCGGTCAGGTGAAGCCGCCGCGGGGCCGGTGGCGGCGGGCCCTGGACGGCCCGCGCTCCGAGCTCGAGCCCGCGGCGCAGGCGCTGTCGGTGTACGCCGGCCCGACCTGGCGCGTCGACTCGTTCGCCCTCGTCGAGTCCCGCTTGGGGGAGGGCCCGCAGAGCGGCCCCCTGTACACGCCGGTGGAGTCGTTCACCCTGGGGGGCTGAGGGGCGGCGCGAGCGGTTGGTCGGACACCGACACGTAGACGACGAAGGACACGAGCAGCGCACCGAGGCACAGGCCCAGGGCACGGGACCACGGGACGAAGGGCTGACTCGTGCGGCGCGGTGGGACCGACGGGCCCATCGACGTCGCGGGCGTCGAGCTGCCGCGCGAAACGAGCCAGATGAGCGCGAGCACCACCAGCACGAACACGACGACGCCGCCTCCCACCAGGGCGAGGGCGGCAACGCCGACGGCGGCCTCCTCGACCTCGTGACTCCCGGCAGGCAGGCGGACGAGCGTCAGGAGCGCCACCAGCCCGCCGCCGCCGAACCAGCGCCAGAACCGGGCGGGCCGCCTGGGACTGCCTGCAGGGTCCGCACCGGCGTCGCGGACGGGCGCGTCGGTCGGGCTCGGAGTGCCCCAGGCGGGCAGGTCCGACGTCGGACGGGTCGCGTCGTGCTCGGGACGTGCGTCCCGCCGGGGCCGGCGGGACGGGCGCAGGTCGCTGCCGAGGGTCTCGTCGAGCGGGTCGGTCGGCCCCGGCGCGCCGGGGCCGTAGCGGGGCCATCCTGGCGTGCGCTCGCCGGACGCGCGCCGTCGGCCCGGCGCGAAACGGGAGATGTCGTCGCCGCTCACGGCCCCAGTGTGGCAGCGGCGTGCGCGGCGGCGCGTCACCGCGGGCTCCGGACAGGAAAAGTGTGCCAAGCGCCCAGCTCCGACGAGTACGCGATTGCCTGGTGCGGAGCCCGCGTGGAACGATGGCGCCATGCTGTCGCTCACCCGCCGATTTACGGGGCCCGTCACGGGCCGCGCGGCGGGTGCTGCGCGCGGGCGCTGAGTCGTTTCCCCTGTGGACGACGCGTCCGGAGCCCTGGCGGGCACCTAGACTGCAACTGCCGCGTCGACCTGTGCTCGGGCGTTCCCGGGACGGGTCCGCGGCTCCCGACCCCGCCAGGAAGGCCAGCATGTCCACGCCCGATCCTCAGGCAAACGTCGACCCGCTCGACGAGGCCGCGCTCGACGCGGCCGTCGCGGTGGCGCTCGACGAGATCAAGGCCGCGCCCGACCTCGACGCGCTCAAGGCGGTGCGCACCGCCCACACCGGGGACCGCAGCGCGCTCGCCCTCGCGAACCGCGCGATCGGCGCGCTGCCCGGTCCCGACAAGGCGGCCGCAGGCAAGCTCGTCGGCCCCCGCCGCGGCGCGATCGCCCAGGCCCTCACCGCCCGCCAGGCCGAGCTCGAGGCCGAGCGCGACGAGCGTGTGCTCGTGGAGGAGTCCGTCGACGTCACGCTCCCGGTCCGGCGCTCCCCCCTGGGAGCCCGCCACCCGATCGAGCTGATCCAGGACCGGATCGCCGACTTCTTCGTGGGCCTCGGCTGGGAGATCGCCGACGGGCCCGAGGTCGAGGCGGAGTGGTTCAACTTCGACGCGCTGAACTTCGGTCCGGACCACCCGGCGCGCCAGATGCAGGACACGTTCTACGTCGCCGGGACGACGACGGCAGGCGCGCCGGAGGCGGAAGGTGAGCGTCCGGCGTCGGGCACGAACCTCGTGCTGCGCACGCATACCTCCCCGGTGCAGGCGCGCTCCCTGCTGGAGCGTGGCGTGCCCCTCTATGTCGCGTGTCCCGGCAAGGTGTTCCGCACCGATGCGCTGGACGCGACCCACACGCCGGTCTTCCACCAGGTGGAGGGCCTGGCGGTCGACAAGGGCCTGACGATGGCCAACCTCGTCGGCACGCTCGACGCCTTCGCCCAGGCGATGTTCGGGCCGGAGGCGAAGACGCGGCTGCGCCCGTCGTTCTTCCCCTTCACGGAGCCCAGCGCCGAGATGGACCTGTGGTTCCCGCAGAAGAAGGGCGGCGCCGGCTGGATCGAGTGGGGCGGCTGCGGCATGGTCAACCCGAACGTGCTGCGGGCCGCCGGCATCGACCCGGGCGTGTACAGCGGCTTCGCCTTCGGGATGGGGATCGAGCGGACGCTGATGCTGCGCCACTCGATCGCGGACATGCACGACATCGTGGAGGGCGACGTGCGCTTCTCCACGCAGTTCGGGACGGAGATCTGACGTGCCCCTCATTGTCAAGGACTGGCTCGCCGACCACGTCGAGCTGCCCGCCGGCCTGACGGCCGAGCGGCTCGCCGCGGACCTGGTCAAGGTCGGGCTCGAGGAGGAGGCGATCCACGGGGCCGCTGTGACCGGGCCGCTCGTCGTGGGCCGTGTCATCGAGCAGCATCCTGAGCCGCAGAAGAACGGCAAGACGATCAACTGGTGCCAGGTGGACGTCGGCGCGCTCAACGTCGACGGCGTGCCCGTCGCCGAGGGCGGGACGCCGCGCGGCATCGTGTGCGGCGCGCACAACTTCGGTCCGGGCGACCTGGTGGTCGTGGCGCTCCCCGGTGCCGTCCTGCCGGGCCCGTTCCCGATCGCGAGCCGGAAGACGTACGGCCACGTGTCCGACGGCATGATCTGCTCGCAGCGCGAGCTGGGCCTGGGCGAGGACCACGCCGGCATCATCGTGCTGCCGCGCCTCGGCTACGCGGAGGCGGACCTCACCCCGGGGCAGGACGCGATCGCGCTGCTCGGGCTCGGCGAGGAGGTCCTGGAGATCAACGTGACCCCGGACCGAGGCTACGCGTTCTCCTACCGCGGCGTGGCGCGCGAGTACGCGCACTCCACGGGCGCGAAGTTCACCGACCGCGGTGTCCTGACGGGCGCCGAGCCGGCCGCGACGCCGGACGGCTTCGAGGTGGTCGTGAACGATGCGGCGCCGATCCACGGCGTCACCGGGTGCGACCGGTTCGTCACGCGGATCGTGCGCGGCGTCGATCCGTCGGCGCCCACGCCCGCGTGGCTGAAGCACCGCCTCGAGGGTTCGGGCATGCGGTCGATCACGCTCGCCGTGGACATCACCAACTACGTGATGCTGGACCTGGGCCAGCCGCTGCACGCCTACGACCTGGCGAAGGTCGCCGCGCCGATCGTGGTGCGCCGCGCGGCGTCGGGGGAACGGCTCGTCACGCTGGACGACGTCGACCGCGCCCTCGACCCGGAGGACCTGCTCATCACCGACTCGCCGTCAGGTCCGGGCAGCCGGGTGCTCGGCATGGCCGGCGTCATGGGCGGCGAGTCCTCCGAGGTGAGCGGCACGACAACGGACGTGCTGGTCGAGGCCGCGCACTTCGACCCGATCACCGTGGCGCGCACCGCGCGCCGGCACAAGCTGCCGAGCGAGGCGGCCAAGCGGTTCGAGCGCGGCGTGGACCCGGTGCTCCCCGCGGTCGCGGCGCAGCGCGTCGTCGACCTGCTCGTCGAGCTCGGGGGCGGCACGGCGGACCCCGCGGTGAGCGACCTCGACACCACGGTGGCTCCGGCGCCGGTCGCGCTGCGGGTGACCGAGCCGGAGCGCCTGTCCGGCGTCGTGTACACCCCGGAGCAGGTGCGCAGCACGCTCGAGGAGATCGGTGCCACGGTCACGGACGGGCCGGAGGACACCTTCCTGGTCACGCCGCCGAGCTGGCGGCCCGACCTGACCGGCCCGGCCGACCTGGTCGAGGAGGTCGTCCGGATCCAGGGCTACGACCAGGTGCCGTCGGTGCTGCCTGCGGCGCCGGGCGGCCGTGGGCTGACGGCCGAGCAGCGCACCCGCCGCTCGGTGACGCGCGCGCTGGCGGAGGCCGGGTTCGTCGAGACGCTGTCGTACCCGTTCGTCAGCGCGGCGGAGTACGACGCGCTCGGCCTGCCGGCGGACGACCCTCGCCGGGTCAGCCTGCGCCTGGCGAACCCGCTGGCCGACGACAAGCCGTTGCTGCGGACGAACCTGCTGGTCACGCTCCTGGACACGGTGCGCCGCAACGTGTCCCGCGGCCTGACGGACCTCGCGGTCTTCGAGATCGGCCTCGTCACCCGCCCGCAGCCGGGTGCTCCGGTGGCGCCGTCGCTGCCCGGCGGCGTGCGTCCCACCGAGGACGAGCTGGCCGCCCTCGAGGCGGGCGTCCCGGCGCAGCCGCGTCGCGTCGCGGGCGTGCTCACCGGCCGCCGCGAGCCGGCCGGCTGGTGGGGTGACGGCCGCGTGGCCGACTGGGCCGACGCCGTGGCCGCCGCACGCCTCGTGGCCGAGAAGGTCGGCGTCGAGGTCATCGTCACGGCCGACACGGAGCACCTGCCCTGGCACCCGGGCCGTTGCGCCCGGCTCGAGCTCGCTGACGGCACCCTCGTGGGGCACGCGGGCGAGCTGCACCCGAAGGTCGTCGAGCGGCTGGGCCTGCCCGCCCGGTCGGTGGCGTTCGAGGTGGACCTCTCCGCGCTGGTCGCGGGCTCGTCCGGCGAGCCGGTCGTGGCCGCGGCCGTGTCGGCGTTCCCGGCCGCCAAGGAGGACCTCGCGTTCGTCGTGGACGAGTCGGTCCCGGCGTCCGTGGTCGAGGCGGCGATCGTCGCGGGCGCCGGCGAGCTCCTCGAGGACGTCTCGCTCTTCGACGTGTTCACCGGGCCGCAGCTCGGCGAGGGCAAGAAGTCCCTCGCGTATGCGCTGCGCCTGCGCGCCGCGGACCGCACCCTCGGCGCGGACGAGGTCCGCGCGGTGCGCGAGGGCGTCGTCGCAGCGGCGGCGGCGGGTGCGGGAGCGGTCCTGCGTGCCTGACAACTCGACGGTGCCCGCTGCGCGCACCGCACTCGTCACCGGCGCGTCGCGCGGCATCGGCCGCGCGGTCGCGCTGGGCCTCGCGCGTGCAGGGCTCGACGTGGCCCTGCTCGCGCGGGACGAGGCTCGCCTGGCCGAGGTCGCGGACGAGATCCGCGCGCTCGGCAGGGCCGCCGTGGTGCTCACCGCGGACGTGACGTCGCCGCAGGAGGTGAGCGCCGCCGTCGGGCGGGCCGAGGCCGAGCTCGGGTCCATCGACCTGCTCGTCAACAACGCCGGGCGCGTCGAGGCCGAGGGGCCGCTGTGGGAGGCGGACCCCGACGAGTGGTGGGGCGTCATCGAGACGAACGTGCGCGGCCCGTTCCTGCTGTCGCGCGCCGTCGTCCCCGGGATGATCGCGCGCGGCGGCGGCCGGGTCGTCGAGCTGGCGTCGGGCGCCAGCACGCACGACATGGCGGTCGCGAGCGCGTACAACGCGAGCAAGACGGCGCTCCTGCGCCTGGGCGCGCACCTGCACGACGCCGGGTACGGGCTGGGGCTGCGGTCGTTCGAGGTGGCGCCGGGCGTCGTCGCGACCGACATGACGGCGGGCATGCACATGCACGCGGGGCGGGCCGAGTGGACCCCGGTGGAGCGCACGGTCGACATGGTGGCGGCCGTCGCCCGCGGCGACCTCGACGCGTGCTCCGGCTGGTACATCCGCGTCACGCACGACACGCCGGAGTCGCTGCTGGCTCTCGCCCGCGCGGCAGGGGGGCAGGGGGCGTCCGCCACCGCGCGCCGCCTCCGGGTGCTGCCGGCGGGCGTCGCCGACCCGCTGGCGGCGGACCTCACCGGCCGCTGACGTCCGGTCCTCCTACCAGGCCGGTGCGGGCTCGCACAGGCCCCGGCCCGGCCAGGCGGGGCTACGGGTGCCGGCCGGACTCGTAGGCCCAGCGCGCCACCTCGACCCGGTTGCGCGCACCCGTCTTGGGCATGATCGCGGCCAGGTGGGTCTTCACGGTACTCAGGCCAAGGTGCAGCTCGGCCGTGATCTCCGCGTTGGTGAGCCCGCCCGCCACGAGCCGCAGCACCGCATCCTCGCGGCCGGTGAGCGGGTCGGCCGTCGGGCTCCCGCCCGGCCGCGCTGCGCGGGCGAAGTGGGCGAGCAGCCGGACGGTGACCGCCGGGTCGATCAGGGCGTCCCCGTCCGCCGCGGCGCGCACCGCCTGGGCCAGCAGCGCCGGCCCCGCGTCCTTGAGCAGGAATCCGCGCGCTCCGGCACGGAGGGCGTCGTGCACGTGCTCGTCCAGGTCGAACGTGGTGATCACGACGACGGCCATCGGGTCCGCGACGTCCGGCCCTGCGAGCTGGAGGGTCGCGGCGACGCCGTCGAGCACGGGCATGCGGATGTCGAGGAGACAGACGTCCGGGCGGAGGCGGTGCGCCTCCCGGACGGCCTGCTGCCCGTCCGGGGCCTCCGCCACCACCTCGATGCCCGGCTGAGCATCGAGGATCGTGCACAGGCCGGTGCGGACGATCTCCTGGTCGTCAGCCACCAGGACCCGGATGCTCATCGGACCTCCTCGCTCACCGGTCGTGCCGCGACCGGCAGCACAGCTCGCACCAGCCAGCCCCGGTCGCCGTCAGGCCCGGCTTCGAGCGTGCCGCCGAGAGACGCTGCCCGCTCGGACATCCCGGTCAGGCCGAAGCCCGCGCTCGGCGTCGCCTCGGGCTCGGGCGCACGGCTGGGGCGCGTCGGGCTTCCGTCATCGCGTACCTGGAGGGCAAGCGTGGCGACGCCACGCTCGACCGTGACGGTGATCCCCGTGGCGGAACGGGCGTGGCGGCGTGCGTTCGTCACGGCCTCCTGCGCGATGCGGAACAGGGCGGCAGCGGTCGCGCCCGGCAACGGGCCGACGTCGGCGGGCACGTGCACCCGCACCTCCGGCGGGCCCGGGTCGGAGAGTGCGCGCAGCTCGGTCAGGCCGGGCGCAGGGTGCCGCGACGTCTCGTCACGCAGCACGCCCACCAGGGCACGCATCTCTGCGAGCGCCCTGCGTGCCTCTGCCTCCACGACGCGCAGCGCGTCGCCGGCGGCCGCCGGGTTCGCCTCGGCGCTGATCAGGCCGGCCTGCGCACGGACCGCGACTGCCGACAGGTGGTGGGCGACCGTGTCGTGGAGGTCGCGGGCGATGGCCTCACGCTCGCGCATCCGGGCCTGGTCGAGCTCGCGGGTGCGGGCCGCGGAGCGCTGCCGGACCATCTCACCCAGCATGGCGGTCAGGACGAGGACAACCGTGCCGCCCACGGCGTCGGACGTCCCTCCGCCGTGGACGACCACGGAGACGGCGATGCCAGCGGCGAGCATGGGAGCGCCGGCGAGGGTCGCGCGGCCCGAGCCCCACCGGAACAGGGCGTACGGGACGAGGACTCCGATGCCCGCGGTGTAGAGCCCGGCGGGAACGATACCCGCGGCGGCCTGGGCGAGCTCGACGGCGGAGCCGGTGCCGACCACCCAGGCGACGACGGGGACCGGGTGCGTGCGCCGCCAGGGAAGGGCGGCGAGGCCCGCGAGCGTCACCAGCGCGGTCACGAGCGGCCAGGTCAGGTCGGGTCGCGCCGCGGTCTCCACGACCGTGGCTCCGACCGCGGCGGCGACGAGCAGGCCGTCACGACGGCCGGGCGGCGGTGCGCCCGGCGCGGGAGGACGCGCGAGCGCCGCGGCGAGAGTCCGCATGCCGGTCATGGTAGTCAGCGCCGCACCCGGGCGGGCCGGCGGCGCCGGTGGATCACCCACTCCGCCACCAGGGCGTTCAGGACCCACGAGACGATCATGAGGACGGAGCTCACCTGGATGCTCTCGTCGCTCTCCACAGACGGCCGGGCGACGACCAGCCAGGTGCCGAGCACGACCGCCTGCGTCCCCGCGCCCATCGCGAGGGCGTACGCGCGGGTCATCCACGCGCCGTGCGCGCGGTAGTCGTGCCGCATCAGGGCGCGGACGGCCAGGATCAGGGACACCGTCATCACGGCCCCGACGACGTACCGGGTCGCGTTGACCGCCAGGGTGTCCTTGGCGGGCAGGTCGTAGAAGGCTGTCATCCACAGTCCGCTCAGCGCGGTGGCCAGGCCGGCCGGGACCAGGACGGTCCCCGCGGCCCGGTGCCAGGCTCGATGCCGCCGCCGGAGGCCGGGCGAGAACTGGAAGGCGCCGAGGACGGCGTACACGGTGACGGCGACGATGTGCACGACGACGGGCAGCGGCATCGTGACGAACCGGGCGTTCTCGGGTGTCACTGCGGGGCCGGACGCGAGCTCGGTGAGTCGGAGGGCGCCGGCGGCGACCGGGACGATCGCGAGGAGCAGGAGGCCCGCGGGTGCGAGCCACCCGGTTCGCCGGCGCGTGCCACCGGGCAAGGGCCGGGTCCGGGTGGAGGGTGTCGTGGAAGCCATGGCCCGAGTCTCGGCCCGTGCGCTTGCAGGCACATCGGCCATCAGGCCGGAATGGGCCGGCCAGGTGGCCGGGATCCCCGCTCGACGGTGTCGTCCGATCTCGCAGGCTCGGTCTCCCTCGGGCGGGCTCGGAAGCCGAGCCCAGCCCGAGGGCAACCTGCGGTCAGGCGCGCGAGTCGCGCCAGTCGATCCACTCCTTGAGCAGGGACAGGTCGTAGTCCGGGCCGCCCACGCCGATCGTGAGGAGCGTCGCGCCGGCCGCGACGAGCGCGTCGCCGGACTCCTCGGGTGAGCCGTGCGTCCCGACCGAGCGTTCCACGAGCGTCGCCGTGTCGCGCCCCACCTCCGCGCCGTGCTCGTCGAGGATGCCGGACTTGCGGGTGAGCGTCTCGATGTCGCCGAACGAATGCCAGATGTCGGCGTGCTCGGCGACGATGCGCAGCGTCTTCTTCTCCCCGCCGCCGCCGACCATGATCGGGATCTCCCGCGTGGGTGCGGGGTTGCCCTTCGCGAGGCGGTCCTTGATCCGGGGCAGGGCCGCGGCGAGGTCGGCGATGCGCGAGCCGGCGGTGCCGAACTCGTAGCCGAACTGGTCGTAGTCCTTCTCGAACCAGCCCGCGCCGATGCCGAGGATCAGCCGGCCGCCCGAGATGTGGTCGACCGTGCGGGCCATGTCCGCCAGAAGCTCGGGGTTGCGGTAGCTGTTGCAGGTGACGAGGGCGCCGATCTCGACGCGCTCGGTCTGCTCGGCCCAGGCGCCGAGCATGGTCCAGCACTCGAAGTGCTTGCCCTCGGGGTCGCCATAGAGCGGGAAGAAGTGGTCCCAGTTGAAGATGACGTCGACGCCCATGTCCTCGGCGCGCAGAACGGCGTCGCGGATCTGTGAGTACTCGGCGTGCTGCGGCTGGAGCTGGACGGCAATCCGCACAGAACGTGTCATAGGCCTCAGCGTAGGCGTGTCGCGACGACGAAGACACGACGGAACTCCAGCAGGGTCCCGTAGGGACGCTCGGGGTATGCGGCCCGC
Source organism: Antribacter soli (assembly GCF_021568775.1). Taxonomy (GTDB): domain Bacteria; phylum Actinomycetota; class Actinomycetes; order Actinomycetales; family Cellulomonadaceae; genus Antribacter; species Antribacter soli. Next base: position 17,733 of record NZ_JAKGSG010000057.1, on the reverse strand, counting down.
AGCTCGGCGCCGAGCTCGGCCTCGAACCGCGGCAGCAGGCCGGTGCCGTGGGCGCTGTCGTGGGCCGCGAGGGCGTGCAGCGTGGGCTGGGCCCCCGTGGCGGAGATCCAGCGCAGCACCGGGTCCTCGCCGTGCAGCACGTGGACGTAGGTCGTCTCCCAGGCGTCGACGGACCAGCCCGGCCGGGCGAGGATCCCGAGGTACTCGGCGGGGTCGGCGGTGGCTCGGCGCTCCACCGGGGCGCCGAGCGCCTCCGCGTAGGGCTCGCGGGCAGCGACCGCGCGCAACAACCGGTGGCTCGGCGCGTCGTGGTTGCCGGGTACCTGGAAGGCGAAGGCCTGCGTGGCCTTCTCCGCGAGCGCGGGGAGCAGGTCGCGGTGCCCTGGCACCCACTGCAGGGTGGCGTTGCTGACGACGAGGTCGGCGCCCGTGACCGGCCCGTCGGGGTCGGCGAGCGTCCCGGCCGCGTAGTCGCGCACGTCGCCGAGGACGTACCGGGTGCCGGGGTCGGCGGCGCGGGCCCGCTCGACCATCGCGGGGGAGGAGTCCACGCCTGTGACCTGGGCAGCCGGCCACCGTTCGCGCAGCAGCGCGGTGAGGTGCCCGGGGCCGGCGCCCAGGTCGACGATCGTGGCGGGGTCCGCGGCGACACGGGCGAGCAGGTCGGCGAACGGCCGGGACCGTTCGTCGGTGTACTGGAGGTACGCGGCAGGGGACCAGTCGGCCATCGGTATTCCTCTCGACATCGAGTATCTCGACATCAAGATATCAGGGAACGAGGAGCACCTTGCCGGTCGTCCGGCGACCCTCCAGCGCTTCGTGCGCGGCTCCGGCGTCTGCCAAGGGGAAGGTCGCGCCGACGCGCACGTCGAGGTTTCCGGACGCGGCTGCGCCGAGCACCTCGGACGCCCGCCACTCGAGCTCCGCCCGCGTCGCGATGTAGTGCCCCAGCGTCGGCCGCGTGAGGTACAGCGACCCGCCGCGGTTGAGCCGCTGCGGGTCGACCGGCGGCACCTGCCCCGATGACCCGCCGAACAGGACGAGCATGCCCCGGCGACGCAGCGAGGCGAGCGAGGCGTCGAAGGTGGTCCTGCCGACGCCGTCGTACACCACGTGCACGCCCGCGCCGTCGGTGAGCTCGCGCACCACCCTCGGCAGGTCCGTGGACACGTCGGAGAACTCCGCGTAGTCGATGGTGTGCGCGGCCCCGGCCGCCAGGGACAGCGCGCCCTTCTCCGGCGAGGACACCGTCGTGATGACGCGTCCGCCCCGCGCGGCGGCGAGCTGCGTGGCGAGCAGGCCGACGCCGCCCGCGCCGGCGTGCAGCAGCACGTCGTGCCCCGGGGCGACCTCGAACGTCGAGGACACCAGGTAGTGGGCGGTCATCCCCTGCAGCGGGAGCGCTGCGGCCGTCGTCAGGTCCAGGCCGGCCGGCACGCGGACCGCCTGGGCCGCGTCCAGCGCCACGAGCTCCGCGTAGGAGCCGGGACCCTCCGCCCAGGCGACGTAGTCGCCCACGCGGAGGCCCTCGACGCCCTCGCCGAGGCTCTCCACGACGCCGGCCCCCTCCACGCCCACGGCGTGCGGGTACGACATCGGGTAGACGCCGCGGCGGCGGTAGGTGTCGATGAAGTTCACGCCGGCCGCCGTGACGCGGACCAGGACCTGGCCCGGCCCCGGGTCCGGGTCGGGCATCTCTGTGAGGGTGAGGACCTCGGGACCGCCCGCCTCGCGGGCCACGACTGCACGCATGGGCCCAGCGTAGGACGCACAAGGGTCACGACGGGTGACCTTCGTCTGCCCGACGGCGGCCGCTGGTCGCCTCGCGCGAGGCGACCGGTCCGCCGTCGGGCACGCGGGCGACGGCGCTACCGTTGGTCCGTGCCGATGCTCCCGACGCTCGTCCGCAGGCTTGCCGAACGTCTTCTGGTGGCGCGGGCGTGCCGCGAGCTGCGCGGCCTGCCGCGACCGGCGCACCTTGGCCTGATCATGGACGGTAACCGCCGCTGGGCCCGCAGCGTGGGCGTGGCGGACGCGCGGTTCGGGCACCGGGCGGGCGCCGAGCACCTGGACCGGGTGCTCGGGTGGTGTGCCCGGGCCGGGGTCGGCGCGGTGAGCGTCTACGTCCTGTCGGTGGACAACATCGCCAAGCGCGACGACGAACAGGTCGCGTACCTGTTCGAGCTGCTCGCGACGGTCATCCCGGAGCGGGTGCGGCGCCCGGGCGGGCAGTGGGCGCTGCAGGTCGCGGGCTCGCTCGACCTCGTGCCCGACGAGACGGCGCGTGCCCTGAAGGAGGCCGTCGAGGCCACCCGGGGCAGGCCGAGGCGCCTGACGCTGGCCATCGGCTTCGACCCGTTCGGCGACATCGTGGGCGCCGTGCGCGCGGCGCTGTCGGAGGCGGCGCTGCGCGGGGACTCGGTCGCGGAGGCGGCCGCCTCCCTGGAAGCCGGCCAGATCGACCGCCGGATCGCCGCCCCCGCCGACGACATCGACCTCGTCATCCGCACCAGCGGAGAGCAGCGGCTCTCCGGGTTCTTCCCGTGGCGCGCGGCGCACGCCGAGCTCGTCTTCTGTGACATCCACTGGCCGGCGTTCCGGGAGCTGGATCTGCTGCGAGCGCTGCGGACGTACGGCCGGAGGGTGCACGCCCGAGCCGTGTGAGCCGCACACGCCTCGGCCGCCGCGCCGCGAGGCCGTGGCCGCGCAGGCCGGCCCGCCGGGAAACGAGTTGTACAGGGCTCTGCATAGGTATGTATGATCCTGCATATGACCAGCAACCAGCCGATCCGGGTCGCCGTCGCCGGCGCCTCCGGATACGCGGGCGGTGAGACCCTCCGCCTGCTTGCGGCCCACCCGCACGTCGAGGTGGGCGCCGTCACCGCGCACTCCAACGCGGGCGCCCGCCTGGGCGAGCTGCACCCGCACCTCCGCAGCCTCGCGCACAAGGTCCTCGAACCCACCACCCCGGAGAGCCTCAAGGGTCACGACGTCGTCGTGCTCGCGCTGCCGCATGGCGCCTCCGGCGAGATCGCGGCCCAGCTTCCCGAGGACGTGCTGGTCCTGGACCTGGGAGCGGACCACCGCCTGGAGTCCGCGGCGGACTGGGAGGCCTTCTACGGCAGCGCTCACGCGGGCACGTGGCCGTACGGCCTGCCCGAGCTCGTCCGCCCGGACGGCACCCGCCAGCGTGCGGCGCTCGCGGGCGCCCGCCGGGTCGCGGTCCCGGGCTGCAACGTCACGGCGGTCACCCTGGGGCTCCAGCCCGGCGTCGCGGCCGGCCTGGTGGAGACCCGGGACCTCGTGGCCGTGCTGGCGGTCGGCTACTCCGGCGCAGGTAAGGCGCTGAAGGCGCACCTGCTGGCGAGCGAGGCGCTCGGCTCGGCCCAGCCGTACGCGGTGGGCGGCACGCACCGGCACATCCCGGAGATCGTGCAGAACCTCCGCGCGGCCGGCGGCGAGGACGTGAGCCTCAGCTTCACGCCCGTCCTCGTGCCGATGTCGCGCGGCATCCTCGCCACGGCGACCGCTCGCCTCGTCCAGGGCACCACACCGGCGCAGGTGCGCGAGGCGTGGGAGCTGGCTTATGCGGACGAGCCGTTCGTCGAGGTCCTCCCCGAGGGCCAGTGGCCCACGACGGCCATGACGCTCGGCGCCAACACGGCGCTGGTCCAGGTCGCGGTCGACGAGGCGGCCGGCCGGGTCGTGACCGTCACCGCGATCGACAACCTGGTGAAGGGCACCGCGGGCGCCGCGGTGCAGTCCATGAACCTCGCGCTCGGCCTGCGGGAGACCGCCGGCCTCGTCACCGAAGGAGTGGCTCCGTGACCGTCACGTCACCGCAGGGCTTCCGGGCGTCCGGCGTCGCCGCCGGCCTCAAGTCGTCGGGCAAGCAGGACGTCGCGCTGGTCGTCAACGAGGGGCCGCAGCACGTCGCCGCGGCAGTCCTGACGAGCAACCGTGTGCACGCCGCGCCCGTGGCGTGGACCCGTCAGGCGGTCAAGGACGGCGTGGCGCGCGCCGTGGTGCTCAACTCGGGCGGCGCGAACGCCTGCACCGGTCCCGAGGGCTTCGCGGACACGCACCACACGGCCGAGCACGTCGCGGCGGCGCTCACCGGGGCGGGCCAGGAGACCGGCGCGGGTGACGTCCTGGTGTGCAGCACGGGCCTCATCGGCATCCGGCTCCCGATGGAGAACCTGCGCAAGGGCGTGGACGATGCCGTGGCCGCTCTGGCGGCCGACGGCGGCCCCGACGCCGCGCTCGCCATCATGACGACCGACACCGTCGCCAAGACGACCCACGTGCCCGGCCCCGGCGGGGCGGCCTGGTCCGTGGGCGGCATGGCGAAGGGGGCGGGCATGCTGGCGCCCGGCCTGGCGACGATGCTCTGCGTGCTCACGACGGACGCGTCGGTCGACGCCGGCACGGCCGACGCCGCCCTGCGCGCCGCGACCCGCACCACCTTCGACCGGGTCGACTCCGACGGCTGCATGTCGACGAACGACACCGTCATCCTGCTTGCGAGCGGTGCGTCGGGGGTCAGCCCGACCGAGGCCGAGCTCGCCGAGGCAGTCAGGGCCGCCTGCGCGGACCTCGCCCGGCAGCTCGTAGCCGACGCCGAGGGGGCCTCGCACGACATCGCGATCACCGTCCGCAACGCCAGCAGCGAGGACGCGGCGGTCGCCGTCGCCCGCGCGGTGAGCAGGTCCAACCTGTTCAAGGCGGCCGTGTTCGGCAACGACCCGAACTGGGGCCGCGTCCTGTCTGCGGTCGGCACCGTGCCGGAGGAGGTCGCCCCGTTCGACGCGCTCGCGCTCGACGTCGCGATCAACGGCGTGCAGGTCTGCCGGGCCGGGGGCGTGGGGGAGCCGCGCGAGCTCGTCGACCTCGCATCGGCCCGCGAGGTCCTGGTCGACATCGACCTGCACGCGGGTGACGCCGAGGCGACGATCTGGACCAACGACCTCACGCACGACTACGTCCACGAGAACAGCGCGTACGCCTCATGACCGCCGGCCCCGTGGACGACTTCCAGTTCGACACGCGCACGGACCTGCGCGCCGACCAGAAGGCAGAGGTCCTCATCGAGGCCCTGCCGTGGCTCCAGGAGTTCTCCGGCGCCCTCGTCGTGGTCAAGTACGGCGGCAACGCGATGGTCGACGACACGCTGAAGGCGGCGTTCGCGCAGGACATGGTGTTCCTGCGACAGGTCGGCCTCAAGCCGGTCGTGGTGCACGGCGGCGGCCCGCAGATCTCGGCCATGCTCGACCGGCTCGGCATCGCGTCGGAGTTCAAGGGCGGCCTGCGGGTCACCACGCCCGAGGCCATGGACGTCGTGCGGATGGTGCTCACCGGCCAGGTCTCGCGCGAGCTCGTCGGCCTGATCAACGCGCACGGCCCGTATGCCGTCGGGCTCTCCGGCGAGGACGGTGGGCTGCTGCGCGCCGAGCGGCGGCAAGCGGTCGTGGACGGCGAGCCGGTCGACGTCGGCCTCGTGGGCGACGTCGTCCAGGTGGACCCGAGGGCCGTGCAGGACCTGCTCGCCGCCGGCCGCATCCCCGTCGTGTCCACGATCGCCCCGGACGTCGCCGACCAGAGCCAGGTGCTCAACGTGAACGCCGACACGGCGGCGTCGGCGCTCGCGGTCGCCCTCGGCGCGAAGAAGCTCATCGTGCTGACGGACGTCGAGGGCCTGTACACGTCGTGGCCCGACCGGTCCTCGCTCGTGCGGAAGATCGCGGCGAGCGATCTCGCGGCCCTCCTGCCCGGCCTGCAGTCGGGGATGGTCCCCAAGATGGAGGCCTGCCTGCGCGCCGTCGAGGGCGGCGTCCCCGCGGCGACCGTCATCGACGGACGCCAGCCGCACTCGGTGCTGCTCGAGGTCTTCACGGCCCGGGGCAACGGCACCATGGTCGTCCCGGACGCGCCCGGCGCGCCCGGTCCCGGACCGGTTGCCGGCCGGCCCGTCGCACAACCCGAGGAGGTCGCACCGTGAGCGAGATCGTGAGCCCTGCCGGCGGGTTGGCCGGCGAGGTCGAGAGCGGTCACCTGTCCGTCGCGGCCTGGACCGAGCGGTACGGCAACGCCGTCATGGACACCTTCGGCCTTCCGCAGCGCGTGCTCGTCCGCGGCGAGGGCGCGTACGTGTGGGATGCCGACGGCAAGCGGTACCTCGACCTGCTCGCCGGGATCGCGGTGAACTCGCTCGGCCACGCCCACCCGACCCTCACTGCGGCGATCAGCGCCCAGCTCGGCACGCTCGGGCACGTCTCGAACTTCTTCGGGACGCCCACGCAGATCGGGCTGGCCGAGACGCTGCTGCGGCTGGCCGAGGCGCCGGCCGGGTCTCGGGTCTTCTTCACGAACTCCGGCACCGAGGCCATCGAGGCCGCGTTCAAGATGACGCGCCGTGTGGCCGCCACCGGCGGCGGCACCCGCACCCGGGTGCTCGCTCTCGAGGGCGCGTTCCACGGCCGCAGCATGGGCGCCCTCGCGCTCACTCACAAGGCTGCCTACCGGGAACCCTTCGAGCCGCTGCCCGGCGGGGTGGAGCACCTCCCGTTCGGTGACACCGCCGCGCTGGAGGCCGCCTTCTCCGCGCAGTCCGTCGCGGAGAGGGGTGAGGTCGCGGCCCTCGTCGTCGAGCCCCTGCAGGGCGAGGCAGGCGTGCGCCCGCTGCCGCCGGGGTACCTGGCGCTCGCCCGCCGGCTCACCACCGAGGCGGGAGCCCTCCTGGTCCTGGACGAGATCCAGACCGGTGTCGGCCGCACGGGATCGTGGTTCGCCTACCAGCAGCCGGAGGTCGGGGGCGGCATCGTGCCCGACGTCGTCACGCTCGCCAAGGGCCTCGGCGGCGGCTTCCCAATCGGTGCCGTCATCGCGTACGGCGAGGGGACCGCGACCTTGCTCGGCAGGGGGCAGCACGGCACGACCTTCGGCGGCAACCCGGTCGCCGCGGCCGCGGCGCTCGCGACGCTCGGCGTCATCGAGCGGGACGGTCTCCTGCGCAACGTCCGCGAGGTCGGTGCACTGCTGCGGCAGGAGATCGAGATGTGCGGCAGCCGGCTTGTGGAGGAGGTGCGCGGCCGCGGTCTGCTGCTCGCGGTGCGCCTGACCCGGCCCGTCGCGGCGCAGGTCGCCGCCGCGGCGCTCGACGCGGGCTTCATCGTCAACGCCGTCGCGCCAGACGCGATCCGGCTCGCCCCGCCCCTGATCCTGACGGCCGACCAGGCCCGCGACGCGGCCCGCTTCTTCGCCGGCGTGGCGGTTCCCGCCGAGGTCGTCCAGCAGCCTGCGGCCGCCCCCGCCGCGCTCAGCACCAAGGAGTACCCGTGACCCTGCGCCACTTCCTGCGCGACGACGACCTGACCCCCGCCGAGCAGCGCGAGGTGCTCGAGCTCGGCCTCGCCTTTCGCGAGGACCGGTTCGTCCGCCGTCCGCTCGACGGTCCTCGCGCCGTCGCCTTCATCACGGACAAGCCGACGCTGCGTACGCAGGTCTCGTTCGCCTCGGGCATCGCCGAGCTCGGCGGCTTCCCGCTCGTCGTGGACGGCAACCTCGCCCAGATCGGAGTCCGCGAGTCCATCGCCGACACCACGCGCGTGCTCGACCGCCAGGTGGCCGCGATCGTCTGGCGCACGTACGGTCAGGACCGTATCGAGGAGATGGCCGCCGTCGCCCGGGTCCCCGTGGTGAACGCCCTGACGGACGGCTTCCACCCGTGCCAGATCCTCGCCGACCTGCTCACGGTCGCCCAGCTGCGCGGCGGCGTCGCGGCTCTGCCGGGCACCACCCTCGCGTACGTGGGCGACGCGGCGAACAACATGGGCAGCTCGTACCTGCTCGGCGGCGTCACGGCCGGCCTGCACGTCCGTGTCGGCGGACCGTACGGTTACCTGCCCGACGCCGCCGTCGTGGCCCGCGCCGAGGACATCGCCGCGACCACCGGCGGCTCCGTCACCGTGACGACCGTCCCGGCCGAGGCCGTCGCCGGGGCGGACGTCGTCGCGACGGACACGTGGGTCTCCATGGGGGACGAGGCCGAGGCGGAGGCCCGCGCGCTGCCGTTCGTCCCGTACCGGCTGGACGCGGAGCTGCTCGCACACGCGAAGCCGGACGCGATCGTGCTGCACTGCCTGCCCGCCTATCGCGGCAAGGAGATCACGGCCGACGTGATCGACGGCCCGCAGAGCGCCGTGTGGGACGAGGCGGAGAACCGCCTGCACGCCCAGAAGGCGCTGCTCACATGGCTGCTGGAGCAGCGATGAGGAGACGACGATGAGCCGCCGTCCCGACGTGACGTGGCAGGGGCCCAGGGAGGCCCTCGAACCCGAGGCGACCGTGCCGCCGTCGGCCACGCTGCCGATGACCAAGGCGGCCCGGCAGGCCCGGATCGTCGAGATCGTCAGGCGTATCGCGATCCACTCCCAGGCCGAGCTGGCCCGGGCGCTCGCGGACGAGGGCGTGAGCGTCACGCAGGGCACGCTGTCGCGCGACCTCATCGAACTGCGTGCCGAGAAGGTCCGCAACCACGCCGGCGCCCTCGTGTACGCGGTGCCGGGCGAGGGCGGCGACCGGTCCGTCCAGGGCGCCGAGGAGACCGGCTACGTCGCGGCGCGGCTTGCCCGACTGTGCGCCGAGATGCTCGTCTCGGCAGAGGCGTCCGGCAACCTCGTCGTGCTGCGCACCCCGCCGGGCGCGGCGAACTACCTCGCGTCGGCGATCGACCACTCCGTGTTCCCCGGGGTGCTCGGCTGCATCGCCGGCGACGACACCATCCTGGTCATCGCGCGGGACCCCGCCGGCGGCGACGAGCTCGCCCAGCGGTTCCTCGCTCTGACCGGCTGAGGATCCGCGGGACACTTGTCCCGGTAGCAGGACCAGCACCACGAACATCATCATCAGCAAACGCAACGGAAGAGATCGTCATGACTGAACGCGTCGTGCTCGCCTACTCGGGCGGCCTGGACACCTCCGTCGCCATCGGCTGGATCGGCGAGGCCACGGGGGCCGAGGTCGTCGCCGTGGCGGTCGACGTCGGCCAGGGCGGCGAGGACATGAACCTCATCCGCCAGCGGGCCCTCGACTGCGGCGCCATGGAGGCGTACATCGCCGACGCCCGCGAGGAGTTCGCCACCGAGTACTGCATGCCTGCCCTCAAGGCCAACGCGCTGTACCTGGACCGCTACCCGCTGGTCTCCGCGCTGTCCCGCCCGGTGATCGTCAAGCACATGGTGCGCGCGGCGCGTCAGTTCGGCGCGACCACCGTCGCCCACGGCTGCACCGGCAAGGGCAACGACCAGGTCCGGTTCGAGGTCGCGACCACCTCGCTCGCGCCCGAGCTGAAGACGATCGCGCCGGTGCGCGACCTCGCCCTGACCCGCGAGAAGGCGATCTCGTACGCCGAGCAGCACAAGCTCCCGATCGCGACGACGAAGAAGAACCCGTTCTCGATCGACCAGAACGTGTGGGGCCGCGCCGTCGAGACCGGCTACCTCGAGGACATCTGGAACGAGCCGACCAAGGACGTCTACTCCTACACGGACGACCCCACGTTCCCGCCGGTCGCCGACGAGGTCGTCATCACCTTCGACCGTGGCATCCCCGTCGCGATCGACGGCGTGAAGGTCACCCCGCTCGAGGCCGTGCAGGAGATGAATCGCCGTGCGGGCGCCCAGGGCGTCGGCCGCATCGACATCGTCGAGGACCGCCTCGTGGGCATCAAGTCCCGCGAGGTGTACGAGGCGCCGGGCGCGATCGCGCTCATCGCCGCCCACCAGGAGCTGGAGAACGTCACGCTCGAGCGCGAGCAGGCCCGCTTCAAGCGTCAGGTCGAGCAGCGCTGGACCGAGCTCGTGTACGACGGCATGTGGTTCAGCCCGCTCAAGCGCTCCCTCGACACGTTCATCGAGGACACCCAGCGCTACGTCTCCGGCGACATCCGCATGCTGCTGCACGGTGGGCGCGCGACCGTGACCGGCCGCAAGTCCGACGCCTCCCTCTACGACTTCAACCTCGCGACCTACGACGAGGGCGACTCGTTCGACCAGTCGCAGGCCAAGGGCTTCATCGAGATCTACGGCCTCACGGCCAAGCTCGCCGCCGCCCGTGACGTGAAGTTCGGCAACGGCGTGGACCTCGGCAGCGGGACGCTCTGACCGATGAACGACGTCGAGAAGTCCGCACCCGGCACCGTCGAGGGACCCGCCGGAGGGGAAGAGGCCGCCCAGCCTCAGGCGCCCTCCGTCGCGCTCTGGGGCGGCCGTTTCACCGGCGGGCCCTCCCCGGAGCTCGCCGCCCTGTCCCAGTCCACGCACTTCGACTGGAAGCTCGCGAGCTACGACATCACCGGCTCCAAGGCCCACGCCAAGGTGCTGCACGCCGCCGGCCTGCTCACGGACATCGAGCTCGAGGAGATGACGGCCGCGCTCGACCGCCTCGCGGCCGACGTCGCGTCCGGCGAGTTCCTCCCGGTGCTCGGGGACGAGGACGTGCACACCGCCCTCGAGCGCGGACTGATCGAGCGCGCGGGCACCGAGCTGGGCGGCAAGCTGCGCGCCGGCCGGTCACGCAACGACCAGATCGCGACCCTGGTGCGCATGTACCTCCGGGACCAGGCCCGCGTGATCGGTGCCCAGGTCCTCGACCTGGTCGACGAGCTCATCACGCAGGCGATGGCCGCGGGCGAGGCGCCCATGCCGGGGCGCACGCACCTGCAGCACGCACAACCCGTGCTGCTGGCGCACCACCTGCTGGCGCACGCCTGGCCGCTGCTGCGCGACGTGGACCGCTTCCTCGACTGGGACGTCCGAGCCGCACGGTCGCCGTACGGCTCGGGGGCGCTCGCGGGCTCCTCGCTGGGCCTGGACCCGGCGGCCGTCGCCGCCGACCTGGGCTTCGACGGCCCGGTCGAGAACTCGATCGACGGCACCGCGTCGCGCGACGTCGTGGCGGAGTTCGCGTTCGTCGCGGCGATGATCGGGGTCGACCTGTCCCGGTTCGCCGAGGAGATCATCCTCTGGAACACGAAGGAGTTCGGCTTCGTCACGCTGGACGACGCCTGGTCGACCGGGTCGAGCATCATGCCGCAGAAGAAGAATCCGGACATCGCCGAGCTGGCCCGAGGCAAGGCCGGCCGGGTGATCGGTGACCTGACCGGTCTCCTGACGACGCTCAAGGGCCTGCCCCTCGCGTACAACCGCGACCTGCAGGAGGACAAGGAGCCGGTCTTCGACCAGGTCGCGACGCTGACGGTGCTGCTGCCTGCGTTCAGCGGCATGGTCCGCACCCTCGTGTTCGACACGGCGCGCCTGGCCGAGCTCGCCCCTCAGGGCTTCTCGCTGGCTACGGACATCGCCGAGTGGCTGGTGAAGCAGGGCGTGCCGTTCCGGGTCGCGCACGAGGTCGCGGGCGCGTGCGTCCGCGAGTGCGAGGCGCGCGGTATCGAGCTGTGGGACCTGTCCGACGCCGACCTCGCGAAGATCTCCGAGCACCTGACGCCCGAGGTTCGCACGGTCCTGTCGGTCGACGGTTCGCTCGCCTCGCGCGACGCGGTGGGCGGCACTGCGCCCGTCCGCGTGGCGGAGCAGATCGAGGCGGCCAAGGAGCGCTCGGCGGAGTTCCGCTTCTGGGCCCAGCCGTGACGGTGAGGCCGTCTGTGCTGGGCGACCTCCTCGCCGAGGTCCGGGCCGTCGACGCACGCCTGGTGTGCGTCGACGGCCCCGCCGCGCGGGGCCCCCGCCCCGCCGGCGGCGCCCCCCCCCCCCCCCCCCCCCCCGCCCGGCTCGGGCAAGACCACGCTGGCCGCCCAGCTCGGGGACGCCCTCGGGGCCCCGGTGGTCCACATGGACGACCTCTACGAGGGCTGGGCCGACGGGCCCGACGGCGGCGCGGCGAACCTTCGCCGGTGGGTGCTGGACCCGCTGGCGGCGGGAGAGCAGGTCCGGTACCGCCGCTACGACTGGCACACCGGGGCGTGGGCCGAGTGGCACGACGTCCCGCCCGCCACCCACCTGGTCGTGGAGGGCTGTGGCGCGGCCGCACGCCAGGTCGACGCGCTGGGCGCCTTCCGTATCTGGGTCGAGGCTGACGACGACGAACGCCTGCGCCGCGGCCTGGCCCGCGACGGCGACGAGATGCGTGACCACTGGCTGCGCTGGATGACCGACGAGGCCGCCCACTTCGCCCGCGAGAGCACCCGTGAGCGCGCTGACGTGCACCTGGACGGGTTCGGCGACGTCGTTCGACACCGAGGCGAGCCGGCCCCGTCCAGCAATGCATAGATCTGCTAGGGTTTAATCCCTAGCGGATCTAGGTATGGAGGTGCTGATGCACATCGACAAGGACCTGGTCGCGGCGTCGGCCACACCGCTCGTCCTCGGGATCCTGGCCGACGGCGAGTCGTACGGCTACGCGATCCTCAAGCGCGTCAACGAGCTGTCGGGCGGGCGCATGCAGTGGACCGACGGCATGCTGTACCCGCTGCTGCACCGCCTCGAGCGCCTGGGATACATCGCGTCGTCCTGGGGCGTCTCGGAGGTCGGCAGGCGGCGCAAGCACTACGGGATCACGCAGGCGGGCCGCGACGCCCTCGCCGAGCGTCGGGAGCAGTGGACGGTCGTCGCCGACGCGCTCAAGCAGGTGTGGCAGGCGGCCCAGCAGCCGCCGGCCGTGGCAGAAGGGTGGGCCTGATGGGCACGGACGCGGGGCTCGAGGCACAGATCGGTCAGTGGCGCGGCTACATCCAGAGGCGTCAGGCGATCACCGCCGCCGACGTCGACGAGATGGAGGACCACCTGCGCGAACAGGTCGCAGACCTGGCTGCGTCCGGGCTCGACAACGAGGAGGCCTTCCTCGTCGCGGTCAAGCGCATCGGCAGCGTGGACGCGATCTCCCACGAGTTCGCACGCGAGCACTCCGACCGGCTCTGGAAGCAGCTCGTCCTCGTCTCAACGGCGCCCGACGACGCCGGCGAGCGCTCCTGGCATGAGCTGGCCGTCGTCCTCGGGCTGGCAGTCGGAGCGGGTGTGGCCGTCAAGGCCGGGCTCGCGCTGATCGACGACGAGATGGTGCTCGCGCGCAACCTCGGCCTGCTCGTCTTCCCGTTCCTTGCCGCGTACTTCGCGTGGAAGCGCCGGCTCACCTGGCGCGTCGGCGTGATGCTGCTCGTCCCGGCCGCGGTGCTGGCGATCGTGCTGAACGTCTACCCGTTCGTTCCCGACGGGTCGACCCTGGTGCTCGCCGCGGTGCACGCCCCGGTCGTCCTGTGGTTCCTCGCCGGCCTGGCCTACGTCGGCGGGCGGTGGCGGTCCGGCAACCGGCGTATGGACTTCGTGCGGTTCACCGGCGAGCTGGCGATCTACTACACGCTGCTCGCGCTCGGTGGCTCCGTGCTGATCGGGCTCACTGCCGGCGTGCTCGACCTCGTCGGTATCGACATCGAACCGTTCCTCGAGGACTGGGTGCTGCCGTTCGGCGCGCCCGGCGCCCTCGTCGTCGCGGCGTGGCTCGTCGAGGCCAAGCAGAACGTGGTCGAGAACATCGCCCCCGTCCTCACGCGTGTCTTCACGCCCATCACGATCGTCATGCTGCTCGGCCTCCTCGTGGCGCTCACGTCGGCCGGCGGCTTCGTCGACGTCGACCGGGACCTGCTCATCCTGATGGATGCGATCCTGGTGCTGGTGCTGGCCCTGCTGCTGTACTCGATCTCGGCACGCGACGTGCTGGCACCGCCCGACCTGTTCGACAGGTTGCAGCTCGTGCTCGTCGGGGCGGCGCTCGCCGTCGACGCGGTGATGCTCTCCGCGATGCTGGCCCGTATCGCCGAGTTCGGGTTCAGCCCCAACAAGGTCGCGGCGCTCGGGCTCAACCTCCTGCTGCTGGTGCACCTGGCCTGGGCGGCGTGGCTGACGGGCGGCTTCCTGCGGGGCCGGCGGCCGTTCGCGGCGCTCGAGCGGTGGCAGACCGCCTACCTGCCGGTCTACGGTGCCTGGGCCGCGGCCGTGGTCGTGGTCTTCCCGCTGGTCTTCGGGTTCGCCTGACGCATGGGGGTTCTCGATCGCGCCTGGTACGCCCGCCCGGTCGTGGAGGTTGCCCGCGACCTCCTCGGGGCGACCCTGGTGCGTCGCACGTCGCAGGGCTCGGTCGCGCTGCGGCTCACCGAGGTCGAGGCGTACGACGGTCCGACCGATCCCGGCTCCCACGCGTTCCGCGGTCGCACCGCGCGCAACGCGACGATGTTCGGCGAGCCCGGCCGGCTGTACGTGTACCGGCACCTGGGCCTGCACTACTGCGTGAACGTGGTGTGCGGTCCGGCCGGTACGGCGTCGGCGGTCCTGCTGCGGGCGGGCGAGGTGACCTCCGGCGCGGACCTCGCCCGCTCCCGCCGCCTCGCCTCGGGCGTGGTCCGGTCCGAGCGCGACCTCGCGCGGGGGCCGGCCCGCCTGGCCGTCGCACTGGCCCTCGCTCTGCCCGACGACGGCGCCGACCTCACCGACCCTGCTGGCGACGTGGTGCTGGAAGCGGCCACGACGTCGTCGGGCAGCGTCCTCAGCGGGCCGCGCGTCGGGGTGAGCGGCGACGGCGGTCGAGCCGACCTGTTCCCCTGGCGGTTCTGGATCCAGGGAGAGGCGACGGTGTCGGACTACCGTCCGGCGCCGCCGCCCCGTCCCCGGACGCCTCGGCGGGTGAGACCGCAGACTCAGGCGTTCGGGTAGGTCTCCGTCAGGAGCCGGCCCAGGAACCGCGCGATCTCGCGCGGGCCGGACTTCTCGGACGCCTCCTCGACGAGGCTGTTGTAGTTCGTGTTGGTGTTGACGTCGTAGGTCAGCACGCGGCCGTCGATCGTGCGGATGTTCTCGATGCCCGCCACCTCGATGCCGTGGCGGCGCGTGAACTCCAGGTACTGCGCGACCACGGGGTCGTCGTACCCGTCACGCAGCGAGAAGAGGTTCCACTCGTCGTCCGGGGCCATCGACACGGTGGCCCCCGGCGGCAGGACGGGCCGGCCGGTGGCCGGGTCTATCGCACACGCGTCCGCGGGGCAGAGCTGGAAGCCCCCGCGCTCGGTGTCGCCGCGCACGGCGTAGACCACTTCGCCGCCGACGATCTCCACGCGGGTGATGCCGCCGTCGGCCGCGACGACGTACTCCTGGACGAGCGTGATCCCGTCCACGGGCTCCTCGTAGTCCTCCGACGCGACGTACTTCTCAAGCTCCTCGAACGCGACGAACTTACGCACGCCCAGGCCCTTGCCGCCCTGGTTGTGCTTCGTCACGAACGGCGCGGGGACGTCGCGCGCCGCCTCCAGAACCTGCTCGCGTCCGACGGCGGCCACCGTGCGGGGTGTCGCGATTCCTGCCGCCCGCAGCGCCGTGAGCTGGTCGACCTTGCTCATCTCGAGCTCGAGGACCCGGCGTCCGTTGACGGTGCGGCGGCCGTGCGTCTCGAGCCACGAGAGGACGGCCCGGGAGTAGTCCTTCGTCAGCCCGTGGTCGCGCGTATGGCTGCTGGCGCTGATCCGCGACCAGAAGATGCCATCGGGCGGCGTCGAGTCGAGGTCGAGCGTGCCCTCCGTCAGCAACCACTCCTCCATGGGAAGGCTCTCGGCCTCGAAGGCGGCGGCGAACGGGACGAACCACTCGGGGTTCTCGTGCAGGGCGTAGATCTTCGGGGTCACGGTCTCCAGTCTCGCCCACCGGTGACCTGTCGATGCGGGTCCGGGCACGTCCTGCGACGGGAGACACCGCCCGGTGCCCCCGCCGGGGTGGAAAAACGGAAGGGGCGATGGTCGGCGTCGGGCAGACTTAGGGGTGCGGCCGGCCCGGCCGTATCCATCACGAAGGGTGAACACGGTGACCGACGTTCTCGACGAGCTGCACTGGCGAGGCCTGGTGGCGCAGACCACCGACGAGGCCGCGCTGCGTTCTGCGCTGGCCGAGGGACCGATCACCCTGTATTGCGGCTTCGACCCGACGGCGCCCAGCCTGCACATCGGCAACCTCGTGCAGATCCTGACGGTGCGCCGGCTGCAGGATGCGGGGCACCGGCCCATCGCCCTCGTCGGCGGAGCGACGGGGCTCATCGGCGACCCGAAGATGGCGGGGGAGCGCACTCTCAACGACCCCGGGGTCGTAGCGGCCTGGGTCGAGCGCATCCGCCGGCAGATCGAGCCGCTGCTGCGGTTCGACGGTCCGAACGCCGCGACGATGGTGAACAACCTCGACTGGACGTCCGGCCTCTCGGCGATCGCGTTCCTTCGTGACATCGGCAAGCACTACCGCCTGGGCACGATGATCGCGAAGGACACGGTGGCGCGCCGGCTGAACTCCGAGGACGGCATCAGCTTCACGGAGTTCAGCTACCAGATCCTGCAGGGCATGGACTTCCTGGAGCTGCACCGGCGGCACGGCGTGACGCTGCAGACCGGGGGCTCCGACCAGTGGGGCAACCTGCTCTCGGGCGTCGAGCTGGTGCGCAAGGCCGCCGGCGAGAGCGTGCATGCACTGACGACCCCGCTCATCACCAAGGCGGACGGCACCAAGTTCGGCAAGACCGAGGGCGGCGCCATCTGGCTCGACCCCGAGATGACGAGCCCCTACGCGTTCTACCAGTTCTGGGTCAACGCGGCGGACGCCGACGTCGTGAACTACCTCAAGGTGTTCACCTTCCGCAGCCGCGAGGAGATCGCCGACCTCGAGCGCGAGGTGGCCGAGCGGCCGTTCGCGCGCGAGGCGCAGAAGGTTCTGGCCGGCGACGTGACGACCCTCGTCCACGGCGCGGCCGCGACCGAAGCCGTCGTCGCGGCGAGCCAGGCCCTGTTCGGTCGAGGGGAGCTGGGCGCGCTCGACGCGCGGACCCTCGCCGGGGCCGTCGGCGAGCTGCCGCGCGTCACCGCGAAGGCCGGGGATCTCGTCGCTGACCTGATGGTCGGCTCCGGGCTCGTCACGTCCAAGGCGGCAGCGCGGCGCGCGATCGCCGAGGGTGGCGCATACGTGAACAACGCCAAGGTGGAGTCCGAGGACGCGGCTCTGGCGAGCGAGGACCTGCTGCACGGGCGGTTCGCCGTCCTGCGCCGCGGCAAGAGGACGCTGGCGGTCGCCGCGTCCGAGTGACGGCGGTGTCCTGCTGGTGAGGGCCCTCGGTGGAGCGATCCGCCGGGGGCCCTCGCGCGTCCCGTGTGCAGGCCGACGGCTTGGGCCGTGCGCGACATCGCCGCAACCGTCCTGCCCCTCGACCACGACGCGCTGCTCGGCCGGAGGGTCACCGGTCGCGGTGCCGTGTTTCGGTGGGCTTTCGGGCCGGTGACGGGCGGAAGTCTGCCGATTTGGTACCCGCCGGATCGCTGTGTACTGTTCTACATGTTCGCCCGGCAGGGAGGAACGGACAGCGAGAAGCCGCAAGGCGCTGGCTGGCCGGTCCCGGGGCGGGAACCCACTCAGACATTCCGGATGCTTCGTGCACCCCTGGACAAGCTGAGTGGGGCACCAGCCGGAATGGCACTCCAAATACGCTCCTGACGAGCGAGTTTGCGAGATGGAAACACGACTGGTAGATTTGAGAAGTTGCCCCGGATGGGGTTCTGGGCCTTGAAGGGTTCGGGATCGTGACGGTGTGCGTCGGTTGTTTGAGAACTCAACAGTGTGCTTGATAGTCAATGCCAAATTTTTGTCCTCGTTTGGCTGGTGCGGCTGGGGGCTGGCTTTGTGGCTGGTTTCTGGTTGTGCTGGTTGA
>NZ_JAKGSG010000056.1 GCF_021568775.1 Antribacter soli | reverse complement strand
GGTCACCACCGTGCCGGTCAACCCGACGGTCACCCAGGCCGCCTGCCCGGCCGGAGAGCTGATTGCTCCGACCCTCACGCTGCCGCCCGACGGCAACGGCATCACCTACACCGTCAGCCCGGCCGGTCCGTACACCGCGGGCCAGACGGTCACGGTCACCGCGACGCTGTCCGCCGGCTTCGCCTGGGGCACCCTGCCCGCAGGCTGGGTCGAGGTCTCCCCGACGGTCGCGACGTTCTCGGTCACGTTCGACGACGTCGAGTGCAAGGAGGTCGTCCCCGTCAACCCGACCGTCACCCAGGCCGCCTGCCCGGCCGGGGAGCTGATCGCCCCGACCCTGACGCTGCCGGCCAACACCGAGGCCATCACCTACACCGTCGCTCCCGCGGGCCCCTACACCGCGGGCCAGACGGTCACGGTCACCGCGACGCTGAGTGCTGGCTTCGCCTGGGGCACCCTGCCCGCAGGCTGGGTCGAGGTCTCCCCGACGGTCGCGACGTTCTCGGTCACGTTCGACAACGTGGTCTGCATCGTGGTCTCGCCGCAGTCACCGGTCCTGAAGCCGTCGGTGTGCCCGCCGGGTGCGACGGTGCCGACACCGTCGGTCCTGACCGTGGGCACCACCACCGGCATCACCTACACGGCCGGCCCGGCCGGCCCGTACAGCGCCGGGCAGACGGTGACGATCACCGCCACCCTCCAGGCCGGCTTCGCCTGGGGCACCCTGCCCACGGGCTGGACCCAGGTCTCGGCGACAGTCGCAACGTTCAAGGTCACCTTCGGCCCTGACGCCGTCTGCCCCAAGCCCGCACAGCCGGCGCCACCGGCAGCCCCGATCCTCCCGGTCACGGGAGCCGACGGGACCGGCGTACTCATCGGCCTGTCGACGCTGAGCCTGCTCACAGGCCTGGTCATGGCCGCGTGGGGGCACCGGCGCCGCCAGCTCCGCTGATCTCATCCAGCTGACCAGGCTCAGCTGCACACAGGAGGGGCCGACCGGACACCGGTCGGCCCCTCCCGCGCGCCCGCCTCGGGCGGCCTCGGCCGTGTAGGTTCTCGCGGAACGTGTCGGTGGCCGGCGCCCGTGACCAGCGGGTTCGCATCAGCGTGTCGCCAGCGGATTCTCACCATGGTGTCGGAATCCTCAGCGTCGCGGCTGGTCCTCGAACGGTGGGTCGGTCTCGTTGTTCCCGGTTTTCGCACCTCCTGACCGTGCAGCCGGCCAGGCCGAGCGGATGCCGGTCGCTCCGCCGACGTCGAGCGTGCGCGAGGTACGCCGGAAACGGCTGGGCCCACCCGTCTACGGTTCTGTCGGGGACAATGGGCGACGGCAATGTCTGCCGAGACTAGGAGTCCTAGGTGCCCCAGGGAACTGTCCGATGGTTCGACGCCGACCGAGGGTTCGGCTTCATCGACCTCGGGAACGAGGCCGAGGACCTGTTCGTCCATGCGTCCGAGATCGTCGGCGACGACGGACCGAGGCTTCTCCGCGAGGGGCAGGTCGTCGAGTTCGAGGTGGGCGAGGGTGACCGTGGCCCGCAGGCGCGCCGCGTCCGTGTCACGGGCGACCGGGCCGCCGACGCGCCCGTGGGCGTGCTCGGCACCGTCACCTGGTACGAGCCGGCCAAGGGATACGGCTTTGTCACGCCCGACGGCGGTCGCGTCGAAATCTTCGTGCACAGCTCGGCCATCGTCGGGGGCGGTGTGATCTCGGAGGGGCAGCGGGTGGCGTTTCTCGTCGTCGACGGGGAGAAGGGGCCGCAGGCGGACCACCTGCTACCGCTCGGGGCGGAGGCTGCACGGCCGGCATCCGACGGCGCGGACGGCACGGTGTCCTGGTACGACGACATCAAGGGCTTCGGGTTCGTCGCTCCCGACTCGGGTGGCGAGGACGTCTTCGTCCACGTCAGTGCGCTCGGCTCGGGGTTGACCGAGCTCTCCGAGGGTGCACGCGTGACGTATGACGTCGTCGACGGCGACAAGGGGCCGAATGCCCGCAACGTGCAGCTCGTGCACGGCTCCGGGAGTGCGCGCGCGGCCACGGACCGCGGTCGGTCGAGCCGTCCCGCGGCATCCGGCGGGCCCGTGCGCGGAGGTGAGGGCACCGTCGCGCGCTACGACGCGGAGCGCGGCTTCGGCTTCATCACCCCCGATGCCGGGGGCGCGGACCTGTTCGTGCACGTGTCGGTCGTGCGGGGCGCCGAGGTCCTGGAGGAGGGTGATCGGGTCCGCTTCAAGGTGCGTCAGAGTGACCGGGGACCGCAGGCCGACAGTGTCGAACTGGTGTGAGCCAGCTCGGTGAGCAGTTCGCCTCTGACCTGCGCTCCTGGGTGCTGCCGCTCGCGCGGCACGGCACCCGGTACACACGGCGGATCCAAGGGCGGTGCGGCCTGCTGACGGTGATCTCGGGATCCGGCGTCCAGGGCACCTCTCGAACGCCAGTGCCTTCCGTGACGTTGAGTCGAGTGGACTCAACTTTGACGCGTCGGGCTTGCATTGCCTGACGCCGCGACCTAAGTTGAGCGGAGAAGACTCAACCTGTCGTACGGAGGCA
Organism: Antribacter soli; assembly: GCF_021568775.1. GTDB lineage: Bacteria > Actinomycetota > Actinomycetes > Actinomycetales > Cellulomonadaceae > Antribacter > Antribacter soli. The sequence goes on along the minus strand of NZ_JAKGSG010000056.1, from coordinate 62,209 downwards.
GTAACCATGGCACGAGCAGTCGGCATCGACCTCGGCACCACGAACTCTGTGGTCGCCGTCCTGGAGGGCGGCGAGCCCACCGTCATCGCCAACGCGGAGGGCTCGCGGACCACCCCGTCCGTGGTCGCGTTCTCCCGGACCGGCGAGGTCCTGGTGGGCGAGGTCGCCAAGCGCCAGGCCGTCACCAACGTCGACCGCACGATCTCCTCGGTGAAGCGCCACATGGGCACCGACTGGTCGCACGAGATCGACGGCAAGAACTACACCGCGCAGGAGATCTCGGCGCGCATCCTCGGCAAGCTCAAGCGTGACGCCGAGGAGTACCTGGGCGAGCCGGTGACCGACGCGGTCGTCACCGTCCCGGCGTACTTCAACGACGCCGAGCGCCAGGCCACGAAGGACGCGGGCCAGATCGCCGGCCTGAACGTGCTGCGCATCGTCAACGAGCCCACGGCCGCTGCTCTCGCGTACGGCCTGGACAAGGGCAAGGAGGACGAGCTCATCCTGGTCTTCGACCTGGGTGGTGGCACGTTCGACGTCTCGCTCCTCGAGGTGGGCAAGGACGAGGACGACTTCTCGACGATCCAGGTGCGCGCCACCTCGGGCGACAACCGCCTCGGCGGCGACGACTGGGACAACCGTGTCGTCGAGTACCTGATCAAGCAGGTGAAGAACGCCTCGGGCGTCGACCTGTCGAAGGACAAGATCGCGCTGCAGCGCCTGCGCGAGGCTTCGGAGCAGGCCAAGAAGGAGCTCTCGTCGGCGACGAGCACGACGATCTCGATGCAGTACCTGTCGATGAGCGAGAACGGCCCGATCCACCTGGACGAGAAGCTCACGCGCGCCCAGTTCCAGCAGATGACGCAGGACCTGCTCGACCGCACGAAGGGGCCGTTCCACGCCGTGATCCGTGACGCGGGCATCTCGGTGTCGGACATCGACCACGTGGTGCTCGTCGGCGGCTCGACCCGCATGCCGGCCGTCACGGAGGTCGTGCGCGAGCTGACCGGCGGCAAGGAGCCCAACAAGGGCGTCAACCCGGACGAGGTCGTCGCCGTGGGCGCCACCCTCCAGGCCGGCGTCATCAAGGGCGACCGCAAGGACGTCCTGCTCATCGACGTGACCCCGCTGTCCCTCGGCATCGAGACCAAGGGCGGCGTGATGACCAAGCTCATCGAGCGCAACACGGCCATCCCGACGAAGCGCAGCGAGATCTTCTCCACGGCCGAGGACAACCAGCCGTCGGTGGCGATCCAGGTGTTCCAGGGCGAGCGCGAGTTCACCCGCGACAACAAGCCGCTGGGCGTGTTCGAGCTGACCGGTATCGCGCCGGCCCCGCGTGGCGTGCCGCAGATCGAGGTCACGTTCGACATCGACGCGAACGGCATCGTGCACGTGTCCGCGAAGGACCGCGGCACGGGCAAGGAGCAGCGGATGACGATCACCGGCGGCTCGGCCCTCCCCAAGGAGGACATCGACCGCATGATCAAGGACGCCGAGGCCCACGCCGCGGAGGACAAGGCGCGGCGCGAGGAGGCGGAGACCCGCAACCAGGCGGAGGCCTTCGCGTACTCGATGGAGAAGCAGATCGCGGACAACCGCGACAAGCTCCCGGCCGAGGTGGTCTCCGAGGTCGAGGCCGACATCGCCGGCGTGAAGTCCGCGCTGGAGGGTGACGACGCCGCTGCCGTGAAGACCGCGTACGAGAAGCTCGGCGCGTCCTCGCAGAAGATCGGCCAGGCGCTGTACGCCGCGGCCGACGCCCCGACCGACGGCGCGCAGAGCGGCACGCACGCCCACGCGCAGTCCGCGGCCGACGAGGACGTCGTCGACGCCGAGATCCTGGACGACGAGGACGACCGCAAGTGACCGAGAACGACCCGCAGGGCACCCCCGAGCCGGAGGGCTCGGGGGAGCGCCCCTTCCACTTCACGGACAAGCGCAAGGTGAACCCGGAGACGGGAGCACCGTCGGGGGCCGGTGAGCAGTCCGGCGAGCCGACGTCGGCCGACGGCGGGACGCCTCGTGAAGGTGCCGACCCGCTCGAGGCGCTCGACTTCGAGCCGTCGGGCGAGGCCGGTGAGGACGCGGTGCTGCTGGCCGCCAAGGCCGAGGCGGCCGAGCACCTCGACGCCCTCCAGCGCGAGCGGGCCAACTTCGTCAACTACCGCAACCGCGCCCTGCGCGACCAGGAGGCCGCGCGGGCGCGGGGCATCCAGGACGTGCTGGCGGCGCTGCTGCCCGTGCTCGACGACATCGAGCGGGCACGGCAGCACGCCGAGCTGAGCGGCCCCATGGCGGCCATCGCGGAGAAGCTGGACCAGTCCCTCGTCAAGTTCGGCGTGGAGCGGTTCGGCCAGGTGGGCGAGGAGTTCGACCCGATGGTCCACGACGCGCTGATGCACTCGACCGACGCGCAGGCCACGTCCACGAAGGTGAACCTCGTCGTGGAGCCGGGCTACCGCATCGGTGAGAAGGTCGTCCGCGCCGCCCGGGTCGGAGTGGTCGGGCCGGAATGACGGCGGCCGGCGGTCGCCCCGTGAGGCATCCTCGGGGGGCGGCCGCCGGCGACCGGCTCAGGGCAGAGCGGAGGGAGGCGTCGTGACCGGACAGGACTGGATGGAGAAGGACTTCTACGCGGTGCTCGGCGTCCCCAAGGACGCCGACGACGCGGCGATCAAGAAGGCCTACCGCAAGCTCGCTCGCCAGTACCACCCGGACCACAACCAGGGTGACGCGGCAGCGGAGGCGAGGTTCAAGACGATCGGCGAGGCGTACGCCGTGCTGTCCGACGCGGAGCAGCGTCAGCAGTACGACGCGGTGCGCGCGATGGCCGGCGGCGCGCGCTTCTCGGCCGGCCCGGGCGGCGGCGCCAACGGCTTCGAGGACATCTTCGGCACCATGTTCGGCGGCGGCGCGCCGGGCGGCCCCCGCGTGCGCTACTCGCAGGGCGGCGCCGGCGGCGGCTTCGAGGACATCCTCGGCGCGATGTTCGGCGGCGCCCGGGGCGGCCCTCAGGCCGGGGGCGCCCAGTACGCCGCGCCCCAGAAGGGTGCCGACGTCACGGCGGAGACCACGCTCCCGTTCCGGACGGCCGTGGAGGGCGCCACCGTCGAGCTCGTGGTCGACGGCCGCAAGGTCGCGACCCGGATCCCGGCGGGCGTCAACGACGGCCGCCGCCTGCGGATCCCCGGCAAGGGACAGCCCGGCACGGGGGGCGGCCCGGCGGGCGACCTCGTGGTCACCGTCCACGTGGCGCCGCACCCGGTGTTCCAGCTCGACGGGACCAACCTTCGGGTGACGGTCCCCGTGACGTTCGCCGAGGCCACCCTCGGCACGACGATCGAGGTGCCGACGCTCGAGGGCGAGCCGGTCCGGGTCAAGGTGCCGGCGGGGACGCCGTCGGGCCGGGTGCTGCGTGTCCGTGGCCGAGGCGTCCAGACCGCTCGCGGCGCCGGTGACCTGCTCGTGACCGCGCAGGTCGCGGTGCCGCAGAACCTGAGCAAGAAGGCCCGGGAAGCGCTCGACGCGTTCGCGGCCGAGGTCGATACGGAGGACGTGCGCGCGGACCTGGCGAAGCGCGCCCTCGAGTGATGCGTCCGACCGGCGGGGCACCCCGAAGGTGTCCCGGCCGGTCGGATAGCCTTCCCAGACGCGAGACGGGAGGAGTGACCTGATGATCACCGACGAGTCGCCCGTGCTCACCGTGTCCCAGGCCGCCCAGCTCGCCGGCATGCACCCGCAGACCCTGCGCCAATATGACCGGCTGGGCCTCGTGACGCCGCGGCGTACTCTCGGGCGCGGCCGACGATATTCGCGGAACGACGTCGCCCGCCTCCTGCAGGTGCAGCAGCTCGCCCAGGGCGAGGGCATCAACCTGGCGGGCATCAAGCGCATCCTCGACCTTCAGGAGCACGTCACCGTGCTGGAGCAGCGGCTCGAGGAGCTGCTCACCCAGGTACAGCAGAGCGGTCGGGTGTTCACGGCGGCCACCAGCGGAGACGTCATCGTCGTCCCGCGGGGGCGCCGCATTCGTCGCGCGGAGCTGCGGGTGGACGTGGACCACGGCGTCCCGGGGGCAGCCGGTGCCATGGTGCTCTGGCGCCCGGCCCCGCACCGCGACCAATGAATTCCGTAACGCAATTCTTTCGTAATTCTCCTGGCCTTTCCTCGAATTGAGGTAAGGCATTCCTTGCTATCCAGAATTGGTGACGCGGGAATAAGGTGGCCATATCGTGCCGGTCATGAGGCCGGTGATCGAGACGCTGCGAGGAGAGAACCATGACCACGCTGATGGAGATGCCCGAGGTCGCCGAGTGCTCGATCGACGGCTGCGGATACAACCACGACCACGGCTGTCACGCCGGTGCGGTGACGATCGCCGGCCACTCCGGTGACGCGGAGTGCGCCACGTTCATCCCGCTGGGCCACAAGGGCGGGCTGGACAAGGTCATCGCGCACGTGGGCGCCTGCCAGCGCGAGGAATGCATCCACAACAGCGCCCTCGAGTGTGCCGCCCCGTCGATCCGCGTCGGCTTCGGCCCGGACAGCCCGGCGCACGCCGACTGCCTCACGTTCGCGTCGCGCTGACGACCACCACGCCGAAACAGCAGGTCCCTCGGACGAACGTCCGAGGGACCTGCTGTTTCGCGTGACCTCGGGTGCTCTTGGTTCAGCGGCTCAGGTGGTTCAGGAGCATCAGCGCGTCGTCGTGGGTCTCGGGCAGCCGCTCGATCCAGACGCGCGTCGGCCTGCGCAGCTCGGCGGTGAGGCCGAGCACCTCGGCATTCCGTTCGACCACGCGGCGCAGCGCCTGGCCGAGCTGAGCGGTGGCCGGCCCCCGCTCGCACAGCACGACGAACGTGCCGTCTCCGACGGCCGCCATCGGGTGCCCCTCGCCGAAGACCTGGTGCAGCGTCCTGCCGATCGCCGCCGACCGCGCGAGGCGCTGCCACGTGTCGAGGTTGTCGAGCCCGACGTCGAGGACGAGCAGGCAGTGCGTCGACCGCGCGTCGGTGCGTGTCCGCACCGCGACGCCGTAGGTCTCCCTGAGTCGTTCGCCCAGGTAGTCGCCGGTGGGTAGGCCCGTCGAGGGGTCGTGGCTCGAGACCTGGAACGGGACGCGCTCGTGCTCCTCGAGCCAGCCCAGCGCGACGGCGCGGATCGCCGCGGCGTCCACGGGCAGGCGCATCGTCATGTAGAGGCAGGCGACGTCATCGATGGCCTCGGAGAGGCCGACGCCGACGGCCGCTCTCGCGATGCCGAGCCGCTCCCCGACCGCAGCCACGGGGCGCTCGTCTGTAAGCGCTTCGACGAAAGCGTCGACAGCGGCGTGGTACCAGTCGCCGGGGCGGATCCAGACGCTCGCGAGGCTCGCTGCACGCCAGCGCTCGCGCACATCGGAGATGCGCGCTTCGGCTTCCTGCTGCGGTTTGCTCATGATGACAGGACCCCCACGGATATACATCATGACGCACGTTCGGCCACATCGGGTGCTAGTTCACCCGAATCTCATCCGGTCACCGGGAATCTCATCCGGTGGATTCACCCTCCACGAAACTTGCAGGGGGGCCCTATAGTCGGTCCTAGGGTCTGGGGGGGCCAAAGCCACTGGCCTGTGGGCGCGGTCCGTCGCCGGTTCGGCGAGGATTTGGGGAATCGTGACGTTTGTGGACGGCTCAGCCGGGGACGCCCCGAGCGATGCTGAGCTCATTCTGAAGGTCCGCGAGGGCGACCGGCAGGCCTTTGGCCTGCTCTATGAGCGTCACATGTCCGCGACGCTGCGATTCGCCCGCTGCCTCGTCTCGCCGTCGGACGCCGAAGAGATCGTGCAGAGCGCCTACGAGGGAACGCTCCAGGCGCTGCTGAGCGGCAAGGGACCTGACCTCGACTTCCGCGGCTACGTCTACCAGACCGTGCGGCACACGGCCTACAACCTGCACCGTGGCGCCCGCCGCACGCGTCCGTCCACGGACGACGAGCTGGAGTTCGCGCTCGGCCGCTTCGCCGACGAGGACGACCCCGCCCTCAAGGGCTTCGAGCAGACCATCGTGTACCAGGCGTACGACCGCCTGCCCGAGCGCTTCAAGCTCGTCCTGCGGTATGCGCTCGTGGAGGAGCAGAAGCCGGCGCAGATCGCGCCGATCCTCGGGCTCAACCCGAACGGCGTCTCAGCCCTGATCTACCGGGCAAAGTCCGCCCTGCGGGACGGCTACCTGCAGCAGCACCTCACCCATGCGCCGTCGGAGGCGTGCCGCGACGTGAACGCGCGGCTGGGCGAGTACGTGCGCGGCAGCCTGTCGAAGCGCGAGACGGTCAAGGTGGAGGAGCACACGGCGGGCTGCAGCACGTGCAGCGACCTCGTGCTGGAGCTGCACGACGTCGCGCACGGCATGAAGTGCGTCATCGCGCCCCTGATGCTCGGCGTCGCGGCGCTGGGCCTGGTGGGCACCGCGCTCCCGGTCGGCGGCCTGGCCGTCGGTGCCGCCAAGGCCGGCACGGCCGCCTCGGCGGCGGCGGGCTTCGCGAAGGTCGGCGCGGCCTCGTCCGCGGCCGGCGGCGCGGGCACGACGGCGACGCTCGCGCCCTCGGGCACGCTCTCGGCGGGCGCCACGACCACCGCGGGGAGCACGGCGATCAGCTCGTCGGCGGCGACCTCGACGGCGGCGGGCACGACGGCGGCGGGCACGACGGCGGCGGGCACGACGGCGTCCGCCGGCGCGAGCGCGTCCGTCGCCACAGCCACGACCGGCGCCGCCGCCGCGACCACCGGTGCCGCCGCCGCGACCGGCACGGGCGCGGTCGTTGCCGGTGCCGCGGGCGTGACCGTGATGTCCGGCGGCGCGGCCGCCGCAGGCGTGATCACGGCCGCGACCGTCGGTGTCGCCGCGATCCTCCAGGTCCTCGCCCCCACTGCGGGTGCGGGCGTCTCGGACGCGGCCGGCGCGGCCGTGACGATGTCCACCGAGCGGTGGGCGCAGGGCAACCCGCTGCCCGGCTACCTCGACCCGTCGTCGCCCTCGAACCTGCTCGCTCCGCTCACGACGCTCCTGCCGCCGGAGCCCCCGGAGATCGGTCTCGGGTACGCCGACCCGGCGGTCGTGCTGGAGCCGCGCACACCGCAGGACGTCGTCCTGTCGGTGTCCAACACCGGCGGCGACGCGACCGGGACCTTCGTGCGCCTGACGCTGCCCGACGGCCTCACGGCGTCGTTCGACGAGGCGCCGTTCGGCGCCGGCACGGGCACCGTCGCGGACGGTTCGTCGCTCGCCACGGGCGACACGGAGACCGAGGCCGGGACGGCGTCCGGCACGACGGCGGGCCCCTCGGTGATCCTCGGCCCGCCCACGACGGCGGACCCGCTCGCGTGCACGCCCGCCACGAACGACGGCGGCCGCACGGTGCTCTGCTCCCTCGGCACGGTCGCCGGCGGCACGCAGCAGCATGTCGTCGTGGGCGTGAAGGCGGAAGCCGGCGGCGCGTACGCGATCGGGGCCGAGGTGTGGGCGGAGGGCGTCACGCCCGCGTCGGTGGAGCTCCCGGCGCGCAGCGTCGCCGCGTTCGGGCCGGAGCTGTCTGCCACGGCTGGGTCCCTGCATCTCGCGAACCCGGGCTCCGGCTCCCTGCCCATCGAGGTGGGCAACACCGGGGACGTCGCCGCCGAGCCCGGCTGGTCCGTGATCGTGACGCTGCCCGCCGGCGTCGCACCCGCGTCGGCGCAGTCGATCCTGTCCTGCGCGGCGGTCGATGTCACCGCCGCGAACGACTGGTCGTGCGCACCGGTCGCCGGCTCTGCCGCCGGGTCGACCCCGCTCGCTGCCGGCGCGTGGCGCACCCTGCCGCTGACGGTTCTCGCGGACGGGACGACGCCGACCGCGGAGGCCGGCACCTCCTCGGCCTCCGCGAGCGTGCTGCCGGTGCTGCCGGGGTCCTCGAAGGTGCTGTCGGGCTCGGCCACGCTGTCCGTGGCGTCCGCCTGGGCGGGCGCGGCAGCCGGTGCCGGAGCCGTGGTGACCCAGTGCCTCGCCAGGGGTGGAGTCGGTACGGCGGACGCCGTCGTGCAGGGCACCTACACGAACACGACGGGCCAGACGGTCTCGGTCCGCCTCGAGGCCGCGGGCAGCGGCAACGCGACGGTGCACTATCTCGCGCCCGGCGAGCAGGCGCCGCTGATCCTCCATGACGGCCTGCGACTGCCCGCCGGTGAGGGTACGTACGTGCTCTCGGCGGTGGTGGACGAACGCACCTTCTCGACCCGCGTGCCCGCCGGCTGGTACGGGGCGCAGGACTGCTACGACCCGGCGTGGACGGCGAACGCGAGCGCCCGGACCGTCAACGAGGGCGGCACCGTCGCCGTCGAGGGGACGTTGACCAACACGACCGGCGAGCCGTTGCAGGCCACCATGGAGATCGTGGTCGACGGGACGCGCCTCGAGTCGCAGCCGCTGCGGGTCGAGGCAGGTGCCACGGTCACGACGTCGGTGGCCACCGGGCAGACCCGGCTCCACCCCGGCGACGTGACGTTCCGCCTGTCCCGCTGGACGGTGGACTCCGACGGTGACGCGCCCGCCGCCGCCTCCGTGGCTGCCGGTCCGTCCGCCGCCTACAACGGGGCCGTGATCGCGCCGCAGGTGGGCGACCTGCAGTGGGAGGACGCCTGCCAGTTCGACGACACCGCGGGCACCTCCGAGCGGACCTTCCGCGTTCCGGTCGACAACCGTGACTCGACGCTCCCCGTGGTGTTCGAGGCCGCGGGTGTGTCCGTCCTGGTCCGTGGCGGCCACAAGGACGTCCTCGTGGTCACGGTGCCGTGGGGGACGGGCACGGTGGACGTCCGGGCCGACGGCCGGCCGCTGGCCACCCTCATGGTCGGCTTCGAGTCGTGCGCGCAGGTCTCGTGGCCGCAGGACATGGTCGTGACGGCGGGCGTGCAGTGCGTGGACGGTCACGTCCAGGTCTTCGCGGACCTGCAGAACCCCGGTGGGATCACGTGGTCGGGCTGGCTCGTCCGTGGCTCTGGGATCACCGAGGGTGAGGGGCCCGCGAAGGAGGTGCCGGCCGGCGGCACCGCGCAGCTCGTGCTCGACCGGCCGCTGGCCGCGTCGGCGGGCAGCCACGTGACGGTGCGGCTCAGCCGGGTCCTCGAGGGAACGGCGTGGACGGTCGAGCAGACCCACGACGTGCCCGGGATCTACTGCCCGCCCGCGCCCATCGAGAACGTGGCGGACGAGTCCGGGACCTCCACCGGGACCAGCGACGTCGCCGCCGACTCCGGCGATACCTCCCCGGCGGCGGCCTGGTGGGCCGGCCTGTTCGGGACCTCGCAGCAGTGCGGCGCGGTGTCAGCCGGGGGCCGCGGCGAGACCGCCGCGAGCCGCGGCGGCCCCCGCTCCGGCTGGTCGCCGTTCGAGTGGTTCGCCGAGTGCGAGCCCACGTCCTAGCTCAGACGACGACCATGGCTCAGACGACGCCGTAGAGGCGGTCGCCTGCATCGCCGAGGCCGGGCACGATGTACGCCTTCTCGTTGAGGCGCTCGTCCACGGCGGCGACGACGACCTGCACGTCGACCCGGTCGCCGACCGCGTCGTCGACGACCCTCAGGCCCTCCGGCGCCGCGAGCAGGCACACGGCGGTGACCTCGCGCGCCCCCCGCGCGAAGACGTAGTCGATGGCGGCGACGAGCGTGCCGCCCGTGGCGAGCATCGGGTCGAGCAGGAACACGTGGCGGCCGGTCAGGTCCTCGGGCAGGCGGTTCGCGTACGTGACGGCCTGGAAGGTCTTCTCGTCGCGCTGCAGGCCGAGGAAGCCGACCTCCGCCGTCGGCAGCAGGCGCGTCATACCGTCGAGCATGCCGAGGCCCGCGCGCAGGATCGGCACGACCAGCGGCCGGGGCGACGTCATGCGAACGCCCGTCGTGGTGGTGACCGGGGTGCGCACCTCGTGCGGCTCGACCTGCACGTCCCGCGTCGCCTCGTAGGCAAGGAGCGTGACGAGCTCGTCGACGAGACGACGGAACGTCGGGGAGTCGGTGCGCTCGTCACGCAGGATGGTCAGCTTGTGGGCCACCAGCGGGTGGTCGGCGACGTGCAGGCGCATGGCCTCAACGCTACCGGGTCGGGGGTGCGTCCAGCCGCCGGAACGAGGTGACGTCTATCGTGACGTTGTGCGTCGAACGTTGCCCGACGGCGGAGCTCACCCCTCCCCGGACCCCGCCTTCCCGCCTGCGACGGTGGCGGGCCGTGACGCCGCATGGGACTCGGCGATGGGTCGCGCGCTCGACGAGGCGCGGCTCGCGCTGGGCAGCGGGGACGTCCCCGTGGGCGCCGTGGTCCTCGACGGGTCGGGGCGCGCGATCGCCGTCGGGCACAACGAGCGGGAGGCGACGGGTGATCCGACGGCCCATGCCGAGGTCGTCGCCCTGCGAGCGGCCGCGGCCGCGCGCGGAGAGTGGCGCCTGGAGGGCTGCACGCTCGTGGTGACGCTCGAGCCGTGCGCGATGTGCGCCGGGGCGCTCCTCCTCTCACGGGTGTCGCGCCTCGTGATCGGCGCCTGGGACCCCAAGGCGGGCGCCACCGGTTCGGTCTGGGACCTCGTGCGGGACGCTCGGGCGCTGCACCGCGTCGAGGTGGTCGGCGGCGTGCGCGCCGACGAGTGCGGCGCGCTGCTGCGCGACTTCTTCGAGGCGCGCCGGGGTTCGTAGCCGCTGGTCACAACATTTTGCTAGCGTCCTGGCACCGCCGAGGAAAGGACGCCGTCGTGCCCGCACCGACGCTTGCCGACTACGCCAGCCACAGCCCGTACTCCGACCCGGGTCGCCACCGCGACCTCCTCGCAGCCGTCGAACCCGACCCGGCGACGCTGCGGACCGTGGCGTGCGGTGCCGTGGTGCACTACCGGTCCGGGGTGGACCTCACTCCCGAGCAACGAGCCGACATCGACCGCCGGTGGCTCGCCGCGATCCTGGACGGGGCCGTCGGCCGCGCCGGGAGCCTCGCGGGGCCGCGGTCTCCGGAGCAGACCCTGGCCGGCTGCTGCCGCGACCACACGCTCCTCGCCGTGGGCACCCTGCGCACGCACGGGATCCCCGCGCGGTCCCGGGTGGGCTTCGCGGGCTACCTGGCGACGTCGTTCCACGCGGACCACGTGATCGTCGAGCAGTGGGACGGCACGCGCTGGCGCCGGTCCGACCCGGAGCTGGACCCCGCGGACGGCTGGGGCTTCGACCCGACGGACATCCCCGCAGGGCCTGGTGCGCCGTTCGTGACGGCCGCCGAGGCGTGGCTGGCGATCCGGGGTGGCACCGCCGACCCGGCGGGGTTCGGCGTCGGGCCCGACATGCCGGAGCTCGGCGGGCGGGACTTCGTGCGCGACTACGTGCTGCGCGAGGTCGCCCACCGGCACCGCGACGAGCTGCTGCTGTGGGACTTCTGGGGCCCGATGCTGGGGCTGGGCGGGCTCCCGCCCGCCCTCCAGGAGCAGGCCCGCGCCGCCGGTGGCGAGGGCCTGGGCCTGCCCGGCGCCGACCTGCCCGGCGCCGAGTACGACGCGATCGCCGACGAGTTCGCCTACCTCCTGATCGCGGCCGACTCCGGTGACGAGGTGGCGGCCGAGGAGCTCGCCGAGCTGTACGTCGGGGACCCGCGGCTGCGGCCCGGAGACCACGTGCTGACGCTCTCGCCGCTGAACGGCGTCGCGGTGACGGATCTCGCGGGGCGGAGCGGGATGCCGTGAGACCCGCGGGCGGGCGATCCGTTGCCGATCCGTTGGACATGCGGAAAAGTTCCCGGTTATGACGCCTTCTTGCCGATACTCTGACTCCCCGGCCGAGGGGAGACGCACGTGGGCGAGTCGGTGATCAAGCGGCTGGAGCAGGCGCTCGCAGGGGACGAGTTCGCCTGGTCGCTGCTGCTGGTGGGCGAGGACCAGTCGGACAAGCTGAGCACGCTGTCGAGCGCCCTCCGCGGCGACTTCTCGGCGACGGGAGACGGCAAGGCCATCCCGTCCGGCTTCGCCTACTGGGGTATCGGACCCACGATCGCGTGGATCAACGCCTCCAAGGACCCGTACTACCTGGTGATCAAGGTCGGCACCGAGATGTTCCTGCGGCAGTGGCGGCAGATCCGGGTCGACGGCGGCATAGCCCAGGACTGTGTCCACCTCGTCAGCCTCGGCGTGGGTACCGGCCTGAAGGACCGCGTGATCCTCGAGGACATGTACCGGAACAACCCGTCGATGTACTACGTGCCCGTCGACATGAGCGCCGAGATGCTCCGGATCGGCATGCAGGAGGCGGTCCGCGGTGGCTCGTTCCCGGATGCCCGCGCCCTGTCGATCCAGCTCGACCTGTCGATGCCCAGCAACGTGGAGGAGCTGCGCGACCTGCTCGCGCGCCTCGTGGGTGAGGAGCCGATCCTCTTCTCGCTGACCGGCAACACCGCCGCGAACTTCGAGGCGGACCACGAGTTCCTCGGTGGCCTCACGCGACTGCTGAGGCCGCAGGACCGCCTGCTGCTCGAGGTGGCGAGCACCGAGCGCCTCGACGACCGCGTCGCGCGGGCCGCTGCCGACGAGTACATGCAGACGCGGGCGTTCACGGAGTTCGTCACGAGCGCGCTGCGGTACAACACCGACCTGAAGGTCAACTATGACCACGTCAAGTTCGTGGGCGCGGTGGACGAGGACGCGTTGCTGGTCAAGATGTTCTGGCAGAACGAGACCGAGGCGGCGATCCGGCTGGCGATCCCGGGACAGCTCGGCGTGAACCTGCACCCCAGCGACACGATCCGGCTGCTCACGACGCGCAAGTACACGCCGGAGAGCGTCGAGCGCCTGATCACGGCCGCGGGGCTTGCCACGGTCGCCGTCGTCCGGGAGCAGTTCCGGCACATGCGGGGGGTGAACCCGTTCGGGCTCGACATGCGCCTCCTCAAGCGGAACGGTGACGGCGACGTCGGCCGGCACTCGCCGTTCGAGATCTGGACCTGATGCTGTCGCGCGTCGGCGACGCGCTGCGCCGCCCGTTTCGCCGGGTCGCCGAGACCTGGCTGAGCCGGAGGTGGGCGACGACTCGCCGCCTGGCGGTCGCCGTCGTGACGTACGGCCTGCTCTCCGTGGCGTTCGTACTCGGCATCCTGTGGTTCGTCTGGCCCGACCCGCCACGCTGGGAACCTGCGGTCAACTCCCTGACCCTCGTCGCGGGCGTGACCGGCCTGCTGGTCGAGAGGCTCAACACCGAGGCGGAGCGCAGGGCGGAGCTGTTCGCCTCGGTCCGCTACGAGCTCACGGTGAATCTCCTGGCCATCGACCTGCGGCTGCAGGAGCTGGAACCATCCGCCGGGCAGGACGCCGTGACGCGCGTCAGCCCTCGCATCGTCGTGTCCGCAGTGGACGCCGCGCTGGTCTCCGGCGCTCTCGCACGGCGCACCGACGCCCCGGTCGTAGCGCGCCTGCACCGGTGGCGCGAAGCGGCACACGGATACAACCGGCGCCGGGACCTCGCGGAGACGCTCACGGCCGTGGAGGCTGCGTTGCGCTCCGCGTCCGTCGGTGCGCTGCGGGCCGACCTGGGGCGCGAGAGCGGCTTTCTGGCGGAGGTTCGCTCCCAGCTCTGCGACCTCCTCGACGTCGTCCCGGACCGCTGATCAGAGCAGGTCCGCGAGCTGCGCCAGCACCTCGCTCGTCCCGGCGTCGACCTTGACCGTCGCGTGGACGTCGCCGCGCGTGATGCCGCGGTTGACGATCACGACCGGCTTGCCCGCCCGAGCGGCGTGCCGGACGAAGCGCAGCCCGCTCATGACGGTCAGCGACGAGCCGGCCACGAGGAGCGCGTCGCCGTCATCGACGAGCGCGAACGCGGCCTCGACCCGCGCGCGAGGCACGTTCTCGCCGAAGTACACGATCTCTGGCTTGAGGACGCCGCCGCAGAACTCGCACGGCGCGGGCCGGAAGTGGGAGGTCGCCTCGATGACGGCGTCGGCGTCGGGCGCGATCTCGATGTCCGCGACGTCGTTCGCGACGGACTCGAGGAACCCGGGGTTGAGCGCGGTCAGCCGCTCGGCGAGGTGCTCGCGGGACACGACGCGCCGGCACTGCAGGCACACGACGCGGTCGTAGCGTCCGTGCAGGTCGATCACGTTCCGGGAGCCAGCGTCCTCGTGCAGGAGGTCCACGTTCTGCGTGACGATCCCGGCGAGCAGCCCGCGTTCCTCGAGGCGCACGAGGGCGCGGTGGCCGGCGTTGGGGTGGGTGCGGTGCATGTGCTGCCAGCCCACGTGGTTGCGTGCCCAGTAGTGCCGGCGGAACGCCTCGTCCTGCACGAACTGCTGGTACGTCATCGGGTTGCGCGGGGGCGAGTCGGGGCCGCGGTAGTCGGGGATGCCGGAGTCCGTGGAGACCCCCGCGCCGGTCAGCGCCGTGATGCGCAGGCCTGCGAGCACACGCACGGCGTCGTCCATCGTGGTGAGGGCCACCTCGACGGGTTCCGGATGCCAGGTGGTGGGGCGCGGGGTGGGCTGCACGCGTCGAGCGTACTTCCAGCGGGACGGCGGCCCCGGGCGTGGCCGTCCCGGCGGCGCCCGGGAATCACCCCTTGACGCCCGGCTCTACAACGATGGAAACTTGGCCCGCTCATGTGAGCGCTCACATTCACCTCGACGAGGAGGTTCCATGGAAGCAACGCGTGATTTCCCCTGGCGACGCGGCATCCGGGCAGCACTGACGCTGCTCGCCGTCGTCGCCGTCACCTTCGCTCAGCTGGTGGCCCCGGTGTCGGTCGCCCCGGCTGCGGCCGCCACCATCGACACCAACGCCTGGTACGTGCTGGTGAACCGCAACAGCGGCAAGGCGCTCGACGTCTTCGACCGATCCACGGCGGACGGCGCCGCCATCGACCAGTGGAGCCGCAACAACGGCGCCTGGCAGCAGTGGCGGTTCGTCAGCTCGGGCAGCGGCTATTACCGCCTGCAGTCGCGGAACAGCGGCAAGGTCATCGACATCTCGGGCAAGTCGACGGCCGACGGCGCCAACGTCGTGCAGTGGGCCGACAACAACGGGACCAACCAGCAGTTCAGCGTCCAGGACGTGGCGACCGGCTACGTCCAGCTCCTGAACCGCAACAGCGGCAAGGCGCTCGAGGTGTGGGAGTGGTCCACGGCCGACGGCGGGCGCGTCTCGCAGTTCACCGACACCAACGCCGACAACCAGCAGTGGCAGATGATCCGAGTCGCCACGGTGACCTACCCGAACCCCGGCGTCGTCTCCGGGGTCACCACCGTGCACGACCCCGAGGTGGTGAAGAAGCCGGACGGCACGTACCTCCTGGCGCACACGGGCGACAACATCACGCTCAAGACGTCGACCGACCGCACCGCGTGGAGCAGCGCCGGGGTGGCCTTCCCGAACGGCATGTCCTGGGTCTACGGCTACACGAACAACAGCAACACCGTCTGGGCGCCCGATATCACGTACGCGAACGGGAAGTACTACATGTACTACTCGGCCTCGACGTTCGGGTCGAACAGCTCGGCGATCTTCCTCGCGACGAGCACGACGGGTGCGGCGGGAAGCTGGACCAACCAGGGGCTCGTCATCGCGTCGACCACCTCGGACGACTGGAACGCCATCGACCCGAACCTGGTGATCGACCAGTCGGGCGCCTGGTGGCTGAGCCTCGGCTCCTTCTGGTCGGGCATCAAGATGATCCGCATCGACTCGTCCACAGGCCTGCGCTCCGGCTCGTCGTTCTCGAGCATCGCCGGCCGCGGCGGCGGCGCGATCGAGGCGCCGACGATCCACTACCGCAACGGCTACTACTACCTGTTCGTGTCCTTCGACGCCTGCTGCCAGGGTGCCAGCAGCACGTACCGCACGATGGTCGGCCGCTCCACCTCGGTCAACGGCCCGTACGCGGACCGGAACGGCGTCGCGATGACGTCGGGCGGCGGCACGGAGGTCCTCGCCGGACACGGGTCGTTCCACGGGACCGGCCACCAGGCCGTCCTCGCGGACACTGACGCCGACGTGCTCTTCTACCACTACTACAACGACGCCGGCACGGCCCTGCTCGGCATCAACCTGCTCGCCTACGACTCCGAGGGCTGGCCGTACGTCTACTGACACACGCCGGAGCGCACCTCCCGTACGGAAGGTGCGCTCCGGCGTCGTGCTGCCGGGGTGAGCAGCTCGGTCAGGGGCGCATGCCGCCCATACCGCCGGCCACCGCCTCGCCGGCCGTGGCCGTCGCCACCTCGCTGCCGTCGGCGACGACGGTGTAGGTGGCGCCGTCCTGCACCTCGGCGCCGGAGAGGACCACCGACCGGGTGTCCTTGGTCAGCGTGACCTCGGCGACCACGGTGCCGTCCGCGTCCGTCACCTGGAGCACGGTGCCCGCCGAGAGGGTGTCGAACGTGGCCGCGACCCAGCCCTGAGCGGACGAGGCGCCCGGGCTCTGCGCCATCCCGGCGGAGCCCACGGCGATCACCGTGCCGCCGTCGACCGTGAAGGTGCCCTGGCTGTCGAGGGCGCCGTTCCCGTCGCTGGTCGGGCCGAAGACGGTGATGTCACCGCCCGTGATCGTGAACGTGCCGTTCGAGTCCAGGCCGTCGCCACCGGCGTCGACGGTCAGGGTGCCGCCGGTGATCGCGAGCGAGAAGTCGCCCGCGGCCTCGCCGCCCGTCCCGCCGCCACCGCCGCCGGGGCCGCCGGCCGGCGGCTCGGGGGCGGTCGCCGCGGCGTTCTCCGCCGTCGTGTCGTCGGTCGTGGTGCTCGTCGCGCCCGCGGCGTTGAGGCCGTCGTCGGAAGCGGTGACGTCGACGGTCCCGCCCGCCACAAGGATGTGCGCACCCTCCAGGCCCTCGACGGCCTCCGTCACCGTGAGGGTCCCGTCGCCGATCACGAGGTCCGACTCGGCGTGGACGCCGTCGTCGCCGGAGCTCACCGTGACGTCGCCCCCGAGGAAGGCGATGTAGCCGACGGTGTCGCCGTCGTCGTCCGTGCCGTCCTCGTTGTCGGACTTGAGGCCGTCGCCCTGGGCGGTCACGTCGAGCGTGCCGCCCGTGACCACCAGGTAGTCCTTGCCGCGCACGCCGTCGTCGACGGCGGTCACCGTGATGGTGCCGCCCGCGATCACGAGCTCGTCCTCGGAGGCGATGCCGTCGTTCGAGCTGCCCGTCACGTCGAGCGAGCCGCCGCCGGAGATCACGAGGTCCGCGGCGGAGAACAGGGCTGCGTTCGGCTCGTCCTCGCCGTCCGCGTACTCGTAGGTCGAGGCGTCCTCGAGGCTGTTCTGGGTGCCGTCCGCCAGCACGACGGACACCTTGTCGGCCTCCATGACCGCGATCGCGGAAGTCGTCGAGCTGGTGATGTCGGCGCCGTCCAGGACGAGCCGGACCACGCCTTCGACGGCCGACGACACCACGATCTGCCCGTCGGTGAGCGTGCCGCTGATCCGGTACGTGCCGGGGGCCGTGATCGTCACGGTCGAGCCGTCCACGGTGACGCCGTCGCCGGAGGCGCTCGCGGTGTCGCCCTCCAGGGTGATCGCGACCTCGTCGGAGGCGTCCCACGTCTCGTCCGCCAGGGCGGCGGTCTCCGTGTAGTCCTTGTTGTCGGCCAGGGCTTCGGTGACGTCGAGCGCCACCGCGGTGGTCGTGGTCCCCGTGGACGTGTCCGTCTCGGTGGACTCCGTCGTGGTGGTGGTCGTCGTCTCGGTCGCGGCGACGGCACTGCAGCCCGCGAGGGCGCCGAAGACGAGCGTCCCGGCGAGGGCGGCGCTGAGCAGGGGACGGGGGCGGGTGATACGCATCAGACGGTCCTCTCGGTGGAAACGTTGGGGGTGGCCGCGACGGTGACGAGGCGGTGCCGGATCAGGCGACGCCAGGGGGCGTCGGGGAGGCCGGGGCGCAGGAGCGCGAGCCCGGTCGCGTACTTGGAGATGCGGTCGGGCCGGTGACCCGACCGCCACAGGAGGCGGTCCGCCGACGACGGCCCGGGGCCGCCCGTCTTCGTCTCGACGACGACCAGCTCGCCGAGGCCGGCGCGGGCCGATCCGGCGGGCACGTCCCAGGTCAGCCCGGTGTCGAGCGTGACCCGCGCGTCCGGCAGCAGGAGGGTGGTGCGCCGGTAGGAGGACCGCAGGGTAGGGACGAGCGCGTGGGCCGGCGGGCCCGCCACGCCGGCCTCCGCGAGGCGGGCGTCGACGAAGGTGCCGTCCGCGCCGAGGCGGACCGCGACGTCGTCGTGCACCTGGCGCTCCTTCACGGTGGTGCCGCGGGCCGCCCGGGTCTTCACCTCGACGAAGCACGCCCCGGAGTCGACGTAGGTGCGGGTGCGGACCTTGAAGCGGCGCCGGCGGCGGCCGGCGGCGAGGTGGAAGGCGGCGAGGTCGGGGGTGTCGAAGTACGTCGACTCGTAGGCGAAGTCGCGCGCGCCGTCGATCTCGAGGACCCGCGTCGCGGGGTCGAGGCCGGCGAGGAGAGCCCGGCACTCGTCCTGCGTGAGGACGTACTTGCGGTCGCGACGGGTCTGCAGCGCCGCCGTGGCGTTGAGCTCGTCCAGGTCGACCGGGGCGTGGCCGGCGAGGGCGGTGGCGATCATCGGGACACCCCCTGCAGCGCGGTGTGGTCCGACGTCGGGGCCGTCGCCTGCCCGACGACCGGGGCGCGGTGGGCCGGGCCCCGGCCGCCCTCGGGCAGCGTGTACCGCACGTCGACGAGCGTGGTGTCGTTCACGAGGTCCAGCCGCTGCACCGACGCGGAGTGCACGCGCCCGCCGAGCACCTGCTCGAGGCGTACGACGAGCTCCGCCTGGTCGCTCACCGCTCGATCGAGCATCACGGTCTGGCTCTGGTGCCGCGCGAGCAGGCGGGGGTGGTCGGCGAACGCCATGACGACGAGGATCAGCGCGGTGCCCGCGACCCCGAGCCAGCCGGCGCTGGTGCCGAGGCCGCCGAGGAGGCCGAGCGCGAGGGCGGCGAAGTAGTAGGCCACCTCGTGCTGCGACAGCTCCGAGGAGCGCAGGCGGATGATCGACAGGACGCCGAAGAGCCCGAGCCCCAGGCCCGCTGCCACCGAGCTCGCCGCCAGCGTCGAGGCGACCGCGAGCACGCCGACGTTCACGCCCAGGTACGCGACGACGAGGTCGCGCCGCCGGTGGCGGGGGAAGTAGAGGGCGAACACGAGGATGGCGACGGCGACGAGGTCGACCGCGTAGAGCAGGACTGGCGACATGGGGTGGCTCCGGGGGTGAACAGGAGGTGACTCTCACCTGAACCCTTAGAGAACGCTGTCCGCCCATGCGGACCCTGGTGCCGGCCTGTGCCGTTCCTATGAGGCCTGCGCCACAGGTCGGGCCCGCGACGAATTCGGTAGGACTCTTTCGCTAGGACTCTGGCGTAATCCGGTTCACACCGCTAACGTCGTCCCACCTGGACAGCGAGGTCCGGGTCGCACGTCGTTTTGGTCGCCTGAGCCCTGCGTTCCGCTCCGGGCGAGTGCCTCGTTCCTCGGCCCTCACCCTGCGCTGCACTCCGGTCTCAGGCGAGGACAACCACGTCGAAGCACAGCAGCCCGACCGCGGGCCGGCCGGGACGGACCGGCCCGCACCGCCGACGCACCGCAAGGAGCAGCATGTCCGAGCAGCAATCAGATCGCCGACGACTCCGCGGCATCCTCCAAGGCTCAGCCGCCGCAGGCCTCATCGTGACCCTCACCCTCGGCCCCGCCGCGTTGAGCGCGACCGCAGCCGCGCCCCAGAAGGCGCCCGGGACGTCCTCGGGCACCGTCGCGCCGGACCCCGACGGCATCAACGGTTACAACGCTGTCGGCTACTTCCCGGCCTGGGTGCCGCCGGGCGGCGACTACCAGGTCGCGGACCTCGTCCGCACCGGTGCCGTCTCCGACCTGACGCACCTCAACTACGCCTTCGGCAACATCACCAGCGACCTGGTGTGCGACATCGCCGACACCGTGGGCCCGGAGGGCATCGACGGCGACCCCGACGCCGACTACCTGCACCTCGTGGCCGCGGAGGACTCCGTCGACGGGGTCGGTGACACCGCCGGCCAGGCGCTGGCCGGCAACTTCAACCAGCTCCGCGAGCTCAAGGCCGTCGCGCCGGAGCTGAAGATCCTCATCTCGATCGGCGGCTGGACCTGGTCGGACAACTACTCCGACGCCGTCGCCACGCCCGAGAGCCGGGCCCGCCTCGTCGAGTCGTGCATCGACCTGTACATCCGCGGCAACCTGCCGGTGTACGGCGCGCAGGGCGGCGAGGGCGTCGCGGCCGGGATCTTCGACGGCATCGACATCGACTGGGAGTGGCCGGGGGCCGACGGCGAGCACCCGAGCCCGCGCCCCGAGGAGGACCAGGAGAACTTCCTCGCGTTCATGGAGCTGCTCCGTGCGCGGCTCGACGCCGTGGGCGCCGAGACCGGCGAGGACTACCTGCTCACCGGCTTCGCGCCGGCCGGCTGGTGGCCGCGGACCAACGGCGGCTGGGTCAACCCGCGCCTGTCCGCCGTGATCGACTTCCTCAACGTCCAGGGCTACGACTACCACGGCACCTGGGTCGCGGACCGGACCGGTCACCAGGGCAACCTGCACAAGTACGAGTGGCCCGACACGCCCGGCTCGTGGGCCAACTGGGGTCTTGCCGCGGACGACCTCCTCGGCGCCTACCGGGCCGCCGGCTACCGCGACGACCAGATCAACCTCGGCCTCGCCGCGTACGGGCAAGGCTGGTCCGGCGTGACCGACCCGACGCCGGGCGCCGCCGCGGGCGCCCCGATCGGCACCCGCAATTACAACCTCCTGCGTTCCGTCGGGGAGGAGTACTACGACGAGACCGCCGGCGCCGCGTACCGCTGGGACGGCAACGAGTGGTGGAGCCTCGACACGCCCCGCTCCGTGACGGACAAGGCCGAGTGGGTCGCGACCAGCGGCTACGGTGGCGCGTTCTTCTGGGACATCACCGGGGACCACGAGAACGAGCTCGGCTCGGCGCTCGCCGACACCCTGCGCCTCTCGACGCCGGGCCCGCTCGTCGCTGCCGACGCCTCCGACCCCTGGTACGCCGCCGGCGTGTACACCAAGGGCGACGTCGTGACGCACGACGGCGTCGAGTACGCCGCGAAGTGGTGGACCCGCAACCAGGAGCCCGGTGCCTCGTTCGGCCCGTGGCAGCCGACGGGCACGGTCACGCCGGCGCCCGCACCGGCCGCGTGCGGCCCGGCCTGGTCCGCCGGGACCGCCTACTTCAAGGGCGACGTGGTCTCCCGCGCGGGGGTCAACCACACCGCGCTGTGGTGGACGCTCGGGTCCCGCCCGGGCGCCGACGTCAAGGGCGCGTGGGACGAGGGATCGCCCTGCGTGTGACGTGACCTCGGGTCGCTCGGGGTCCGGTTCGAGAACACCATCAGGTATCGCAGCGCCTGGCGTGGCGGTACCTGATGGTGTTCTCGAACCGGACGTGCGCTACGGGCGGCCTCGGGTCACCGTCAGCGTGGCCGGCTCGCTCGTCTCGTGGCCGTGGGCGTTGCTCGCCGTCGCGCGCACGAGCAGGCCGTCGTGCAGCGGGTTGACGCGGACGAGCGTCAGGGTCGACGTGCCGTCCGGGCTCGTCACCGGCTGCCCGCCCGCGGGGGCGTGCCAGGTGGCGCCGCCGTCGTCGGACACCTCCCAGGTGATGACCGGGAGAGGCGTGCCCTCCGCGACCGCCGTGAACCTCGCGGTGCGGCCGGCGGGGACGCTCGCGGCCTGCGGCGCCGTCGTGAGCGTCGCCGGGTCGACCGTCTGGTCGACGACGGGCCAGCCGTCCTCCCACGCGAGGCGGTGCAGGCCGAGTGTCGGGAAGTACGGGATCTGCTCGTTCAGGGCGTCGTAGTAGTGGAAGGCGAGGACGTCGTCGTACACGGACTGGCCGCCGGTGCCCACCATCCCACCGTGCGACTGGAGGATGACCGTGCCGCCACCACCGAACATGTTGTTGCCGTCCTTGTCGAGGTACGGGCCGGTGATGCTCCGCGAGCGGCCCACCGCGACCTTGTAGGTGCTGTTCGCGCCCTGGCAGCAGAAGTCGAACGAGACGAACAGGTAGTACCAGCCGTCGTGGGAGTAGATGTACGGCGCCTCGACCGGGTTGCCCCACATGAAGCGGTCCACGAGGTGCGTGGCGTTCGCGAGGGCATCGGGGGCGAGCTTGCCGCTCGGCCACTCGAGCTCGACGAGGAAGATGCCGTACCAGAAGGAGCCGATCGCCATGTACGGCGTGCCGTCGGCGTCCTCGACGATGCCGGCGTCGATCGCGTTGAACGTCTTGCCGTTCTCGATCGGGTTCGGCGACGTGACCACCGGACCCTGGTCGACCCACTCGTAGTCGGGGTCGTCCGGGTCCAGCGTCGTGTTGGTCGCCAGGGCGGTCACCGAGTTGTTGGTGCCGAAACGGCTCGCCGAGTAGTACAGGTAGTAGGTGCCGTCGTGCTCGTAGATCTCCGGCGCCCACAGGTTGCCCGGCAGGTCGCCGTCAGCGAAGTGCGCGTCGATCCATGCCGGGATCCGGTCCCAGACCGTGCCCTCGTAGGCCCAGGTGGTGCCCTCGTCGTGCGAGGCCCAGATCTGGACGGTGCCGCCGTTCTCGCGGTTGAGCAGGCCGGTCGAGTAGACGTACCAGGTGCCGTCCTCGTCGTCGACGATCAGGGCCGGGTCGTGGATCGGCGAGGTCTCGCCGGTGACGCTGATGCCGCCAGAGGCGGGTTCGGGGGCGGTGGCGGGTGTGGCGGCGGTGGCGCTGGTGCTGGTTCTGGTGGCTGCGCCCGCGGCGGCCGGGACGGCGGGGGCGAGCAGCGCGAGCCCGGTCAGCGCCGCCACGGCGAAGCGGGTGGCGGGACGGGTACGACTCATGGGGTTTTGTCCTCTCGATCCGTGGCGCCCTGTTCCATGAGGGCGTGTCGTCGTCGACGTGACCGCGGCAGGATCTGTACAACGTTGTAGACCGCGGCGGGCATGAGGTTAGCCAGTGCGCTACCGGCTGGTCAAGGGGACGATTCGGCGTTGGAGGCCCGGACCGGGTATCCTTCAACGGCCCGGTCAGCCGGGCATAGGTAGCGTGTCCGAGCGGCCTAAGGAGCACGCCTCGAAAGCGTGTGTGGGTGAAAGTCCACCGTGAGTTCGAATCTCACCGCTACCGCCGACCGAAGGCCCCCAGCCGCAGAATTCTGCGAGTCTGGGGGCCTTCGTCATGCGTCGTACTCCGTTTTCACTCCGTTTTGGTCTCGGGACCCTCGCGCTCGTCCGCCTGCTGGACGAGTTGATCGATGACCTCGCGCATGTCGGGCGCGACGTGCGTCCGCCTCACATAGTGCCGCACCGTCGTGCCCTCGTCCGCGTGACCGAGGAGCGCGGAGGCGTTCCCGATCGTCGTCTCGTTCGCGACCCGCGTCGCCACCGTGCGGCGGAAGTCGTGCGGCGTCACCTTCACACCGGTTCCCTCGCGCGCCTCTTGCAGCTGCTCACGGACCCGAGCGGGGGAGCGCGGCGTGCCCTTCGTGGACGGGAACACGAGCTTGTCCGGCCCGCCGTCGAGCCCGAGGTCGATGGCTTGCCGTAGTGCCGTGACGACGAACTCGGGGAGTGTGATCGTCCGGCGTGACGCGTCGGACTTCGGCTTGGACTGCCGCACGAGGCGCCCTTGGACCGTGCCGTGGGCCGTCGTCTCTTCGACCCGCACGACTGTGCCTGTCACCGTCAGAGTCGGTACTTCGGCGTCTAGCCGCAGGTCATCCTGCCGCAGCGCCAGGCACTCGCCGATGCGCAGCCCGGTACCGAGCATCGTGTCAACGATCTGTGGCAGCAACGTGATGTTGCGGCGACCTCGGGTCTTGGCGGGACGGTCCTCCCAGGCGCGCACCGCCTTGCGCAGTGTCGCGATGTCTCGCAGCTCGAGCGTCCGCACCTCGGGCCGCTTCGGCTTGCGGACCGTCACCGCGTCCCGAACTGGGTTGAAGGGAGCCGCGCCATACCGGACGCACATGGTCATCACCTGCGTCAGCACGTTGCGAGCCTGCCGCGCCGTGTCGTACTTCCCCAAGGCGACGAGCGCCATGAGCACCCGGTTCACCGCGACCGGAGTCACCTCCCGGACTCGCAGACCGCCGAGCGCCGGCCGAAGAACACGATCGAGCGTCCCGAGGTAGGTGTTCATCGACTGGGATAACACCTGCCCCTCAGCCCGCTTCTCACGAGACCACTGGTCGAACACGTCCGACATGCGGGTACCCGGTTCGATCGCCGTCAACCCGCCGAACGGATCGTCACTGCTGAGTTGGTGAAGCTTGTCCTCCAGCGCGTGCTGAGCAGTTGCACCCGAGCGGCCCCGCGCTTCGAGCTTGTGCAGGTTGCCCGCGAAGTCGCGGTAGAGCACCTGCGCGCGCCAGACGTTCGGACCCAACTCCTTGCGACTGATTCGGCCCCACCGTCCCGGAGCAATCGGAGTCCTCGCCATGTCAGGCCGCCTTCCGATCGTCGGTGACGCTCTCGAGCCACGCTTCGACGTCGTCCGGCCGGTAGCGCAGCCGGGCCCCGACACGGAGCACCTTCGGCCCGCCGCCCCGGCTCGACCACGCGTAGACGCAGTGCAGCGTCACACCCAGGTACTCCGCCAGTTCCTCCGGCGTCATCAGACGACGCCGCATGCTCTCGTTGTTCGTCATCACGTCCCCCTTCGTGGTGGTCAAGCCGCTGCCGGCGTTGGTGTTGCCGATTGACTGTCCACAGGCCCGGGCGGGTGCCCGAGGGCTTGTTTGGCCTGGGCGTACTGGGCGCGCCAGGTGATGGCTTGCCGTAGGGATGCGGCGATCACGGCGGGGTAGGTGAAGGTGCCGGCTTCGGGGGCGCGCCAGATGAATCGGGCGTGTCCGTCGTCGGTTTCTTGGTCGGCGGCGAGTCGGTCTGCGTCTTCGGGTTCGAACCCGGCAGCGGTGAGTGCGGCGCGGACGACGGCGGACCGGTCGGCCTTGTGCTCGGTGAGAGTCTTGCCGGTCCACTGCCGCGAGGCCAGGACGCGCCGACCGCCCAGGCCCAGGTTTTCCCGGTCGTGAGCCGGGGACGGGCACTGCCCGGGGACGAGGCCGGGGCCGGGGTCCTTGGGCTGGACGCCGTAGCGCAGCCAGTTCGCGCAGCTCGGCCCGCAGGGCAGCCACCGCACCTCGGCGTGCAGACGGTCGACGTGCCGCGCGTACGCGGCCGCGTGCGGGGTCGGCTCGTCGTCGTCGTGGTCGGTGTCTGGGTTGTAGGTGGCGGCGATGGACTTCGTGAGGTACTTGCACAGGTAGCGCACGGTGCGCTCTGAGTCTTTCGTGCCGGCCAGCAGCCCCTTGACGTCGACCTGTGTACCGAGCCGGGCGACGTGCAGGGGCCGCTCGAGGCGGGCGGTGGCTTCCTTCCAGGTGGGCAGGACCTCGCCGGTGTCGGGGTCGACGTACGCGCCGCCGGCCGTCTCGGTGTCCCACACCGGGACCCGGGTGCTGTACCGCACGGTGTCGATCGGGGGCCACCAGGCGGCGTAGTAGGTCGCGGCGGCGACGGCCTTGACTGTCTTGCGCGGGATGGAACCGCGGACGGCGGCGTGCAGGTGCGGGGCGAGTCGCTTCTGAGCCTCGACGGTCGCGAAGTACTGCACCTTGTACCCGGCGCAGCGGCGCAGGTTCTGCCAGAACCGGTCCACCAGCTTGGAGAACACCAGCGCGTCCAAAGCTGCCCGCCGGTAGTCGTACGTGCCCGGGTTGCGGGGCAGCCCGCCGTCACGGACCTTCCCGTAGGAGGGCAGCGTGAGGGTGAGGAACATCGAGGGGCGGAACACCCGGCCCGTCTTGGGGTCGGTGAACGTGCGCCCGATCGTGCCCTGGCTCATCTCCTGCTTCGGCAGGGCCGGCACGTCCTGGATCCGGCGCGTGGAACGGATCTGCCGTTCGTCATCGCCGGCGGGGCCGTCCAGGTCATCGGCCGTGTCCTCGTCGTCGGCGTCGTCCGTCGTGGGCTCGTCGGCCGGGGCGGGCATCGGGGGTTCGTCCTCGCGGTGCCAGCCCTCGCGGCACTGGTGCATGCGCAGCCGGCGCGCCTTGTCCGCGCACGAGGGGCAGACCGCCTCCCGGGTGGACCCGCACGGGATAGGCACGATGTGCGTCGTCCCGGTCACCCGGTCGTGGACCGAGCGAACCAGGGGTCGCACGCAGACCCGGGCGGACTCGGCCGCAGCGCGGGCCAGGTCGTCATCCACGACCGGCGACAGCCCACCATCCAGACGCATGCTCACGCCGCCTTCCGTGCCGTAACGACGCCGAGGGTGTCGAGGCCCAGGAAAGCCGGCTGTTCGGGCAGGTCGGGCTCGGTACGGTCGTGACCGGCCCAGAACCCGGCCGTGGTGTCCGTCGTCGCCACCGACACCGCGCACGCCGCGAGGACCGGGCAGGCGGCGCAGACCTTGGCCATGCGGACCCGGTCCCAGGACGAGGCGTCCTCAGCGGTCCACGGCAGGTCGCGCAGCTCGGGGTGGGCGCACAGCGCGCCGAGCATCCACGACGTTCCCGCGCTCATGCTTCGGCCCCCACGACACCGAAGCCGGGAAGCATGCTCTGCCCGGCGGGGCGGACCGCGGGCACCGGGCGGGTCCGGGGTCCCCGCGAGGAGCGGACCGGACCCAGCACCGGCACCGGTTCGGGCTTCGGCTCGGGCGTCACGTCGACGGGCGCGGGCACGGCGACGGTGGCCGGTTCGATGGCAGCCGGCACGGACGCGACGGCGCGCGATGCGGGATCGACCACGGGTGCAGGCTCCAGCGTGACAGCCGGCGCGTCTGCGACGACGAGGGACGCCAGGGCGTGGGTGCTGGTCAGGACGGACAGCGGTGCGAGGGCGACCAGGACGACGCCGACCACGATGCGCACGTATCCGGCGACGTCGTAGGCGTGGGCGGCGTTCGCGCCGATCGAGACCACGGTGAAGCCCAGCATCAGGGTCCAGGCCCACGCGCTGGAGTGGCCCCGGGCGCGCAGCACGAGGGCGACGAGCCCGTAGACGAGTACGGATGCGTCGATCACGACCGGGACGAGGAACGCCAGGGAGGTGGGGACCCTGCCCCACAGGGCGGCGTCGCGCAGCGAGGAGAACGACAGGGCGAAGCTCGCCAGGGCGACGGCCACGGTCAGTGCGACGGTGAACACGAGCACGGGGCGGGAGTCGGCGGCGATCCGGACGGTGGTGCGGGTCATGGCGAGACCTCCTCGGTCACGGTCTGGCGCGGGGCACGAGGCTTACGCGGAGCGCGGGGCTTACGCGGCCGGGGCCCAGGAGCAGCCTCGGTGGGCGTGGTGTCCTCGAGCGCGTCGGTCTCGTCGGCGTCGACGGCGTGGAGGCGCCGGCCGGCTTTGGCCCAGGCGCTGGCCGCGTCGATGCCCGAGCGGGGCACCGGGGCTGTGTGCTCGGCGGGTGCGGCGTAGTGCAGGGCCACGGTGCGGATCAGGTCGTCGGGCCAGTAGTCGAACCGCACCAGGACCGGGGCGCCGTCCTCCCCGACCAGGTACGCGGTGCCCTGATCGGTGGGGCTGATGGTGTGGGCCGGGGCCAGGGGCGCGAGCCCGCCCAGCACCATCTCCGTCTCGGAGTCGGAGTCCAGGCGCAGGGCGACCTTCTGGGTGTAGAGGTTCCGGGTCCCGCCGAGGGCTTCCTGGCGGGGGTTCTGCACGCAGGAGACCACCACGACGCCCAGCGCGCGGCCCTGGGTCAGGATCTTGGACAGCAGCCGCTCGGCCTCACGACGTACCTCGAGCTCGGAGTACGCCATCAGGTCCGCCAGCTCGTCGATCACCAGCACGTGCAGCGGGTCCCCGGGTCGGGGCTGGTGCAGGCGGGACCTGCCGCGCATGGCGTCGCCCCGGTCGTCGGAGACCTGCAGCAGGGTGCGCAGCACGCTCACGGCATCAGCAGCGGTGTAGGCCACGTGCCCGAACAGGGGCCGCCCGGTCTCGATCTCCAGGCCCTTCTTCAGGTCCACACCCCACAGCCGGACCACGCCGGCGTGGATCGCGGGGGCGAGGCCACCGGCGACCGACCAGAGCACGGAGCCCTTGCCGGCGCCGGAGGCACCCACGATCAGGGTGTGCCGGCCACGGACCACCAGGGCGCAGGGGGCACCACCACGCGTGCGGCCCACGGGCACGGCGTCGGTCGTGATCAGGTCGGGGTTCGGCAGCCCGGCCGTGCGGGGCGCGAGGCGGGCGGTGGTGAACAGGACCAGGTCCAGCACGCCGGGCTTGACGGTCCGGGTCTCGTACCCGTGCGCCCGGTAGGCGGTCGCGATCGCGGGCGCGGCCCGGTGCAGGGTGTCCAGGGTCTGCCCGGGCGAGGTCTCGACCCGCAGCACCACGGCGCCGTTCTCGTGGGCGACGCGCCGCAGCCGGGACACCACCGTGGCGCCGTCCGGCCCGCGGGTGCCGAGGCCGCACGAGGCAGCGGTCTGCGCCCAGCTCCGGGCAACGGCGCGGGCGTGGGTGACCCGCACGTAGTGGCGCGGCGCCAGAGCCGCCCACACCCCGAGGAACAGCCCCGGGCACAGGCATGCGACCAGGACCAGCAGCGGCCCCGTCTTGCGATCCCCCGGCCACTCCGCCACGGTCAGGATGCCCCACCACAGCCATGCCAGGGCCAGACCCAGGACCGCGACGGCGGGGTGCTTGACCATCCAGCCGCCCGAGGCCCTGGTGAACAGCCACGCCCGGGCCAGGACGACCCGCAGCACCCAGACCAGGACCCGCCAGGCCATACCGGCCTTGCCCGGCCGGCCGGTCGTCGCGGCGACGATCTGGGATCGTGCCCGGGGGCGGGCATCGCGGAAGGGCCGGCGGGGGCTCATCGGCCCTCTCCGTCCCGCTCGGTGCGCAGGCGCGCGTTCACCTGGTCGCGGAACGTGTCCAGCCGAGATTGCAGCGAGGCGGCGTCGGCCCACAGGTCGTCATGCAGCCGCGTGACCACGCCTACCTCGGCAAGATGTGTCATGAGCGCGAGCCAGGCTTCGGACGAACGCTCACCCGCGATCTGTGCAGCCTCCAGCGCCTCCACCACCTGCCGGTTGACCCGGCGTGTCGTCTCTCGTGCCATCAGCTCTTCTCCGTTCCATCCGTGCGGCCGACCCACCGGCCGGACTCGTCGTAGAACTCGGGCCGCTCGGCCCGGTGCGCGACCGAGGCCGCGAGACTGATCTCCGTGTGCAGGCCCGCGACGCCGTCGTGCAGCTTCTGGGCTTGGCCGGCAGCGCCGAAGACCCCGGCACCGTCCAGCACCTTGGCGGCACCATCCAGACCGTTCACGGCCTCGAACAGGTAGTCCGCCGCAGCGGCGAGTGACTGCGCCCGGGACACCTCAGGCCACCGCTCTCACGTCGCCGGCCGTCCACGCCCACGGGCGGCGGGCGGGCAGGCCACCGAGAGCCAGCGGGGCCGTCACGAGCACTGGCACCCGCCCGGACCAGCCAGACCAGTACGAGCGGCTACGTCCCGCGAAGTGCTCGGCGTCCGTGCGCGGGCGCAGCCCGAGAAGGTGCGCGATCGTCTCGCCGTGCGTCGCGTCCGTGACGTGCATGAACAGCCCCGCTCCGCGGCCTCCCAACCGACCGCTTCCAGCCGGTCCTGCCCGACGAGCCCGACCACGTACGCGCCGAGCTGCAGCGCCTCCCCCGCCGAGGGGGCGGGAACCGAAGCCCCCGCCACCCCCGACGACATCGTGTCGGAGGCCATCGGTCACGCCGCCTTGGCCGAGGCACCGGCCATCGTCGCGATACCGGACGCCTCCCACGACGTGGAGAGCCCGTTGTTGCGCCGGTCGACACGGACCGAGGCCACCAGGTCGTTGAACTGGATCGGCGTGAACAGCGACGGGGCGGGCATCTCCCGCGCCGGCACCGTCA
The DNA here is from genome assembly GCF_021568775.1 of Antribacter soli. Classification (GTDB taxonomy): domain Bacteria; phylum Actinomycetota; class Actinomycetes; order Actinomycetales; family Cellulomonadaceae; genus Antribacter; species Antribacter soli. Next base: position 32,263 of record NZ_JAKGSG010000056.1, on the reverse strand, counting down.
CCTTCACCGACTCCGTCGAGACCCGACCCCAGGACTCGGACTGGTACACCACCTCCACCCCCCACAGCGGGGCACCCGTGTCCTCGTGCCGCGCCTGGCTGTCACCCGGCCGGCGCTTGCCGTCCGCCGTCTCGATCCACTCCATGACCGGCTCCACCACACCGGTCGCCACCATCTGCTGTCGGCTGCTGTCCACCGCGAACGTCGCCATCTCTGCATCTCCCTCGGTTCGTGTCGGGCTCTCTGCCCACAACCACGAAACCGCGAGAGCACGGGACGGCCACACCCCCTTGCGGGACGTTTAGGGACGTCTTACCAATCGTTAGAAACGTCCCTGAACGCCCTTGGAGGGCAGATGTCGAACGAGCGACTGCGCGCAGCGATGACCGATAAGGGAATGTCGATCCAGCAGCTCGGTGAAGAGGTCGGCGTCGACCCCAAGACCGTCGAACGCTGGATCACGAAGGACCGCATGCCTCACCAGACCCACCGCATGAAGACGGCGTCGGTTCTCGGGAAGACCGTCGTGTACCTCTGGCCGTCGACGGAGTCAGACCCGCGTTCCCAGTCGGCGGCCCGTGCGGAGTTCGTCGACCTCTACCCGACCCGCGCCACCGTTCCCGTGTCGTCCTGGATCGACTTCATCGAGAACGCCAAGGAGTCGATCGACCTTCTCGCGTTCGGTGGCAGCTTCCTCCACGACAGCATTCCGGAGTTCGGGGCGCGCATCAGCGCTCGCGCCCGTGCTGGCGTGCGGGTCCGCATGCTCTTCGGTGACCCGGACTCTGCCGCCGTCGCCCTTCGTGGCGAGGAGGAAGGCATCGGCGATCTCATGAGCGCCCGATGCCGCCTCACGTGGAACTACCTCAAGCCGATCCTGGGCGAAGAAGGGATCGAGGCGCGCAAGCACGGAAGCACGCTCTACGCGTCCATCTTCCGGTTCGACGACACCCTCTTGGCCAACGTTCACGTCTACGGTGCGCCCGCCGGCCACAATCCGATCCTGCACATGAATCGGATTCCGGGTGGCCGACTCTTCGCCCACTACATGGAGTCGTTCGAGCGCACCTGGCAGGGTGCCGAACCCGTCTGATCGCGCGTACCGTCGGCCGCATGCCACGGATCGACTACATCGACGACCCCAACGCGCCAGCCATCAACAGCGTCGTGCCCTCCGTCGTAGCGGTGGTCCTCGACGACGACGGCCGCGTCCTCATGATCCACAAGACCGACAACGACCGTTGGGCACTTCCCGGCGGTGGACACGAGCCGGGCGAGAGCATCGCGGACACCGTCGTGCGGGAAGTGAAGGAAGAGACCGGGTACGACGTCGAAGTCGAGACGATCACGGGCACCTACACGAACCCGCACCACGTCATGTCGTACGACGACGGCGAAGTGCGCCAGCAGTTCTCCATCGCCTTTCGCGCACGACTGACCGGCGGTGAGCGACGTACGAGCGACGAGAGCGACGAGGTCGAGTGGCTGACACCCGAACAGATCGACGGATTGAAACTGCACCCATCGATGCGCCTCCGACTTTCACATGCGCTCAGCGGGGCCGAGCGGCCATTCATCGGGTAGCCCCAGCGTCGCGCGGGCACGAGCGGAAGACGCGAGGAGTTCCGGCGCGGAGAACTTCACGGCGCGGTGCACAGGATGCGACGAGTCGTAGCGGCTGAGGATTTCCGCGACGCGCTTCTCCGGCGTCGTCGCGACGCCATCAGGGCCATTGACCAGGTCGATCAACGTGACCACATCGAGCCACTTCGCAGACGGCACAGGCATCCTGGCCAGTTTGTCGGACAGTCCGCGCTCGGCGGCTTCCCACACCGCACCCGTGTGCCACGCGACAAGACCGACGACCTCCGTAGGAGCCCCGCACTCGGTCAGGTAGACAGCCCCGTCGAGCGGGTGGAACCCGGTCAGGGACAAGTCAGGGGCATAGCCCACGTCGTGCAGCCACGCGGCCGCCCGGACGTCATCCGGAAGCCCAGCATCGGCGGCGAGCTGATCCGCGAGCCGACCGACGCTCTGCACGTGCAGCCAGCGCCCCCCGAGATCCGCCAGGAAACGTCGCGCGATCTCTGGTGCCCGATCCGATTCCCACATACATGCCATCCTGCCGCACACCCAGATCCGGCCCGCGCGCACGCCTCGAAGCAACGCTGAGGTCGACGCGGCGCCGATCCGTGCGGCTCTCGACGCAGGCGAGCCGGTACGACCGCGCGACGACGTACACCCGCGTGGCACTCATCCAGGTGCAGCGCGACCGGCGCATGCATGGCTCTGGGCCGCAGCTGTGAGCCGGCCCAGCGTGCAATCGGGGCAACCTCCAGGTCGGCGGCGCTCGTCCCGACGCGCGGTGTGCCAGAGTGCTCTCCCGTGGGGATGACGAGTATCTACGGGCTGAACCTTCCCTTAGGGCCGGGTCAGGACGACCTGCCCAGGCTCTTCGAGCATCTGGCCGGCTCGCTGCGCGCGAGCGGCTCTGCCATCGAGGCCGGGAGCATGATGCTGTCCTTCGAGTGCATCGAGCAGACGCAGGACGGGCCGCTACCGTCCTTTCGGTTCTCGGTAAGTGCCGAGGACGACCCGGACCCTGTGGAGGATCCTGCGGCCGGGCAGGCAGAGGCACCTGAAGAGGCACAGTCGGGCCGAACGGGACAATTCGTCATGCCGAGGCCGCACCCACTTCCCGAGGGGCTGCGAGACGGGGCACCGGCCCGCGTGTTCCACGTCGAGCTGCCGTCGGACGCGGCCGGGAATGACGTCCCGGCGCTGCTGGAGACCGGTGCGCAACTCCTGCGAGAGCACGGTCTGGGCTGCGATCGGGTCGTGGCGGTCTCGCTCCAAGACGGCCTGTGGGACGACGCCCGTGAGGACTTCGCGTTCAGCCTGCTCATCGTGGCACTCGACGAGCCGCGCCCCTTCGTTCCCGCGAGAATCATCCGGAAACGAAGGTCGCTCGGGCCCCTTCAAGGGCTCGGCGCTCCCGGGCGCGATCGACTACGTCGGCATCGACGGTGAGAGCCCGGACAGGGCGACGACTGCCGAATTGACCTCTACCAGATCAAGGCGCCCTTCGGGCGCGGCCCGGCCGGGCGCCCCTTTGGCGCCCGGCAAGGACCCCCGACGCGTCGGGCGCTGCGCGCCCTCGCGCACCCCCGCCGATCGCCAAAGGGGCGCCCGGCCCCGCATGCGAAGAAGGGCTCTTCGGATCTGAGCCTGGGTCGTTCACTCTTGGGAGCGCATGACGTCGCGCAGTAGGCGGCTGAGGAGGTCCCGGCAGGCGGCGTCCTCGCTGGCGTGGATCCGCTCGCTGCGCCGGAGACCGCGTTCGCTGTAGTAGACCTGCCACGTCCCATAGGCGCCCGTCAGGCAGTAGGAGTCGTTGCGGTCCTGGCCGATGCTGTAGGCGTCCTCGGGAACGCCGCGTGAACGCAACTCTTCGAGCAGCTCAGAGACGTGCACGCGAGATGGCCTTCCGTCGAGTCATGGTGTGGCGATGCGCGGATACAGGTGTCGGGAACCCCAGTGCCTCCCGCGGGCACCTCGGGAATCAAGAGGATCGAGGGAACCGCGGTGCCCCTGATCCTCCGTCACCCATCGGCTCCACCGGGACCCTGACACCGAACCCGCCAGCAGCGCAACAGGTCCCGCCAGACCGCACACCACCGCACCTGAGCACTACGAGGCGGGACCCATTGCACTGCCGGCAGAACCGACGTCCGAGACGCGCCCCGCGCCGACGGATGACGGAGGATCAGGGACCCCGAGGCACCCACCTGTGGCCGGGCCACCAACCCGCACAGCTAGGGCGTGTCTTCCTTTTGCGTGTGGGCATGAGGCATCGTTCGCCTCGTGAGCGTGAGCGTGAGGGGCGAGTTCGACCGGAAGACGACGGGGCTGGTCGGGGTCCGTATCGACCTCGTCGACTACTGGGACATCCACAACTTCAGTGATGAGCCGCGGGAGTGGGACTACGGCGACTGGCACCACGCCGCCATGGGCGTGGAGTTGAAGACGAGCGCCGGTCCTGTCTCGGTGATCTGGACGGACACGTTCTACCCCTACGGCGTCGAGGTCTTCAGTGAGCCGATCACGAAGTTCCTCGCCATGAGCGACGATGGTCCCGAGCGCTGGACGGTCACGGATCATCCTGAGTGGAGATCGCGTATGGGCCAACAGGTCCTCGCCGTGGACACCCACTGGGAACGGCTTGAACTCGGTCCCGCTCGTTACTCCAACGGGCGCATCGCGGAGGCCGCCCGGACGCTTGAGCTACCGGCTGCCCTTCGGTTCGACTTCGCAGCTGGACCGGTCTGGTTCGTCGCAGGCATCCCCACCGAGGCTGGCGGCGTCTTCATCCCTGGCGACGAGATCATGGTCGTGTTCACATCCGAGGCGATGCTTCGGCTCGGGTTTCCCGCTGGCTCGTTCACCGGAACGCCGACGCCGTAGGACACACAGTTCACGCGCGTAGGCGGGCACCTCATGCCTCGCAGCGAGCGTGAGCCGCTGCCAGACGAGCCCGAGGGCTTTCTGCTTGATGGTCTTACCTGCGTAGCAGGGAGCCGGACGACGCCCCACCCTCGGCCCCGCCGGGGGTACTCCGGATTCACTCCGGTTTGCGGTCCGGGCGCGTCGAACTCGGTACAACCTCGGGCGACCGCGGGGCAGGTGTTTGCGCTGGTCAGCGCGGGTTCTGTCCGGGCCGGTCCAACTGCATCCAAGGCCGCTCTCCAACCTCACCGCTACCGCCGACCGAAGGCCCCCAGCCGCATGATTCTGCGGATCTGGGGGCCTTCGTCATGCGTCGTACTCCGTTTTCACTCCGTCCGGGGTACTGGAGCGTCCCCGGAGCCGGCCGTCTCCACCAGCACGCCTCGGACGTCTGGTGCCACGTGCATTCGCACTGCACGCGCCTCGTGCAGCGGCTCCCGCACCGGGAGGGGGCCGGCGACTGATCGACGGGGATGGGGACTACATCGAGTCGCGAGCGCCGGCGTCGTCGATCTACAATCGGGAGACGCGCATTCTCAAATTTCACCGCTGAAAGGAGAGGAACCATGCCCAAGGCATCGAAGACAAGCGCATCAGAAAACGTCGAGATGGAGGGCTACGAGGGTCACCTGGAGGGCTTCGAAGGGGGCTATACGGTGGCCTTCGAGAAGTACACCGCCGACGCCGACCTCTCAGAGTTCTTCAAGGGCCTGCCGGACGACCGGTGCCAGTCACCCCATTGGGGGTACGTTCTTGCGGGCAAGCTGACGTACAAGACCTCCTCCGGCGAGGAGACGTTCGAGGCGGGCGATGCCTACTACGTCCCCCCGGGTCACACCCCTGTGCTCTATGCCGGCACCGAGGTCGTCGAGTTCAGCCCGACCGAGCAGCTGCAGCAGACCATCGACGTGGTCACGAAGAACATGGAAGCCGCTGGCTGAGGCTACTTGGGCAAGGCCCATCTGTTATGGCGCCGGGTGCACGTTGTCGACCTCGACCATCAACCCCTCGTTTGAAATGTGAACCCACAGATGGGTCCCGAGCGCAATCGTCGTGTTGGGGCCAATTGTCGCCGGAGTGGAAACCTGACAAACCAAATCGGCTCTCACATGCGAGAGTCGTGTCTTTCTTGTGAGGAGTCTTCCTGTCCGGGCCTGTCCGGGCAGTTGCCGTTCTGGCCTGCGGAGTTGCGGAGCCGTTCGGCTCTGCCGGGGGAGTGTGGGTGGCTCGGTCTAGCGTGGTCGTGGTCGTTCAGATGACGCGTCTCCCGGGCGCATCGCGTCCTCAGCCAGGGCGCCCTCTCCCAGATCGGCCGGGTTATCCACAGATTTGCGTTTCGAGTGGCGGGCCGAGACCGAGCGACTAGCATAGAACACGTGTTCGAGTGGTCGAGGGGTGCGTGGGGCGGGCAGGCCGACGCCGGTCTGCCGCTCGCTGACGCCCGCGGCTGGGTCGAGGAGGCCTTCGCCGCGCCGTGGCTCGGCTCGGCTTCCGCGGCCGGCCCTGGCGGCCTGGTTGGCGGTCAGACGACGGCCGCCGCCGTGGGCGCTGGGGCTGCCGGTGCTGGGTTCGGGGCTGCTGCTGTGGTCGACGGCGTGGACATGTCCTGGTCGGATGCCCGTACTGCCGGGCCCAGAGCGTCGACCGGTCGGGCGTTCACGGTCTCTGCGGCGGCATCAGTGCATCCCGTGGCTCCGTCCCTGACGGGCCGCGGTCTTGCGCTGGTCGGGGGCGAAGCGGTCAGCGATGACGCGGCTGCTGCGGTGCGTGACGTGGCGTTGGAGACGGCTCTTGCAGGTGCGGTGCCAGGGCCCGGCCTTGCGGCACTGCTGGGCGATCTGAAGGTCGCGGACGTTGCGGACCACGTGCTGGTGGAGGTCGTGGCGGCGGGCTCCCGTTTGGCGGCGTGGGCTGCCGGGGTGCAGGCCTCGGCTGCGGGGGAGCTCGCGGCGCGGCGGGCGTGGTCGGCCGAGCGGGAGCACCTGGGGGACGAGCTGGCGGCGACGGTCGGGCACACGCCGACCGTGGGTCGGACCCTGGTCGCCCGGGGTGAGGCGCTGGAAGACCTGCCCGAGGTCCGATCTGCCCTGACCGCCGGGGTGGTGGATGTTGCCAAGGTGGACGTGCTGGCGTTCACCGGGGTGTTCGCCGACCCCGTCGACCGGCGGGCCGCGACGATGAAGGTCCTGCCGGACGCGCCGCGGTTGGGCTTGCGGGCCCTGCGCACGCGGATGCTGGCTGAGGCGGTCAAGGCGTCCCCGGAGGCGGTGGAGATCAACCGGAAGGCGGCCGCGGCCGAGCGGTATGTGCGTCTGGAGGCGGTTGAGAACTCGATGGCGTACCTGACCGCGTACCTGCCCGCCGGGGACGCCGCCGCGGTATGGGCGGTTCTGGACGACGCCGGGCACCAGGTCTCCCGCACCCCCGGCGAGGCCCGCACCCTGGCCCAGGCCCGCGCGGACGCGCTGGTCGCCCTCACGACGGGCCGCATCCTGCCCACCGCCGGCGACGGCGAGACACTAACCACCACGGCCGCGCCCGCGAGCCAATCCACCGGGTCCGTGTGCGCGACGACGAGCACGACGACGAGCATTGTCGTCGTCGGTGCTCCGACCGGCGGCACGGTCGGCGGGACGGCAGCGACGACGTCGACCAGCGTGGCCACGGGCCCGGCCGAGAGCGCCCCTGCAGAAGCTGCCGGGACGGTCGTGGGCGGGGTGTCCCGTGGGCTGCTCGTCCGCCCGGCCGCTGGGGGCTGCGCGTCGTGCGGTGCGTCGGTCGGCGAGGCCGGGTACGTGCTGCGCCCGGTGCCGGTGCGTCCGCTGGTGCGAGTCACCGTCGGTGCGGGGACGCTCCTGGGCCTGGACGACGCCCCGGGCGAGCTGTCCGGGTACGGACCCGTACCCGCGCAGGTTGCCCGCACCCTCGCCGAGGACGCGACCTGGCAGCGGCTGGTCACCGACCCCCTCACCGGGATCCTGACCGACCACTCCACCAAGACCTATGTCCCCGGCCGGGTGCTGCGCCGCGCGGTCGAGGCCAGGGACGGCACGTGCACGTTCCCGTTCTGCGACCGGCCCGCCGAACGCTGCGACCTCGACCACATCCACCCCTTCGACCACACGCGCGCCCGAGACCCCGAGACCCACGGCGACGAGCCGGGCCAGACCCGCGCGGCCAACCTTCACCCGCTGTGCCGCCGGCACCACAGGGCCAAGACGACGGGTGGCTGGACCGTGACTCGCGACGAGACCACCGGCACCATCGCGTGGACCTCACCCACCGGGCGCACCTTCACCCGCACCGCCAACACCGTCGACCCCAGCCACGACAACCCGGCCACGCAGGACGATCGCGCCGACGTGCGAAGGCGACGGCTCCACGATCGTTGAGAGCCCCATCGGCTGGGACGCGCTGCCCTTCTAGTGTCCTCCGCCAGGAATCCGATCAAGATTTGCGGCGGCGCGTTCCAGGATCTGACGGCGGTCTTGGTCCAGGTGAACGGGCGGGGGTTGTCGTTCCATGACCTGGTCCAGGCGCGGATGCTCAGCTCAGCTGCTCGGCCAGCGCGAGGATGATTCCGCTCGGCCCGCGGAGATAGCAGAGCAGGTAGCTGTCCTCGAAGCGCGTCACTTCGCCAACGAGTTCGGCGCCGTGCGGGCGGAGGCGGGCGAGGGTGTCCTCGATGTCGTCGACGGCGAACATGACGCGGTGCAGGCCCAGCGTGTTCGCCGGGGTGATCTCCGGCTTGGGGGTGATCGCCTTCGGGGTGTGATACTTCGCCAGTTCGATCCGGCCCGGGGCGTCCGGGATCCGCATCATCGCGATCTCGCTTCGCATGTCGTCGAGCCCGACGACGTCTTCCGCCCAGCGTCCTTCGATCGGCGTCCTGCCTTCCAGCTCCATGCCGAGCTCGGTGAAGAAAGCGATGGCGGCGTCGAGATCGTCGACGACGATGCCGACGTTGTCCATGCGCTGAATGGTCATGTCCCCCAGGTTAGGGGCCCGGTCCGACGCCGTCGGCGCAGTCGGCCGTCTCGCCGGTCACCAGGTTCAGCCCTGGTAGAGCCAGAGCCAGTTGCCGTCGGGGTCGGTGACGGCGGAGTTGCGGGGCATGCCCTGCGGCGAGTTGATCGGAACCGCTTCCGTAGCACCCGCGCCGAGTGCACGCCGGTGCGCCTCGTCGAGGTCCTCGACCGTGAAGCCGATCGTGCTCCGGCCCGGGTGGTCGAACGCTTCCGGCTCCGACAGGACGAGCAGGAAGAAGCCGGGCTGACCGTAGGTGCCGAACTGGTAGCCGGTGAAGTCGGCGTCGTCCGTGCGGCGGATCACACTCTCGGAGAGCCCGAACGCCGACGCGTAGAAGGCACGGGCTCGGTCCCTGTCCGCGACGCCGAGCTTGATCTGCACGGGTGCGGTGCCGGTCACGGTGGTGGGCATGGGAACTCCTTCTGAGGCGTAGCGGGTCGACTGGGCGATCTGACGGTCAAGCTGCATCCGGTCTCGGACAAGATGGTCAGCGTGAGCTGCGAGGACCTGCCGGGCCTCCGGGGAGTCCGGATCGGCCATGACGTCGCGGACCAGGTGGATGGGCAGGTCCAGCCAGCGCAGGTCGTTGATCAATCTCGCGGCAGCCAGCTGGCTTCGGTCGTAACGCCGGTAACCCGTCTCAGGGTCGACGTCGGCAGGAGCGAGCAGCCCGACGGAGTCGTAGTGGCGCAACGCGTGTACGGACATCCCCGCCAGCTTGGCGAACTGGCCGATCGGCAGCAGGGTCTTGTCGCTCATGACACGAGTGTTCAGCCTCGGGTAACCCGAGAGTCAAACCTAGCCTGGCAGCATGCTGGTCCTCGCAACGATCGACACGGCCGCCGCGGTCGCGGGCAAGGCCGAGTCCTCCGCGCGCGTGATCAGCGCGGAGGCTGTCACGTACGACGATGCTGTCGAGGCGCTGTCCAAGATGGTCCCGGAGGGCTGGTTGATCCTCAACTACCGCGTCCCGGACCGTAGGCACCGCCAGCTCAGCGACCGAGCTGCCGCAGCACGTCCACCTCGAACGTACAGCTCCTCGTAGCACGTGCCGTCGTCGGACAGGCCGGACGCGGTGGTGACGTTGAGGCGGCCGAGGTCGGCGTCGCCGCGGAGCGCCGCGGCGGGGGAGTCGGCGCACACCGGGGCGAGGCCCTTCTTCCCGAGGTCCTTCAGCCGGACCGGCTCCACGTAGGAGCCCCACTCGCGGGCGTCGCCCTCGTTGGCGGAGACGAGGTAGGTCTCGCCGCGCACCGTGTAGGCGTTGAGGCGGTCCGGCATGTACAGACCCTGGACCGGCACCTCACGGATCGCGGCGACCCCGTCCTTGTCGGACGGGTCGATGCCCGCGACGGAGAAGTCCTTGGCACCGAGCGGGTTCACGTCCCGTCACGGTGGCGGACGCCAGGTCGACGACGGCGACCGCGTTCGCCTCCTGCAGCGCGACGTACGCAGTGGCCGAGCCACTCGCGACCGCCACGTACTCCGGCTCCAGGTTGCGGGAGACGCGGAACTCGAGCGAGCCGTCCGGCGAGGGGACGTCCGGCGGAGAACAGCCGGTCGCTCTGCGCGTGGAAGGCGACGACCTCCGCCGCGGCGGCGTCGAAGACGCCGGTCGAGTACGCGCCGAGCGGGCGCAGGCTGAGCGCGGCGTCGTCCGCCGTCAGGTGGCCCGTCCCCCTCGCGCGGATGACGCGGCGCTGCCCCCGAGGTGAACGACGCGCACGCGCTCAGCGGCGTCCGAGGCGCTTGCGCGGGTCGAGTCCTGAGTCGGCGAGGCCGGCGAGCGTCGAGCCGGGCGTGAACGCGCGCTCGGCGCGCAGGTCGGCCACGACCGCGCGGACGAGCCCGGGCAGGAAGTCGCTCCCGCGGCTCACGCACCAGGGCAGACCGGCCGTGACCAGCCAGTACGCCCGCTGCGGCAGGGTCGGCGGATGGGGCGCGACGGGCAGCCGCTCCGCGCGTCCGACGTCGGCCCCCAGCGCCCGCGCGTACCGAGGGTCGGCGCGCGCAAGGGTGGTCGCGACCCCGAGCGCGAGCTGCCGGTGCCCGGCGGGCGACGGGTGGACCCGGTCGATGTGCCACGCCTTCGGGCCGCTCGGGGCGTTCGCCCGAGCGGTGTCGATGACCAGCAGCCGGCCCGGAGCGGGTCCGACGTCGGGCGCCGTGCCGGCCCCGGCAGGCGGCTGCGCCGCGATCGCGTCGACCGCCGCGTTCACCGCGGCGACGCGGCGCCGCATGACCGTCCGGACCATCTGCGGCCCGAGCTCGAACAGGCCGATGACGGGCAGCCGCACGAGCACCACGTCCGCGCCGGCGGAGCGGAGCCCGCCGACCGTGGCGCGCAGGTCGTGCTCCACCTCGCGCGGGTCGAAGTCGCTGCGCAGCACGTCGTTGCCGCCGACGACGACCGTCGCGAGGGTCGGCCTCAGGGCGAGGGCCGCGGGGAGCTGCGTGCCGTGCACGTCCCGCGACCTGGCGCCGTTGTTCGCCAGGTTCGTGAAGGCGTCCGCGCGCAGGAGCGCCGCGAGGTGTGCGGACCACCCGGGCCCGTGGACGGCGTCCGCGCCGACGGAGTCCCCCACGCCCACCGTGATCGAGTCGCCCAGCGCGACCATCACGGGTACGGGGCTCACCCCAGGCTCCCCGCCAGCACGGTGCGCGCGCCGGAGTCCGGGAGGACTTCTGGATGCTCGAAGAAGGCCCGGCGGTGGAGGGCGAGCATCGCGTCGCCGGTGGCGCTCCACGGGAAGAGCTCTGCCCGCGCGCGGGCCGCCGCCCTGCGGGCCGTGACCTCCCGGGCGAGGACCTCGTGGATGGCGAGGGCGAGCGCGGCGGGCTCGGGCGCCCCGGCCGCACCGGCGTCGCCCACCACCTCGGGCAGCGCGCTCGTCGACGAGCAGACGACCGGCGTGCCCGACGCCAGCGCCTCCAGCGCCGCGAGGCCGAACGTCTCGATCGGGCCGGGGGCGACGACGACGTCCGCACAGGCCAGCAGGGTCGCGAGGCGCTCTCGGTCGGGCACGAAGGACAGGAAGCGGTGGGGGAGGCCGGCCCGTTCGGCGCGCTCGCGCAGCGCAGGCAGGAGCGGTCCGGCACCTGCGACCACGAGCCGCAGCGGCCGGCCGTCGTGCAGTACCTGGGCGGCCGCGTCGACCGCGAGGTCGACCCGCTTCTCCTTCGACAGCCGGCTCGCGACGACGACGAGCGCCGCGTCGCGCGGGGCGAGCTGCTCCCGAGCCTCGGGCGTGTTCCGGTCGGGCCGGAAGAGGTCGAGGTCCACGCCGAGCGGGACCCGGTGCAGGGGCGGGATCCGGAGGCCCCGGGCGAACGGGCGCTGCCGGAGCCGCTCCACCTCGGCCGCCGCGTATCCCGTGGTGGCGACGAGCCGGTCGAACAGTGGCAGCGCCAGGGCGTTGTACCGGTCGGCGACCATCGGCATGGTCCGCGCGCCCACCTCGCGGATGCGCCCGTCCGGGCCGCCCCCTGGCAGGAAGGCGCGCAGGACGCCGTCGACCCGCTCGTGCAGGAGGAGGACGGAGGGTACGCCGGACTCACGCGCCCAGTCCCCTGTGCTGACGAGCGTGGTGCGGTCGCTGACCTCCAGGCGGTCGGGCCGCAGCGCGTCGAGCAGGCGCCGGGCCTGCCCCGTGCGGACGACGGCGCGGTAGCCGCCGGACAGGGGGACTCGGGGTGCCGCCATCGTCACGACGCGGACGCCGTCCACGACCGAGACCCCCGGCCGCTCGCCCGGGACGACGAGCACGGGGTCATGGCCGTGCTCCAGGTACTGCCCGGCCAGGGCGTGCATCGCGGTCCGGATCCCGCCGGACCGCGGTCCGTAGAAGTTCGCGACGTGGACTATCCGCAAGGCTGTCTCCTTGTGCGTCACGCCTATGTCGAGGCTGCCCGTGCGTGCACCCGGATGGCGTCCTCGTAGTGTCCGACGAGCTCTTCGCAGATGTCATACCACGTGCGGCGCTGGGCCCGTTCGTGGGCGGCGGCGCCGAACGCCTTGCGCTTGCGCTCGTCGCCGACCAGGTCGACGACGTGGCCGCGTAGCGCGGCGTGGTCGCCGGGCGGGTAGAGCCAGCCGTCGTGGGAGTGGCGCACGATGTCGAGCGGGCCGCCGGCGGCGGGGGCGACTACCGGGACGCCGCTCGCGTGCGCCTCCTGGAGCGTCTGGCCGAACGTCTCCAGCTCGCCGGGGTGCACGAACACGTCGAGGCTCGCCATGGCGCGCGACAGCTCGGTGCCCCGCAGCAGCCCGGTGAAGTGGGCGGACGGCATCATGTCCTGGAGGTCGGCCCGCTCGGGGCCGTCGCCGACGACGACGAGCCGGACGCCCGGAAGGTCCTCCAGGACCCCGAGGGCCTCCACCTGCTTCTCGGCGGCGAGGCGCCCGACGTAGCCGACGAGCACGTCCCGGCCGTCGCCGACGCGGATGCGCCAGGCCTGGTCGCGGTACCGCGGGTGGAACGACTCGGTGTCCACGCCACGGCCCCACAGCCGCAGGTTGGGGATGCCCCGCCGGGTGAGGTGCGCCATCGTCGCCGTCGACGGCGCCAGGTTGACGGTCGCCCGCTCGTGGATGTTCTTGACCCGGCGCCACAGCAGTGACTCCAGGTGCGGGAGGCCGTACCGGGCCGCATAGCCCGGCACCTCGGTCTGGTAGACGGCCACGGTCGGCAGCCCCATCTGCTCCGCCGCCAGGATGGCGCGCCAGCCGAGGACGAAGGGAGAGGCCAGGTGGACCACGTCGGGCTCGAACGCCTGGAGCGTCCGCTCGGTACGCCACTTCTTGCCGACGACGAGCCGGACGTCCGGGTACCCGGGCAGCCCGATGGCCCCCAGCTCGACGACGGGGGCGCCGTTGACGAACGGCGGGACGGAGCCGTTCTCGGCGTCGGGGGCCAGGACGATGGCTTCGTCGCCACGCCGCTCGAGGTGCTCCAGGATGCGCAGGACGGAGTTGGTCACCCCGTTGACCTGCGGGAGGAAGGACTCTGCCACGATCGCTACGCGCACAGGAAAGACTTGACCAGCAGCCGATGACGGCCTGGGGTTTCTTGTGCGGCGTCTCGGCTAACGGCTGGCGACGGAACGGTGACGCGATGTCCCGGAGTGCGGTGAGAGGTCCCGGAACGTACTAGTTCGTCGCGGACGTGTCGGCCTCGGCAGACCCCGCCGGCGCGGCCACGGCGGGCTCGGCAGCGGCGGCCTTCGCCGGCTCGGCCTCGCCGTCAGCGTCGGCCTCGCCGTCAGCGTCGGCCTCGCCGGGCTCGTGGGCGTCGTCGGCGTCCGACGTCGTGCCGTCTCCGGCGGCGGGTGCGGTCGCCCGGACCCGCGCGTAGGGCGACGCCCCCACCGCGACCTGCACGAGCCGCACCACGGCTCCCACGAGCAGCAGCACCAGCAGCGTGTTGCGGGCCGCGCCGACCCACACCATGTGCGGCCACGCCCCGAGGAACTCTCCGTACTGCCGGGGGAAGATCTCCTGCGTGAGGCGGGCGGCGACGATCGCGCCGACGGCGGGCGGGAGCCAGGTCCATGCCCAGGTGTGCCGGCGCCCCGCGGACGCGAGTGCGATGCCCGCCGCGACCGGCGGCCCGACCCACGCGAGGAACTGCGGCGAGCCCACCTTGTTGAAGACGATGAGGGCGACGAGCTCGGCGGCGGCGGTGAGCAGGAGGATGTCGCCCGCGAGGTCGGGGCGGCGGCGGCCGGCCCACCACGCGAGCACGGCGATGAGCAGCACGGCGATGGGCAGCGCGTAGTCGAGTGCGCCGGCGACCCGCAGCGCGGCGTCGCCCAGCACCTCGTACGTGAAGATGCGGTCGTTGAACTCGACGGTCACCGCGGCGCCCCACAGCCGGGACACGAGGAACGGCGTGGCCGCCACGGACTCGACCTGGAGCCCGCGGTCGCCCTGTTCGCCGAAGACGTCGAAGACCCGGCTGCCGGCGCCCCCGGCCAGGGCCCAGATCAGCACGACGGCGGTGACGGCGGCGCCGGGCAGCAGCACGTGGCGCACCGGGCGGCGGGCTGCCGCGAACAGCGCGACCGCGACGGCGCCGGGCGCGATCTTGATCCACGCGCCGGCGGTCGCCAGCACCATCGCGACGACCGGATGCCGCACCGCGACCAGCAGGGCCACCAGGATGATCGGGGCGATGACGCCGTCGAGCCGCCCGACGAAGATCGGGCCGAGCGCGAGCAGGAACGCGAGCCAGAACCAGGCGGCGACGCGTCCGCGAGGACGGGCGCTGCCGAGCGCGAGCAGCGCGAGCGCGTCGAGCATGGTGACGAGCGTGGACCACACCACCTCGTAGCCGTACGTCGTGCCCGCCACGAGCGCGGGCAGCGTGATCGGCACGAGCGCGCCGACGGGGTACACCCACTGCGTGTCGAAGACGACCCACCAGCCCGAGTCGAGGCCGTTGCGCGCCCACCACTCGTAGAGCGTGACGTCGCCGTAGATCTCGCCTTCCCACTCCCACGACTGCTTGATGAGGACCACGTGGACCACCGCGAAGGCGATCCACAGCACGGGCCACGACGCCAGGACGCGTCCGGTGAGGCGTGCCGCACCGCGCAGGCGCTCGCGGGTGCTCGGTGTTGAGGGGGTCTGCGGGTCACTGGTCTCGGCGGCCACGCGGACATCCTCCCATCACCGGCTGGGCGCAGAGTGCAGGCTCCTGCTGCTGACGACGGGCGCGTGACCGTCAGCCGGCCGAGCTGTCGAGGTACGACACGTTGCCGTTGCTGGACCTGATCCAGACCTCCCGGTCGGCGTCCGGGTCGGTGGCGCCCTCGACGGTCTGCCGGCCGTTCGACGTGCTGATCGTCAGCGCGACAGGCTCACCGTTGCCGTGCACGGTGACGTCGCCGTTGCTGGTCTCGGCCCGGACGTTGCCGGTGATGCCGTCGACGTCGACCCGGCCGTTGGACGACCGGGCGGACACGTCGCCGTCCACGTCGGCGACGTCGATCCGGCCGTTGCTGGTGCGGGCCTGCACGTCGCTGCCGGCGGCCCGGACCGTGATGTCGCCGTTGCTCGAGTCCGCGACGACGGCGCCGCCGGCCTCCTCGACCTCGACCCGGCCGTTGCTCGTCCGGGCTACCACGTCGCCGCCGGCATCGCGGACGCTGACGTCGCCGTTGCTGGACCTCACGCCGACCCCGCCGCCGATGCCGGACGCCTCGACCTGGCCGTTGCCCGAGGACAGGTCGACGTCCCGGGCGAGGCCCGAGGCCACCACGTCGCCGTTCTCGGTGCGGACCACCACCTCCGTGTCGGCGGGGAGCGTGACCTCGAGCGCGCCGGAGCACTGCCACAGCAGCCACCAGTCGCACTGGTGGCGCACGACGAGCCGGTCCCCGGTCTCCTCGACCGAGTAGGTCGGGCGGGTCAGGCCTCCGCGCGCGATCCGGTCGACCTCCACGTCGCCCTCCTGGGCGACGACGGTGACGTGCCCGTCGGCGACGAGCTCGACGGTGGACGCCGGGTCGTAGGTCTCGTGGGAGGTCTCCGTGCGGGACAGGAGCAGGTCCACCACGAAGAGCGCGGCCCACGCGGCGGCCACGATCCCGAGCACGGTGCCGACCACGAGCAGGACGCGGCGGCCGGACCCGCCGGGCGCGGGCGTGCCGGGATCGGGTGCGGGCGCGGGTGCGGGTGCGTCCGCAGGAACCGCGGCGCCGTTGTCGCTGGGAGTGTTCGTGCTCATGGGCGTGCTCCGTTCGGTGATCCGGGGAGCGCCCCGGGGGTAGGTGCGGGACGGTGCTCGAGCCAGCGCAGGACGGCGAGGACCCGCCGGTGGTCGTCCGAGTCGGGCGGGAGGCCGAGCTTGCCGAGGATCGAGGTGACGTGCTTCTCCACGGCGGGCAGGCCGACGACGAGGCGGTCGGCGATCGCGCTGTTGGAGCGACCCTCGGCCATGAGCGTGAGCACCTCGCGCTCGCGGGGGGTCAGGGTCTCGAGCCCGGTGCGCCGGGTCCGGGCGATGATCTGGGTCACGACCTCCGGGTCCACGACGGTCCCGCCGTCGGCGACCCGCTGGAGGGCGTCGAGGAACTCGTCGACGTCGGCGACGCGGTCCTTGAGCACGTAGCCGAGGCCGCGGGCGCCGCGGGCGAAGAGCTCTGCGGCGTACCGCTGCTCGACGTACTGCGACAGCACGAGGATCGGCAGGTCGGGGTGGAGGCTGCGCAGGTGCACCGCGGCCCGCAGCCCCTCGTCGGTGTGCGTGGGCGGCATGCGGACGTCGGTGACCAGGAGGTCGGGCAGCGTGGCGTCCCGCGCGGACAGTGCCCGGACCAGGTCGTCCGCGGTGCGGTGGCCCGTGACGGCGTGCCCCTCGGTAGTGAGCAGCCGCGTGAGGCCGTCCAGGAGGAGGACGGAGTCCTCGGCGATCACGATGCGCACGGCACCTCCACGGTGAGCCGGGTACCGGCACCGGCCGGGCTGTCCAGGTGGAACGTCCCGTCGAGCGCGGCGACCCGGCCCCGGAGGCCGTGCAGCCCGCTGCCGGCGGTGGGGTCGGCGCCGCCGCGTCCGTCGTCGGACACCACGATGCGCAGCCGCGAGCCGTCCACGACCTCCGCCCGGACCGCCGCGCTCTGCGCGCCGGCGTGCTTGGCGACGTTCGTCAGCGCCTCGGCGACGACGAAGTACGCCGCCGCCTGCGCGGTGGGTCCCGCGCCCGCGAGCGAACCCGGGTCGGGCACCTCGACGCGGACGGGGACGGGGCTGCGCGCGGCGAGCGCGGACAGGGCGGCGTCGAGGCCCCGGTCGGCGAGGACCGCGGGGTGGATGCCGCGGACGAGGTCTCGCAGCTCGGCCAAGGTCTCCTTGACCTCCCGGTGCGCGTGGTCGAGGGCGGCGACGGCGGCCTCCGGGTCCGCGGCGACCCGACGCCGCACGGTGCCCAGCTCGACGCCGAGTGCGACGAGGCGCTGCTGGGCGCCGTCGTGCAGGTCGCGCTCGATGCGCCGGCGCTCCGTGTCGGCCGCGTCGACGGCGAGGGTCCGCGTCTCGGCCAGCACCACGGCCCTGCGCTCGGCGACCAGGGTGGCCTCGCGCGCTGCGTCGATCCCTGACGGGCCGAGCAGCGTGCGTCCCAGGCGGAGCAGCAGGAGCGTGCCGCCCTGCGCGGCGAGGGCCGCGACCCAGGCCAGCACGACCGCGCTGCCCAGTGCGCCCACCACGGCGAGCGGCCACGGGGCGTCCAGCCAGCCGGTCACGACGGCCGAGCGCCCGTAGGCGGGGAAGGCCAGCAGCGCCAGGGCGGCCCCGGCGGAGCAGAGCGCCACGGTGGCGGTCGCCACGGCGAGCCCGAAGCCCGCCAGCGCGTAGAGCACGTGCGCCCAGGAGCGGCCGTCGCCGAGCACGGTCCACCCGGCGGCCCAGACGCCCGCGCGTCCGGGCGACCGGTACCGCGGCGCGCGGACGGCCATGCCGGTCTGGGCGCTGAGCCGGGCCCGCTCGACGGTCGCGAAGCCGCGCGCCACGAGCAGCACCAGCACGAGGAGCGGCAGGCCCAGGCCGAGGGCGGGCACCATCGAGGCGGCGGTCACGACGAGGATCGCGAGGGCCAGCCCCGCGGCCTGCAGCCAGAGCCAGGCGATCGTCACCTGGGCGACGGCCCGCCACGTCGCCGGCGCGAACGGGGCCGCGAAGAACGCGTCACGCGATGCCCACGCCGGCGCCACGCGCGCCAGGTCCTCGGGCAGGCCCGGGGCGGGCGCAGCGGTTGTGCCGCGGGGGATCTCCATGTCACCGACAGTAGGCGGCGGCGGTCTCGGTGAGCACCCGGCGGTCCCACCAGCCCAGGTAGGGATAACCCACGACGCCGGGCCGCCTCGCGAGGAGGTGACCCGGCGTCGGGAGAGGGGGCGCTGCCTCACGCGAACGCCCTGCCTGCCCTCACCCTGCGCTGCACGTCACGCGAACGCCCTGCTTGTTGCCGCGTTCACGCGACGTTCCGCTCCGGGCGAGTGCCTCGCTCCTCGGCCCTCACCCTGCGCTGCACGTCACGCGAACGCGGAGACTCCCGTGATGTCGCGGCCCACGATGAGCGCCTGGACCGACTCGGTGCCCTCGTACGTGTGCAGGGCCTCGATGTCGGCGAAGTGCCGGGCCACGCGGTTCTGCAGGAGGATGCCGTTCCCGCCGAGCATGTCGCGCGCGGTCGCGGCGATCTCGCGGGCGCCCCGCGTGCACGTGTACTTCGCGAGCGACGCCTGCGGGCCGGTGAGGACTCCCGCCTCGTCGAGGCGCGTCATCCGCGCCACGAGGAGCTGCATCTGGGTGAGCGTGGAGAGCATGCGGGTGAGCCGCTCCTGCACCATCTGGCTCGCCGCGAGGGGGCGGCCGAACTGGATGCGCTGCTTGGAGTACGCCACCGCGGTCTCGTAACAGGCCACGGCCTGTCCGACGGCGGACCACGCCACCCCGAGGCGCGTCGCCTGGAGCACGCGGCCGGTGTCCTTGAAGCTGCGGGCGCCGGGCAGGGCGTTCTCCGCGGGGACGAAGACGTCCGTCATGACGATGTGTGCCTGCCAGATGGCGCGAAGCGACGCCTTGCCCTCGATGGTCGTGGCCGCGTAGCCGGGGGCGTCCTGCGGCACGACGAAGCCGTGCACGGCGTTGTCGGCCCCGTCCCCGACCAGTCGTGCCCACACCACGGTGATGTCGCCGCACGAGCCGAAGCCGATCCACTTCTTCTCGCCGTTGATGACGTAGCCGTCGACGCCGTCACGGGTCGCGCGCACGGCCGTGGTCTCGAGGGCGACCGAGTCGGAGCCGTGGGTCGGCTCTGTGAGCGCGAAGGCGCCGAGGATCTCCCCGCGCGCCATGGGCTCGGCCCAGCGCTCGACCTGCTCGGGCGAGCCGAGCATGACGATCGAGCGCAGGGCCAGGCCGCCCTGGACGCCACAGATCGTCGTGACCGACGCGTCGCCGCGGGACATCTCCATCGCGGCGAGGCCCTCGGCCATGAGGCTGACCTTCGGGCGGCCGGGCACGTCCACGCCGTCGCGCAGGAAGTCGAGCTCGGCCATGCGCTTGACCAGCTCGAAGGGGACCTCGGCCCGCTCCCAGTAGCCGTCGATGATGGGCAGGACCTCGTCCTGGACGAAGGTGCGCACCGCGAGCTGGTAGGCCCGCTCGTCCTCGGTGACGTCGGCGAACGCGCCGGCGAAGTCGATGTCGAGCGGTTGTGCCACGTCGTAGGAGGGCGCCGTCACCCCGGGAGTCTGCGTCATGCGTTCATCGTGCGCCGGTACGGCGTATCAGGTCAAGCGATACTCGGTATCAGTTATGGCCGCGGCAGCCCGGGGCGTCTGCCCACGGCTGCCGCATCGTCCGCACCGTGCCCGAGGTGGCCGCGCGGCGGACCTCGAGCTGCAGGTACTGGTCCTGCGCGGCTTCCGCGAGCTCGTACGGTGCGGGCCCGCCGGCGAGGACGTGGTCGCGCATCGCGGTGAGCAGTCGCGCGATCGACAGCTCGTCGTCGGCCAGCCGTGCCGGTCGGAGCGCGTTGCGGTAGGCCCAGCCGCCCTCGAAGGCGTACCCGCGCAGGAACAGGCCCTCGTGGCCGCCCGCCCCGCCGGCCGCCACCCGTTCCAGGACGGACCGCATCGGGGTGCCGTCCGGGCGCACGTACCGGACGGTCTCGTCCCGCAGCTCGCCCAGCTCGCCGCGCACCACGAGGGTCGGCGAGCGCACCCACGAGCGGTACTGCTGGTCGTCGAACTCGTACACCCCGAGCCGGTCGCCGAAGTCCAGCCACGCCGTCGCGTGCACCGTCGCCACCAGCTCCAGGCCGGCCGGGTCGCCCGCGCGGCTCGGGCTCGCGGCGATCAGCCGCTCGTCGCGCCGCGCCGTGATCGTCGCATCCTGGAAGGTCACGCCCAGGGCCCGGCGCAGCACGCTCACGCCGTGGTAGTCGTGCGCCACGCTGACCTGCGCGTCGGTCACCCGGCCGAGGAGCCCCGACGTCGCGACGCCGAGCTGCGCCGACACCAGCGGCTCCAGGTGGTACTGCTCCGCCACGTGCACGCAGGCGCCCGCCGCGACCAGATCCTGCAGGGCCGCCAGCTCCTCGGTCGTGCCCGCCGCCGGGGTCTCCTGGAGCACCGGCACGCCCGCTGCCGTGAGCTCCCTGACCAGCGGCTGGGCCGCACCCGCCGGGAGCGTCAGAACCACGAAGTCCGGTCGTCCGGCAAGGAGCTCGTCGAGCGTCGCGAACGCCGGGGCGGGCTGGCCCGTCAGGCCGGCCGCCGGGAGGCCCAGCGTCGCGAGGGCCTCCCGGTCGGCGGCGTTCCGGGTCGTGACCCCCACCGCGTCGAGCTCGTCCGGAAGGGCGTGGATCACGCGGAGCATGGTGCGGGCTCGAAAGCCGGACCCGACCAGGCCGATCCGCGCCGGGCGGGGTGTCGTCGTCGTCACGCCGCCCGACGCTACCCGGGTCAGGCTGCAGCGGGAGCGGCGGCCGCCTCGGCGAGGCGCTCGCGGCGGTTCACCCGCCACCACACCACGAAGCCGACGATCGTGAAGCCGCCGTAGAACAGGTACATCGCGGCGGTGGCCCAGTAGCCGGCGCTGTACAGCAGCGGCACGCCGACGGCGTCGACGGCCACCCAGATCAGCCAGAACTCGACCCAGCCCTTCGCCATGCCGTAGGTCGCGAGCAGCGAGCCCATGAAGATCCACGCGTCGGACCAGACGGGCTCGTACGAGCCGAGCGCGCGGAAGATCGGCGTGAGGATCAGCGTTCCGGCCACCATCGTGACGACCAGGCCGATGCGGGCGGGCCACGACGCCCAGTGCGGGTGCACGCCGACACCCTCGGAGCCCTCGGCGACCGCGGTGGCGCGGGCCTGCCGCCACCGCACCCAGCCGTAGACCGACACGGCGATGAACATGATCTGGCGGCCCGCCTGGCCGAGCATGTTCACGCGGTCCGCGTCACCGAAGATCGACCCGACGAACACGGTGAAGAGCAGCACGTTCCCGACGATGCCGACGGGCCAGGCCCAGACCTTGCGCCGCATCCCGCCCAGGGCCGACGCGAGCCCGAACGCGTTGCCGATGACCTCGCGCCACAGCAGCTGCTGGTCGCCGATCGCGAACGTGGCCTCGAACAGCCACCGGATGATGTCCATGAATGCGTCTCCCAGGTCGGCCACGCGGGCGCCCGGGGTGATCGGCCTACGCCGACGGCGGCGCACGCCACCGAGGGCGCGCGCCGCACGTGCTTCCTCCCATCCGGACTCTCACCGTCGGTCCTGGAGTTCCACCAGGTCAACCGCGCAGGAGCGCGGGTCGCGGACTGTCACCGCCGGCTCGGAATTTCACCGACCCCGGAGCACGTGTGTGCGTTCGTCATAACGAACGAAACCAAGGATGCCACAGGGCCATTCCCTGGTGGCAAGCCCTGCTGGACAGCCGGAGCCGCTGGTCAGGCGAGGGCCTCGCGGACCGCGCGCGCGACGTCGTCGGGCGCCGGGCTGCCCTCGATGACGGTGACGACGACCCGGCGCCCCGGCGCGATGCCGCCCTCCGCCGGCGCGGCCCCGCCAGAGCCGAGGATGGCGGCACGACGCAGGTCGGCGAACGCCTCCTCGAGGTCCGGGCGCAGGTCGAGGCCGGGGTTGCGCAGCCAGCGACGAAGGATCGCGTTGTGCACGGCCACCACGGACGCCGCGAAGGCGATCGACGCGGTCGAGGTGGAGCGGTCGGGGGAGAGGGTGTCGCGCAGGTAGTGGGTGAAGGCCCGCTCGTAGCGGTGCGTCGTCACGAGCTCGCGGTCGCGCAGCTGGGGGACCTGCTGCAGCAGGGCGTACCGGGCCAGCGACGTCTCCCGCTGACCGACGTGGTGGTCGAACACCATCCGGGCGGCGCGACAGACCTCGAGGTACGGGTCGATGTTCGGGTCCCACCCGCGGCCGACGTCGGCCATCGACTCCTCGCTCTGCCGCGCCTCGGTGCGCGTCGCGGCGAGCATCACGACGACCTCCTCGAGCAGCAGCTCGTGGTCCGCGAAGACGACGTCCTCCTTGGAGCGGAACCGGCGGAAGAACGTCGCCCGGCTCACGCGGGCGGCGTCGGCGATCTCCTCGACGGTCGTCCTCTCATACCCCTGCCGCGTGAAGAGGTCGATCGCGGCGTCGACGGCCTGTGCGTGCGTGTGGGTACGGACCGCGGTCATGCCAGGCAGGCTACCGCGCACGCGGGCCGTTGGGGGAAGAGTCTTTGCGCGCCTTTCGTCCCTGATGTTGCGAATTTCCCAGGATGCGCCCGGCGCGAGCTCGCTGCAGGAACCGGACCTCGCGCACCGCGATCCCCAGGCCCAGTGCCACCGGCAGCCACGACCACGGATGACCCGTCAGCGCGCCGGCCAGCCCCGCCAGCGCCACGGCCCCGCCGCCGAGAACGGTGAGGAGACTCGACCACCGGATCCTGGGCACGGGGCGAGCCTACGACCCTGCGGTGACCCGGAAGGGCCGGCCCGGACGGGCCGACGGCGACGCGGCGCGTCGGCGCTAGGGTGCACCCCGTGACCGAGACCTCCCAGCTCCCCGCCCAGGCCGACGTGCCCGTCGTCGACGTGTACGTCGACCCGATGTGCCCCTTCGCGTGGATCACCTCGCGCTGGGCCCTCGAGGTGGCCGCGCAGCGACCGCTCGACCTCACCTTCCGGCTGATGAGCCTGTACCTGCTCAACAAGGACCGGGACATCCCGGCCGACTACCGGGACCGCATCGAGACGTCGCGCGGCATCGGCCGGATCGCCGCGGCCGTGCAGACCGACCACGGCCCGGAGGCGTTCGCCGCGTTCTACACCGCGGCTGGCAAGCGCATCCACAACGGCGGCGACAAGGACCTCCTCGCCGTCGCGAAGGAGGCCCTGAACGAGGCCGGCCTGCCCGACGAGCTCGTCGACGCGGCGGACACGGACGCGTACGACGCGGCGCTCGCCGCCTCCCACGAGGCCGGGATGAAGCCCGTCGGGGAGGACGTCGGCACCCCGACGATCCACCTCGACGGCGTCGCCTTCTTCGGGCCGGTGCTCACGCGCATCCCGCGCGGGCAGGACGCGGTCCGGATCTTCGAGGGCGCGCGGGCGCTGGCGTCGTACCCGTACTTCTTCGAGCTGAAGCGCACCCGCACGGGCGGCCTGGACTTCAGCTGACCGGCGCAGACCGTGCCGAGGGGCGGCCCCGCCGGGTGGCAAGGTTGAACCATGACGCTTGATCTCCGCATCTTCACCGAGCCTCAGCAGGGCGCCTCCTACGACGACCAGCTCGCCGTCGCGAGGACGGCCGACGAGCTCGGGTACAGCGCGTTCTTCCGGTCCGACCACTTCCTGGCGATGGGCGGCCGCGACGGCCTGCCCGGCCCGACCGACTCCTGGACCACGCTCGCCGGCCTCGCCCGCGAGACGTCGACCATCCGGCTCGGCACGCTCGTGTCGTCGGCCACCTTCCGTCACCCGGGCGTGCTCGCGATCCAGGTGGCGCAGGTCGACCAGATGTCGGGCGGGCGGGTCGAGCTCGGGCTCGGCGCCGGCTGGTTCGAGGCCGAGCACGCGGCCTACGGCATCCCGTTCCCGGCGAAGCGCTTCGGCCTGCTGGAGGAACAGCTCGAGATCCTGACCGGCCTGTGGGGCACCCCCGTCGGCGAGACGTACTCCTTCCAGGGCGCGCACTACACGGTGAAGGATTCGCCCGCCCTGCCCAAGCCGGCGCAGGACAGGATCCCCGTGATCGTGGGCGGCAACGGGCTCAGGCGGACGCCGGCGCTGGCTGCGCGCTTCGCCGACGAGTTCAACATGTCGTTCCCCGACGTCGGCTCCGTCGCCGAGCGCGTCGACGTCGTCCGGGCGGCGTGCCAGGACGCCGGGCGGGACCCGGAGTCCATGGTCTTCTCGGCCGCGCTCGTGCTGGCGGTCGGCAAGGACGACGCCCAGTTCGAGCGCCGCGCCGCGGCGATCGGCCGCGAGCCGGCAGAGCTCCGCGAGCACGGCGTCGCCGGGACGGTCGCGGAGGCGGTCGACACCCTGTCCGCGCTGCGCGAGGCCGGGTTGTCCCGCGTCTACCTGCAGACGCTCGACCTGCAGGACCTCGACCACCTCGAGCTCGTCGCGAGCGACGTGCGGCCGCAGCTCGGCTGAGCCGCCGCCGACCTCACCGCCGCCGGAAGGCAAGCGTGCGGCGTCGCGAGCGTCACACAGGATCCGGCCAGGTCAAGGGATTCCCGGGTCTACCCTGCGTCCAGGTCAATCGCTGGATCTACCCTGGGAGTCGTCATGAAGCTTGGCTGGACCCTGCACGGAGACGGGGCGCACGTCGCTCCCGGAGAGGTCGTCGCCCCCGGCGAACGGCTCACCTGGCCGCGCACCGTCGGCATCGGCCTGCAGCACATCGTCGCGATGTTCGGCGCGACGTTCCTGGTGCCGATCATCACCGGCTTCCCGCCCGCGACCACGCTGTTCTTCTCGGCGATCGGCACGGC
The DNA here is from genome assembly GCF_021568775.1 of Antribacter soli. Taxonomy (GTDB): domain Bacteria; phylum Actinomycetota; class Actinomycetes; order Actinomycetales; family Cellulomonadaceae; genus Antribacter; species Antribacter soli. The sequence continues at coordinate 7,206 of NZ_JAKGSG010000056.1, read as the reverse complement.
GGCCTTCCTGCTCATCACCGGCAACCGGCTGCCCAGCTATCTCGGGTCGAGCTTCGCGTTCCTCGCGCCGATCGGTGCGGCCACGGCCGCCGGCGGTCAGTCCGTCGCGGTCGGCGGCATCCTCGTCACCGGCCTGGCGCTGACGGCCGTTGGCGCGATCGTGCACTTCGCCGGCGCGCGGTGGATCGACGTCGTCATGCCGCCGGTCGTCACGGGTGTGATCGTGGCCCTCATCGGCCTCAGTCTGGCGCCCGCGGCGTGGAACAACTTCCAGGAGTCGCCGGCCACGGCGGTGGTCACGCTGCTGGCGGTCGTGCTGATCTCCGTGCTGTTCAAGGGGATCCTGGGCCGGCTGTCGATCCTGCTCGGAGTCGTCGTGGGCTACGCCTTCGCGGTCGTGCGTGGCGAGGTCGACTTCACGGCTGTCGACCAGGCGGCGTGGTTCGGTCTGCCGCAGTTCACCGCGCCGTCGTTCGACGCGTCGGTGCTGGGCCTGTTCCTCCCCGTGGTGCTCGTGCTGGTCGCGGAGAACGTGGGCCACGTGAAGTCGGTCGCGGCCATGACGGGCAAGAACTTCGACGCGGTGACCGGCCGGGCCCTCCTGGCGGACGGCGTCGCCACGACGCTCGCGGGCGTGGGTGGCGGCTCGGGCACCACCACGTACGCCGAGAACATCGGCGTCATGGCCGCGACGCGCGTCTACTCGACCGCCGCCTACTGGGTCGCGGCCGCCGGCGCGCTGGTGCTGAGCCTGTCGCCCAAGTTCGGCGAGGTCATCAACACCATCCCCGCGGGCGTGCTCGGCGGTGTCACCACGATGCTCTACGGCATGATCGGCGTCCTCGGCGCCCGCATCTGGGTGCAGAACCGGGTCGACTTCTCCGACCCGGTCAACCTGACCACTGCGGCGGTACCGCTGATCATCGGTATCGCGAACTACACGTGGACGGCCGGCGACCTGCGGTTCGAGGGGATCGCCCTCGGCACGGCCGCCGCGCTGGGCATTTACCACCTGATGCGGACGGTCGCCCGCTGGCGGGGCACGGCGACCCCGGCGCAGAAGCGCGGCAGGTCCTCCGCCCGGTAGGTCTCCCCGGGGAACACTGGCACGATGCTGAACGCGCGTATAGCATGTTGAACATGCGTTCAGCCGACGTCGCGAGGGGCGACGCGGACGGAGACCTCACCGCCCGCGCACGCATCCGCGACGCCGCGATCGCCCGCTTCGCGCTGAGCGGCCTCGCCGCCCCGGTCCGCGCGATCGCCGCCGACGCCGGCGTGAGCCCGGGCCTCGTGATGCACCACTTCGGCTCGAAGGAACGGCTCCACGCGGAGTGCGACGAGTACGTGCTCGGCCTGATCAGGGCTGCGAAGCGCGACGTGCTCGCGTCCGGGTCGGGGCCGGGGGCGTTCCTCGTCCACCTGAGCAGGGTCGACGAGTTCGCGCCTCTCGTCGGCTACGTGCTGCGCTCCGTCCAGGCAGGCGGCCCCGTGGGCAGGGCCTTCCTGGACCACATGATCGAGGACGCCGTCCAGTACACCCGGGAGGGTGTCGCGGCGGGCATCATCAAGCCGAGCCTCGACGAGGAGGCGCGCGCCCGGTACCTGACGATGTCCGCGCTCGGCGCCCTGCTCGCGGAGGTCGCGCTCAACCCGATGGACGACCTCGACGGTCTCAACGCGATGGTCGGCACCTACTTCGACCGGATCGCGCTGCCCGCGCTCGAGCTGTACACGCAGGGCTTCCTGACGACCCGGCGCATGCTCGACGACTACCTGATGTACGTCCCCGACCCGCCTCGCGAGCACGAGGTGGCGACCGGGTCCTGACGACAGGGCTCCGGGGCGCCGCCGTGCCCGCACGCCCGCGTCACGACGACGACAGAGAGCGAAACCATGGACGTCCCCGCCATCGAGGTCCGCGACCTCCACAAGTCCTTCGGCACCGTCAAGGCCCTCGACGGCCTCGACCTGACCGTCCGTCCCGGCGAGGTCGCCGGGTTCCTCGGCCCCAACGGGGCCGGAAAGTCCACCACGCTCCGGGTCCTGCTCGGTCTCCTGCGGGCGGACTCGGGCTCCGCGCGCCTCTTCGGCGGCGACGCCTGGCGCGAGGCCGTCGCCCTGCACCGCCGGCTCGCTTACGTGCCCGGCGACGTGAGCCTGTGGCCCAACCTGACCGGCGGCGAGGCGATCGACCTCATCACGCGCCTGCGTGGCCCCGTCGACAAGGCCCGCAGGGCTGAGCTGCTCGAGCGCTTCGAGCTCGACCCCACCAAGAAGGCCCGCACCTACTCCAAGGGCAACCGGCAGAAGGTCGCTCTCGTCGCGGCGTTCGCGTCCGACGTCGAGCTCCTCCTCCTGGACGAGCCGACGGCCGGCCTCGACCCGCTCATGGAGGCGGTCTTCACCGACCACGTGCGCCACGCCAAGGCGGCCGGCCGCTCGGTCCTGCTGAGCAGCCACATCCTCAGCGAGGTCGAGAAGGTGTGCGACACCGTCACGATCATCCGCGCGGGCCGCTCCGTCGAGTCGGGCACCCTGGACCAGCTGCGTCACCTGACCCGCTCGAACGTCGCGGCGGTCGTCACGGGCGACCCGTCCGTCGTCGGCGTCCTGCCGGGCGTGCACGACGTGGTCACCGCGCCCGCCGACGGCGGCACGCGCGTCACGTTCGACGTGGACAACGAGCACGTCGGCGGCGTCCTGTCCGCCCTCGGCGGCCTGGGCGTGCACAGCTTCACGGCGGCCCCGCCGTCGCTCGAGGAGCTCTTCCTGCGCCACTACGGCGACGAGCTGCCCGACGCCGGTCGCGCGCCCTCCACGAACGGCGCGCCCGCCGGCGTGGCCGCCTCGGGCGAGCGGAGCGGGCGGTGAGCGCCGTCGCGGCGGCGACCCTGGCGCCGTCGGGCACCATGCCCCGTGCGTTCGGGTCCACGCTGACCGGAACCTGGCGGCTGGTGCGGTTCATGCTGCGCCGCGACCGGGTGCGGCTGACAGTGTGGGTGCTGGTCGTCACGGCGCTGTACGCCTCGCAGCTCGGCGAGTACGCGGTGCTGGCGGATGACCCCAACGGGCTCGCGACGCGTGCCCTCCTCATGCGAACCCCCGCGATGATCTCGATGGCCGGGCCGGGGTACGGACTGGACAGCTACACGGTCGGCGCTGCAGTCGCGAACGAGCTGGTGCTGTGGATCGTCCTCACGCTCGCCGTCCTGAGCATCCTCCAGGTGGTACGGCACACACGGGCAGAGGAGGAGAGCGGACGTTCCGAGCTCGTCCGGGCCGGCGCCGTCGGCCGCCACGCGCCGTCCGTCGCCGCGCTGATCACCGTGCTCCTCGCGAACGTGGTCATCGCCGCCCTCACGGGCGCCGTGCTCGTCTCCGCCGGGCTCCCCGCCGTCGACTCGTTCGCGATGACGGCCGGGAGCGGGCTCGCCGCACTCGTCTTCGGCGCCGCCGCGCTCGTGGCCTGCCAGGTCACCGAGCACGCACGCGGGGCGTCCGGCCTCGGGTTCGCGGTGCTCGGCGCCGCGTTCGTCCTGCGTGCCATCGGCGACATCCAAGAGGAGCACGGGAGCGTGCTGTCCTGGCTGTCGCCGATCGGCTGGGCGCAGCAGACGCGCTCGTTCGTCGACCTGCGGTGGTGGCCGCTCGCGCTGTGCGTCGTCGCGATCGTGCTGCTCCTCCTCCTCGCGGCGTTCCTCGCGTCGCGGCGGGACTTCGGCAGCGGGCTCGTTGCCACCCGCCGGGGTCGCGCCGATGCGTACGCAGGCCTGGACGGCCCGTTCGCCCTCGCGTGGACGCAGCAGCGCAGCGCCCTGCTGTGGACCTCGCTCGGGCTCGGCGTCATGTGGCTCGCGACGGGCAGCATCCTCTCGGCGTTGCCCGACATGATGGAGACGCTCCGGGACAACCCGATCTACTCGACCGTCCTCGGCGAGGGCGATCTCGTGCGGGCGTTCATCGGCATCATGGGGCTCTACGCCGCGTTCGGCGGGGCAGGCTACGCCGTCGCCATGTCCCTGCGGGTCAAGGCCGAGGAGGAGTCGGGCTTGGCGGAGTACCTCCTCGCGACGCCGGTGTCCCGCGCACGCTGGCTCGGCGCCTACCTCGCGGTGGCCGGGATCGGCACGGCGGTCGTGACGATGAGCGGCGTGGTCGCCCTCTGGGTAGGGGCCGCCGGCGCCGGTGTCACCGATCCGACGTTCGGTGAGTTCGTCGGGCTCGGGGCCGCGTACCTCCCGGCACTCGCGGTGCTCACCGCCCTGGCGGTCGCGCTGTACGCCTGGGTGCCGCGAGCGACGCCGGTGCTGTGGGCGCTGTTCGGCTACATGTTCGTGGTGGGCCTGTTCGGCGAGCTGCTCGGACTGCCCGACTGGGCGCGCGGGATCTCGCCGTTCTGGTGGGTACCCAACACGCTCGTGCAGGACGTGGAGGTCGCCGACGTCGTGGGGCTGTGCGCCGTGGCGGTCGTGCTGTTCGCGGTCGCGTTCGCCGGCTTCCGGCGGCGGGACGTCCCGACGGTCTGACTCTGCGAGCCCTGCTGACCTGCGGTTGCGCTCTCCCGCTGATTCGATAGGGTGCTCAGCCCCGCCCTGTCCGCACCGACACCTAGGATTGCTCCCATGATCTTCAAGGCCGTAGGAGACGGCCGTCCGTATCCGGACCACGGGCGCACGCGGACCCGGGACTGGGTGGACGTACCTCCCCGGCAGGTCCGGCTCGACGAGCTGGTGACGACCAAGCGGACCCTCGACCTCGACAACCTCCTGTCCGAGGACTCCACGTTCTACGGCGACCTGTTCGCGCACGTCGTCGAGTACGAGGGCACCCTCTACCTGGAGGACGGCCTGCACCGGGCCGTGCGCGCGGCGCTGCAGCAGCGGGCGATCCTGCACGCGCGCGTGCTGTCTCTGCGGTGAGCCGTCCGCACGCCGTCGCAGGACGTCTCACGACCTCGTTCTCCGGTAAGTTCGTCGCGTGACCGTCCCGATGTACGACCAGGCGCGAGTCGAGCGCCGCCGCCGCGAGCATGAGCGCCAGGCAGTGATCTTCGGCGTGATCATCGCGTTCCTGGCGGTGTGCGGCATCTTCGCCCTCGCCATCTACACGGGCGCCCTCACCTCGCCGATCAGCCGGCCCTTCGTCACCCCCGGAGCGGCCGGCCAGGAGTCCCTGCCCGCGCCGTGCCTGCCGGCTGTCGACGGGCAGCCCGACGGCGCGCTGCCCGTTCCGTACGACCAGGTCCAGGTGCGGGTCCTCAACGCGTCCGGGGAGCAGGGCGTCGCCGCAGCCTTCGAGGAGGCCCTCATCGCGCGGCAGTTCACGATGGTGGCCGAGCCCGACAACGCCCCGGTGACGATCGAGTACACCGAGCTCCGGTTCGGCACCCCCGGCATCACGGCCGCCTACACGCTGGCGGCGCACTTCTCCGAGATCCGGATGGTGCTGGACCAGCGGCAGGACGCCACGGTGGACCTCCTCGTCGGCACGGAGTTCGAAGCGCCGCTCGACGCCGACCAGGTCACGCTGGCGGCCGACAAGCCGCTGCAGAACGCCGACGACTGCGAGCCGGCCGCAGAGATCGAGCCGCAGCCGGTGCTGACGCCCGAGCCGGAGGAGTCGGCCTCGCCGGCCGCGGGCTGATCCTCCGTTTTGGCCGGATCTGCCAGAAGAGTCTTGACGCCCGATAGAAGCACCTGAGAGGCTTTTGTCCGATCACCGTCGGAGACCTGACCGAAGGTCTCTGGCCCCAAGGCACGAGACAAAGCAGTCGTCGCCGCAAGGTCAAAGGAGATCTGATGCTCCCTCTCACACGCAATCTGGCACGCCGGGCGGCCGCGGGGGTGGCCGTCACCGCCGCTCTCGTGGCCGGCCTCACCCTCGCCGGCCCCGCGCTCGCGGCGCCGCCGCCACCGCCGGCGGGCGGGCCGCCGCCTGGCACCCTGGTCGATCCGTCCGAGCTGTACGTGGACCCGTACAGCTCGACCCTCACGGCCGCTGCCGGCCTCTCGGGCCAGGCGAAGGACGACGCCGAGCTGCTGGGCAGCTATCCCTCTGCGACGTGGCTGACGTCGGGCACGCCCGCGCAGGTCGAAGCCAAGACGGCCGACGTCGTCGGCCGTGCGAACACCGCGGACGCGATCCCGATGCTCGTCGCGTACAACATCCCGTTCCGTGACTGCTCCCAGTACTCCGCGGGCGGCGCAACCAGCGTCGCCGCGTACGAGGCGTGGATCGACGGCGTCGTCGCCGGTATCGGCGACGACACGGCCATCGTGATCATCGAGCCCGACGGGCTCGGGATCATTCCCTGGTACACCACCATCGACGGCACGCTGGAGTGGTGCCGCCCCGCCGAGGCCAACCCGGTCACGGCGGCGCAGGATCGCTTCGACATGCTGAACTACGCCGTCGACGAGCTCGGTGCGCTGCCCGGCACCACCGTCTACCTCGACGCCGGCCACAGCGGCTGGCTCACGGTGGGCGACAACGTCTCGCGCCTGCTCCGCGCGGGCGTGCAGGATGCGGACGGCTTCTTCGTCAACACGTCGAACTTCCAGTACACGGCGAACGTCACGGCGTACGGCACCTGGGTCTCGTCCTGCATCGCCTACGTGACGCAGGTGGTCCCCTTGAACTACTGGGGCTGCCCGAACCAGTACTGGAACGGCGGTCCGGCCACCGGCTGGTCCGGTGTGGCGATGAACAACTACGGCGTGTGGTCGGCGGGCAACCCGGATCCGGCCCTGAACACGTCGGGCATCGACTCCCGCTACGACCTGATCCTCGGGTCGGTGGAGCCGTCGACGCACTTCGTCATCGACACGTCGCGCAACGGCCGAGGTCCGTGGGACCCGCCCGACGGCGTGTACAGCGACCCCGAGGACTGGTGCAACCCGCCGGGACGCGGCCTGGGCCCGCGGCCCACGCTGGACACGGGCCAGGCGCTGGTGGACGCCCACCTGTGGATCAAGATTCCCGGTGAGTCCGACGGCAAGTGCTACCGCGGCACGAGCGGCCCGCTCGACCCCGCGCGCGGCATCGAGGACCCCGCGGCCGGCGGGTGGTTCGTGCAGCAGGCTCGCGAGCTGATCGAGCTCGCGGTGCCGGCGGTGTAGCAGGTCGCGGGGCGCGGACGGGGGGGGGGGGGGGGGGGGGGGCGGGGGGGGGCCCCCCCCCCCCCCGCCGGGCCGGGCGCCCCCC
>NZ_JAKGSG010000055.1 GCF_021568775.1 Antribacter soli | reverse complement strand
GTTGTCTCTGGCGGCGCCCTGCGTCGGGTGGGGGTTTCCGCCCCCGGGCGGGGAGCGATACCCGATCGCCTTCTCGGAGCGGACCGGCGCCGACCGGATCGTGCCGCGCGCGCAGCAGCCCGAGTGGGCACCCTGGAGGGGACCGCGGTTTGGCACGAGTCCGGGAGCGGAAGGCAATGACCGAGGCGTACGTCGCGACGGCGGCGATCACGATCGAAGCGGCACCAGATCGGGTGTGGTCCGTACTCACCGACCCCGATGCCATCAAGGAGTTCATGTTCGGCACGGAGGTCTCGACCGACTGGACCGTCGGCGGGCCGATCACCTGGCAGGGCGTATGGGAGGGCAAGAGTTATCAGGACAAGGGCACGATCCTCGAGTTCGAACCCGGACGACGACTCGTGCACACCCACCTCAGCGGGCTCAGCGCCCAGGACGACACGCCGGAGAACTACCACACGCTCACCTGGACGCTCGAGGGCGATGCCGGGACGACGCGGCTCACGCTGTCGCAGGACAACAACGCCACCATCGAGGAGGCCGAGCACTCGAAGGCGATGTGGGAGAGCCTCGTGAAGAGCGTGAAGGAGATCGCGGAGCGCGCCTAGGACGAAGGGCCCGTCTGTGGGTGACGGGCCCTTCGGCATGCCGCGTGTCAGGAGTCCCGGTGCCGGTCCCGGCGCTCAGGGAGCTGCTGGAAGCCGGCCGACCTGTAGGTGGCGACGGCGCCGACATTGGAGCTCGGGGTGCAGACGATCGCGCTCGACGAGCCCAGATCCTGGAGCGCGGCCGCCGCGGCGACGGTGATTGCCTTGCCGTAGCCGTGACCACGGTGCTCCCGGTGGACGCCCATCGGCTCGAGCAACCCGGGCCTGCCCGGACCGGCCGACCACACCGTCACCGCCGACACCGCCGTGCCCTGCTCGTCGTACGCGACCAGACAACGGGCGTCGGCGTACGGCAACTCGGCCGCCATCGCCTGCCAGCGCTCGTCCGTGAACGCCGACCCGTCGAACGACGCCCGATGCACGGCGGTTCGCACGTGCGCCCGGTCCGGCCCGATCACCTCGATCCGCACGCCCGGAACCTTCACCGGCTCCGTCAGGTCGCGGCGCAGCGGCGTCCACGGCTCGTCGGTGCTCCAGCCGTCCACGGCCAGCAGGTCGTGGACCAGTGCACCCGTCGGCGCCTCGACGTCCACCGTGCCCTGAGGCAGTACCCCGCGCTCCGGCTCGATCACATCGGCAACGATCCCTTGCGCCAGCTCCTCGTCCCGGTGAGCGTCTGGCGCCGTCGTCAGCCGCAACAGCCGGGGACCGTCCAGCAGGCCGACGGCAAGAATCTGCCCGTCCCGGCTCCAGGTCCGGACCGCCGCGGCCATCGCCTCTGCACCGAACCTCCAGAACCAGCCCAGGTCCCCCGGATGCAGCTGCACAGGCGCCCCGTCGTGCTGCCACTCCCGCAGAACGCCCACAGCCTTGTTCAGCCCGCCGACTCCAGGCTTGCCCAGCACGATCGCCATCTGCCGATCAAATACCACCGCGCCGTCGGTCCTCGACTTGTTTGTGGTCGGTGACGCTCGGGCCGCCCGACGCAGAACGGCCCGGGATCGCTGGAGCTCCAACAATCCCGGGCCGTTCATCACTGCGGAGGATGGGGGATTCGAACCCCCGAGGGCTGTTAACCCAACACGCTTTCCAAGCGTGCGCCATAGGCCACTAGGCGAATCCTCCTCGAGCCCGGGAACCGGGCGCGGCTCACCACGGTCGTGACCGGGTGCGGCCACACGAGGATACCGGACGCGAGGCCCGGGGCCGAATCGGGATCGCGGGCCGCCGATCGGGCGAGAGACGGAGGCTCTTGGCGCACGCCGAGGCTCGTGCTGGATCGGGTAGGCTGAGGACAGACCCCTCGTGCGGCACCATCTCGCCGAACTCCCCCAGGGCCGGAAGGCAGCAAGGGTAAGTGAGCTCTGGTGGGTGTACGAGGGGTCCTTTCTGTCTCCGGCCGCCGGTGTGCGCGCCACGATGTGGACCAAATCACGCTCGCATCGTGGGATTTTCCGCCCGGCGATTCGTCAAACGGACGACCGGCCACTCAAGATGGGGTCATGTCCCGCACGACGACCGCTGCCACGCAGGCCTGCCGCACCCTCCGGTGTCGCGCCGCCGCGTGCTGTTGCAGCATGTCGTACGGGCGAATGTGCACCCGCTGATCGACCTCGGCACGCACATCTGAATCGGCGCCGCCCGGCGCACCCTCGTGGTGCGGGACCGGCGCCCGCGCGCTCGCCACCTCGCTGATGGCCGTGGCCCGCCGCTCGTCACATCCCATTCGGCCGTGACCCGGCCGGCATCACCGTGCCCCCGTGCACCCAGGAAGGACCTCCATGTCTCGCACGCACGCCTCCGTCGTCGTCCTCGCCGCCGCGGCGGCCCTCACCTTGTCCGCCTGCGCCGCCCCAGGTGACGACACCCCGGCCGACGGCAGCGACGGGGACCCGATCCGCATCGGCGTCGTCGGCGCCGGGGAGCCCTACTGGCAGACCTTCGAGGACGCCGCCGAAGCGGAGGGCATCACCGTCGAGATCGTGAACTTCTCCGACTACCAGCTCCCGAACCAGGGGCTCACGGACGGCGACCTCGACCTCAACCAGTTCCAGCACCTGCAGTTCCTCGCCGGGTACAACGTGAGCTCGGGCAGCGACCTCACGCCGGTCGGCGCCACGGCCGTGTACCCGCTCGGCCTGTACTCGCTGGAGCACGACAGCGTCGAGGACATCCCCGACGGCGGCGAGGTCGCCATCCCCAACGACGACACCAACCAGGCGCGCGCCCTGCTCGTGCTGCAGGACGCCGGCCTGCTCACGCTTCGTGACGGCGGCAGCTCCTTCTCCACCCCCGCGGACATCGTCGAGGACGAGTCTCGGGTGACGGTCACCCCCGTGGACGCGGCGCAGACGGCGCTGGCCCTCCAGGACGTCGACGCGTCGATCATCAACAACGACTTCGTGGGCGACGCGGGCCTGACCGCCGAGGACGCGATCTTCTCCGACGACCCGGACTCGGCCGCCGCGGAGCCGTACATCAACGTGTGGGTGACGCGCGCCGAGGACGCGGACGACCCGACGTTCGCGCAGCTGATCGACATCTTCCACACGCCCGAGGTCGAGGCGGGCCTGATCGAGGCCTCCGGCGGCACCGGCGTGGTCAAGGACAACACCGCCGACGAGCTGCAGGAGATCCTCACCGGCATCGAGGACAACCTGCGCGAGCAGGGCTGACCACCGCCGACCGCGCTCTGGCCAGGACCTCGGGTCACGATGGTGGCCCGAGGTCCTGGCCTGTGAGGGGAGACATGACCAGCATCATCAGTTTTCGCGACGCGACGAAGGTGTTCCCCGGCCGCGGCCGGGGGCAGGACGTGCGTGCCGTCGACGGCGTGACCCTCGACGTCCGTGCCGGGGAGATCTTCGGCGTCATCGGCTACTCCGGGGCCGGGAAGTCGACGCTCGTGCGGCTGATCAACGCGCTGGAGCGCGTCACCAGCGGCGACGTGGTGGTCGACGGCGTCCCGCTCGCCTCCCTCGGGGAGGCTCGCCTCCGCCCGGTCCGGGCGGGCATCGGCATGATCTTCCAGCAGTTCAACCTGCTGGCGTCCCGGACCGTCGCCGGGAACGTCGCCTACCCGCTCGAGGTCGCCGGCTGGTCCCGCGCCAGGCGCGCGGCGCGCGTCGCCGAGCTGCTCGACTTCGTCGGCATCGGCGAGAAGGCCGGCGCCTACCCGTCCACGCTGTCCGGCGGGCAGAAGCAGCGGGTCGGCATCGCCCGCGCGCTCGCGACCGAACCGCGGATCCTGCTCGCCGACGAGGCGACGTCCGCCCTCGACCCCGAGACCACGCAGGACGTCCTCGCGCTGCTGCAGCGCGTGAACCGGGAGCTGGGGATCACCGTCGTGGTCATCACGCACGAGATGGACGTCGTGCGGTCGATCTGTCACCGGGTCGCCGTCATGGAGCACGGGCAGGTCGTCGAGGTCGGTGACGCCTACCAGGTCTTCAGCGCGCCGGGGCACGAGGTGACGCGGCGCTTCGTCGAGACGGCGCTGCGGGACCGGCCGTCGTCGGCGGTACTGGCACGGCTCCGGAAGCGGCACGCCGGCCGGATCGTGACGGTGGGTGTGGACGAGGTCGCCGGATCGTCCGCCGTGCTCACGCGCGTGCTGCGCGAGCACGGCGTCGACGGCACCGTCGTCTACGGCGGAATCACCGAGGTTGCGGAGCGGCCGTACGGGTCGCTCACGGTGGAGCTCGTCGGCGGCGGGGGCGCCGTCGAGGGGGCGGTGGCGGCGCTGCGCGCCGTCACGTCGGTCGCGGACCACGGCACGGCGGCTCACCCGGCGCCCGACGCGGGACCGGTCACCCCTCCCGGTAAGGAGACGAAGCGATGACGTGGGACAGGCTGGGGCCGCTTCTGTGGGAGGCGTTCGGGCAGACCGCCTACATGGTGCTCATCACCCTCGTGGTGGGCGGGTTCTTCGGGCTGGTGCTCGGGCTGGGGCTGTACCTGACCCGGCCGGGGAACCTGCTCGCGCACCGCGTCGTGTTCGCCGTGCTCAACGTGGCCGTGAACGTGGTGCGGCCGGTGCCGTTCATCATCTTCCTCGTGGCGCTCGGGCCGCTGACCCGGCTGTTCGTCGGCCGGATCATCGGGATCGAGGCGTTCACCTTCTCGATGTGCTTCATGGCGTCGTTCGTGTTCGCGCGTCTCGTGGAGCAGAACCTGGTGACGATCGACCCCGGCGTCGTCGAGGCGGCGCGGGCGATGGGGGCGTCGCCGCTGCGGATCGTGCGGACCGTGCTGATCCCGGAGGCGCTCGCGCCGCTGATCCTCGGGTACACGTTCCTGTTCGTCGGCGTGCTCGACATGTCGGCCATCGGCGGGTACCTCGGGGCCGGCGGCCTCGGCGACTTCGCCATCGTGTACGGCTACCGGCAGTACGACTGGGCCGTGACAGCGGTTGTCGTGGTGATCATCGTGCTGATCGTGCAGGTCGTGCAGGCGCTCGGGAACCGACTGGCGCGGCGCGCGCTGCGGCGGTGAGGTGTTGCCATCCAACACCTGACGCTCCGGCGGGGTGGGGATCGCGAGGAGCCGTGTGTGGGTGAGGGCGTCTATCGTTGCGGGGGTGAGCACCGCCCTCTACCGCCGCTACCGGCCCGAGACGTTCGCCGAGGTGATCGGCCAGGAACACGTCACCGGTCCGCTGATGCAGGCGCTGCGCAGCGGGCGGGTGAACCACGCCTACCTGTTCTCGGGCCCGCGCGGGTGCGGAAAGACGACGTCGGCGCGCATCCTGGCTCGCACGCTGAACTGCGAGCGCAACACCCCGGAGAGCCCGCTGGACACGCCGTGCGGTGAGTGCCAGTCGTGCGTCGAGCTCGCGCGCGGCGGCCCGGGCTCGCTCGACGTGGTCGAGATCGACGCGGCCTCGCACAACGGCGTCGACGACGCGCGCGACCTGCGGGAACGCGCCACGTTCGCCCCGGCGCGCGACCGGTACAAGATCTTCATCCTCGACGAGGCCCACATGGTCACGCCGCAGGGCTTCAACGCGCTGCTGAAGATCGTCGAGGAGCCCCCGCCCCACATCAAGTTCATCTTCGCGACCACCGAGCCCGACAAGGTCATCGGCACCATCCGCTCGCGCACGCACCACTATCCGTTCCGCCTCGTCCCGCCGGACGTGCTCGGGCCGTACCTGGAGCAGCTCTGCGCGGCCGAGAGCGTCAGCGTGGGCGGGGGAGTGGTGCCCCTGGTGACGCGGGCAGGCGGCGGGTCCGTCCGTGACTCGCTGTCCGTGATGGACCAGCTCATCGCCGGCGCCTCGGGCGGCGTCGTGGACTACGACCTCGCGGTGGGCCTGCTCGGCTTCACCCATGCCACGCTGCTCGACGACGTCGTGGAGGCTCTCGCCGCGCGCGACGGGGCGTCGATCTTCCGCGTCGTCGAGCAGATCGTCGCGACCGGGCACGAGCCGCGGCGCTTCGTCGAGGACGTGCTGGAGCGGCTGCGGGACCTCATGGTCATGGCGGTCTCCGGCGACGCCGCAGACGCCGTGCTGCGCGGCGTGCCCGCCGACCAGCTCGAACGCATGCGGGCACAGGCCCTCCACCTCGGTCTGGCCGAGCTGTCCCGGGCGGCGGACCTGACGAATGCGGCCCTCACCGAGATGACCGGGGCCACGTCGCCCCGCCTGCACCTCGAGCTGCTGTGTGCGCGCCTGCTCCTTCCCGGAGCGGACGACGGCGCCGCGGGCCTCGCGGCCCGCGTCGAGCGGCTCGAGCGCGGCGGCCTCGTCGCGGCGGTACCGGGTCCCGGTCCGACGGCGGTCGTGCCCGGGTCGGCCGACGACGTGCCCGCGAGTGCGCCGACGGGAGCCGGCGGCCTGTCCGGCGCGGCTGCCGCGCGGGCGGCGCGGGCGGGCCTGGCGGGGACGCGCGCCGGTGGTGGGGCCGATGTGGCTCCGGGTGCGCCGGCGCCTCATGCGGGGACGGCCGAGCCGGCTCCGGCTGCGCCCGAGCCGGCTCCGGCCGCGCTCGAGCCGGCCTTGGCCGCGCCCGAGCCGTCGACCGCCGTCCAGCCATCTGCCGAGCCGGTGCCGGTCGAGGCCGCCGAGCCCGTCGGGGCCGGAACCATTACCACCGAGGTGGTCCGCCGGCGGTGGGACGAGGTCCTCGGCGCGCTGCAGAGCGCGCGCGTCACGTGGTCGCTCGTCGGGCCGAACGCCCAGGTCGCATCGCTCGACGGAGGGACGCTCCGGCTGTCGTTCGGCGCGCCCGGGCTCGCCCGGGCGTTCGGGAACCTGCGGCACGTCAGCGCGGTCGAGGACGCCGTCTACCAGACGCTGGGGCTCCGGGTGAAGGTCGAGGCGATCGTCGGGGACGTGCCGCCGTCGTCGGGCGGAGCTCCCGCGGGGCCTGCGCCTGCGGGCCCGGGTGACGGCGGGGCCGGTGGTCCTGGGGCTGGTGGCGGCGGGGCCGGCGGCGGAACCGCGCCCGGCGGGCTGGGGGCGCGTGCTACGGGTGGCTCGTCGGGCACCGGATCCGCGGGCGGTGGCGCGACGCGCGCCGCCGGGGGCGCGTCGGGCGCCGTCGCACCCGAGGGTGACACAGGCTGGCCCGAGGTCCCGCCGCCGGGCGGCCTGACGGCTGCTGTCCCGGTTGCCTCCGTGACGATGCCCGCCGTGACGATGCCCGCCGTGACGACGAACGGCGCGCGTGCGGTCGCCGTCGTCGACCGACCTGCCGCGAGCCGAGCGGCGGCCACGGGCACCCGGTCTGCCTCAGCACCTACGGCCTCCGCCGCCGCGGACCAGGCGTGGCTCTCCGGCGCTCCGCTGTCCGAGCCGCCCCCCGACTACGACGACGGCCCGGAGCCGGAGCCGGTGTACGACGAACCGGCGCCGGCGTCGGGCAAGACCGCCGCGCCGGGCGGCCGAGGGGCGCCTGCCGCAGCACCGGCCCTGGATCCCGCGTCCGCGACCCCCACCCACTCCGCCGCCGCCACCGGCGCACCCGCCACCGGCGGCGCCCGGGCCAGGGAGATGCTGCGTCAGGCCGCGGAGCGTCGCGCTGCGGGTGCGCCTCCGACACACGGCGCAGCGGTGAACGGCACGCCCCGGGCGACCGGTCGGGCGTCGGACACGATGGCGGACGACGAGCCCTCAGTGGACGACCCCGACATCACGTCCGCCGGGCTGATGGGCGTGCCGCTGGTGGTGCAGGTGCTGGGCGGCACGATCATCGACGAGATCGTCGAGCAGGGCTGATGCCGCCGGTGACGACGCTGCGGATCGTCGCGGCCGTGGTGGTCGGCGCCGATGGGCGGCACCTCCTGGTGCGCAAGCGCGGCACCCACGCGTTCATGCAGGTGGGCGGCAAGATCGAGGTCGGCGAGGAGCCGCTGGTGGCCCTGCTGCGGGAGTTCGAGGAGGAGGTCGGGCTGGTGCTCGACCCGGCCGACGTCGAGCCGCTCGGGCGGTTCGGCGCACCCGCTGCGAACGAGCCGGACCACGAGGTCGACGCGTACGCGTTCGTCGTGCGGCTCGGTCAGGGGGCGGAGCCGCTGGCGCAGGCCGAGCTCGCGGAGCTCGTGTGGATCGACCCCGAGCGACCGGTCGCGAGCCGGCCGATCGCCCCGCTCTCGCTCGACCTGCTCGCGGCGGTGGCTACGCCGCGCCGGTGAACGGCTGGTCGGGCGCCGTGGGTTCTACCTCGACCTTCCGCACCACCCGCGCCCGGGCTACACGCTCGGCGCGCTCGCGTTCCATGCGCCGGCGCGGGTCGGCGTCGCCGAGGTCGGCCGGTCCGGCGACGTGGAGCAGGAGCCAGTTGAGGCGCCACGTGATCCGGTACCAGAGGCTGAGGCCGTCGTTGTTCGAGCTCATCACGTCTCCAGATGCTTGGTGTACAAAGAGTTTGCACCCTAACTGATACGCTGGTCAAGACCGATCGGAGGAACCGGATGCCCTCTCTCACCGAAGATGACCTGCTCGAGCTGGACCGGCAGGTCTGCTTCGCGCTCGCCGTGGCCTCGCGGAGCGTCAACGCGCTCTACCGCCCGCTGCTGGACCCGATAGGCCTCACCCACCCGCAGTACCTCGTGATGCTGGCGCTGTGGGAGGAGTCGCCCCGGTCGGTCAAGCAGCTCAGCGCCGTGCTGCAGCTCGACCCCGGCACGCTCTCGCCCTTGCTCAAGCGGCTCGAGGCGGCAGGCCTCGTCACCCGGCGCCGGGACCCGCGCGACGAGCGCTCCCTCGCCGTCGAGCTCACCGGCTCGGGCCGCGACCTGCGCGCCCAGGCGCTCAAGGTCCCGCCTGCGGTGGTCGAGCGCCTCGGCATGTCCCTCGCCGAGCTGGAGACCCTCCGGGTCAGCCTCGCCCGCGTCATCGCTGCGGCCGCGGGCTCAGGGTCGTGACCGGACCGGCCGAACCGCAGCGCGGCGCCCTCCACCACGTCGAGCTCTGGGTGCCGGACCTGGCGCGAGCCGAACGGTCGTGGGGCTGGCTCCTCACCACGCTCGGGTACGCGCCGTTCCAGAGCTGGGAGCACGGCCGGAGCTGGCGACTCGGCCCCACGTACGTGGTGGTGGAGCAGAGCCCGGCGCTGGTCTCCGGCACGCACGAGCGGTTGCGACCAGGCCTCAACCACCTGGCGTTCCACGGCGGCTCGCGGGCTGACGTCGATGCGCTGGTCGAGGCCGCGTCGGGTCACGGGTGGGCGCTCCTCTTCCCCGACCGGCACCCGCACGCCGGCGGCCCGGACCACTACGCCGCGTACCTGGAGGACGAGGACGGCTACGAGGTGGAGATCGTCGCGGAGGACTGAGGCTGCCTCCGGCGTCGGGCACCGGGCACCGGGCGTCGGGCACCGGGCACCGGGCGTCCGGCGCGGGCACCGGGGCGAGGGGGTAGGAGAGGTAAGAATGGTAAGAATGGTGCGTCATTCGACGAAAGGATGCGATCGACCATGACGCGCCGCTTCACCCGGACCTCGCCGGAGGCCGAAGGCCTCGACCCCGCCGCCGTCGCGCGGCTGGTGACGAACCTCGACGCGCTGGACGAGATCCACGGGTTCATGCTGCTCCGGCACGGCAACGTCGTGGCGGAGGGGCACTGGGCGCCCTTCGCGCCCGACCGGCCCCACGTCATGTTCTCGGTGAGCAAGTCGTTCACCTCCACGGCG
Source organism: Antribacter soli (assembly GCF_021568775.1). Lineage (GTDB taxonomy): Bacteria > Actinomycetota > Actinomycetes > Actinomycetales > Cellulomonadaceae > Antribacter > Antribacter soli. The sequence goes on along the minus strand of NZ_JAKGSG010000055.1, from coordinate 30,654 downwards.
GTGGGCCTCGCGATCGAGGACGGGCTGCTCGGCCTGGACGACCTCGTGCTGGACCACCTCAAGGCCGAGGCGCCCGCCGAGCCGTCCGCGAACCTCGCCGCGATGCGGGTCCGCGACCTGCTCACCATGACCACGGGCCACGACCGCTCGACCATGGAGGGGATCGACAGGACGACGATCGGGCTCGCGGGCTCCGACTGGGTACGCCAGATCCTCGCGATGCCCGTGCCGTACGTGCCGGGCACCACGTTCGTCTACGACACGGGCGCCACGTACCTTGCGGGTGTCATCGTCCAGCGCCTCACCGGCCGGCGTCTGCTCGACTACCTCCGCCCTCGCCTCCTCGACCCGCTCGGGATCACGGGAGCCGCCTGGCAGCAAGACCCGGACGGCCTCGACGTGGCCGGGTACGGGCTGTCGGTCACGACCGAGGACCTGGCGGCGTTCGGGCAGCTCTACCTGCAGGGCGGGGTGTGGGAGGGCCGGCAGCTCGTGCCGGCGGCGTGGGTCGAGGCCGCCACGGCGAAGCAGGTCGAGTGCGGCCCGCACGACTGGGTCGAGTGGCTCCAGGGCTACGGATTCCAGTTCTGGCGGTCCCGGTTCGGCGCGTACCGCGCCGACGGCGCGTTCGGCCAGTACGCGATCGTGTGGCCGGAGCACGACATCGTGCTGGCCGTCACGTCGGGCATCGAGAACACCCAGTCGGTCCAGGACGCGGTCTGGTATGCGCTGCTCCCGGCACTCGACCCGGCCGCGGCGGCGACGTTGCCCGACGCCGGTGGCCCGCGTCCCGGCGTCGCACCGCCTGCTGACGGGGTCACGTGGGACCTCGCCCTCCGTGCGCCGCAGGGCGCGTCGACCTCCCCGCTCGAGGAGTCGCTGCTGGGCGTGACGTACACGGTCGCGGGGAACGACCACGGCGTCGAGTCGTTCGCGCTCCGCCGGGACGGCGACGGGCGGCTCGTCCTCGAGGACCGGGTCCGCGGCGCGGATCACCTGCTCACGCTGGGCCACGGGGGGTGGGTGGCCGGCACCACGGAGGTCGAGGGCGGGCCGGCCGACGTCGCCGGAGCGTATGCCTGGGCGGACGACTCCACGCTGGAGGCGCGGGTGCACTTCCTGGGCACCCCGTTCGCCTGGACGTTCACGCTGCGGTTCACCGGGGAGACGGTGGCGCTCTCGATCGACCAGAACGTCTCGTTCGGGCCGACGCACCTCCTGGACGCCACGGGAACCGCGCAGTCGTAGCTCCGCCACGCGGGTGAGACGCCTCGAAAAGGCGAGCGTCCGACGTCGGGCAGCGGCTACCGTCGCCGCGTGCGCAGCATCCCCGACTCGATGGACCTCGCCGTCGTCGCAGCCGTCGACGCCCGCCTCGCGGGAGTCGAGGCCGACCACGACGTGCGCGTGCTCTGGGCGATCGAGAGCGGCAGCCGGGCGTGGGGCTTTCCGTCGCCGGACTCCGACTACGACTGCCGGTTCCTCTATGTCCGTCCCGTCGACCACTACCTCGGCCTGCGTCGCCTGCGCGACGTGATCGAGACGCCGATCGACGCGGTGTTCGACGTCGGCGGCTGGGACCTGCGCAAGGCTCTGGCGCTCATGGTCAAGGGCAACGCGACGGCTGGGGAGTGGCTGCGGTCGCCGATCGTCTACCGCGGCGACCCCGAGGCGCGCGACCTGCTGCTCGACGTCGCGGACGACGTCGTCGACCGGTTCGCCCTGACGAGACACCACCTGCACGTCGCGCGGAACAGCCTCGCCCTGCTCGCATCCAGCGGGCGCCTCAAGAAGTTCTTCTACGCCCTCCGGCCCGTCGTGACGCTGCGGTGGTTGCGCCTGCACGACGGCGTCGCGGTGCCGCCCATGGACCTGCCCGCCCTTATGCGCGAGGCAGCGGTGCCCGACGACGTCCGGGTCGCCTCGGACGACCTCGTCGCCCTCAAGGCGCGCACGCGGGAGCTTGGTACCGCCGACGTCCCGCCGGTCCTCATGGCGTTCGTCGACGCCGAGCTCGCGGTCGCGGAGTCGTCGCTGCCCGGTCTGGAGTCCTCGCGGACGGATCGGTCGCGTGCCCGCGAGTGGGACCGGGCAGAAGAGGCGTTCCTGGAGCTGCTGGCGGCGGGCTGACCCGGACGCGGGGAGTTCTTCCCCCTGGGCGAGCTGGAGGAGAGCGCGGCGGCCGACCTGCGAGAGCAGGCGCCCGCGACGACCGACCTCGTGCCCGGCGTGGTCGAGCCGCTCCGCGACCGGCTCCCGGACGGTCCGCTGCTACGGAGCCCCGCGCTGGACGAGGCATTCGGCGAGAGTGGCTTCTGGAGCGAGGCGTACCTGGCTCAGGACGAGCCGGTGCTGGTGCTCGTTTCGCTGGGCCAGTAGGCGTCGGGCCCTGCGGGGTCCTTGAAGTCATCCACAGGCCGCAGGTCGAACGTGTGTATCCACAGATATGCTGCTTTGCTGTCTCTCGACGCGCGTTGACGATCGAACAGCTGTATGATCGGAGCATGTCTTGGCGGCGTAGTTCCTCGTCTCTGCCCGGCTCGGAGGAGTCCGGGCCGGCGGGGTCGCGCGCGCTGACGGTCGGTCACTGGGGTCGGTGGGACGGGGCTTCGGTGGCGGGGCGTGCGGCCGCTCCGGCGGCTGCGACGCTCGCGGACTACCAGGGGGCGGTCGATCTCCTGGCGGACGTGGACGCCCGGTTGGCCGAGCTCGAGGGGCTGCGGGTCGTGGCGTTGGAGCGCGTGCGGCGGATCGGGACGGCCCTGGACGAGCACCTGGTGGACGGGGCCGCGGTCCAGGCGGCCGGTGCCGGCTGCGGGCTGGGTGGTGCGGGCCGGGTGCGGGATCTTGCCGCCCGTGCCTTCACGGCGGAGGTGGCGTCCGTGCTGCGCGTGGCACCGCAGACGGCGTCGGTGCTCCTGCGGCAGGCGGAGACGCTGACGAGCACGGGCTTGCCGGCGCTCGTGAGCACGTTGCAGGGCGGCTGGTCGGCGAAGCACGCCGCGGCTGTCGCTGACGAGATCGCCGGGCTGGACGAGGCGGACGCCACGGCGGTGCAGGCGGGCCTCGCGTCGCTGCCGTCGATCGGGTCGCTGACGCCGGGGCAGGTCGCCTCGCGGGTGCGGGTGCTGCGTGAGCGGCTGCGTCCGGAGACGATCGCTGCCCGCTGCGAGGAGGCGGCAGATGCGCGGGACGTGTACCTGGACCCGGCCAAGGACGGCATGGCGCAGCTCACCGCGATCCTGCCGGCGGTCACCGCGCACGCGATCTACGACCGCGTCACCGCCACTGCCCGGGCTGCTCGGGCGGCCGGTGACACGCGGACCCAGGGTCAGCTGCGGGCCGACACGCTCAGCGAGCTGCTCCTGGCCGGCCCGGTCAGCGCGCTCCCCGATGGCGTGTCTCCGGACGGCGCGTCTCTCGTGCCGCTGGCGCGGTCCATCGTGCCGCGGGTGCACGTCACGGTGCCGGTCCTGAGCCTGCTGGGCGAGTCGGACCAGCCGGCGACGCTCGACGGCGTCGTCCCGATCGACCCGGACACCGCCCGGCGCCTGGCCGCGCGGGCGCCGTCGCTGCGGCGACTGCTGACCCACCCGGAGACCGGGGCGGTGCTCTCGGTCGGCCGGGACATCTACCAGGTCCCCGCAGACCTGCGCACCTACCTGCAGGTGCGTGATGTGACGTGCCGGTTCCCGGGCTGCACCCGCAAGGCCCGGTACTGCGACGTCGACCACTCCACCGACTGGGCCGAGGGCGGCACCACGAGCGCAACCAACCTCGCTCACCTGTGCCGGGCGCACCACACGCTCAAGCACCAGACACGCTGGACCGTCGCCCACCACGGTGACGGGACACTGACCTGGACCAGCCCGTCCGGCAGGACCTACACGACGACACCCTACGAACAGGCGGCCCCGTCACCCCCGACCGCGCCGGCGCCCAGGCGGGCGGGCGGCGCGGACGACCCACCTTTCTGAACCGACCAGTGAGACTGACACGGTGCTGTCAGGTGGTCGCCGCCACCTGGGCACGGCGGCGTTCCAGGTGGGCGCGCTCGCGATCGTTCCCGCACAGAGCCAGCGCACGGTCGTACTCGGCGAGCGCCGCCTGCGTCCGGTCCGCGCGGACGAGGAGCTCGGCGCGCGCCGCGGGGAGCCGGTGCGAGCGCGGTAGCCGCTCGTCGAGACCGTCGAGCAGGGCGAGCCCCGCCGCCGGTCCGTCCACCTCGGCGACGGCCACGGCGCGGTTCAGCCGCACCACCGGCGACCCGGTCAGCTCCTCCAGGGCGGCGTAGTGCGACGCGATGCGGTCCCAGCGGGTCGCGTCCGCCGTCGGCGCGGCCGCGTGCTCCGCGGCGACGAGCGCCTGCAGGAAGTACTCGCGCGCCAGGCGCGCCTCGGCCGGATCGGGGACCACGGACCCGGCGGACCCGGCGGAGCCGGACTCCCGCACCGGACGGCCCGCGCTCGCCGGCCAGAGCTCCGACTCCCGCTCCAGAAGGGGCTTGAGCACGGCGAGCCCCTCGGCGATCTCGTCGTGCCGCCACCGTGACCGGTCCTGATCGGGCAGCAGCACGAGCCCGCCGTCCACGCCGACGCGCGCGAGACGGCGCGCGTGCTGCAGCAGCATGAGGGCGAGCAACGCGTCGAGCACCGGTCGTTCCGGGAGGAGCGAGCGCACCACCTGCGCGAGCCGGATCGCGGGCTCGGCCAGCGAGGCCCGCACCACCTCGTCGCCCGTCCCGGGGGCGTACCCGGCCGTGAACGCCAGGTACGCGACGGAGGCCACGACCGCGATCCGCGCCCCCAGCCGGTCGGGTCCGGGCAGCGCGAACGGCGCGCCGACGGCGGCGAGGCGCCGCTTGGCCCTCGTCAGGCGTGCGGCCATCGTGGCCTCGGGCACGAGGAAGAGCCGCGCGATCTCGACGGTCGGCACGCCGAGCACGAGCCGCAACGAGAGTGCGGCCGCCGCCTCGGGAGCCAGCGCCGGGTGCGCGCAGAGCAGCACGAGCCGCAGCCGTTCGTCCCGCAGCTGTCCGACGCCGGTCGGGTCACCCGGGTGCACGGCTCCGCCCGAGGCGGGACGGTCGTCGGGCGGGAACGCAAGGTCATCCAGGGCCTGGTGGCGCAGGGACTCCTCCACGACGATCAGCGGCTCCTTCCGGGCGGCGACCGCCTCGGCGCGGAGGCGGTCGAGGATGCGGCGGCGGGCGGCCGTGAGGAGCCAGGCCGCCGGGTTGGCGGGCGCGCCGTCGTCGGGCCACGTGCGGGCCGCGGCCTCGAAGGCGTCGGCGAGGCCGTCCTCCGCGAGGTCGAGCCGCTGGTAGCGCGCGACCAGCAGGGCCAGGAGCCGGCCCCACTGGTCGCGGAACGCGGTCTCGACCGGGCCTGTCCCGGGCGGCCCGCCGCCGATCACGGGCACGTCAGCTCTCGAAACCTTCGATCGTGACGACGGGGCGGATCTCGATCGCGTACGCCGTGGGCAGCAGCGCGCACAGGTCCGTCATGACGTCGAGGTCGGGCGCGTCGACGAGGTAGAACCCGCCGATCTGCTCCACCGTCTCCGCGAACGGCCCGTCCGTGAGGGCGACCTGCCCGTCGACGTGTCGCATGGTCGTGGCGGCGTCGACGTCCGCGAGCGCCTCGCCCGCGAGGAGCGTCGCACGCTCCGCGACGGCCTTGTGGAAGTCGAGGTGTGCCTGGTGGTAGGCCTGACGGGTCTCCTCGGACGCCTCGTCCCAGACGGTCGGCTCGTACGCGAGCAGCGCCAGGTACTTCATGCGATCACCTCGGCCTCGGCCGGGGCGGCGTCCGCGTCGGTGTCGGACGCGGGCTGGTCGAGGCACTCGCGCACCTCGACGGGGCCTTCGGCGTCGGCGAGGACCGCGACCACCTGCAGCAGGTCGTCGAGGTCGTCGGTGCGGATCAGGTAGAAGCCGCTGAGCTGCTCCACCGTCTCGGCGTAGGGGCCGTCGGTCACGCTGCCGTCGGCGTGCACCACCTTGCTGCCCGACGAGTGCGCCAGCTCGGACCCGCCGGTCATCGTGTGCCCCCGCTGCGCGAGCATCCCCATGAACTCGCGGTGGCGGTCGTAGACGGCGGCCTTCTGCTCGGGCGTCGCGTCCAGCCAGCTCTGCTCCACGGACGGCAGCAGGACCATGTATTCCGTGCTCATCGTTCGTCTCCTCGGTGACGGTTGCTCCGGTGATCACGAGGACCGGTCGGCCCTCACCACGATGACGCGCGAGGAGCGGAAAATCGACAGGGCACGATAGGGCGATGCGCAGTCCAACCCAGCAGCAGCTTCGCCCGGACCAGGTCGCCGGGCTGGTCCTGGCCGCCACGGGGGTCGACGTGATCCGCTCCGCCGAGCTCGGCGGTGGCGGGTTCGCCGCGGTGTGGCGGGTCGACCTCGCGGAGCCGGTTGACGTCCTGGACCTCCCCGACGGTCCGGCCGGCGTCGGCTCCGCCACGACCCTCGTGCTCAAGGCCGGGCCGCCGTCCGGCACGCCGCTCCTGACCTACGAGGCCGGGATGATCCCGGCCGAGGCGGAGTACCTGCGGCTCGTCGCGGTGGGCGCGCCCGCCGTGCCGGTGCCGCGCGTGGTGCGGCAGGGCCGCGGCGGCGGCGTCGAGGGCGACTGGGTCCTCACCACGTTCCTGCCGGGAACTCCCCTGCCCGACCTGCCCGCCGGAGTGGGCGGCCGCGTCCGGCACGACGTCGGTGCGGCGCTGCACGCGGTCCACGAGATCACGGGGGACCGGTTCGGCTACGACGGACCGCGCCCGCACGGCACCACGTGGCGGGCGGCGTTCACAGCGATCCTCGCGTCGCTGATGGACGACGCCGGCCGGTGGGCTCTCCCGCCGGCCCACCTTCCGGCGCGGCGCGTCGAGGCGGCGCTGGACCGGCACGGCGCTGTGCTCGACGAGGCGACCCGGCCCGCGCTGCTGCACTTCGACCTGTGGGACGGCAACGTCCTGGCGTCGCCGGCCCGGTCCGGGGACGCCGCGGGCGAGCACCGGATGACGGGGCTGGTGGACGGCGAGCGGTACCTGTTCGGCGACCCGCTCGTCGACCTCGTCTCCCCGGCCCTGTTCCGCCGGATCGAGGACGAGCCCGAGCACCCGGTGCTCGCCGGGTACGCGGAGGCCTCGGGCGCGCCACTCGTGCTCGACGACGGCGCCCGCACCCGCCTCGCCCTGTACCGCGTGTGGCTGCACGTGCTCATGACGGTGGAGATGCCGAGCCGCGGGATGACCGGACCTGACGCGGACCGGCGGCGCGAGCTGGTGACGCGGCTGCTCGACGAGGACCTGACCCGGCTGGGGGTATGACGCGACGCCCGAGTCACCTCGGGGTATGACGCGAAGATCATCCCGCGGGTGGACGGACCGCCTGGTGACCTGCCGATACGCTCGCCGCATGGTCACCGACAGTGGTGGTATCCGCGCGGACGGCGTGCGGCGTTCTTTCGGCACGGTGCATGCGGTGGCCGACGTCGACCTGGTTGCTGAACCGGGTCGCGTCACCGCTCTCATCGGGCCCAACGGGTCGGGCAAGACGACCCTTCTGCTCATGCTCGCGGGTCTGCTCAGGCCGGACGGCGGCACGGTGCGCGTGGCGGGCTTCGACCCGGTGACGGAGAGCTACGCGGCGCGGGCCCGCACGGGCTGGATGCCGGACGTCTTCGGCACGTGGGACTCCCTCACGGCGCGCGAGGTCCTGACGACCGTCGCCGCGGCCTACCGCCTCGACCGGGCGGCGGGGGAGGCGCGCGCGTCGGAGCTCCTTGCGCTCGTCCACCTTCAGGATCTCGCCGACGCGCCGGCGCACGTGCTGTCCCGCGGACAGAAGCAGCGCCTCGGCCTGGCGCGTGCCCTGGTCCACGACCCGGACGTGCTGCTCCTCGACGAGCCGGCGTCTGGGCTGGACCCTCGCTCGCGCGTCGACCTACGGGTCCTGGTGCGCGATCTTGCGGCGTCGGGCAAGACGATCCTGGTGTCGTCGCACGTGCTCACCGAGCTGGACGAGATGGCCGACGACGCCGTGTTCATCTCGAAGGGCCGCACCGTCGCCACGCAGTCCGTGACGGGCGGCGACGAGCCCCGGCAGTGGCGCATGCTGGCGCTCGACCCGGCTGCCCTGATCGCCTGGCTGGAGTCGTCGGAGACGGCCTACGAGCCGGACCCCACGGGCGGCGTCCTGGTGGACCTCAGGGGCGAGGCCGCGGCCGCGGCGCTCCTGCGGTCCGCGGTCGAGGCGGACGTCCCCGTGGTGAGCCTCGCCCCCGCCGGGGGCGTGCTCGAGCAGACCTACCTGGCCCTGGAGGAGGAGCGGCGATGAGCGTCACTGTGGAAACGCCTGCGGCGCCCGACGCCGGACCGGCCGCCCCGGCCGGTCGCGGCACCTGGGCCGTGTCGTTCGAGGGTCTGCGGACCGTGGCGCGACTCGAGCTGCGCCAGCGCATCCGGTCGACCCGGTGGAAGACCGCGCTCGTGGTCTGGTTCCTCGTGATCGGCGGGATCACCCTGCTGACGACGGGTGCGTTCAGCACCATGACCTCGGCGTACCCGCAGGACGAGGACCCGTACGGCGGCACCATCTACAGCATCGTGGTGTGCTTCGTGCTGTTCCTCGGCCTGCTCGTCGCGCCGACGCTGAGCGCGGCGTCGATCAACGGCGACCGGAACGCCGGGACCCTCGCGACACTGCAGGTCACCCTGCTGTCCCCCGCGGAGATCGTCCTCGGCAAGCTGCTCGCCGCGTGGGCGGCGGCGCTCGCCTTCCTCGTGGTGAGCGTGCCGTTCATCCTGTGGGCGCTGCTGGCGGGCGGCGTCGACCCGCTGTCGCTCGTGACGACGCTGCTGATGCTCGCGGTGGTCCTGGGGGTGGTGTGCGCGATCGGGCTCGGCTTCTCGGCCCTCGTCTCCAAGACCTCCGGGTCCGCCGTGCTCACCTACCTGACGATCGGCTCCCTCACCGTCGTGCTGCCGATCGTGTTCGGGCTGCTCGTGCCCGTCACCACGACAGAGGAGGAGGTGCGGGTCTGGAACGTGCCCCCCACCTACTCGTGGGAGGACACCGAGCCGCCCGCCTGCGAGTGGACCACGGAGAGGATCGGCGTGTGGCACAGCGAGCGCACCTGGTGGCTGCTCGCGCCCAACCCGTTCGTCGTCGTGGCCGACGCCCAGCCGCTCGGCGACGACCCGGAGCAGATGGCGGAGGAGGCGAACATCCTCGCGATGCTCCAGTACGGCGTCCGGTACGCGCGCACCGGTCCCGCCCCCGAGCAGGACTACTGCAGCTGGTACGGCGAGGACGCGGCGGCCGCGTCGCCGGTCGAGGAGGTCGAGCCGACCGACGCGCTCGTGTGGCCGTGGGGCCTCGGTCTCCAGCTGCTCCTCGCAGCGGGCGGCGTCGTGATCGCGGTGAACCGCCTGCGCATCCCGTACGACACGCTGCCGCGGGACACCCGCGTCGCGTAGGCGTCGTCAGGCCTTATGAGGTGCCCGCCTGAGGCTCAGGCGTGGAGGGCGTCGTACTCCGCCTCGGTGGCGACGTCGTCCTCCACGTCCAGGCGCAGGTGCGCCAGGACGGTCTGCACCGCCCTGAGCACGGACGCGGCGCGCTCGCCCCACAGCGAGAAGTAGGAGAACTGCCACCACCAGAGGGCCTCGAGCTCGTGCCCGCCGTCGTGGTGCTGCAGGCCCTTCGCCATCGCCTCGGCCACGCACGCCAGCTCGCCGGAGATCGAGGCGCGCTCCACCTCGGGGGAGATCACCGGGTCGACCACCTCGGTGTACTCGTCGAACCCGTCGAACATGCGGGCCAGCGCCTCGCGCAGCGGGTCGAGGTCGGTGTCGGGGCCGGCGTCGGGCTCGAACCGCTCCATCGGCACCACGTCGACGATCGCCGCCAGCCGGGCGCCTGCCGCGAGCAGGTCCGACGTCGCCAGGACCAGCAGCGACAGCTCGGCCCCGGGCATCGCGCCGGAGGCCACCTGCGTGACCGTCGACAGGAACGTCCGCGCCTGCGCCGACATCTGGTCCGCGACCTCGCGGAGGTCCGAGTCCCGGCTGATCTCACCCATGCGACCCACCCACCTCTCCGTGCCGGCGGGCCCCGGCTGGGCCTGCCGTGCGTCGTGCGTGCGCGTGCGGCGTCCTCAGCCGCCGACTACTCGCCGGCCCTCGAACGCCCGCCCGAGGGTCACCTCGTCGGCGTACTCCAAGTCTCCCCCGACCGGCAGGCCAGAGGCCAGCCGCGAGACTGTGATACCCATGGGCGCGATCAGTCGGGCAAGATAGCTCGCCGTCGCCTCGCCCTCGATGTTGGGGTCCGTGGCGAGGATGACCTCCTGCACCGTGCCGTCCGCGAGGCGCGCCATGAGCTCCTTGATCCGCAGATCGTCCGGGCCGACGTTCTCGATCGGGTTGATGGCGCCGCCGAGCACGTGGTACCGCCCCCGGAACTCACGGGTGCGCTCGATCGCGACGACGTCCTTCGGCTCCTCCACGACGCACACGACGTCGTCGCTGCGGCGCGGGTCCGCACAGATGCGGCACCGCTCCGCCTCGGCGACGTTGCCGCACAGCTCGCAGAACCGCACGCGCGCCTTGACCTCCGTCAGCGCGTCCACGAGGCGCTTCACGTCGTGCGCGTCCGCGGCGAGCAGGTGGAACGCGATCCGCTGCGCGCTCTTGGGGCCCACGCCGGGAAGCCGGCCGAGCTCGTCGATCAGGTCCTGGACCGCGCCTTCGTACACGGGAGCCAGCCTAGGCCCCGCCACCCACATCCCGAGGGGAGACGGTGCACCCGCGAGGGCTCCGGCGTCGGACAGGTGCCGTGTGGGGGAGACTGCACCCGTGCTCGAGCTCGACGCCCTCACGATCGCCCTTCTGCTCCTGGCCGGCCTCGCGGCCGGCTGGGTCGACGCCGTGGTGGGCGGCGGTGGGCTCATCCAGCTCCCGGCGCTGCTGCTCGTCCCGGGCATCAGCCCGATCCAGGCGCTGGCGACGAACAAGCTGGCGAGCATCATGGGGACCTCGACCAGCGCCATCACCTACTACCGGCGCGTGGGCCCGGACCTGCGCACGGCCGGTCCGACGGCGGTCGCGGCCCTCCTCGGCGCGTTCGGCGGGGCGGTGCTGGCCTCGCGCATCCCCGCCGAGCTCTTCAAGCCGATCATCCTCGTGGTGCTCGTGGGCGTGCTCCTGTGGACGGTGCTCAAGCCGTCGCTCGGGGCGCGCGACGACCTGCGCTGGGTGGGCAACGGGCACAAGCGGATCGCCGCCATGATCGGCCTCGTCATCGGCGCGTACGACGGACTGCTCGGGCCCGGCACGGGGACGTTCCTCGTGATCTCGCTCGTCAGCGTGCTCGGCTACTCGTTCCTGCCGGCCTCCGCGCTCGCCAAGATCGTGAACTTCGCCACCAACCTGGGCGCGCTGCTCTACTTCGTGCCCAGCGGTGCCGTGCTGTGGGGGCTGGGCCTCGGGATGGGGGCGGCCAACCTGGTCGGGGCGTACATCGGCGCCCGCATGGCCGTGGCGCGGGGCTCGCGCTTCGTGCGCGTCGTGTTCGTGCTGGTCGTGGGCGCGCTGATCTGCCGCCTGGGCTGGGACGTGCTGAGCCGCTGACGCTGCTCGTGCACACCCGGCGACCGGGCTGTGGACGGCCGTGCGCTTCTGCGCCGCGGTCGGCTTACCATCGACAGGCAAGCACACGCACCCGGCGGGCCGTTGAGAGAGACGGAGGCCGGCGACAGATAGGTAGCGAGCATGGCACTTGTCGTGCAGAAGTACGGCGGATCCTCGGTCGCTGACGCGCACAGCGTCAAGCGGGTGGCCAAGCGGATCGCCGAGGCCAAGAGGGCCGGCAACGACGTCGTGGTCGTCGTCTCCGCGATGGGGGACACCACCGACGAGCTCCTGGACCTCGCCCAGCAGATCACCCCGCTCCCGCCGCAACGGGAGCTCGACATCCTCCTCACCGCGGGCGAGCGCATCTCGATGGCGCTGCTCGCCATGGCGATCACGAACCTCGGTGTGAAGGCGAAGTCCTTCACGGGCCAGCAGGCCGGTGTGATCACCGACGCCGTGCACGGCCGCGCCCGCATCGTGGACGTGGTGCCGCACCGCATCCGGGAGACGCTGGAGAAGGGGCAGGTCGCGATCGTGGCCGGCTTCCAGGGCGTCACCCAGCAGACCAACGACGTCACGACGCTCGGTCGTGGCGGCTCCGACACCACGGCCGTGGCGCTCGCCGCCGGCCTCGGGGCGGACGTCTGCGAGATCTACACCGACGTGGACGGCGTGTTCACCGCCGACCCGCGCATCGTGCCGTCCGCCCGCAAGATCGACCGCGTCACCTACGAGGAGATGCTCGAGCTGGCGGCCAGCGGCGCCAAGGTGCTGGCCCTGCGCAGCGTCGAGTACGCGCGTCGCTACGGCGTGCCGGTGCACGTGCGCAGCTCGTTCAGCTCGGCTCCCGGCACCCTCGTCGCCGCCGCACCCCAGGAGGAAGAAGCAGTGGAAGCACCCATCATCTCCGGCGTGGCGCACGACCGGTCAGAGTCCAAGATCACCGTGGTCGGCGTCCCGGACCACGTCGGTACGGCGGCCGGCATCTTCGAGGTCGTGGCCGCCTCGGGCGCGAACATCGACATGATCGTCCAGAACGTCTCGGCCGCGGCCACGGGCCTGACGGACATCTCGTTCACCCTGCCGGACGGCGACGGGCCGGCCACCATGGCGGCGCTGGCGGGCGTGCAGGCCGAGATCGGCTTCTCGTCGCTGCAGTACGACGACCAGATCGGCAAGCTGTCGCTCGTGGGCGCGGGCATGAAGTCCCACCCGGGTGTGTCGGCCCAGCTCTTCGGGGCCCTGCGTGACGCCGGCATCAACATCGAGATGATCTCCACCTCCGAGATCCGGATCTCCGTGGTCACCCGCGAGGACTCGCTGGACGACGCGGTGCGCGCGGTGCACACCGCGTTCGGACTGGACGTGGCCGACGGCGAGGCCGTCGTCTACGCCGGGACGGGGCGCTGACGTGGTCGAGATCTCGCCTGCGGGCGTCAACGTCGCCGTGGTCGGCGCCACCGGCCAGGTGGGCGCCGTGATGCGCCGGCTGCTCGAGGAGCGCGACTTCCCGATCGCGTCGCTCCGCCTCTTCGCGTCGGCCCGGTCCGCCGGGACGACCCTGCCGTTCGCCGGTGTGGACGTGCCGGTCGAGGACCTCGCCGCCACCCCGACCGACGACCTCGCGGACATCGACATCGCCCTGTTCTCGGCGGGCGGCGGGACGTCGCGCGAGCACGCGCCGCGCTTCGCCGAGGCGGGTGCGGTCGTCATCGACAACTCGTCCGCGTGGCGCCTCGACCCGCAGGTGCCGCTCGTGGTCTCCGAGGTCAACCCGGACGCCATCGGCGACGCCGTCAAGGGCATCATCGCGAACCCGAACTGCACGACCATGGCGGCCATGCCGGTGCTCGCGCCGCTGGCCCGCGAGGCGGGCCTGGAACGGCTCCGGGTCGCGACGTACCAGGCCGTCTCCGGTTCCGGCCTCGCCGGCGTCGCGGAGCTCGCGGGGCAGGTCCGGGCCGGGTCCGGCCAGGACCTGGAGGCCCTGGTGCACGACGGCGGAGCGGTGTCCCTGCCCGAGCCGTCGAACTACGTGGCGCCCATCGCGTTCAACGTGATCCCGCTCGCGGGGTCGCTCGTCGACGACGGTTCGGGCGAGACGGACGAGGAGCAGAAGCTGCGCAACGAGTCGCGCAAGATCCTCGGGCTGCCCTCGCTGGCCGTGTCCGGGACGTGCGTGCGCGTGCCGGTGTTCACGGGCCACTCGCTGGCGATCCACGCCGAGTTCGCGTCGCCGCTGACCCCCGAGGCGGCGCGTGCGCTGCTGGACGGGGCGCCCGGCGTGGCCCTGGCGGACGTGCCGACGCCACTGGCGGCCGCGGGCGCGGACCCCTCGTTCGTCGGGCGGATCCGGACGGACCAGGCCGTGCCCGACGGGCGGGGCCTGATCCTGTTCGTGTCGAACGACAACCTGCGCAAGGGGGCGGCGCTCAACGCCGTGCAGATCGCGGAGCTGGTCGCAGCGGACCTCGCGGAGCTCGGCGCGCTGGAGGCGGCCGACGCCGAGGCCTGACCCCACGAGACAGCCGGCACGTTGAAACAGCCGGCCAGTCGCCGGCCGAGGTAGCTGCTCCGTCCGACGGAGCAGCTACCTCGGCTGCTTTGTGTCGCCAAGGTGGTCACCCCGCCGCTCTTGCGCGCACCCGTGGATCTGTGGTTCATTAGTCGAGTAATGAACCAGCGAACCAATCCGTGGGGACGGCACCATGTTCGACGGGCCTGAACCCATCTACGTGCAGATCGCGCAGATGATCCGCGCGCAGGTGCTCTCGGGCGAGCTCGGCGAGGAGGAACAGGTCATGTCCACCACGCAGTTCGCCACCACGTTCCGGATCAACCCCGCGACGGCTCAGAAGGCGTTCGGCCAGCTCGTCGACGAGGGCGTGCTCTACAAGCGGCGCGGGCTCGGCATGTTCGTCGCCGTCGGGGCGCGCGAGCGGCTGCTGGAGGAACACCGGACGAGGTACTTCGACGAGGTGCTGAGGCCGGCGCTCCTCCAGGCCGACCTGCTGTCCATCCCGCGCGGCGCGATCGTCGACTTCGTGTGGGGCCGGCCCCCGGCGGCCCCCGACAAGGAGGACTCCTGATGACTCCGCCCTTCGCCGCGCGGCTCGACGGCGTCGGCGTCCGCTTCGGGCGCCCGAAGGCCCGTGCGGACCAGTCCCTCGTGGACGCACGGGACCCTGCGACGGCCCTGGTGGACGCCACCTGCACTCTCCGCCCCGGGGTGATCACCGGGGTGCTCGGCCGCAACGGCGCCGGGAAGACCACGATGCTCTCCCTGCTCGCGGCGTTCCGCCGGCCCACCTCCGGGTCGGTCCTCGTGGGTCCGGAGGGTGCGATGGAGGACCCCTGGGAGAACACGTGGATCACCTCCGGCGTGCAGCTCGTCCGGGAGAGCGGGGACCTCTTCGGTGACGAGGCGGTCAAGGAGACGCTCAAGTACTACGCGGACATGCGTCCCGAGTGGGACGCAGACCTGGCGGCACGCCTGCTCGACCTCTTCGAGGTGGACCTCCGCAAGAAGCCCGCTGCGCTCTCCCGCGGCAAGCGCTCCGCGGTGGGCGCGGTGGTCGGCCTGGCGGGCAGGGCGCCGCTGACGATCTTCGACGAGGTCTACCTCGGCATGGACGCGCCCACGCGGTACGCGTTCTACGACGAGCTGCTCGCGGACTACGCGGAGCACCCGCGGACCGTCCTCATCTCGAGCCACCTGGTCGACGAGGTCGACCGGCTCTTCGAGGACGTGGTCGTGATCGACCGCGGGCGCGTGCTCGTGACGGGCCCGGCCGACGACCTGCGAGCCCGCGGCGCGACGCTCACCGGCCCGGCTGCGGACGTGGAACGTGCCTCCGCCGGCCGCACCGTGCTCCACGAGCGGCGGCTCGGCCCGACGACGGAGCTCACCGTGGACGGTCCGCTGAACGACGAAGAGCGCGCCGCGGCAACCGACGCAGGAGTAACCGTGGGCGCAGTCGCGATCCAGGACATGTTCGTACACCTGACCAGCGGAAAGGGGCAGGATCGATGAGGAGTCGTGCGATGGACGAGAACCGTGAGCGCGCCCGTGGGCTCCACAAGCGCCAGGTGAAGACGCTGGAGAACCAGGTCGCGGGAGCGCTGGTCGTGATCGGCGCGTGGTACTGGGTCGTCGTCGTGCTGATCGCGGCCGTCCTGCTGGTCGTCGAGCTCCGTACGGGCGAGATCGGCGACGGGAGCGTGGTGGAGCGCGTGCTCACCAGCTCGCGCTGGTTCATGTTCGTCATGGGCCTTCTGATCCCGTTCGCGCTGCTCGTGCCGCACGTCGCGGCCGGCGGCACCCGTAAGGCGTTCGTGGACGGCATCACCCGTGGCGCGCTGGTGGGCGGTGGTCTGTTCGGCCTGGTGGCGACCCTGCTGTTCCTGATCGAGCGTCCGGTCTTCGGCGCCCTCGATCTGGCGTGGTTCCGTGAGGGCGCCGCCGGGCCGGGCAACGGGTTCACGTCCAGCGTGATCTCCGAGGCGCTGGCCGTCGCGACCTTCTTCCTGGTCGGCGTCGCCGTGTCGGTCGCCTACTCGCGGTTCGGCGGGTGGGTCGGTACCGCCCTTCTCCCGCTGTTCCTCGTCCCGGCCGGCCTCTCGCAGTTCCTCGAGTCCGGCGTCGTGAGCGACCTGGTCGCCCCGGCGGCGGGTCTGGTTCAGCTCCTCGTCCTCGTGGGCGCGTCCGCCGTAGTTCTCGTCCTGGCGATCGTCGTGGTGGACCGCCTGCTCCACGACGTCCCGATCAAGCCCGCCGTCGCGTGACGCCCGCGAAGCGCCTCGCCCGGCCCCTGCCGTCCCGACCGCATCCTCAGCACCCAGGAGGCACGTCATGACCAGCCCCGCGCCCGCCACGGGAGCCCTCAGCGAGACCGCCACCGGTCCGGTCGTCGAGGTCCG
This sequence comes from Antribacter soli, assembly GCF_021568775.1. Taxonomy (GTDB): domain Bacteria; phylum Actinomycetota; class Actinomycetes; order Actinomycetales; family Cellulomonadaceae; genus Antribacter; species Antribacter soli. Next base: position 14,089 of record NZ_JAKGSG010000055.1, on the reverse strand, counting down.
CACCCTGCGCAAGTCGTACCCCGGCCCGCGCGGAGCGGGCAGGAAGGTCGCCGTCGAGGACGTCAGCTTCTCGGTCGCCCCCGGCGAGATCTTCGGGATCCTCGGCCCCAACGGCGCGGGCAAGACCACGACGGTCGAATGTCTCGCGGGCCTGCGGACGGCCGACGCCGGCCAGGTGCGGATCCTCGGCACCGACCCGCAGCAGCACCCCGAGGCGATCAAGGACGTCGTCGGCGTGCAGCTCCAGGAGGCGGAGCTCAGCCCGAGGATCACGGTCCGCGAGGCGATGCGGCTCTTCGCGTCGTTCTACGAGGACCCAGCCGACCCCGACGAGCTGCTGGCCCTCCTCGATCTCGTCGCTCAGCGCGACGTGCGGTTCTCCCGGCTCTCCGGCGGCCAGAAGCAGCGGCTCTCGATCGCGCTGGCGCTCGTCGGCCGCCCGCGGGTCGCGATCCTGGACGAGCTCACGACGGGTCTCGACCCCGCCGCGCGGCGCGCCACCTGGGACCTGATCGAGCGGGTGCGGGACAGCGGCGTCACCATCCTGCTCGTCACGCACTTCATGGACGAGGCGGAGCGCCTCTGCGACCGGCTCGTCATCATCGACCACGGCCGGGTCGTCGCCGAAGGCACGCCTGCCGAGCTGATCGAGCAGGTCGACGCCGAGCGCACGGTCGTGCTGCGGCTCGCCGCGGAGGACGTGACCCGTGCCGTGGCGGCGCTGGACGGGCTGCCGGAGGTCAGCGGCGTCGCCGCCGCGGGGCGCCGCGTCGAGGTCACCGGCTCACGGCGCGTGCTCTTCGCCGTCGTGCAGGCACTGGCCGCGCACGACGTCGTCCCGGACGACGTGGCGACGACGGCCCGGACGCTCGAGGACGTCTTCGTCCACCACACCGGCCGTCCGTACGAGGAGCCCGCGGCGGACGCCATCACGAAGGGAGCACGATCATGAGCACCATGGCGCTCGGCACGCGCACCGGCTTGCGCGGTTTCCCCACGCTGCTGGGGACGGAGACCAGGCTGTGGCTACGTGACGCCGGGACCGTCTTCTACGCGGTGGTCTTCCCGACGGTCCTCATCGTCGGCCTCGGGCTCGCCATCCCCGGCATGCGGGAACCGATCACGGACGCTCCCGAGCCGTGGCTCGGCATCACGCCCATCGCCTTCTACGGTCCGGTCGCGCTCGCCACGGCGGTGGCCTCGATCGCGCTGACGACCTTTCCGAGCTACGTCGCGACGTTCCGGGAGAAGGGCGTGCTACGCCGCCTCTCGACCACGCCGATGCGGCCCCAGGGCCTGGTGCTGGCCCACCTCGTGATCAGCCTGGGGGCGCTGCTCGTCGCAGCGGGTCTGGCGGTCGTCGTGGGCGGGATCGCGTTCGGTCTGCCGGTCCCGGCGAGCGCCGGGATCGTGCTCCTGTCGTTCGTGCTGTGCGTCCTGTCGATGTTCGGCGTCGGTGCCGTGATCGCGGCTCTGACGCCGCGAGCCACCACGGCGAACGCGTTCGGCATGCTGATCTACTTTCCGATGCTCTTCTTCGCCGGCATGTGGACGCCGGGTCCGGTCATGCCGGAGGGAGTGGCCGAGGTCGCCCGGTTCACGCCCCTCGGGGCGGCGACGCAGGCTATGAACGCGGGCTGGTTCACCGGTGACGTGCCCGGCCTGCAGCTCGTCGTCATGGCGGCGTGGTCAGCGGTCCTGCTGCCCGTCGCGTCCCGGTACTTCCGGTGGAGCTGACCCGCGAACGGGCAGGTCAGACCGGATTGAGTGAGGGACGTTCCTGCCCACTGCCCAGGAGGCGTCCGGTCGCCTACGCTCCGAGCATGAGGCCGTTCCTGCTGCTCGCCACCCGCGCCGAGGACGTCGCCGCGGACGGCGAGTACGCGGCCTTCTGCAGGTACGGAGGCCTCCGCCCGGACCAGCTGCACCGGGTGCGGCTCGAGTCCAGGCCGATGCCTCCGGTGGACCTGGACGCCTATTCGGGCATCATCGTCGGAGGCGGCCCGTTCAGCTCGTCGGAGCCGCCGGAGCGGAAGTCGCCGGTGCAGAGACGGGTCGAGGCCGAGCTCTCGCGCCTTCTGGACGTGATCGTCGAGCGCGACTTCCCGTTCCTCGGCGCCTGCTACGGGGTCGGCACGCTCGGTGCCCACCAGGGCGCGGTCATCGACGGCACGTTCGGGGAGCCGGCCGGCCCGGTCACCATCGAGCTCACTCCCGACGGGGCGACGGACCCCCTCCTGGTCGGCATGCCGGCCAGGTTCGAGGCCTACGCGGGGCACAAGGAGGCGGTGCGCAGGCTGCCGGACGGCGCGGTGCTCCTCGCGACGAGCGCGGCATGCCCGGTCCAGATGTTCCGCATGAAGGAGAACCTGTACGCGACGCAGTTCCACCCGGAGCTCGACCTGGAGGGCGTGCTGCAGCGCATCGAGGTCTACCGCGACTTCGGGTACTTCCCGCCCGGCGAGGGCGACGCGGTCGAGGCCAGGGCACGCTCCGTGAGCGTCACCGAGCCGTTCCGGATCCTCAAGGCCTTCGTGGCGCGCTACGCGCGCACCTGACCGGCGTCAGCGCGCGAACCAGGGTCCGTGCGACGGATCCGCCACCCACTCCAGCGCGGCCCGAAGCCGGTCGCGGGAGCCGGCGCTCAGGCCGTCGGGAAGGTCGTCGGGCGCGAACCAGCCGACGGCGAGCGACTCGTCGTCGGCCACGTGCGCGGCACGCGCCGAGTCCGCCGAGACCGGGCGGCACACGAAGGTCGTCGTGACGTACTGGGCGCGGTCTCCGTTGGGGTACTCGACGGGCGGGTACGTGCCTACGGCGGCGATGCCCTCGACGCGTACCTCGACACCGGTCTCCTCCAGCACCTCGCGTACGATCCCCGCCGCGGGCTGCTCGCCCGGCTCGAGGAACCCCGCGACGAGCGCCCAGCGTCCGTTGTCGGACCGCTGCCCGAGCAGCACCCGGCCCTCGTCGTCAAGGACGACGGCGCACACGCCGGGCAGCCACAGCAGCTCGTGACCCACGTGCCCGCGCAGGCCGAGGATGTACTCGGGGATCGGCATGCGGTGAGCCTATCCGCGGCCCGGACGGCCGCCGTCGGACCCCCGCCCGACCGGGTCACCCGACCGCATCGTGGACCGGGCTGGACAGGCACCGGAGGGGGAGTGTTACCGTCGACCCGTGATCAACCGTTGGTATTGGCGCTTTACGCCGGCTCCTGGTGGAGCCTGGCGGGCCTGCGCCTGACCAACTTCCACCGGAGCCACCTGGGCCTTGGACACCACAGTGTCCAGGCCCTTCGTCTTGAGAAGACGGGCCGCTCCGGACCACGAGGCGGTGACGGCGCCGTCTGGGACATCCAACACCTTCCACGTACCCAGCACAGCCGTCACGCACACCAGGAGTCTCGATCATGACCCCCACGGCACCCGCCGCCACCCCTGCCGATACCGCGCCCGCGGGCGCCTCCGCCGGCATCCGCGGCGAGCTGCAGGCCCGCACCTCCGACCTGCGGATCCGCGCCCTCGACCCGCTGCCCGCTCCGCAGGACCTGCTGTCCGAGCTGCCGCTCGGCACTCGCCGTAGCGACCTCGTCACGACCTCCCGCCGCGAGGTGCGCGACGTCCTCACCGGTGAGGACGACCGGCTGCTCGTGATCGTCGGCCCATGCTCCGTGCACGACGCCGAGGCCGCGCTCGACTACGCCGCCCGGCTCGCGCGCCTCAGCGAGGAGCTGTCCGAGGACCTCGTGACCGTGATGCGCGTCTACTTCGAGAAGCCGCGGACCACGGTGGGCTGGAAGGGCCTCATCAACGACCCGCACCTGGACGGCAGCCACGACGTGCACCACGGCCTGCGCCTCGCGCGCGAGGTGCTGCTCGGGGTGCTCGACGCCGGTGTCCCCGCCGCGTGCGAGTTCCTCGAGCCGACGAGCCCCCAGTACATCGCGGACGCCGTGACGTGGGGCGCCATCGGGGCGCGCAACGCGGAGTCGCAGGTGCACCGGCAGCTCGCGTCGGGTCTGTCGATGCCGGTCGGCTTCAAGAACGCGACCGACGGCGACGTCCAGATCGCCGTCGACGGCTGCGTGACGGCCGCCAGCGAGCACGTCTTCTTCGGCGCCGACGCGCAGGGGCGCGCCGCCGCCGTGGCGACCACCGGCAACCCCGACTGCCACGTGATCCTGCGCGGTGGGCGCGGCGGTCCGAACTACAGCGCAGGGGACGTCGCCGCGGCGCTCGCCGTGGCCCGGACCTCAGGCCTGGGCGGAGCCGTCGAGACCGGTCTGATCGTGGACGCGTCGCACGGCAACTCCGGCAAGGACCACGTGCGCCAGGCCGCGGTCGTGCGCGAGATCGCCGACCGCGTGGCAGCGGGGGAGCGGGACGTCACCGGCCTGATGATGGAGTCGTTCCTCGTGGCGGGTGCGCAGAAGCCCGGCCCCCTGGCGGAGCTGACCTACGGCCAGTCCGTCACCGACAAGTGCATGGACTGGAACACGACGGAGGACCTGCTGCGCGAGCTCGCCACGGCGGGCGGGGCGCGCCGCGGGCTCGAGGCCTCACACCCGGTCGCCGCGAGCGGGGCCGGTCACCCGAAGGTGACCGGCCCCGCTGCTGCGTCCGGCGGCCGGCAGAGCCGGCGCGGCGTCACTTCACGATCGCGACGTCCCAGAGGTACTTCGTCGGCTGGCCGTTGTTGACAGCCTGGAAGTTGATGATGCCGTAGACCAGGCCGAGGGCCCACGGGACGAAGACCGCCCACGAGAAGATGACCGTGACCGTCAGCACGATGTAGGCGATCGTGACGAGGATCTGGAAGTTCAGCGACTTCTTGGCCTCGGTGTTGAGGTACGCGTTGTTACGGTCCTTGTACACCAGCCAGATGATCAGCGGCGCGAGGACACCGAGGATGCCGCCGAGCAGGTGGGACAGGCCCGCCCACTGCTTGGCCTCGGACTCGGACAGCGGCTGCTGCGGGATGCCGCCGGGAGTGGGCTCGGACAACGGATGCTCCTTAGATTCGGTCAAGTCAAGCGGAACGAATCGTATTGACAACTGGCGTCGACGGCTAGGGCTGTCGGGGGGAAGTTTCTAGAGCACCGAGATCGCGGCCGCCAGGACATAGAGCGCCCCGAGGGCGCCGAAAAGTGCTATGACGGTCCTCGTGTGTCGGCTCACCCGCCGAATAGTGCCAGAGCCGGGTCACCGCAGGAAGGCCTGGAGCTCTTCTTTCGGCACCGACGTCTGCGAGCCGATCAGCTCCTCGACCCGGCCCATCTGCTCCCACACGTTGATCGACATCCCCGCCACGACCCGCCCGGACGCCACCCAGAACGCCACGAGCTCGCGCTCCTCGACGGACCCCGCGATGACGACGTCGTCGTACCCGCCCGGGACGTCGACCCAGCCCAGGTACTCCATCCCGACGTCGTACTGGTCGCTGTAGAAGTACGGGATCTTGTCGTACTCCGCGCCCGAGCCGGCCATCGCGCGCCCGGCGTGCGCGCCGCCCTCTTGTGCCGCCGACCAGTGCTCCACGCGCAGCGGGCGCCCGTAGTGCGGGGACGGCACGCTGGCGACGTCGCCCGCCGCGAACACGTCGGGGTGCGACGTCGTGAGCGTGCCCGACACCGCGATGCCGCCGCCCTCCGCGGGCGGTCGCAGCGCCAGGCCCGCCGCCTCGGCGAGGCCGACGTTCGGCGAGGCGCCGACACCCACCACGACGACGTCCGCGCCGACGACGGACCCGTCGGCGAGGTCCACCCCCGTCACCCAGCCGTCGGTGGCGCTCAGCCCGACGACGTGCGCGCGGCGCAGGACGCGCACCCCGTGCTCCTCGTGGACGCTCCCGTACAGGGCGCCCATCTCGGGCCCCAGGGCACGACTCAGCGGCTGGGTGCCGCGCCCGATCAGGGTGACGTCGAGCCCCAGCTGGCGCGCCGACGCCGCCACCTCCAGGCCGATCCAGCCGTCCCCCACGACGACCAGGCGGCCGGCGCCCTCCAGCGAGGCGTCGAGCAGCCGGCCGGAGAGCCGGTCGGAGTCGTCGACAGTGCGCAGGTAGTGCACCCCCGCGAGGTCCGTGCCCGGCACGTCCAGGGCCCGTGGTGTGGAGCCGGTCGCGAGGAGGATCTTGGACCAGCGGAGCGTCGTCCCGTCCGACAGCGTGAGCTTGTGGTCGCGGGGCACGAGGCCCACCGCGGTGACGGACGTGCGCAGCTCCACGCCGTGCTCCCCGTACCAGGCCTCGTCCAGAGGGAACAGGACGTCCCGGTCGTCCTCGCCGCGCAGGTAGCCCTTGGACAGCGGAGGCCGCTCGTAGGGGCGGTGCGGCTCCGTCGTCACCACCACGAGGTCACCGTCGTAGCCCTCGTCACGCAGGGCCTCGGCAGCTCGGGCGACTGCCAGGCCGCCACCCACCAGGACGTACGGGTCCATCGGGCCTCCTCCGGATCGGGTACGGCCAGTCTCGCACCGGGGTCGGTTGCCTGCCCGGGGCATCGGCCGGGTGTCCGACGACGGTCGCTCGACCACAAGGCTACGGTCGGCGCCGTGAATGACCGTTTTGCTCTGCCGGGCAAGCCGTCGGGGACAGCCCTACCGTGAGCTATGGCCGGTGATACCGATGCGGCAACGAACGCCGGCCGACGGGTGGGCGCATGAACGACGGCTCGGATGTCCGCGACGCGGCACGACGCGTGAACGACAGCCCTGCGACGGGTGGCCTCGCGCGGCTCGGCTACCTCGCGAGCGGCGTGCTGCACGTCATGCTGGGGATCATCGCGATCCAGGTCGCCTGGTTTCGGTCGCCGACCGCCGCGGACCAGTCCGGCGCGTTCGCCGCCCTGGCCCGCCACCCGGTCGGAGCGCTCGCGCTGGTCGTGGTCGCGGTCGGGTTTGCGGGCCTCGCCGTCTGGAACGTGACGGAGGCGGTCGGCTCCGCCCGAGGAGTGGGCGACCGGGCGAAGGCGGCGAGCAAGTCGGTGGTCTACGGGGTCCTGGCGTGGACCGCCGTGCGGTTCGCCTGGGGGGCGCCGAGCTCGGCCGAGGAGCAGAGCCGGGACTTCACTGCCAGCCTCTGGACGCATCCCGGAGGACGGTTCGCCGTTGCGGCCGTCGGGCTGGTCGTTCTCGGCGTCGCGGTCTATCACGTGCACAAGGGGTGGACGCGCACGTTCCTGCAGGACCTGGTCAAGAGCCCTGGCCGGTTCGTCACCGCAGCCGGGCGCGTGGGCTACGTCGCGAGGGGCATCGCGCTGGCCTTGGTCGGCGGGCTGTTCGTCGCGGCAGGCGTGCGGGCCCGGCCCGACCAGGCCGGCGGGTTGGACACAGCGCTGCGGAGACTCGGTGAGGAGTACTCCGGAGCGTTCCTGCTCACCGTGATCGCCGTCGGCCTGGTTGCCTACGGCGTCTACTCGTTCGCCCGCGCCCGCTGGACCCGGACCTGAGCGGTCGGTCCGCGTCCTGCGGGACCCGCACCCGCAGCGCTCCTGCACGGACCCGTACCTCCAGCTCGCGGTGGTCGCCGATCGGGTCGCCGTCGAGCTGCGCGGCCGTCGGCGTGTCCGCGCGCACGCGCACTGCCGGCGCCTGGTGACGTTCGAGGTGGCGGTGCCCGCGGCGTCCAGCGGTCACCACGGTCGCCAGCGTCTGCACCCAGCCGGTCAGCCCGCGCGGCGCGACGACCGCGACGTCGAGGAGCCCGTCGTCGAGCTGCGCGTCCGGCATCAGTTCGAGCCCGCCCTGCAGGCTCCCGCTGTTCCCGATGACGATCGCCCGCGCGCGCCGCCGCACGACGGGGCCGCCGGCGATCTGGACCCGGGCGCGGAACCCGTCCCCGAAGGCGGCACGCAGACCCCCAGCGACGTACGCGACCCAGCCGACCGCTGCCTTGAGCCGCTCGTCGGTGCGGTCCATCATCTCGGCGTCCAGGCCCATCCCGGCCATCACGAGGAAGACGCGCTCCTCCTCGCCGTCCGCGCGCAGCACGCCGACGTCGATCTGCACCTCGCGTCCGCCGAGCACCACGTCCATCGCCTCGGCGGGGTCGTCGACCGTGAGCTCCAGTGCCCGGGCGAGCAGGTTGGCCGTCCCGCCCGGCAGGAGCCCGAGCGGCACGTCGCTCCCGGCGAGCACCTCCGCGACGGCCCGGACGGTCCCGTCGCCGCCGAACGCGCACACCAGGTCGGCTCCCTGCTCGAGCGCCTCGCGGGTCTGCCCGCCGCCAGGGTCCTCCTCGGTGGTCTCGATCCACAGCGGGCGGTCCAGCCCGTGGCGGGCGCAGACCTCGTCGAGCGCGTGACGCTCGGCGTCGAGGTCGTCGAGCTTCGCCGGGTTGGCGATGATCGCGACCCGTTTCATGTGACGGTCTCCGTGGCGTCAGAGCCCTCGGCGTCCGCGTTGCCCGCGGCGCCGCCCTCCTCGACGCGACGGGGCGTCCGCCGCAGCCAGTACCACCCGAGCACGACGCACACGAGGCCGTTGAGCACCCCGACGACGACGTCGCTCAGGTGGTGCATCCCCCGGTACAGCCGGGAGTAGACGACGAGCAGGGGCAGCACGAGCAGCACGACGGTCACGCTCACGCGCAGCCACGCGCGCCCGATCCGCTGGGCCATCAGCGCCAGCGAGACGTAGAGCGCTGTCGAGGCGCCGGAGTGGCCGCTCGGGAAGCTCGAGGTCGGTGGTGCCGGGTCGAGCTGCTCCACCTCGGGGCGTTCGCCGCTCACGACGAGCGCCGCCAGCATGAAGACCGCCGCCTGGACGGCGATCGCGATCGCCGGGACCACCGCGTACCACCACTGCCTGGTTCGCCACCAGACGACGCCGGACACGACGAGGCAGATCCCGATGATCGTCTCGGTGGTCCCCATCGCACCCCACACCGCCGTGAGGGTGTCGAGGGTCGCCGTGCGCTGTTCGACGAACCACTCGCTGACCGCAGTCTCCCGCTCTCTGAGCCCCGCCAGCGGGCCGGCGAGCAGGAGCCCGGGCCCCACGACGAGCACCCACCACACCGCTGCCGGGACCCCGACACGCAGGCCGAGGTCGCGCCGCGCCTCGCGCCCCCGGGGTGCGGACAAATCGTCCGTCCACCGCTCGAGGTCGAGCATCAGGACGCCGTCCCCGGCTCGCGGCGCGGCGTCGGCCAGTGCCGGTAGGCGAGGTACGACGCCAGAACGAAACCGACCCCGAAGAGGATCCCGGCCACCACGTCGGAGGGGTGGTGGACGCCGAGCATGACCCGGTCGACCCCCGTGGCGACCGTGAGCACCGCCGCCCCCGCGATCGCCGCGACCCGCAGGGCCCGCGATCTGAGCGACGGCCACACGAGCACCACCAGCGTCGTGGTCATCGCCGCCGTGTTCGCGGCGTGCCCCGACGGGAACGAGAAGCCGCCCGCGCTCTCCACCGGCTGGTCCAGCACCGGTCGCGCGCGTCGTACGAGCTCCTTCAGCAGGTTGGACAGCCCCCAGGCCGTGAGGATCGTCGAGAGCGCCCACGACGTGCGCGTGGCATTGCCGGTGCGCCACCAGTAGACGAGGCAGAGCGCGGCGACGGGCACCACCACGTGCGCCGCGAGGAAGACCCACTGCCAGACGACGAGCGTGCGCAGCAGCCCGGGGTGCGCCGCGGCAAGCGCGGGGCCCGCGGTCACGGCGCGCTCGTCGAGCTGGACGAGCGGCGGCCACTGCTCGCGCACGAGAAGGGCGATGACGACGACGGCGACGCCGGTCGCGATACCAGTCAGCACAGCGCCCACGAGGCGGCGCGCGCGACCCGCGGTCGCTCTTGCTGCCCCGGCGGTCTGCGGACTGCCCGCGGGCCTGCGGTGCAGTGCGGGATTCATGCCGACACGCTGCCACAGGGCGCCGCCACTGGCCCGTCGTGAGGCGCGCCGCCGGGGCACCCCCGAGGATGCTGAGCTGCTCGGCCTGACAGTTGGTCCGACATCGGCCGCGCAAGCGGAGGCCGAGGCAGGGCGAAGGCCCCCCGGCCAAGCGTTTCCGCTGGTCGGAGGGCCCTTCACAGGGTCGGGGTGACTCACGGGTACGCCACCCGCCCGATGGTCACCGACCTGGGCCCGTCGCGGACGTCCGTTCGGCTGCGTTGAGGGCTTGGTCCAATGCGGTGGTCTGGGCCTGGACGAAGGCCTGGGAGATGGCGGCTTTCGCTTCGAAGGAGTCGAAGTTGTGGTAGGCGCCGGGCACGACGTGCAGGGTGGTGGCGACACCGGCCTGCTGCAGCCGGCGGGCGTAGGTGAGGTCCTCGTCGTGGAACAGGTCGTTGGTGCCGACGCCGATCCAGGCGGGCGGCAGGCCGGTGAGGTCGTCGTAGCGGGCCGGCGCGGCCAGCGGGGGCACGTCGGCGGCGGTGGCGGCGGGGCCGAGGTAGGCGCGCCAGCCGAACCGGTTGCTGGCCGGGCTCCAGATGCGCAGCCGGCGCGGGTCGATGTCGGTGCGGGTGGTGGTCCGGTCGTCCAGCATCGGGTAGGACAGCAGCTGCAGGGCCGGGCGGATCTGGCCGCGTTCCTTGGCCAGCAGCGCGAGTGCGGCGGCCAGGCCGGCGCCGGCGCTCTGCCCGCCGACGGCGATGCGTGCGGGGTCGATGCCGGGCTGGTGGGCGAGCCAGTGCAGCGCGGTGTAGCAGTCCTCCAGCGGCGTCGGGAACGGGTGCTCGGGGGCGAGCCGGTACTCCACCGAGACGACTACGATGCCCAGCTCATCGGCGATCCGGCGGCAGAAGCGGCTGTCCTGTGCCGCGTCGCCGAGCACCATCCCGCCGCCGTGGATCCACAGCAGCGCCGGAGTGTTGGGCCGGGTCGAGGCCGGGCGGAAGACGTGTACCGACACGTCGTCGTCCACGGCCACGACCTGCGCGTCCGGGCGTCGGGTGCTCCCGGTGAGCGTGGTCAGGCGCCGCAGCGTGGGAAGGGTTCGGGCGGTGATGATGGTGCGGGGAAGGAACCGCGCGGCCCGCAGTTGGGGGTTGAAGGGGTGGTCAGTCATCGTGATCGTGTTCCTGTCTGATCAGGGCCAGGGCGTTGTGCAGGCCCTGCTCCAGGAGGTCGTCGGAGAGCTGTTGGTCGGTCAGGGCGCGGGAGAGCTGTAGCGTCCCGGCCATCAGGCCGAGCAGGCTCAGGGCCTTGACGCGGGCCGAGAGCGGGTCTTGGGGTGTCATGCGGGCGGCGAGGCCGTCGATCAGGACCAGCACGCCGTCGGTGTAGGCCTGCCTGATCGGGTCACCGGAGCGCCCGACCTCGTCGAGCAAGGCGGCGTTGGGGCAGCCGTCGTCGCGGTCGTCGCGGTGGTGGGCCGACAGGTACCAGCGCACGATCTGTTCCAGACCGGCCGGGCCCGGGGCCGCCTGCGCCACGACGTTCGCGTGCAGGGTCGCCAGCTGGTCGCCGATCGCGACGGCGACCAGGTCGTCCTTGGAGTCGAAGTGGGCGTAGAACGCGCCGTTGGTCAGGCCCGCGTCCTTCATCAGCGTCGCGACCCCAGAGCCGTCGATCCCGTCCCGCTTGAGCCGTCGACCGGCCGTCGCGATGATCCGCTGCCTGGTCTCCTGCTTGTGTTCCTTCGTGTACCGCACCATCTGTTCCTCCATCTCAGTCCGGGCCGCGAACGCCGCGCACCCGGCTCGGGTGCGCGGCGTTGCCGGATGCCGCTCTTGCCGGGTCAGGGCGCCGTGTTGGCGAGCAGAGCCGTGACGTTGATCTTCCCGGCCTGCAGTGTCGCGTCGTGGGGCTCGGGGACCCCGCCGTTGGTGATGTACAACCGGTTGCCGCGAACCGCGGTCGCGGAGGGCGAGGCCAGACCGTCCGCGCTGGTCAGGACGGCCTTGTAGGTGCCGTTCGGGTAGACCACCACGATCCTGTCCGGACCGTTCTGCGAGGAGGAGCCGTTCTGCGCCACGAACACCACGTCGGACCAGGGGGTCAGGAAGCTGAGATCGTCGATGTTGGGCAGGCCGGCCGCGACAAGGCGGATGGGACCGGCCGCGCCGGCGGGAGTGACCGGCACCCGCAGCAGGGTTCCCTGGTTGAAGTTGCTGACCCACAGCGCGCCGTTGTGGAACCTGAGCCCGTTGGCGCCGATCGGCAGGGCTTCGGTAACAACAGGCGCGAGCGCGGCATCGGTCAGCCACGGGGTCACCGATCCGCCCGAGACCGGGACCGACCAGATGGTGGCCTGGAAGCTGTCGGCGATGTAGAGGGTGTCCCCGGCCGGGTCGATGGCCAGCCCGTTGGGACCCGCGCCGGCGGGCAGCGCCGCGATCCGCTGCGAGACGCCGTCCGCACCCAGCGCGTACACGCCGTTCCTGGCTGGGTCGCCCGGGGCGAACACGCTGTAGTAGACCGTGCCGTCGACGCCGCGGGTGTTGCCGCTGATCGCCTCACCCACCTGCCCGGTCGCGAGCACCGTGCGGTGCCCGGACGCCGAGATCCGCATCAGCTCCGGCGCGTGGGTGCGCTCGCACACCGCACAGCTGCCGAGCAACGACAGGGTCACCGACCCGTCGGGGTTGACCGTGATGTTCTCGGGGATCTCCCCAGTGGCGAAGTCGAACTCCGCCACGGTCTGCACGTCGGTGACAACCGGTCCGGGATACGAGGGCCCCGTCCCCGCGGACGCGGGCGCCGACCCGAGGACGCCCGCCGTCGCGACGACCGCCAGCCCGACTCCGACGTACCTCCTCAGAAGACGCCTCGCGCTCGATGCACCGCGCCGGGTTGCCTGCTGGCTCTGCTGCTGCATGACTCTCCTCCGTAGATCTACGAATGACTGGTGAGTGGATTTCCGCAGCGATCAGCTCGGCATTCGGTTGAACCTGCGGATGACGCGGTCGAAGATCCGGGCCGGGGCGACGCGGTACACCGCGCTGATGGTCCGGGCGGTCGTGCCGGCGGTGCGCCGCAGCTTCGGGTTCCGGTCGGTGGCCGCCGCGACGATCACCTTGGCCACGACGGCGGGGTCGTCGCCGCTGCTGAGGTTCTTCGCCAGCAGCTCGTCGTAGTTGCGCCGTCCCGCTGCGTAGAGCGCCATGGGGGTGTCGGCCTCCACGCTGTGACCAGCGAACGGAGTGTTGATCGGGCCGGGCTCGACGAGCAGGACCCGGACGCCGTACTCGCGAACCTCGTGGTCCAGCGACTGCGAATAGCCCCCGACCGCGTGCTTGGTGGCGACGTAGACGGTCATGAACGGGCTGGGGACGAACCCGCTGAGGGAGGAGACGTTGATGATGCGTCCCTGCCGTTGTTCGCGCATGTGCGGCAGTACCGCCTTGGTCGTCCGCATGACGCCGTAGACGTTGATGTCGAAGATGTCCTGCGTCTGGGTGATCGAGAACTCCTCGCCTGCGCCCGTTGAGCCGACGCCGGCGTTGTTGACCAGGACGTCGATGCGCCCGAACCGGTCGATCACCTGCTTGACCGCCGAGGCGACCGACTCGTCGCTGGTCACGTCCAGGTCGAGGTAGGCCACCCCGGCGGGCGGCGCGGTGAGGCGCGCGGTGTTGCGGCCGGTTCCGATCACCTGGAACCCGGCGGCGGCCAGCGCGATCGCTGTCGCCTTGCCGATGCCTGAGGTGGCGCCTGTTACCAGTGCGACTTGCGACGTTGCTGCCATCATGAGCTCCGAGGTTTGGATTACGTTCGTACGACTATGACCATACGGTGGCGGGGTGCTCGAGGGCAAGGGCTTCGGGGAAATTAAAGTATGGTCGTACTGGGAACGAGATGCCTACCAACGGCGAAGGCAGCGTCACCGCAGCCCACCGGCCCGATCTACGACCCCTGGGGTTCCTGCGTCCGGGATCTGAGCACGTCGAATTCGCACCCTGGGGCGTCCGGATCGAAGCCGTGCTCGATGAGCCAGCGCGCGGCCACCAGGCTGCGCAGTGACCACCAGGCGCGGATCACGTCCCGGTCCGCGCCGGCGCCGTAGCCGGCAAGCAGGTCGTCCAGGCGTTCCTCGTGCCCGAGCGTCACGGTGGCCAGGTCGAACATGGCGTCGCCGGGGGCGGCCTCGGACCAGTCGATGACGCCGGTGACCTCCTCGCCGTCGACGAACACGTGGGTGATC
>NZ_JAKGSG010000054.1 GCF_021568775.1 Antribacter soli | reverse complement strand
TGGCGGCAATGTTGTTGGTCTCGGTGCCGGTGATGGTCGCGCTGGCGGTCCTGTTGACGAACTCGGCGTCGGACAGCCTGACCGCCGCCGCCGAGCGCGAGGGGCAGACCGTCGCCCACGCGGTCACGCTGCGGTTGGAGGACTGGCTGTCCGAACGCCGCGAGAGCCTGACCGTGCTCGCCGAGACCGCTGCCGAGGACCCGACCGCCGAGGCGACACACGCCGCGCTGGCCCACGTCGCCGAGACCGGCGGCCACTTCACCCAGATCGAGATCGCCGACCTGGCCGGCAACGTGCTGTTGACCAGCCAAGGCAGTGCCGGCATCGACCCGACCGGGCAGGAGTGGTTCGCCCGCGTCGCCGAAGGTGAGCCCGTCCTGACCGCGCCGGTCCGGCAGGGCGACCACATCGAGTGGGTCATGGCGCAGCCGGTGCTGGGCGAGGACGGCCGCCCGCTCGCCGTCCTGGTCGGCAACCTCAACGCGGCCGAGCTCTCCGACGTGCTCAACCCCGAGCTGGAGGGCAGCGAGGTACTCGCCGTGGACTCGGAGCATCGCCTCATCTACAGCACCGAGGACATGGGCCACGCCGCCGACGACACCGCGATGCTGGCCGCCGGCGCGCTCAGCACCACCGTCGAGAACGCCGCCACCCAGGCAGCGACCAGCACCGGCCGGCCCGGTGCCGCGCGATTCATCGACCCGCACGGCCACGACGTCATCGGCGGATACGACCACGTCGAGGACCTGAACTGGATCGTCATCGCCCAGGAGCACGCCGACACCCTGCTCGCCCCGATCACCACCGAGCGCCAGTACGCCCTCGCGGTCGGTGCGGTCGGAGCCCTGCTCGCCGTCGGAGCCGCGCTCGTCTTCGGTGTCCGCGAGGCGCGGAACCTACGGGGAATCGCGGACGAGACGACGACTGCGGGTGTGGAGGTGAACTCGGCCGCGGCGGAGCTGTCGGCGTCCTCCGACGAGCTGGCCGCGACGACCACCCAGCAGAGCGCCGCGTTCACCCAGGTCGCGGCGACCACCGAGGAGCTGGCCCGGTCCTCGGCCGCGATCGCCGAGACCGTCGGCAAGGTCGCCCGCCAGACCGCCGAGACCCGGGACAACCTCGAGCAGGCCGAAGGCGACATCTCCACGTCCAGTGAACGCACCTTGGCACTCGCCGGCCGGGTCAACGACATCGACGGCCTGCTCGACCTGATCAACGACATCGCCGACCAGACCAACCTGCTCGCCCTCAACGCCGCGATCGAGGCCGCCCGCGCCGGCGAGAACGGGCGTGGCTTCGCAGTCGTGGCCGACGAGGTACGCCGCCTGGCCGAACGCTCCAAGACCTCCGCCGGCAACATCGCCACGATCGTCGCGGCGGTCCAGGACGAGACCAACGCCACGGT
This sequence comes from Antribacter soli, assembly GCF_021568775.1. Classification (GTDB taxonomy): domain Bacteria; phylum Actinomycetota; class Actinomycetes; order Actinomycetales; family Cellulomonadaceae; genus Antribacter; species Antribacter soli. Next base: position 66,253 of record NZ_JAKGSG010000054.1, on the reverse strand, counting down.
CATGGCCATGGAAAAAGGCGCCAAGCAGATGCAGCAGGGCCTGACACTGCTCGAGGCCGTGACCGACGCCCACGACCAGGTCCGCCTCACCACCCAGCAACAGCGCAGCGCCACCGCTCAGGTCGTGGAAACCATGGAACAGCTCACCGACGCCAGCCGCCAGGTCTCGGCCACCGCCCAGCAGATCGCCGACGCCGCGGGCAACCTCGCCGACCTCGCCGGAAACCTCGAGACCACCGCAGCCACGGCAAGGGACCGGTACTGACATGAAGGTGCCAGACGCAGCAGGGTGGCGCACGCTGCACCGCCGCTTCGCGTTTCGCTTGGTGGCGGCAATGTTGTTGGTCTCGGTGCCGGTGATGGTCGCGCTGGCGGTCCTGTTGACGAACTCGGCGTCGGACAGCCTGACCGCCGCCGCCGAGCGCGAGGGGCAGACCGTCGCCCACGCGGTCACGCTGCGGTTGGAGGACTGGCTGTCCGAACGCCGCGAGAGCCTGACCGTGCTCGCCGAGACCGCTGCACTGGCCGAGGTGGCGCGGAGGGTCGCGGACGGCGACCCGGATGCCCGTTTCCGGCCTGAGGGTTCGAAGGAGCTCGTGGTGCTTGGCGAGTCCTTCAACGCGATGCTCGACACCGGAAGGCGGGTCGCTGCCCAGGTCAAGACTGCGGGTGTGGAGGTGGTCCGCCTCACCACCCAGCAACAGCGCAGCGCCACCGCTCAGGTCGTCGAGACCATGGAACAGCTCACCGACGCCAGCCGCCAGGTCTCGGCCACCGCCCAGCAGATCGCCGACGCCGCCGGCAACCTCGCCGACCTCGCCGGAAACCTCGAGACCACCGCAGCCACGGCGGCGGGCGGCAGCGGGTTCCGATGACCGACGTTCACGTCCTGCTGCTCCCGGTCGGAGCCGACCTCTACGCACTGCCGGTGGACTGGGCGTGCGAGGTCGTCACTGCTCCGACCCTGACACCGTTGGCGACCGCGCCGCCGGTGGTGATCGGTCTGTTCAACCTGCGGGGCCAGATCGTCCCGTTGCTCGACACAGCGGGTCTCCTGGGCCTGGGCAGGGTCGAGGCGACGGCGTTCGCGGTGGTCGTGACCGGCGCACACGGTCTCGCCGCACTGGCGACGACCGGCTTTCCTCGTCGTCAGATGCTCGACGTGCCCACCGGCCCCTCCGACCTGCCGGGTACCACGGGGCTCTATCAGGTGGGCCAGCAGGTGGCCGCGCTGCTCGACCCACCGGCTCTGCTGTCCCCCGAGCGAGTCCGGGACCCCGCCGCACGGCTCGACCTGACCTCGACAGGGGGCGGCTGATGTCGGGCATGAGCCCCGAGCGGGTGCGGCGGCTCTTCGCGCAGGAGGCTGAGGTCCGGCTCGCCGAGCTCGGCAGGCTGCTGCTCCGGCTGGAGCAGAACGTCGACGACGAGACGCTCGTGGGGTCCGTCTTTCGCGAGCTGCACACCCTCAAGGGCTCGGCCGCCGTCGCAGGGCTCGACGAGGTGAGCCGCATGGCGCACCACCTCGAGGAGGTGGTCGAAGAGGTGCGGGCCGGTCGGCGACCGATCACCGCCGAGGTGATCGACATGCTGCTGCGGGGCACCGACCAGCTCGGCGCGGCCGTCTCCGGGACGCAGGTCGACGGGCCGGAGGTTGACTCCACGCACGCCGAGCCCGCGACGACGAACGGACTGCAGAAGCCACGACCCTCCGAAGCGCGGCCCCCTGCCCGCCCGACCACTCCCCCACCTGTGGATCGGGCTTCCGTACCCGCCGGCGCGCGATCCGATCCGCCTGAAGGGCCGGCGGGCGGCGGCGGCTTCATCATGGTTCCCGTCGAACGTCTGGAGGAGCTCACTCGCCTCGTCGGGGAGACCGCCTCGGCTCAGCTTCGCGTCGGGCGGATGCTCAACGACAGGTTTCACGTCGACCCGGCCACCTGCGCCGAGTTCAACGAGCTGTCCCGCTCGCTCAACGACCTGCGCGAGCACGCGATGCGCGCGCAGATGGTGCCGGTGTCCACCATCACCGACCAGCTCCACCGGGCGGTGCGCGACCTGTCCCGCGCCCAGGGCAAGGACGTCCGCTGGGAAGCGGAGGGCATCGACACCGAGATGGACCGCGGCGTGCTGCACCGGTTGTCCGACTCCGTCATGCACCTGGTCCGCAACGCGATCGACCACGGCATCGAGTCGCCCGCGGAGCGAGAGCGGGCCGGAAAGCAGCCCCGGGCGACGCTGCGGCTCCACGCGATGCAGCTCGGCGCCGAGGTCATCATCGCGGTGAGCGACGACGGCCGGGGCATCGACACGGAGAGCGTCGAGCGGGAGGCGAACCGCCTCGGGATCGACATCGAGGGGCTGACCCAGGAGGAGCGTCTCGGGCTGAGCTTCCGGGCCGGCTTGTCGACAGCGCAGTTCGTCACCGACGTCTCCGGACGCGGAGTCGGCCTCGACGTCGTGCGGACCAGTGTCGAGGCGGCTCAGGGCCGGGTGGAGGTTCGTTCGGAACCCGGCGTCGGCACCGAGTTCAGGATCATCGTGCCGATCACGGTGGCCGTGCTGCGCTGCCTGCTCGTCGAGGCCGCCGGCCAGCGCTTCGCGCTGCCCTTCCATCGAGTGCTGCTCTCCCAGGCTCACGAGCCGTCCACGGTTACGCATGCCGAGGGAAGGCCGGTGGTGTGGGTGGACGGACATCCGGTGCCTGTGAGACCGCTGGGCGAGACGCTCGGACTCGCCGGGGGCGGGAAGCCCGAGGGGCCGGTCGTGGTGCTCGCCGGCGCCTCCCGGAGGCACGCGTTCGGCGTCGACCGGCTGGTCGGCCAGCGCGACGTGGTCATCAAGGCACTCAGCCCTCTGCTCCCTCGCCTGCCGTTGGTCGCAGGCGCCGGCGTGGAGCCTGACGGCTCGATCCTGGTCGTGCTCGACCCACCCGGCCTGATCGAGCGGGCGGGTCAGACGGGCCGGACGAGCGGGCCGAAGGCACCCGCCGTGGGACCTGGAGCAGCTCGGCGCAGCGTGCTCGTCGTCGACGACGCGCTCGTCGTGCGCGAGCTGCAGCGCGGCATCCTCGAGCGAGCCGGGTTCGACGTACGGGTCGCGACCGATGGGCAGCACGCCCTGACGAAGCTCGCCCAGGAACGCAGCGACCTCGTCGTCACCGACATCGAGATGCCCACGATGGACGGATTCGCGCTGACCGAGGCGATCCGGGCTCATCCGAGCCTGGCCAACACTCCGGTGCTCATCGTGAGCTCCCGCGCCAGTGATTCCGACCGGCAGCGGGGTATGGACGCGGGCGCCGACGGCTACATCACCAAGAGCGCGTTCGACGAGACCAGCCTGGTGACCGCGGTGAACCGCCTCCTGGGGGTGACGGCATGAGGGGCGGAACCGACGGCGGCCGGATTCGCGTGCTCCTCGTCGAGGACGCGTCCGCGCAGCGGAGCCAGCTCGTGTCGATCCTGCAGGCTCAGGGCGACATCGCCGTCACGGACTGCTCCTCGACCGCCGCGGAGGCCATCGAACTGGTCGCGACGTCACGTCCCGACGTCGTCGTCCTCGACCTGCACCTCCGGGACGGGCAGAGCCAGCGAACCATCGAGCAGATCATGGCGCGAACGCCCACGCCGATCCTGATCCTGTCAGCCCACATCCTTGACCGGCGCGCGCCCTCGGCGGTCGCTGCCCTCGTCGCCGGCGCCCTCGAGGCCCTGCCGCGGCCTCAACTGTGGACGACCGCAGAGGGCGCGGAGCTGCGGCGAGCCGTTCGCCAGATCAGCAACGTCCACGTCATCCGCCATCCGCGGGGCAACAAGGCGCCGGACCCACCGCGCTACGCCGCACCGCGCTCCGGGCAGCAACCAGTCGTGGCGATCGCCGCCTCGACCGGAGGCCCCAGCGCCCTGGCGACCCTGCTCGGGGGCTTGGTCGGACTCCAGGCTCCGGTGCTGGTGGTCCAGCACCTGCACCCCGACTTCACCACGAGTCTCGTCGAATGGATGTCCCGGGTCTCCGCGCTCCCCGTCGAGACTGCCGGTCACCAGCAGATCGCCCGACCCGGGCGGGTCTACTTCGCCCCGGGCGGCCGTCATCTGCACTATGCGGCCGGTGGCATGCTCGAGCTGGTCGAGTCGCCGGTCACGACGCACCGGCCGTCGGCAGACGAGCTGTTCCGATCGGTGGCCCGAACCGCCGGTCGGGCGGGGGTCGGCGTGCTGCTCACCGGCATGGGCGACGACGGGGCGCTGGGCCTGCTGGCGATCCACCGGAGCGGTGGCTCGACCCTCGCCCAGGACGAAGGCTCGTCCACGGTGTTCGGGATGCCGAAAGCAGCCGTCGGGGTCGGCGCGGTGACCGAGCTGCTCCGGATCGACAAGCTGGCCGACGCCGTGCAGCAGGCCGTGCGGGAGGTGGTGCGCGGATGACGCACAGCCACGCCTTCGAGACCGTCGTCGACCAGGCGGCCGACCTGCTCCACCTGCGCATCGGACTGCGCCAGGACAAGACCTTGCGAGGGCGCCTGCGCCGCGCCGTCCGGGAGGAGGCCGCGCGCCACGGCCAGGATCCCACGGCGTATCTCGACAGGCTGATGGTGGACGCCGAGTGGCTCCAGGGCCTGATGGACCGGGTCACGGTGCAGGAGACGGGATTCTTCCGCCATCCCGAGCAGTTCGAGGTGCTGGTCCGCGAGGTGCTGCCGAACGTGCCCCGTCCGGTGCGGATCTGGAGCGCTGGGTGCGCCAACGGCCAGGAGGCCTACACGTTGGCGATGCTGCTGGAGGAGCACCGTATCGACGGCTCGGTGATCGCCACCGACCTCTCGACCGCGGCGCTGCGGCGGACGGCGGCCGGACGCTATTCCGGCCGCGAGGTCTCCGGCCTCTCGCCGAACCGGATCGAGCGCCACTTCACGCGCACCGGGGACAACTGGGAGGTCAAGAAGTCCGTCCGGGCCCGGGTCGGCACGCTGCACCACAACCTCCTGGACCCGCTCCCGCCCGAGGTCCTGTCGTGCCAGGTGGTCTTCTGCCGCAACGTGCTCATCTACCTCTCCCCCGAGCAGGTCCGCCTGTTCCTCGACCGGATCGCCAGGAGCCTCACGCCGACCACGACGCTCGTCATCGGCGCGGCCGAGACGATCTGGCAGGCCTCCGACCGCTTCCGAGCCGTCAACATGGGCGACACCTTCATCTACCGCCAACGCGTCGCCGGCCTGGGCTCCGCACCGCGGCGCGCCGGCCAGGACGAGCCCGCCCGACGACACGCGGCCCCGACGGCCACACCTCGCCCGCGTTCGGGGAACCCGACGCGGGCGTCCCGGGTCGCCCCCGGCGGGTCCACCCGCTCGATCACGAGGGCCGAACGACCGCCGGCCGCACCCGAGCCCGCTGAACCCGCCGATCGGCTGGAGACGGCGGGCCAGTACGCCATCGCCGCGGGCGACTACGACGCGGCGGTCGTGGCATTTCGCAAGTGGGCCTACCTCGAGCCGCACGACCCGGTCGCACAGCTGAACCTGGGGCTGGCGCTCGAGGCGGCGGGCGACGAGGGCTCGGCGAGGCGCGCCTTCGCGGCCGCACGCCGCGCCCTGACCGACGCCGGTCCCGACCACACGCCCGCCGGGCTCGAGGGCTATGCGGCGGCCGAGCTCCTCAAGCTGCTCGACTCCAAGGCGTGAAGGGGCCCCTGATGACGACGATGGTCTGCTTCCAGGCGGCCGGCGCGGCCTACTGCCTGCCCCTGCAGGCGGCTCGCTCGGTCCGCACGACCGCGGACCTGGTCTCGCTGCCGGACCCGGCCGCCGACGTCGCCGGCATCATCCCGGGGGACCCACCCCTGACCGTGATCTCACCGCTCGAGAACGACGGCCGGCACATCCTGGTGATCGAGGCGAACGGCAAGACCTTCGGTCTGCTCGTCGACGTCGTCACCGGCATCCGGCAGGTCGAAAGCGCCGACATCCGGCCGGCACCGAAGGGCCAGGGCCGACCCCTCGTCGCCGGGACGTTCGACACCGACGGCCACCTGGTCTTCGTCGCCGACCCGACGGCACTGGCAGAACGACTGTGACCACCGCGACGATCCTGATCGCCGACGACTCGCTCGTGATCCGCGCCGTGGTCCGAGACGGGCTGGAGAACGAGGGCTACCGGGTCATCGAGGCCGTGGACGGGCTGGACGCGCTCCGGCAGTGTCGCGAGGACCCGCCCGACGTCGTGCTGCTCGACGTCGAGATGCCCGGGCTCGACGGATTCCAGGTGCTCACCGCGCTCAAGGGCGATGCCGAGCTCCGGGACATCCCGGTCGTGTTCCTCACCGGCCGGAACACCATGAACGATGTCGTGGCCGGGCTGCGCGGCGGCGCGCACGACTACCTCAGGAAACCCTTCGAGGCCGCCGAGCTGCTCGCCCGCGTCGGGGCGGCGTCCCACATCAAGATGCTCCAGGATCAGCTCCAGCAGCGCAACGCCGAGCTGGAGCGCCTGAGCCGCACCGACTCGCTCACGGGCCTCTACAACCGTCGGCACCTCGTCGAGGAGCTCAACCGCCGGCACCACGACTCCGTCCGCCACCAGTACCCCCTGTGCGTTGCGCTGCTCGACCTCGACCTCTTCAAACAGATCAACGACACCTACGGCCACTCGGCCGGCGACCAGGTGCTTCACGCCTTCGCCGGCCACCTGCACAGCGAGCTGCGCGCGGGGGACGTCGCCGGTCGCTGGGGTGGTGAGGAGTTCCTCGTCATCCTGCCGCACACGGATCTCGACGGAGCACTCGCGGTCGCGGAGCGGATCCGCTCGGCGACCGCTGCGGAGCCCGTCTCCGTCGACGGCCAGAGGATCACCGTCACTGTCAGCGGCGGGTGCGCGCTCGGTCCCGCTGACTCTCCTGAGGCCATCGTCCATCTCGCCGACGTCGGCCTGTATCGCGCGAAGTCCTCGGGGCGAAACCAGATCGCCACCGCTCCCCCATCACCCGGGGCGGTCCAGATGACCCGATGAAATGACCTCGATACCGGGGCAACGATGAATGGCGGCGGTGCGATGGCTACCTTCTCGGCTCGTACCGCATCGCCATTGCCCCCGAGCCGAACTCCAGCCGGCTCACGAGCAACAGGTCGACATATTTCGACAGCCCCGCGAACAACGTCGGTCCGTGCCCCGCGAGCCTGGGATGCACCACGAACTCGTACTCATCGATCAATCCCAGCTCCGTCAGCGCCAGTGGGAGCTTCACACCTCCGACGAACAGTCCCTTGCCCGACTCCTCCTTGAGCCGCTGAACGGCCTCGCCCAGATCCGCGCGCACGAGTTCCGCGTTCCAGTCGACCTGCTCCAGGGTGCTCGACACGACGTACTTCTTTGCCGCGTTGATCGTCCGGGCGAAGGGTTCCGTCCAATCAGGTCTCGCTCCGGTCGGAGCCGGCGGACGCCACGCTGATTCCATCATTTCGTAAGTCACTCGGCCAAAGAGAAGGGCATCGGCCCGGCTGAGGTTCTCGACCGCGTGACGATGCAATTCTTCGTCCGCAGGGATTGCACGATGATCGCAGCACCCGTCCAGTGTGACGTTGATGGAATACCGGAGGGGTCGCATTTCGCAAGAGTACCGCGATGGGTGACACCGGCGATGTCGCTTATGCTCCCATCGTGATCGCCGCCATCCTCTTCGCCGTCGTCATCGGCGGGCTGGTCGTCTTCCAGCTCGCGCTCGCCTTCGGTGCACCGTGGGGGCGGTTCGCCTGGGGTGGCCGGCATCCCGGGGTGCTGCCCGTCGGGTATCGGATCGGCTCCGGCATCTCGGTCCTGGTCTACGCGGTTCTCGCGCTGCTGGCCCTCGATCTGGGCAGCGTGATCGACGTCGTGCCGAACGCGGCGTCGCAGGTCGGGATGTGGGTGGTGTTCGGCTTCCTCGCCCTGGGCGTGATCATGAACGCGATCTCCCGGTCCAAGCCGGAGCGGTACGTGATGACGCCGGTCGCACTCGTGCTCGCGATCCTTGCGTTCGTCGTCGCGGTGACCGTGCCGGTCGCGCAGTAGTCACCGGCGCACCGGCACCGCTGCGCTGATGCGGCTGCTCAGGCACGCGTGTCACCGAGGAGCAGGCGCCGGTTCCATCGCTGCTGCCACTCGACGTTCGCCCACCCGGGGTGGTGCGGGGCCGAGTTCGACCCGACGACTGCGCCCCAGGCTCCGTGCTCGATGCACCGGGTCATGGCGTGCTCCGCGAGGGTCCGGCCGACCGGACCGTCCTCGAACTCGGCCAGCAGGGGCGTGTACCCGATCCAGCCCTCGCCGATGACGAGCGGGGCCGCGGTCCGCTCGGCGAAGCGTGCAAGGACCTCGAGCCGGTCGTCGAGCGCCTGGGTCATGGCCTCGTGCCACCGCACGTAGTTCTCGTAGAGCCAGGTGTCCCAGCGCGTGGTGTCCACCCAGTCGTAGCTGAAGAACATGCTGGTCGACACCCCGGTCGCCGACAGACGCCACGGCTCGACCCTGCCCTCGTAGGAGGCGACGTCTGGCGCGTCGTCCCGCAGCAGCGAGCGGAGCTCCGGGGAGGGGAAGCCGGAGGTGGCGCGGACGCCGGCCCAGCGTTCCAGCGCCCCGAGGACCCCGTAGACGTAGACGTGGAAGTGGGCGACCTGACCGTTGCCCGGCACCGCCGCCATGTCGAGGTGCGGCGGGATGCCGTAGCAGCTCGTCGCGAGAACGTCGGGGTGGCGCTCGCGCATGCGCGCGACGGCGACCTCGACGTACGGTCGCTGCAGCCGGTAGGGGTCCTGCTGGCTCCCCCCGCCGGCAAGGGTGAGGCGGCTGAGGTCGACCTCGTTGTGCAGCTCGGCATAGGCGATGTTGTCGGCTAGGTCCTCGTCCTTGAGCCACTGCACCAGCTCGCCCATCGCATCGGCCATGACCGTGTGCCGGTCGTCCGGCGGGACGGCCAGGAGGGCGTCGTACCACTCGGACCCCTCGAGGAAGGCGGGGCTCTGCTGGTACTCCCAGGACGACAGGATCACGTAGCAGCCGTGGCGCCGTGCCGCGCGGAAGAGCTCCGCGAGGTGTGCCCGGCCGTCGAGGACGGCACCTCCGGCGACGTCGTACCACCGGGTCCGGACTCCGACGTCACCGCCGAGCCCGGTGAACCGCAAGGCCGTGGTGTCGATGCCGTGGTCGCCGAAGAGCAGGAACGGCATCGCACAGATGCGCACCGTGTTGTAGCCGCGCTCGACGGCCTGCTCGAACGCGGCGTCGAGGTCGGCGAAGGGCTCGCCGGGGGTGGTCTGGGTGTACCAGGTGAAGTCCCACAACGTGATCGTCAGGCGCGGCGGGAGATGCTGGGGAACCCCCGAGGGGTGCATGAGGGACAAGGTTCATGCCTTTCGGTAGGTCGAGGCTGATCGCGGGGAGTGCCGCGTCGCAGTGGTGCCCGCAGACGCGGCGGCGAGCTGCCGCCGGACGTCGAGCGCACGCACGCGCACCGGGTCGCGGTCGAGGACGCGGGCGAGGAGCTCGGCCGCGCGGTCCCGCGCACCGGCCAGCGCGGCGAGCTGGGCCTGGAGCAGCAGGACGGTGGTGTCGGCGGTGGCCTGGACGTCCTCGGTGAACAGCAGCATCGCGGGCAGCGACGTAGCGAAGTAGTCGACCGTCGCCGGCTCGTCCTGCAGCTCCCGGACGTACGCCGCGAGCCCGTCGACGAGCACGGCTTCCGTGGCCGTGTCCCGCAGGCGGCGGCCGGCCAGCACGGAGTAGTACGTCATCTCCGAGTACGGCATCGCGCTCATGGTCCGGAAGTCGCCGGCGAACCCTGCGGCCTGCCTCCAGGCCTCGCGTGCCCCGTCGGGGTCGCCGGCGGCGTCTCGTGCGTCGCCGAGCGTCAGCCACAGGTGCGAGCAGTTGGCGAGCGGGTGGCGGCCCTCGCCGAGGGTCGCGGGCGGCGCGAACGCCTCTTCGAGCAGAGCGACCGCACGCTGCGGGTCGGCGTCCGTCAGGGCGCGGCGGGCGAGGGCGAGCAGCGCCTCGTCCCACGCGCCGAGCACGCGGCCCTCACCGCCCTCCCACGGCTGGAAGCGGCGTCGGCGCAGCACCTCCAACGCCTCGTCGGCGCGCTCGAGCGCGGTCAGGAGCTCGGCACGCGTGATCGTCAGGTCGTCGCGTTGCTCGACGACGTGCCGGAGCGACGTGAACCGGTCCAGGCGCTCCTGCGGAGGCGCGCCGGCCCGATTCGCCAGCTGGTCGGACTCGTACACGAGCCGGGGGTCGTCCGGCGACACCTCGAGCGCACGCTCGTACCAGTACGCGGCCTCGTCGGGTCGCCCGAGCACGTTCACTGTCGCGACGGCAAGGTTCCTCCGCACGACGGCGTCGCCCCCGTCGAGGTCGACCGACCGGCGCCACGCGTCGACCGCGTCGTCGTGGCGGTGCTCGGCGTAGAGCCAGTGACCCAGCAGCGCCCAGGCGCGCGAGTCGCCGGGCCGTGCGGCGCAGGTGCGGCGCAGCATGTCGGCGTCGTCCGGCCGCGAGGCCAGACAGTAGGTGAGGTCGGCCGAGCGCGCGGCGGCGTGCGCCTGCTCGGCCTCGGTGGCGCGTCGGGCCTGGCGCAGCAGGTCGGCACGGTGGTAGAGGGCCAGCGGCGCCACGTTGACCTGCCCAGCGGCGGTGGGCAGCCCGGCCGCGCGCTCCAGCAGCCGCAGGGCGCTGTCCAGCTCGCCGACCGAGACGTACTCGAGCGCGATGTCCACGCAGGTCGGGGCGTCGGCGTCGACCGGGTCGCCCGCGAGGTCGCGCGCCCACCAGTCCAGGGGGTCGATCGCCGTCGTCCCGCGGAGCAGCTCGTCCGCCTCGGCGGCCCGGCCGGTGCGCCGCAACGCGAGCACGGCGACCGCGCGGGCCTGGAGCTGACCGTGGTCTACCGCGATCACGTCACGCGCCCGGGCCAGGGCGGCGTCGTGGTCGCCACGGGCGGCGTCCAGGCGGGCCATGGCGAGCCAGGCCGGCGACCGCCAGGCGGCGGTCCAGGCGGCCTTGCCGTAGGCGTCGTACGCCTCGGTCGGGCGGCCCGTACGCTCGAGCACACGCGCGAGCTGGTAGAACGCCTCGCCGTCCGCGGGATTGGGGTTGAGGCGGGTCAGGCGCGCGACGGCGGCGCGCAGGTGGCGCTCGGCCTCGTCGTACCGCCCGGAGCGCAGACGCCGGACGCCGAGGGCGACGTTGGCGCGGCTGTCCTGCGGGTCCCGGCGCAGGGCCTCGAGCCAGTACGGCTCCGGCGACCGCGTCGCGTGCCGGTACTGCTCCAGGTGGGTCGCCGTGAGGTGCAGCTCCTCGACCGTCGCGACGGCCTCCGGGGCGGCGGGCTCACGGGCGGGCTCGGGACCGACGACGTCGGCCGGCGCCTCGCGGTGCCGCCAGCGTACGAGCTCGGTGCCCTCGTGGCTCACCGCGAGCGTCAGCGCCGTCGCGGCGTACGCGCCGGGGAGCTGCAGCCGCTTCACGACCGGGCGGGCCGGGTCGACGTCGGTGCGTACGGACCACACGACCTCGCCGTGCGGGTCGGTCAGGCGCAGTTCGACGTCGCGCCGCGCGGAGGTGAACGCGGCCCCGACCCGCACGTGCGTGACGGCGCCCGCGGAGCCGGCGTCGTCGTCCCCGCGGCCGTGCTGCGGGTCCGGCCCGGGGCTGATGTCGAGGCGGACCGCGGCGTCCAGGGTCGCCTGGTGGACCGGGCCCACGAGCCGGAACGGGTACCAGAACTGGCTGAACGCCTTGGTCTCCCCCGGGGCGAGGAACGTGAAGTCGGGCTGGTTGTCGGTGTACACCCCGGCCATCAGCTCGACGTAGGGACCGTCACCGTCCGTGAGGTTGGCGTCCCATGCCCGGCCGAACGGCGAGCTGCCCCAGGTCCACTGCTTCTTGCCCGGTGCGATGCGGTGGTCGGCCCAGTGGACGAACCCCCCACCGACGCCGTGGTCGTACCCGCCGAAGAAGTCGTCCTGGCTGCCCAGGCACATGTACGACGTCGGGACGGGGATGTTGCGGTACCGGTCGAGGCGGTCGGCGTCGGGGCGCGCCGGGCCGACCCGGGCGGGGTAGTCGACGCCATAGTACGGCCGGTCTGCCTGGGGGAAGGCCGTCACCGCGCGCTTGGCGTGGTCGGCCACGAAGCGGACGTCGGTCGGGAAGAAGGACTGGTAGTCGTCGTTCGCCCGAGCGGCGGCATTGGCCCACCACAGGAAGGTCTGCACGTCCTGCGTGCGGTTGAACAGCCGCCCGCGCACCTCGACGAGGTTGCTTCCCGGCCGCAGACGGATGCCGTGCATGCCCTTCATCCGGGCGAACGGGTCGAGGTCGGAGCACCACACGGTCACCGCGCCGTCGTCCTCGTGCTCGATGAACGAGTCGACGGGAAGGAACGTGGCCGGCCGGTGGTGCTGAGGCCAGTTGAACTCGACGCCGCCGGAGATCCACGGTCCGGCGAGGCCCACTAGGGCCGGCTTGATGACGTTGTTGCGGTAGAAGAAGTCGTAGCCGTTGGACTTGTCGAGGCCGACGTGGATGCGGCCGCCGAGCTCGGGCAGGACCATGAGCCGGACCCACTCGTTCTCCACGTGGATGGCGTCCCACGCGCGCGGCCGCTTCGCCGGCTCGATGCGCTCGTGGAACGGCAGCGGGTAGATCCGGCCCGACGAACCCTGGTAGACGCGGTGCTCCAGGTAGGCGGGATAGCGGTCCGGCGGGGCCGGTGCGTAGGTGTCGATGAGAACGGGCTCACGCCAGGCGGCGACCGCCGCGCCGGCCTGGTCCTCGGGGACCGGCGGCAGATGGAGACTGGACTCTTCCTCGAGCATGCCGATCACCGTAGGAGCGTCCAGTACCCTCCGAGAATGTCCGATCCTGCGAAGAACATGGACGAATCGACGATCCCGTCGTCGGAGGTTCCGGCGACCTCGCGCATCCGGGACGGGTTTCCCGGTCAACGCATGCGAGTCCTGCCTCGTCCGCTCGTGGCAGACGCTCGGCGTCGGCCGGCGACCTCGCAGGTGCTCGTCACCGACGTGGGCTTCTTCCCGCGTGCGTCGCAGCACGGCAGATCCAGGCCGCAGGGTGCGCCGCAGAACATCGTCATGGTCTGCGTGGCCGGACGAGGGTCCTGCTCGCTGCGCTCCGGCGTCCACCACGTGCGAGCCGGGGAGGCGCTCGTCATTCCTGCTGGCGAGCCGCACACCTACGAAGCGGACCCGGGCGACCCATGGACGATCTGGTGGATGCACATCATCGGTCACGCTGTCCCTGCGTTGTTCGCCACCATGGCCGCGACAGTGCAGCGGCCGGTCGTCCGGCTCGGCGACCCGCCGCGCGTCGTCGCTCTCATGGACACCGTCCTACGGCGCATGGAACGCGACGAGACCATGTCCAGCCTGGTCGCCGCGTCGGGTGCGGCCTGGCACGCGCTGGCGCTGATCGGCGCCGACCAGCGGACCGGCAGCGCTGAGGGTACCGACCCGGTCGAGAGCACCCTGGAGTTCCTGCGCGCCAACGTGTCCGAGCGCATCTCCGTCCCGGAGCTCGCCGGGATGGCGGGGTTCAGCCAGTCCCACTTCGCGGCGCTGTTCCGCAGGGCGACGGGCTTCGGCGTGCTGGAGTACCAGACCCGGCTGCGCATGGCGGCCGCGCGAGAGCTCCTCGACACCACCGACCGCACCGTCGGCTCGATCGGGCAGCAGGTCGGATACCCCGACCCGCTGTACTTCTCCCGCCAGTTCCGGCGCATCCACTCGATGAGCCCGAGTGAGTACCGCGCTCAGGTGCACGGTTGAGATGACGAGGCGGCGCAACCCCGCGGTGCCCGGTCCGGTCACCGCGGGGTCCGGCGTGTCAGGCAAGCGGGTCGCCCGAACGGCCGTGCAGCACCCCGGTGGCGAACCCGGGCTTCGCCCCCGCGCCCACCGGCACGCCGGGCGCCCCCACGCCGAGCTCGACCAGCTGCGGCCCGGCCGGGGTGCCGCAGCACCCGCCGGCGGCCAGCCCGTCCGAGGCCAGGGCCAGGTCCGAGGAGCACACGCCGGTCTCGGGCAGCTGCAGCTCGACGGCGTCCGCGGCTACGTGGTCCCCGGCCATGGCCGCCGCGATCGAGCGCACCTGCTCGTACCCGGTGGCGAGCAGGAACGTGGGCGCCCGCCCGTACGACTTCATGCCGGCCAGGTAGAAGCCCTCGTCCGGGTGGGCCAGGACCGACTCGCCGTGCGGCGGCACGGTCCCGCACGAGTGCAGGTTCGGGTCGATGAGCGGGGCCAGCCGGGCGGGCGCCTCGACCACGGGGTCGAGGTCCAGGCGCACCTCGCGCAGCATGCCCAGGTCCGGGCGGAACCCGGTCGCGTTGACGATCGCGTGCACCGCCAGGTCGAGGGCGCCGTCGGCCTGGTCGCGCCGGCCGGCGCCAACGACCCGGACGACGTCGCCGTCGGGCACCAGCCGGTCGACGACCACCCGGGTGACCAGGTCGAGCCGTCCCGCCTCGACCGCCTCGCGCAGCCGGACTCCGAGAAGGCCCCGCGCCGGTAGCTCGTCCGCCTCACCGCCGCCGTACAGGCGCACGGCGGACCCGCCGCGTATCGCCCACGTGATCCGCGTACCCGGATCGGCCTTGGCGAGCTCGGTGAGGGACAGCAACGTGTTCGCCGCCGAGTGCCCCATGCCGACGACGAGCGTGTGCCGGCCGGCGAACCGCGCCCGGTCGGCGCCGAGCACGTCGGGCAGCGGGCCGGTCAGGTAGGCGGTGGCGTCGGTCTCGCCGACGGCGGGCAGTCCCGACACGCCGACCGGGTTCGGCTGCCCGAACGTGCCCGAGGCGTCGATCACCGCCCGCGCCAGGACGTCCCGGGTCACGCCCGCGGCGTCGACCGAGCGGACCAGGTAGGGGCGCCGGTCGCGACCCACCGACCGCGTGCGGTCCGCACCCTCACGGGCGACCGCGGTCACCCTCGTCCCGAACCGGATCCGGTCGCGCAGCCCCGGCGTTGCGGCGAGCGGCGCCAGATAGTCGCGCACCAGCTCGGCACCGAGGGGCAGGACATCGGGGTCCGGTGCGGTCCATCCGGTCGGCGCGAGCATGCGGGCCGCGGCCGTGTCGACGTCGTACCGCCACGGCGAGAACAGGCGCACGTGGCCCCAGCTCGCCACCGCGGCGCCCGGGCCGTCCCCGGCCTCAAGCACCAGCGGCTCCAGGCCGCGCTCCAGCAGGTGCGCCGCCGCGGCCAGGCCCACCGGGCCCGCACCGACGACCACCACAGGCAGGGTCGTCATGCCGTCCTCCTCAGATCGACGTTCTTCGATGTCGCCATGGATGCAACGTATCCATAAACTTCGATCCGTGACAAGATGGGGGCATGTCTACGACGCTCGAGCTCACCCCGGTGACGACGGCCCCCTCCGGCGCATGCTGCGCGCCGCTGGTCCGTGAGGCCGCCGACGCGGAGACCGCCCGTGAGCTCGCGCACCTCTTCAAGGCCCTGGCCGACCCGGCGCGCGTCCAGCTCGTCTCGATCATCGCCGCGCACGACGGCGGCGAGGCCTGCGTCTGCGACCTGACCGCGCCGATCGGGCTCAGCCAGCCGACGGTGAGCCACCACCTCAAGATCCTCGTCGAGGCCGGCATCCTTACCCGCACACAGCGCGGCAAGTGGGCCTACTACGCGCTCATGCCCGGAGCCCTCACCCGCCTCGCCACGTCGCTGACGGACGCGGCGGCCTGACCGGCCGTCACCGCGAGGGCAGCGGTCTCACGCCCGGAACGTCCGGCGGTAGGCATCCGGCGGTACGCCGATCGTGCGGTGGAAGTGGCGCCGGAGCGTCGTCGCCGTGCCCATGCCCGCGGCCGAGGCGATGGTGTCGACGCCGTCGTCGGTGGTCTCCAGCAGCTCCTGCGCGCGGCGGATCCGCTGGGTCAGCAGCCACTGCAGCGGGGTGGTGCCGGTTACCGAGCGGAAGTGGCGGGTCAGGTGGCGCGAGCTCATGTTCGCCTGGCGGGCCAGGTCCTCCACGGTGAGCGGCTGGTCCAGCCGCCGCATCACCCAGGGCAGCAGCTCGGCCAGGGGGTGTCCGTCCTGGGCCGGCACCGGTGTGGTGACGAACTGGGCCTGGCCACCGGCCCGGTGGGGCGGCACGACCAAGCGGCGGGCGACCACGTTGGCGATCGCCGAGCCGTGGTCACGACGGACCAGGTGCAGGCACAGATCCATCGCCGCGGCCTTGCCGGCGGACGTGAGCACGCTGCCGTTGTCGACGTAGAGCACGTCCGGGTCGACCTTCACCCGGGGATAGCGCGCGGCCAGCTGCTCGGTGTGGGCCCAGTGCGTGGTCGCGCCCAGCCCGTCCAGCAGGCCGGCGGCGGCGAGCACGAACGCGCCCGTGCACAGGGAGACCACCCGCGCGCCTGACTCGTGCGCCGCGCGCACCGCCTCGACCAGGTCGGCCGGCGGGTCCTCGTCGACGTCCGCCAGGGCGGGGACGATCACGGTGCCGGCGTCCGCCAGCCGGTCGAGCCCGCAGTCCGGCTCGAGCAGGAACCGGCCGACCCGGACGGCGTGCGAGCCGCACACCCTGACGTCGTACCAGGGGCCTGGCAGGGCGGCCGGGGCGGAGCCGAAGACCTCATGCGCCAGGGCCAGCTCGAAGTGCAGCATCCCGTCGGTAGCGGCGACCGCGACGGAGCGGGCGACAGAGCTCATGTCGCGAATTGTACGGGTCATGTCGTTCCGGACACTGGCCCCCCTGCGGCAGCGGGGACAGGATTTCCAGAGCGGATCACTTCGAGCATGCAGGAGCAGACATGGGATCAGGTCGGAACGTGGCAGTGTTCGGCGCCTACGGGCACACCGGGCGGTTCGTGGTCGCGGAGCTGCGCGAGCGCGGATACGTCCCGCTGCTCCTCGGCCGCGACCAGGACAAGCTGCTGGCGATGGCACAGGGCCAACCGGGGCTCGAGACGCGGCAGGCGTCGGTCGACGATCCGGCCTCGCTCGACCGCGCGCTGAACGGCGCGGCCGCCGTGATCAACTGCGCGGGGCCCTTCGCCACGACCGCCGCCCCGCTGGTCGAGGCGGCGCTGCGCGCCGGCATCCCGTATGTCGACGTGGCGGCCGAGATCGAGGCGAACCTTGACACGTTCGCGCACTTCGCGGAGCCCGCTCGCGCCGCGGGCACCGTGGTGGTCCCGGCGATGGCCTTCTACGGCGGCCTCGGCGACCTGTTGGTCACCACCGCCATGGGCGACTGGACGACGGCGGACGAGGCGCACATCGCCTACGGCCTGAGCAGCTGGCACCCCACTGCCGGAACGCTCGCCGCGGGCGTGGTCTCGGGGCAGCGACGTGGTGGCCGCCGTGTCCGCTACACCGGCGGACAGCTCGAGTACCACGACGACGCTCTGCCGACCCTGGAGTGGCCCTTCCCGGCTCCGCTCGGCCCCGAGACCGTCATCGGAGAGTTCACCATGGCCGACGTCGTCACCGTTCCCAGCCACCTGGCCGTCCCGGAGGTGCGCACCTACATGACCGCCAGGGCGGCTGCGGACATGTCCGCTCCTGACGCCTCGGCACCGACCGTCGTCGACGAACGCGGCCGCTCCGCGCAGACCTTCGTCGTCGACGTCGTCGTCCGTTCCGGCGGCACGGAACGCCGCGTGGTCGCCACCGGTCAGGACATCTACGCCATCAGCGCGCCGCTCGCGGTGGAGGCCGTCGACCGCATCCTCACCGGCCGGACCAGGACCACCGGCGTCGCCTCCGCGGGGGCGGTCTTCGACGCCCCGGACTTCCTCCGCGCGCTGTCCTCACACCTCTCGGTGCAGATGGTGGACCCGGCACGCGCCTGATCCCGCTTCAACATCACTCGAGGCAGCGGGCGGCAGCCAGGTGGCAACCCGCCAGAATCTCAGAATCAGTCAATCAGCAACCTCCCATCGAGCACTACGGTCCTGAGTACGGCCAAGCGGCCAGGCGCCGGTCGACCGCCGGTTCTCCGTCAACGAGCGGTGCGCCAGAGCCAGCGGAGCGCATCGGGCAGCAGCACCCCGGCGTGGTTCGGGCTGTGTCCGCCGTCGCCGAGGACGAGCCGGAAGTCGTAACCGGTCTCGGCCAGGGCAGCGGCGACCCGTAGGTTCTCCGCCAGCCAGTTGTGCTCCGGCTCGTCCCAGCCGGAGTCGCGGTGCCCGGCCTGCAGGAAGATCCGCAACGGCTTGCGCGGTGTGCCGGCCAGAAGAGCGGGGTAGGGGTTGCCGTCGGGCATCTGTGCGAAGCTCGACAAGAAGCACAGGACGCGACGAAACCGGTCCGGGAGGTGCCAGGCGACCGTGAAGGAGCAGTTGCCGCCGCAGCTACCGCCCGCGATGCCCCAGCGGTCGGGGTCGTCGCTCACGGTGTACCGGCGTCGCACCTCCGGGATGACCTCGGTCAGGAGGAACGTCGCATACCGGTCGTCGGCCGCGTCGTACTCCGCGTTGCGGTTCTTGCGCTCGTCGGGGTCGTCGCGGTCCTCGAAGACACCGGGATCGACGAAGACGCCGATGGTTACCGGGATCTCCCCGTGGTGGACCAGGTTGTCCAAGACGATCCCACCCCGGACGTCGCCCTCTGGGTCGAGGTACCACCAACCGTCCTGGAACACCGTCAGCCCCGCGGGCTCGGCCGGGTCGTACGCGGCAGGGACGTGGATCCACACCTTGCGGGAAGTGCCAGGGAAGACGGTGCTGTCGTCCAGACGCAGCTCGATGGTCTCGCCCGCGGGCACGCCGGGACGCGGAGACGAGTCCGGGCCGTAATCGTACTGAACGTCCTCGAGGTCGAGCGGCACGGCTCGGAACGGCACTCGTACGGTCACGGGCCGACGCTAGCGGCCGGCCACAGTGCACGTCGCGGACATTTCTTGCCGTCCCCGCACCGGGTCCCCCGTCCTAGGCTGGAACCGTGGCGCTGGCTGTGTGCCTGCTGTTCGACGGGCCGACCGAGCGGGTCCTGCGACGGCTGTGGCAGCGGCTCGAGGCCGACGGCGTGCCTACGCTCGCCACGCACACGCACCGCCGGCACGTGCCGCATCTGTCCCTGGCGGTGCTGCGTTCCTGGGACCTGGACAAGGTACGCGCCACCGTGGAGGCACTGCCCGACGCCGGCCCGACCACCGTCCGGTTCGACGCCGTCGCGGCGTTCCGGCGCGGCCGGATGAGCCTGGTCCCAGCCGTGACCAGCACGCTCGTGGCGCGCCAGGAGCGGGTCGTCGAGGCGCTCGGCGCGACGGAAGACCAGCTGCACAAGCACTACGTCCCGGGAATCTGGACACCGCACGTGACCGTGGCGACGCGCGTGCGGCTGGAGCAGACGCCACTGGTTCTCGAAGCGGTCTACGAGATCCTGCCGCTGACCGGCACGATGACGCGGGCCGCGCTCGTGGATGCCGGCACCGGCGCCATGTACCCGCTGGCGGTCGTCCCGTGACGGGCGGGCGCGTGGCCGGCGGCGTCAGCGCTCAGGCTCTGGGCCCATGAGCTCGGACAGGCGCGCGCACTCGTCCCACAACCGTTTCCGTGCTTCCGGATCCGAGCCCATGCCGGGCGTCGGCAGTTCCTTGTGGTTGGCCCACAGCTTGCCTGAGACCGCCTCGGCCTCGGGTGAGGTCGCGAGCCAGACCGCGGTGTCGGCGCCCTTCTCTGCGGACCTGCCGAACGTGTTCGTCATCCAGCGGAACGGGCCGCCGACGTCATGGAGAAGGGTCGTGTGCTTGACGAGGCCCGGGTGTACGGCGTTCACAACCACGCCCGTCCCGCGTAGTCGCTCCGCGAGCTCTTGCGTGAAGAGAACGCGGCCGAGCATCGTCGGGGGCGTCGCGCGCAGGAAGCTGTACTTGCCCTTCGCGGTCTGGAGGTCGTCGAAGTCGACCCTGGTGACCGACAAGCCACTCGAGTACTTGGATGCGATGTTCACGATCCGCGAAGTCCTCGACGTGCCGGTCGCGGCGTGCTCGAGAGCGTCCAGGAGCAGGTTCGTGAGCAGGAAGTAGCCCATCACGTTGGTGGCGAACGTGAGCTCGAGCCCATCGGGGGTCACGTGGCGCTCCTTGCGGAACACGCCCGCGGCGTTGACGAGCACGTCGAGCTTGTCGTGGCGGGAGAGAAACTCACGCGCCGCCGAGCGGATCGACGCCTGGACAGAGAGGTCGCACACAAGCGGCTCAAGCATTGCGGCAGGTACAACCGCGCGGATGTCGCGCATCGCGTCTTCCGCTCGCGCCTTTGAGCGCCCGACCACGACAACGGTCGCGCCTTCGCGTGCCAGCGCGGTCGCGACCGCCCCTCCGATGCCACCCGTCGCGCCCGTCACGAGCGCCACTCGTCCATCCATCGAGGGCATTACCAGCGCCTCGCAGAGCCGGTGTCGGCGGCCCGAATCAGCCAGCGGCTTTCATGTTCTTCGTGACCACGTCGATGGTCTGCTGGAGCTGCTCGGTCGGGCTGAACTCGACGACCTCGGTGCCGGCATGGAGCACAGGGGTGTGACCCGGGGGGACGTAGTAGGCATCGCCGGCTCGATGCCTTGGGCATGATTCCTGACCTTTCAGCGGTGAATCCGAGAATGCGCGTTTACCGATCTTAGGTCGACGGCGCGAGCGTTCGCGACTCGACACCCGCGTCGTCGAGCACCCGGTCCGGGTGGCCAAGGGGCAGCCTCACCGCCGTGACGGGAGTCGCCACGGGCATGTTCACCCAGCCCTGCCCGACGGCAACGGCGGCTTCATCCAGCCCACCGGCAAGAAGTACGCCATCAACATGGTCACCGTCGGCACCTGGATCAGGCGGCCTCGTATTCCACCCCCGGCCAGCAGCTTGACCTGTATCAACCGGAATCGACCCCCCTCCCTCACGGTCACAGCAACAGAAAGCAGCTCGTTGCCACCGGCGGCTCAGCACCCATCACTCGACCCGCCGTGACACTGGTGCTCGCCGATTCGGCAGAGCCCCTCACCCGAGATCGCCGCGGAATGTGACCGGGAGGACCCAATGTCCGCATGGCATCGCCCCAATTCCACCGCCGGCAAGATCACGTCGAAGTTCGGACCTCGCCCGCCGATCCCGAACGCACCGGCCGCCTCGCTGAATCACCTCGGCGTCGACCTCCGTGCGGGGACCGTGGGAGTCGACTCCGACGTCTACGCCGCCGCTGACGGAGAGGTCCGGCGCATCTTTCAGACGCAGCTCGGCGCATGGGTTCTGGAGATCGACCATGGTGAGAACACCATGACGCGGTACGTGCACATGCAACGCGCCGGGATCGACCCGGTCGTCGGGGAGCAGGTTGCGGGCGGGCAGCACATCGCGACTGCGAGCAACAGCGGCGCCCCGACCGTGCACCTGCACTTCGAGGTGCTCGTCGACGGTCGCCAGGTCGATCCCGTGCCGTTCCTTCAGGACCGCGGCATCGACCTGACCGTCATCACCGTCAGCAACGGCCCCTCCGGCCCAGGAACCGCCGACATCGCAAGCCTCTTCGGCGCACCAGCGCCCCTCACCCCGGAGAAGGACATGACCCCCCAACAGGACGCCGCACTCGCTGAAGTGTTCACGAACTCCAAGCGGCTCATCCAGATCAACGAGGCGCTCGTCAAGTACATCCTCGATCCAGCCGGCCGCGGCCACCAGGCCGACGACCGGGTGCTCGGCTCGTTGCAGGACCGCAAGTTCAGGAACGCGACTGTTGCCAAGACCCTCGACCAGCTCGACGGGCAGGTGCTCCGCGACGAGATCACCGCAGGGACGGCACGCGCCGTCTCCGAGACATCAGCCGCGTTCCACCAGCTCGTCGCGCTCACCTCGGGCGCAGAAGCAACCGACATCGATCCCGCCGCCCTCGCTGACGCCCTGGTCAAGGCCCTCGGCCCCGACCTCGGTCGGCGCGTCGCCGACGAGTTCGCCACCCGCCTCGGCTGACGCGGGTGGAGTCGCGGCTCCACGGTGTCAGCCACGGAGACCGCTCCTGCCCTGCGCCGGTGTCCCACTTCAGACTGCTCGTGGGTTCATTGGCGCAGCGCAAGAACGTCACTGGGCGTCATGTTGGGCCTGAGGGTGACGATGTCGAGGGATCCGAACGTAGCCGCGATGCCGAGAGCTTCCACCCGGCTCTCGATCCGCGCTGCGTCCCGCTCGCAGCTCTGAGCCCGCCTGCGCCGCCGAACCGCCGCTCAGATCTTCGACCGGGCGCGCCGGTAGTCGCGTGGAGAGACGCCGGCGCGCTCCCGGAACCGCTTCGCGAAGTGGTACTCGTCGGCGAAACCCAGGCTCGCGGCGATGGCCGCGTGGGTCATGTCGGTCATGCGCAGCAGCGCTCGAGCCGCCTCGATGCGCCGGTCGAGGCGGAACGCGGCGGGCGAGGTGCCGACCGCCGCCCGGAACTGCTTGCGGAAGGTCTCGTAGGGCAGGCCCGCGGACGCGGCGACAGCTCGGAGGTCGAGGTCAGCCCGGAGATCGCCGGCCAGCCGATTCTTCGCGTGCCGGATCCCGCGCGTCACCGGCTCCACGTCGTGCCGCTCACCTCGCACGTCGACGAGGAGCGCGGCGAGCTCCAGGAGCTCCCTTCGACGCGCCGTCGTGTCGCCGGGTCGGACACGGTCGGCGAACTCGGCCACACGGTCACGCCACACCTTCAGAGGGGCGACCCGACGAATCGGGTCACGGGCATCGAGCACGCCGTCGACAGCAAGGGCGTCGAACAAGGGGCCGTCGAAGACGAGAAAGATCTCGCTCCAGGTGCCGCCAGGCGGGGGTCCGTACCAGTGCGGGCACCCGGGCGACACGGTGATGACGTCACCGGGCTCGATCGGGCGCGAGCCGATCTCGTCGTCGACATACGCGCCGACACCGGCATGTACGAGGACGAGCGCGTAGCTCTCGAGGACTCGGCGCGGACGGGGAACGAATGCGGGACCGTTCTCGACGAATCCCGTCGTCCGCACCCGCCCGAGCCGCGTCCCGACCTCGTCCTGTGAGCTGATCCGCACCGCACTGCTGCTCATCTGACCATTTTAGACAAGAGCTTCCCATCACAGACCTGCCCACCACGCCGGAGCCCGGCCTAGCGTCGTCCCCATGGAAACCATGACAGACAAGGCATCATCGATCGTCACCGAGTCCCAGGCCCGGCAGTACCGGGAGGAGGGCTGGTTCGTCCTCGAGCAGGTGCTCCCCGAGGAGCAGCTCAAGCTCCTTCGCGGGCTTGCCCAGACCGCCATGAACCGCGCGGACGCCGAGATGGACGCCGCCGAAGTCGACATGTTGGGGCTCAACCATCGCGGACGTCGCTACTTCGTCTCCGGGATGGCCGAGCAGGAGCCGTCGTTGCGCTCGTTCCTCTTCGGAGACCTGATGGCCGACATCTGTCGAGCCACGCTGGGGCCGGACGTGTTCCAGTTCGTCGAGCAGTTCGTGATCAAGGCCGCCGACAAGAACAGCGCGTTCTCCTGGCACCAGGACAGCGGCTTCGTCCACGAGGATCACGAGCCGTATCTCACCTGCTGGATCGCGCTCGACGACGTCACCGAGGCGAACGGCAGCGTGTACCTGCTTCCGTACTCCCGGGCGGGCATCCGGTCGTACGTCAAGCACTTCCACGACGAGGCCACCAACGACAAGGTCGGCTACTTCGGGAACGACCCGGGCACGCCTGTGGTCGTTCCGGCGGGGAGCATCGCCTGCTTCTCGAGTGTCGTCTTCCATCGCAGCGGCCCCAACCTGACCCAGGATCTACGCCGCGTGTACCTGGCGCAGTACTCCTCTGAAGTGATTCGGACCAAGGACGGAACGCAGGCCTGGGAGGGCTTCGAGGAGTTTCTCCGGAACGGGGAACGCGTCTGATCGCCGGTCGAGATCGCCGACGGCGACCGCCGCGGCGTTCGTCGTCGGCGCGCCGCCAAGGTCCCTGAGCCATCGCCCGCGGGCCGAGACGATGGGCCGGCGCCCGCATCGGCAACGGGACGTGGTCGACGGTTGGTGCGGGTAGCGACCAGACCCACCAGACCGCTCCCGGCCCGACGACCGGCCCCGCGTCCCGCGTGGCGCTGGCGCATCCGACCGCCGACGGCGGCGTGCGGAGCAGCGGCGCGGCCACAGCTCCCGCGAAATTGTTGTCAGGAGCGCTTGACGCGCGGCCCGAGCGGGACCATGATCTCCCTGATCAATCGATTTATCACCACACCGCTGTGGGAAGGACGAGATGACCCGCGTTCGGATCTCCGACGTCGCCGCCGCCGCGGGCGTTTCGACGAGCACCGTTTCCCTCGTCCTCAACGACCGGACTTCGCGAATTTCCGGGGAGACGCGTGAACGCGTGCGCGAGGCGGCGGCCGCTGTGGGCTACACCCCCAACTCCATCGCCCGCGGGCTGCGGACGCAGCGGACGCGAACCATCGGCCTCGTCTCGGACGTGATCGCGACGACCCCGTTCGCCGGCCGGATGCTCGCCGGTGCGCAGGACGCGGCGCGGGAGCACGGGCACCTCCTCATCCTCGTGAACACGGGCGCCGACCCGGCCGTGGAGCAGGAGGCGATCCGCGCGCTGGTCGACCACCAGGTCGACGCGATGATCTACGCCACGATGTGGCACCAGGTCGTCGAGACGCCGGAGGGCCTCCCGGACCGGACGGTGTTCCTCGACTGCCGCCCGGCGGACGGGACGCACCCGGCCGTCGTGCCCGACGAGGTCGCCGGGGGCCTGGCCGCGGTGCGAGAGCTCGTCGGCGCGGGACACGAGCGCATCGCCTTCGTCGACATCGCCGAGCCGAACCCGCCCGTCGCGTCCGGACTGCGCCACCAGGCCTATCTGGAGGTGCTCGCCGAGGCGGGCATCACACCGGATCCGGCCTGGCACGTCCACGGCGAGGAGACGACGGCCGCGAGCGGGCGGGTTGCGGCGGAACGCCTGCTCGACCTGCCGCCGCACCGTCGGCCGACGGCGATCTTCTGCTTCAACGACCGCATGGCCGCGGGGGCGTACGTCGCCGTGCACCATCGCGGACTGGACGTCCCGGGGGACGTCTCCATCGTCGGCTACGACGACCAACAGCTCGTTGCGGGGGAGCTGGACCCGCCCCTGACGACCGTCGCCCTGCCCCACTACGAGATGGGGCGGTGGGCGACCGAGGTCGCTCTCGGCGCCCGGGAACCACCCGCGACGCCGGACCAGACCTACCGAATGCCGTGCCCGATCGTTCGTCGGGACTCGGTGAGCTCGCCGCCGGCAGCAGCAGCCAACTCCAGCCGGCGGCGAGCCTGAAACACCCCCACGACCGCCTAGGCGGTCGCAGAAGCGGTGTCCCGACGTGGAGGTCGGGCACCAAGAGAGGAACCACGATGAACCGCAGACCCCTCATGAAGATCGTAGCCATGTCCACGGTCGGTACCGTCGCCCTCACCGCGTGCGGGCAGGCGGGCCGGGGCCCCACCACGTCCGACGACGGACGCGTGCAGCTGACCATGTGGACCCACTCGGCGGGCAACCCCGCCGAGCTGGAGGTCTACGAGCAGATCATCGCCGACTTCAACGCGTCGCAGGACGAGTACGAGGTCGTCGAGGAGTCGTTCCCGCAGGGGGCGTACAACGACGCGATCGTCGCGGCGGCCGCGGCGGGCGACCTGCCGTGCCTGCTCGACATGGACGGCCCGATCGTCCCGAACTGGGCCTGGGCCGAGTACATCCAGCCGCTCGGGCTGCCCACCGAGATCACCGACGCGCTGCTGCCGACCGTCGTCGGCTCCTACCAGGACGAGATCTACAGCGCCGGCTACTGGGACGCCGCACTGTCGGTCTTCGCGCGCAGGTCGGTGCTGGACGCCAACGGCATCCGCATCCCGACGGTCGACGAGCCGTGGACGGTCGACGAGTTCAACGCGGCCCTGGCCACGCTCAAGGACGCCGGCTACGAGACGCCGCTGGACATCGGCGCCGAGGACCAGGGCGAGTGGTGGTCGTACGCGTACTCCCCGATGCTGCAGAGCGCGGGCGGCGACGAGATCGACCGCGACACCTACCTGTCCGCCGAGGGCGCCCTCAACGGGCCGGAGGCGGTGGAGTTCTTCACCTGGTTCCAGGACGCCTTCGCCAAGGGCTGGACGAGCTCCGACGGCACCATCGGCAACGAGGAGTTCAACACCGACAAGGCCGCGCTCGCCTACACCGGGGTCTGGAACGCGATGGACTCCCTGGAGGCGGTCGGTGACGACCTGCTGATCCTGCCCCCGCCGGACTTCGGGACCGGCCCCAAGATCGGCGGCGGCTCGTGGCAGTGGGGCATCTCGTCGACGTGCGAGTCGCCCGAGGGGGCCCGCGCCTACCTCGAGTTCAGCTTCCAGGACGAGTACATCGCGGCCTTCAGCGACAAGCAGGTGGTCATCCCGGCCACGGCCGGCGCCGAGGCGCTGTCCGCGAACTTCGGCCCGGACGGCGCCCTGCGCCCGTTCGTCGAGCTGTCCCAGAAGTTCGCGCTGGCCCGGCCGGAGACCCCGGCGTACCCCGTGATCTCCTCGACCTTCGAGAAGGCGGCCAAGGACATCATGAACGGCGCGGACGTGCAGTCGACGCTCGACGGCGCGGTCCAGGAGATCGACACCAACATCGAGTCGAACGACGGATACGGCTTCTGAGCCGACCGTTCTGAGGGGCGTGGGGCGGCCGTGCGCGGCCGTCCCATGCCCGGACGGAGCCGACACCATGACAACCTCCCTCACGGCGCCCGCCGCACCAGCCAGGCAACAACTGCCCCGCGCCCACACCCGCGCCCGCACCCGCCGCTCGACGGCCGGTCGCCGCGAGCGCCGGACCGGCCTCGCGATGGCGTCCCCGGCGCTGATCCTGCTCCTGCTGTTCCTCGTGATCCCGGTCCTGCTCGCATTCGGGCTGTCGTTCACCAACGCGCGCCTGATCTCCCCGAACCCGCCGCGGTTCGTGGGGCTGGACAACTTCGTGCGCGCCTTCACGGCCGACCCGGTGTTCCTGCGCTCGACGCTCAACACGTTCGTCTTCGCCGCGGTCGTGGTACCCGTCCAGGCAGCGCTCGGCCTCGCGCTTGCCGTGCTCGTGAACCAGAAGGTCCGCGGTGTCACCGCGTTCCGGGTCATCTTCTTCGTCCCGGTCGTCACGTCGATCGTCGTCGTGTCGATCCTCTGGAAGTTCATGTACCAGAGCGACGGGCTGATCAACTCCTTCATCGACACGGTCACGTTCGGCGCCTGGCAGGGCACAGCCTGGCTCAACAACCCCAGCACGGCGCTCGGCGCGATCATCGTCCTGTCGATCTGGCAGGCCGTCGGGTTCCACATGCTCATCTGGCTCTCGGGGCTGCAGACGATCCCCGAGGAGCTGTACGAGGCCGCCCGTATGGACGGCGCCTCACCGTGGCAGCAGTTCACGAACGTCACGTGGCCGGGGCTGCGCTCGACGATGGTCTTCGTCCTGGTGACGATCACGATCGCGGCGCTCGGGCTGTTCGTCCAGGTCGACGTCATGACGCAGGGCGGCCCGGTGAACTCGACGACCACGCTCGTCTACCACGCCGTGCGCAAGGGCTACCGGGAGCAGGAGACGGGCTACGGAGCCACGATCTCGCTGATCTTCTTCGTGATCGTCCTGGTCATCGCCCTGGTCCAGCGCTACCTGACCCGAGACGAGGACTGAGCCATGACAGTCGTGATCCAGAGCGAGCAGCACCTTCGCCGTCACCGGCGGGTCTGGTCCTACGTCACCATGGCGGCGCTCGCCGTGTTCTTCCTGTTCCCGCTGGTCTTCATGTTCGTCTCGAGCCTGAAGCCCGACGCCCAGATCCTCACCGACGTGACGTCGCTGCGGGCCTTCCTGCCGGTCGGCGACATCGGCCTCGACAACTACGCCGGCGTCTTCGACCGCGTCCCGGTCGGTCGCTTCCTGTTCAACTCGGTCCTGGTGACCGTGCTGATCGTCGGGCTCGGGCTGATCGTCAACAGCATGTGCGGGTTCGCCCTGTCGCGCCTCGAGTGGCGGGGGCGCGGGCTCGTGCTGGCGCTCGTCATCGCCACGCTGATCGTGCCCTTCGAGACGATCGCGGTGCCCATGGTCTATTGGGTCTCGAAGCTCCCGACCCTGGTGTGGGAGGGCGGGCTGCTCAAGTACGACTTCGGCTGGCTGAACTCCTACCACGTGCAGATCGTCCCGTTCATCGCGAACGCCTTCTCGATCTTCCTGTTCACCCAGTACTTCTCGACGATCCCGAAATCGCTCGACGAGGCGGCCCGCATCGACGGCGCCGGCTGGTTCACGATCTACCGCAAGATCATCGTGCCGCTGGCCGGGCCGGCGTTCGCGACGGTCGCGATCCTCACGTTCCTGCCCGCGTGGAACCAGTACCTCTGGCCGCTGATGGTGGTCCAGCAGGAGGAGCTGCGCCCGGTGATGGTCGGCATGCAGTACTTCTTCCAGCTCAACACGGCCTGGGGCGAGGTCATGGCGTACACGTCGCTCATCACCCTGCCGGTCCTGGTCGTGTTCCTGTCCTTCCAGCGCGCGTTCGTCAGCAGCGTCGCCGCCAGCGGCGTGAAAGGTTGATACATGTTCACCCTTCCCGACTCCTGGGTGTGGGACTTCTGGTTCGCCGACGACGGCGAGCGGCACCACCTGTTCTTCCTGTACGCGTCCCGCGCCCTGCATGAGCCGGACGCGCGCCACTACCGCGCGTCGATCGGCCACGCCGTCTCCGACGACCTCGTGCACTGGACACGCGTGCCGGACGCCCTCGTGCGCTCCGACGCGCCCGCCTGGGACGACCTGGCGACGTGGACGGGTTCTGTTGTCAGGCACCCCGACGGCACCTGGTTCCTCTTCTACACCGGCGCCACCCTCACGCCCGCCGGAAACGTGCAGCGGATCGGCTACGCGACGTCATCGGACCTGATGGCCTGGCGCAAGGCACCGGAGAACCCGGTGCTGGAGGCGGACGCGCGCTGGTACGAGACGCTCGCCGACGGCCACTGGCACGACGAGGCGTTCCGCGACCCGTGGGTGCTCCCGGACCCGGACGGGGACGGCTGGCACATGCTCGTCACCGCGCGCGGCCGCACCGGTCCGGCGGACGACCGGGGCGTCGTGGGGCACGCCTGGTCGCCCGACCTGCGGACCTGGGAGCTGCGGGCGCCGCTCACCGAGCCCGGGCGGGGCTTCGGCCAGCTCGAGGTCATGCAGGCCGAGGTGGTCGACGGCGTGCCGGTGCTGCTGTTCTCGTGCCTGGCACCGGACATGGCGGCCGGCCGTGCCGTCGGCACGACGGGTGGTGTCTGGGTGGCGCCCGCGGCCTCCGTGCTCGGGCCGTTCGACGTGGCGGCCGCGCAGCAGCTCACGGACTCCAGCCTGTACAGCGGCAAGCTGGTGCGCCGCCGTGACGGGCAATGGGTGCTGCTCGCTTTCCACCACGACGACCCGGACGGCGGTTTCGTCGGCACCATCAGCGATCCGATGCCCGTCACCGTGGCCGGCGGACGGCTGGTCCGCGAACTCGCCCCCACCGACCACAACCGGACATTGCCGGCCCGATGACCGGCCGCTCACACGACACCTGACCTGTGCCGTTGTCGGGATCAACTCCCTGTGTGCTGAACCGCCCCGGGTCTTGTGGAGGCGCTCTCGATCCCTCTGCAGAACTCCGGGCGGTTCAGCAAGACCGCAGTGGCCTGCAGCGCGGCGAAGCGTTCTTGCGCAACCACGGGTCGACGTGCCATGTTTGCGTAAACATCGGCCTCGGGCTGGCACTGGCCACCTCGAGGCCCTCGGACGGCGGCGCAGCGACGCGCCCCCAGATCGGAGTCCCATGACACGAGCAATCCGGACCGGCGCCCTGGCGGCCGTCGGCCTCCTCGCGGCGGCGGTGGCGGTGGTTCCCGGTCCCGCTGCGGGCGTCCCGTCGGTCGGACCGGCCGGCACCGGCGAGTTCCGCGGGGTCAACTGGGCAGACCCGCGCGACAACTACGCGGACGACGAGGTGGTGCCCTCCGGTCTGAGCACGGAGGACGACTACCGCACGACGTACATCAAGTCGACCGACATCCTCCTCGAGCTGCGGCACGAGGTGCGCGCCAACACGGTGCGGCTACCGATCAACACCTCGAGCGTCGGCACCGAGTGGTGGGACTCGTACCAGGGCGCCATCGACGCCGCTACGGACAACGGGTTCAAGGTCATCCTCAGCTACTGGGAGGCGGACAACGCCAAGGACGGCAGGGCCGACGACCCCGCCGCCTTCGACGCGATGTGGGACACGGTCGTGGCGGAGTACGGGCAGAACCCAAAGGTGTACTTCGAGCCCATGAACGAGCCGTTCGGCTACTCCCTCGACTCGTGGGTGGACCTGACCGCGGGCTGGCTCGATGACCACGACGACGTGCCCCGCGGTCGCGTGATCATCTCGGGGACTGGCTACAACGACAACGTCACGGGCGTCGGCGCGGCCGAGGAGCTGAAGGGGACGCTGCTCTCGCTGCACTTCTACGGGTTCTGGGCCAACCACACGACCGAGGACGAGTGGAAGGCAAACCTGCTCCCACGCCTCGGCGAGTACGGCTGGCGCACGATCGTCAGCGAGGCCGGCTCGCCGATGACCACTGGCCTCAACTACGGCAACCACGAGGGGGACGTCTACACCTCGTACCTCGGCGCGCTGACGGAGGTCGCAAGGGAGCAGGGCATCGGGATCGTCTACTGGCCCGGCCTGCGCACGGGCGACGCCTACACGCTGACCGAGGTCGTCGGCGACGGCGACCTCGAGGTCACCAACGCCTCGGGGCTGGCCCAGATCCAGTGGGGCTGGAGACTGCTCAAGAACGAGGTCCTGAACGACCTGCCGCCCGCACCGCCGGGTGCGCCGCTCGTCAGTGTCCACCACAGCAGTGGCGGGTCCGACATCTGCGTCGACGTGCCGGGCTTCTCGACGACGACCGGCACAGGGCTCGGCCTCTGGTACTGCAACGGGGGCGGCAACCAGTCGTTCAACTGGACCGCGGACCGGCAGCTCACGGTCTACGGCGACATGTGCGTCGCGCCGAGCGGCACACTCACGGTCGGTGGCACGCTCGTCATCGCCGACTGCGCGGGCACGCCCGAGCAGCAGTGGGAGCTCAATGCCGACGCGACGATCAGCAGCGTCGCCGATCCGACCCTGTGCTTGGCGACCCCGGCGGACTCCTGGGGGCTCCTGCTCACGAGCTGTGACGCGGCGGCCACGACCCAGCAATGGACGCGCTCTGCGTAGTGGGGCCCGACGCGGGCGGCTGCTCCGGACCTCCGGAGCAGCCGCCCTTGCCTACGGCACGAAAACAGCCTTGCCCGTCGCATGGCCACGGCCCAGCTCGGCGAGGGCGTCGGGCACGTCCTCCAGGCCACCGACCCGCCCGACCGTCGGCACGATCCGGCCGTCGACCACCATCGCGGCGAGGTCGGCGAGGTCTGCGGAACGGGTCACCCCGAAGAAGCCGACCAGGCGCTGCGGCACGAACAACGAGACCGGTCCGCTGGCGATCATCCGCCCCAGCCCAGCGAGCCAGCCCGCCGTGGCGACACCCGAACCCACCAGCACGGCCGTGCCGCCAGGCACGAGGAGCCGCCGGACCTCCCCCAGGGGCCGGTTCCCGGCGGTGTCGATCACGACGTCGTGAACGCCGGCCGAGTCCAACCGCTCGGTCGTGTAGTCGACGAACCGGTCAGCCCCCAGCCCCCGCACCAGTTCCGCCTTTCCGCCGCTCGCCATCCCGGTCACCGACGCGCCGAGCGCCTTGGCGATCTGCACGGCGAAGGACCCGACCCCTCCGCCCGCCCCGATCACCAGGACGCGCAGCCCCGCCGTGACCCGACCGGTGCGCACCGCGATCAGGGCCGTGGACCCGGAGACGGCGAGCGTCGCGGCGGCCTCGGGCGGGACGCCGTCGGGCAGCGCCGCGAGCCTGTCCTCCCGTGCGAGCGCGTGCTCGGCGAACGCACCCGACCCCTGCCCGAACACCCGGTCCCCGACGGCCCACCGCGTCACGCCGGGACCCACCGCGTCGACGACGCCGGCAAGCTCCTGGCCGGACACGCGGCTGCGCGGCCGGGTCAGCCCGAGGCCGAGCCGCGCGATGGGTGGCCGTCCCGTGGTCAGGTGCCAGATCCCGGCGTCGAGCGCGGCGGCCAGCACCCGCACGCGCACCTGCCCCTTCCCGGGCTCGGGCACCTCGACGTCTTCGAGGCGGAGCACCTCGGGCCCGCCGTAGACATCCTGCGTGATGGCTCTCATCGTTCCTCCTGGAGATAACCGAAGACGTCGTCGAGCCGTGCGCCGAAGACGTGTGCAATCTGGAAGGCCAGCTCGAGCGTGGGCGAGTACCGCCCCTGCTCGATAGCGATGACCGTCTGCCGTGTGACGCCGAGCCGGGCCGCCAGCTCTGCCTGGGTGACCGCGCGCTCGGTGCGCAGGTCCTTGATCCGGTTGGTGACGCGGGTCGGCGGCCTCACCATCCGGGCACTCCCCCCCGCCGGAAGCCGATCTGCGCGATCGAGGCGAGCAGCCCTGACGACACGAACGTCAGATACAGGGTGTTGGCGATCCAGAAGCCGTCGACGTCGACCATCGCCAGCACCATCGCCACCAGCGCGCCGGCGACCAGCAGCGAGTTGCCGATCTGCTGCGCCCGGCCGTCGATCTCCCGGTCACGCAAGTCGGGCTTCGCGCCGTCGAACCCGCCGACGGCCAACGTCGCCAGTAACGAGACCACGACCGCCCCGCCGATCGCCCAGGCCACCAGGTCCCAGTAGCCCGTCTCGACGAGCACCTCGTCCCCCGCCCTCACCAGCAGCAGCACCACGTACACCGCCCACCCGGCCGGCGCGACCACCACCTGCACCCAAGCTGCTCGCTCCCGAGGCTCCACGCCCCCACCCCCACCCGCCGAGCCGATGTCAAGAATTCTTGACATCGATACGATGTCGCGCCGCAGCGGACATGTCAAGAATTCCTGACATGCCGGACCAGGATTCACCCGTCGTGGTGCGGCGGCGGCGCCGGGGGCGACCCGGCGGGCAGGACGCCCCGAGCGCATGACGGTTGGCGGTGGCATCGTGAGGCGCATGACCGTCTCCGGGGCGCCTGTCGACGTCGGCGCCGTTCTCGGGTCGCTCGACTCGATCTTGCCTGGCCTCTTCGAGACCTACGTCGACCTCCATGCGCACCCCGAGCTGTCCTTCCAGGAGACCCGCACCGCCGCTCTGGTTGCCGACCAGCTCCGCGCTCTCGGATACTCCGTCCACACGGGCGTCGGCAGGACCGGGGTCGTCGGGGTGCTCGAGGCCGGCGCCGGCCCCTGCGTGCTCCTCAGGGCGGACATGGACGCACTGCCGGTCACCGAGGAGACAGGGCTCTCCTACGCCAGCACCGCGCGGGGCACCACTGCCGACGGCATCGAGTCAGGGCTGATGCACGCGTGCGGTCACGACGTCCACGTCACCGCGCTCCTGGGCGCGGCCGCGCTGCTCGCGCGCAGCAGGCCCGCGTGGTCGGGGACGCTCGTCGTCGTCTTCCAGCCGGCCGAGGAGCTGGGGTCCGGCGCCCAGGCGATGATCGACGAGGGCCTGTACGACCTGGCGCCTCGGCCCGACATCGTTCTGGGGCAGCACGTCGCGCCGTATCCTGCCGGCCTCCTCGGGGTCCACGGCGGACCGGCGTTCGCAGGCACGGACTCCTTTGACATCCGGCTGGTCGGCCGCGGCGGGCACGGGTCGCGGCCCGAGACCACCGTAGACCCCGTCGTCATGGCGGCGTCGACGGTGATGCGCCTGCAGACCATCGTGGCGCGAGAGGTAGCGGCGAACGAGGCGGCGGTGGTCACGGTCGGCGCGCTCCAGGCGGGCACCAAGGACAACATCATTCCGGAGGAGGCGTATCTCGGCGTGAACGTCCGCTCCTTCGACGAGGCGGTGCGTGCCCGGGTCGTGGCAGCCGTGGAGCGGATCGTCCGAGGCGAGGCCTCGGCCGCGGGGGCGCCACAGCCACCGCGGATCAATGTTCTCGCGAGCTTCCCGCCCGTCGTCAACGACCCGGCGGAGACGGAGCGCACCCGTGCCGTGCTCGCCGACCACTTCGGCGCGGAGCGGGTCATCGACCCCGGGCCGGTCTCAGGCAGCGAGGACGTCGGCATCCTCGCGACTGCCGCCAGGGTGCCGATCGTCTACTGGCTGCTCGGCGGGTGGGACCCTGTCGCCTTCCTCGCCGCGGAACGCGCCGGCACCCTGGACCGGGACATCCCGTCCAACCACTCACCGCGGTTCGCGCCCGTGCCGCACCCCACCCTCGAGACCGGCGTCCGGGCGCTGGTGGTCGCGGCCCTGGACCGCCTAGGGTCCCGGGCCGACGAGGGAGCAGCCGCCGCCCGCACAGCCTGACCGGCCGGTCGTGCCTGCCATGGCCGGTACGACGTCGTGCTCGCCGTGCCCGCGTACCGAGTGGGCTGCTGCGGCGACCCCCGTCACGTTGTCCCCTATGGGCCAACTGCTCGAGGTCCCAACCACGGTCGTTGGCGAGCCGTCGGCGCGGGCGCGGTCGATCGCGACCGGGCGGACGGTTCCTCAGCGGTGGTGCTCGGGAATCACGACGACGGCGCACGGGGCCCTACGCAGCATGGCGTCCGGGACGCTCCGCATCAGCTGGCCCAGCATCGCGGGGGGTCGCCCGCCGCCCACGACGACCAGGTCGTCGGGTGTCAGCCCGAGCAGCAGCTCCTCGGCCGGGTCGCCGGTGCGGAGCGTGACCGCGAAGGCGACCTCAGGGCTCTTCTCCGCCCATCGGTTGACCTGATCACCGATGTCGGAGGCGGCGGCCTTCGGCCACGACACGGCGAAGTCGTCGTTGCCGGCAAGCACTGCGGTTGGCGGGACCACGTGCACTACCTCCAGCCGGCAGCCGCGCTGTTGCGCCTCGGCGAACGCCAGCTCGAGCACGGGCTCGTCATCCACGCTCACTCCTGCGACGACCCGCCGGGGGTCGGCGGCACTCGCTCCCGCCGGGACCACCGCTACCGGGCCATGTGCTCCCGCGGCGAGCGTCGAGGGCACGGAGCCGAGCAGCGCCGAGTCCCACAGTCCGAGCCCGCGCCGGCCGACGACCACGAGGTCGCAGTACCGCGACTCCTGCGCGAGAACGTGCGCGGCGGCGCCCTGCGCGATCGTCCTCGCGACGTCCCGGCTCCCGGGTCGGGCGCCGCCCAGGCGGGCAACCGCCCGGTCCACCGCCAGCTGTGCCTCGTCCCGGGCCTCAGCGAGGTGCCGCACCGCCTCCGGCATCACGGTCATGTGCGGCGGGGTGTACGCAGACAGGACGGTCAGCCGTGCGTCGTGCCTGTCGGCGGTCCGCGCAGCCCAGTCGAGTGCCCCCATGCTCTCCTCGGAACCGTCGACCCCGACGACGACACCCCGGTACCAGCCGCTGGTCATCTCTCCTCCCCGGGTCTCTACGACCAGTAGACCGCTCTTGAGCAAACTTCGCCCCTGGCAGCACTTGCGGGGTCGTCAGTCATGTGGCGGTGTCGAGGAGAACATGGCCTCGCCGGCCCGACGTCCGTGGTTCCGCATCCGCCCGGTCGATCCACGGAGGTGGCAATCGTGTGCTCCTTCAGCGCAGCAGCACCGTGTGGATCGCGGCGATCAGCCCGTCGGTGATCTGTAGCCGGATCAGCGCCACGGGGTCGCCGCCCCGCGTGGCGACGACGGCCATCCCGTCGTCCAGGGCCAGCGGAGCCAGGCTCCAGCCGGACTGCGGACCCAGGTACCGCAGCGACCCGGCGGCCACGCGCTCAGCGCCGACGTCGAACCCGACGCGCTCGCCGCCCAGGGTCGCCCACCCCGACACGTCGGGGTGCAGGGTCCGGACCAGCGCGTCCAGGTCTCCCCCGGCGCACGCAGCGATGAAGCGGTCGACGACGTCCTGCAGCTCCGGGTCGGCGGGCGGCGCGTCCGACGTCGGACCAGACTCCCGGATCGCCCGCCGGGCGCGGCTGGCGAGCTGCCGGCACGCGGCCGCAGTCCGGCCCACCATCTCCGCCACGCTGTCGAACGGGATCCCGAACACGTCATGCAGCAGGAACGCCGCGCGCTCCCCGGGTGTCAGCCGCTCGAGCACCACGGACAGCGCGCGCCGGATCTCGTCGTCCAAGGTGACGCGGTCCGCCGGGTCCAGCGCGTCGGCCGCTGCGTCGAAACCCCATGCTGTCGGATCGTGCGGCGCCGAGAGCCGCCCGTGTGCCGAGCCGATCCGGTCCAGCGCGAGCCGCCGCACCACCACGACCAGCCAGCCGCGCAGGTCCCGGATCTCGCCAACCTCCTGCGTCGCGAGGCGCACGAACGCGTCCTGCACCACATCCTCGGCCTCGGCGGGATCGGCCAGGATCCGGTGGGCGACGGCCAGCAAGTAGGCCCGGTCGTCCCGCGAGGCGGCGGCGACGCGTTCGGTTGCGCTGCGCTCGGCCGCGCTGCGTTCGACGCCGCCGCGTTCAGTTTCGCTCATGTGCACAGGACGATCGCGCCCCCTCCCCTGTGACAGCGTCACACACGCGCCCGCCCGTTCGTCCTGTCCCGCACCGGCCGGCAACCCGCTGGCCGACAAGCTGAAGGAGCACCATGCTCACCACCACCCTGTGGGCGGCGCAGATCGCTCTCGCTCTGTTCTTCCTGTTCGCGGGCCTGCCGAAGATCCTCGGCCGCGGCATCGACCGCTGGACCGGGTTCGACGACCTCCCGCGCCCCCTCACCATCCTGATCGGCATCGCGGAAGTCGCGGCGCCCATCGCGCTCGTCCTCCCGATGCTCCTGGGCACTTTCGAGTGGACGACGCCGCTGGCAGCGATCGGTCTCGCGGTCGTCACGCTCATGGCGAGCGGCTTCCACCTCCGGGCAGGCGAGTGGCTCCCCGCCCTCGAGACCGCACTCTGGGCGATGCTCACCGGCGCGGTCGCCGTCGGACGCTGGGATCTGCTGGCCACCGGGCCGTCACCGAGGGCCGACCTCCTGGTGCCCGTGATGGGAGTCCTCACGGTGGCGCTCGTCGTCAACATCGTGGCGATCTTCCGGATGCCGGCGCCCTCCCGCGCGGAGGCACGTGAGAGCGAGGAGGCGCGCGCGTGAAGCTCGCCATCGTCGCGGCGGTGTACGGCTGCGCCATGGCGTCGTAGTCGGTGCGGACGGTCGCGAAGTGCTCGGAGGACGTCACGGCAGGAGCGCGGCCCGAGGCTTGCTGAGGGTGCCGATTCCGGTTGCGCCATAGCCGGCCTGTGGCGTCGGACCACAGATTGCGCGCCGGCTGGGGTGGTTGGCGGCCTCGAACGACGAAGCCCCGCAACTCGCCGGCCGGGAGGCCATTCGAGCTCCAAGACCGCGAGCCGGATGTCAACTCAAGAGTTGATTCGGGGGACCTCACCGGGCTACCTGCCGTAGTCGTGGTCGCCGCGTTCACCGGCCAGCGACATCACGGCGACATGGAGTCTTGAGCCACAGCCTGGTCGAGCGAGGTCGGGCATGACTCCGCGTCCGGGTACCTAGCGAGATGGATCAGCATGTCGAGTCGACGCCCCGCATCCTGCAGCACGGCGGCCTTCGCTTCGATCTGGGCACGCTCGTCGAGCAAGCGAATCAACAGCTCCGGGCCGACCTGGCGGGCATCGATGGCGGGCAGGAGGGTCACGATCAGACGACTACCGAGGCCAGCCGTATAGAGCTCCTGGATGAGCCGCACACGATCCGCGGCCGACTCCTCGTAGAGACGTTGACCGCTGGCCGTGCGCTCGGAACGCAGCAGGCCCTGCTCCTCGTAGTAGCGCAGGGCGCGCGTGCTGACTCCGGCCTTGTCGGCCAGCTCCCCGATGCGCATCGTGACTCCTCTCACTCGTGGTGCCGCTCGTCAGGACTTGCCCTTGACGTCAACGTCAAGTCCTAGCGTAGGCGGCGCACGGGAGGCACGGGCCTCCTCGACGGAAGGAATCATCATGGACATTGCCGGATCCACCGCTCTCGTGACCGGTGCCAATCGCGGAATCGGTCGGCGCTTCGTCGACGAGCTGCTGGCTCGGGGAGCCAAGACGGTCTACGCCGCCGCTCGCCGCCCCGAGCTGATCGACGCCACCGACCCGCGGGTCACGCCGCTGCACCTGGACCTGCTGGACGAGCGATCGATCGCGGACGCCGCCGCAGCGACGCAGGACGTCACGCTATTGGTCAACAACGCGGGAATCGCGACCGGAGCGCAGCTGCTGACCGACGACCTGGACAAGGTCCGGCAGGACCTGGAAACTCACCTGTTCGGTACGCTCCGGGTCATCCGCGCCTTCACTCCCCACCTCGCCTCCAACGGGCCAGGAGCGATCGTGAACGTCCTGTCCGTGCTGTCGTGGGTCGCCACCCCTCAAGGATCGGGGTCATACTCCGTGGCGAAGGCCGCCGAGTGGAACATGACCAACGGCGTACGCGTCGAGCTCGCGGCTCAGAACATCCTCGTCCAGGGGGTACACCTGGGTGCCGCCGACACCGACATGATGGCGGGACACGATGCCCCGAAGATCGACCCGGTCGACGTGGCACGAGCCAGCCTGGACGGCGTGCAAGCCGGGGCCATGGAAGTGCTCGTCGACGACGCCAGCCGCTTCGTCAAGGCCGCTCTCTCGGCCGACCCCGCGCAGCTCTACGGCCCGCCGCCCGAGAACTGAGCCATCCCGTGCGTCGCGCGCACCTAGCGCGGATCGAACGGCTCGACGGGAGGCACTCGAGCGCCCCTGAGAGCGCCCACGACGCAGCCTGCTCGCCGGGTAGGAGCTGTAAGTCCAAGGGAAGCGGTTGGAGGTTCGAGCCCCGCCGGGCGGCGCTCATGACCGTATCTCGCCAGCCGGGGATTTCGGGCCCGCCGGCTCAGGTCGCTCCGTCGCCTGGCGTGCGATGGCCTGATACGTTCGCCGCATACCCCGTCTTGGGCTGGCGGCCGAGAGGAGGCGGGCCATGGCCGATCCGGTGGGCGACATCATCGGAGACTATCGGGCGTTCGCCGCGCGGCAGCGCGACCGCCTGCTCGCCCGGGGTGTCGACATCGCGCCGTACGAGCTGAGCCACCTCGCCGTCCGCGTGCCGGAGTGGGACCAGTATGTCCACCTGCGGACCCTGCTCGAACGCCACGCCATCGCCAATGTGGAGAACGTCTGGAACGGGCGGCCGATGTCCATGATCCTCCTCGCTGAGCCGCTCCACGTCCTCGACGGCCAGGTGATCCCGCTCATCGAGCTCATCCCGCCCGTCCACCAGCGCGTCTACAAGATGGGCATGGAGCACTTCGGCGTGGTCGTCGGCGAGGAGGTCGACGCGTTCTCCCGCCGGCATCGGGCGGCGCTGACCGGCCAGCAATTCCAGAGCCAGTGGAACGAGCCGTATTACGTCCTGTTCGAGGACTTCACACACGTGAAGTTCCACCGCCGCTCGCTGCGCGCGGTGATCGAGCTGCAGGGCGGGACGTTCGACGGCATCCACCATGTCGACGGCTGGGTCCCGCAGCGGCTGGTCACAGCGACGGGCCCGAACCCTCTGCCGCGCTGAGCGGAGCGGGCGGCTGCAGTAGGTCGACCTCGTCTTCCCACTGATGCAGTACCTCGAAAAGGACGATGGCTGCTGCAGCGCGCCAGTTCACGCATGACCCGGTGCGGTTCACCCACCATGTATCCGTGGATCCGGGTCAGATGTGGGTTTCCGGGTAGAACTCCCGGAGGTTGGCCCGGGCGCCGGCGTGGCCGAACAGGGCGGCGTTGCGCCAGTGCCCGACGGCCTCGGTGTGGTCGCCGGCGCGGTGGGCCATCAGGCCGAGCGCGAACGTGCACTCGTGGTTGCCGTAGTCGTTGCCCTGCTGCCAGACGGCGAGGGCTTGAGCGTGCTGGCCACGTTCGTGCAGCAGCAGCCCGAGGTTGTACAACGCCTTGTCGTAGCCATGTTCGGCGGCCCTGAGGTACAGCTTCGTGGCCCGTTCGACGTTGCCCTGCTCGGCGGCGACGAACGCGAGGTTGACCAGCGCGCCGTCGTAGCCGTGCCGCACGGAGCGCTCCAGGAGGCGGCGGGCCTCGTCGAGGCGGCCCTGGTCCTTGCGCAGGACGCCGAGCTCGTTCAGCCCGCCCGCGTGGTTCTCGGCGGCGGCCCGCTCAAAGAGCTGCTCGGCCTCCTCCCGCTCGCCGCGGGCGAGGAGCAGGGTGCCCAGGTCGACGGTCGCGTCGAGGATCCCGAGCCGGTGCGCCTTGCGGAACAGCTGCTCGGCGGCAGGCAGGGCACCGGCGTCGCGCAGGAAGGCGCCCTGCCGGTAAGCCACCATGCCGCGGTGCTCCGCTCGTAGCCGATCGAACAGGCCCAATGCGGCCACCACCCGTCCGTGGAGAAGTACGTCGACGGTACCTGACCTTCGGGTCTGTACGGTAAACGGTGGAACTTCCCAGATGAGGAGTTCTTCCGATGTGCAGTTCGCAGGTGCAGGACGTGGAGGTCGAGCAGGGCATGGTGCAGGTCGTCGT
Organism: Antribacter soli; assembly: GCF_021568775.1. Classification (GTDB taxonomy): domain Bacteria; phylum Actinomycetota; class Actinomycetes; order Actinomycetales; family Cellulomonadaceae; genus Antribacter; species Antribacter soli. The sequence continues at coordinate 25,660 of NZ_JAKGSG010000054.1, read as the reverse complement.
GGAGCAGGACGGGCCGGTGGCCCCTGTGGTGGACAAGGCGCTGGTGGCTCAGCTGGTGGGCGGGGCGCAGGCTCAGGGCCTGCCGATCGACGGGGAGAACGGTCTGCTGGCGCAGCTGACGAAGCTGGTGCTGGAGTCCGCGCTCGAAGGTGAGATCACCGCTCACCTTGGGTATGAGAAGCACGAGCGTGGCGCGGCTGGCGGGAACCCGCGCGACGGCACCCGTTCCAAGACGGTGCTGACGAAGGCCGGCCCGGTCGAGATCGACGTGCCGCGGGACCGTGTGGGCACGCTCGAGCCGGCGGTCGTCACGAAGCGTCAGCGCAGGCTCGGGTCGATCGAGGACATCGTGCTGTCGCTGTCCGCGCGAGGGATGACGCACGGCGACATCGCCGCGTACCTGGCCGACGTCTATGGGTCGGACGTGTCGAAGACGACGATCTCGTTGCGCCGACAACCACAGAACCGGCGGGTCGCCCACTCTCGGGACGATTGACGGCTTGCTCGTCTTGTCCTGGACCTGGCAAGACCGCCTCTACTGGTCGGAGTATCCCGGCGGCGACCGGTGGATGGATCCCAGGGAGGCGGTAAACCTGACCCACGAAGTGACTCACATCGGAAGTGGCTTCAACCCTGGAATCGCCTGACAGTCCGACGTCTCAGGGCTACCCGACGGACAGCTCGAAACAGACCGGGCCGTCGGCCAGTTCCAGGGCCTTGGTCCAGCCGACGCGGAGTGTTCACGGGCGTTACCCCGCCCGGGACGTGGCGTGAGCGTCACGTCGAGGAACCTCGTGGAGTTGACAGCCTCGCCGGGCAGGCGACGCCGGAGCAGCAGCAGGTCCGACGGCACCGCATCCTCAGGTGCCAGGCCGGGTCGGAAGGCGGTGGCCCGCCTGAATGTGCGCGCGATCACGGACAGCAGGTACCGGGCGTGGATCTGGAACGGCAGCAGGTTGACGGTGGTTGCCGTCATGATGGTTGGCCGGAGCGGGTCCTGGTTGAACTCGCTTAGACATGCCTACATTTCCTTGATGTGATCACGGATCCGCTCAGCCCTCTCGTCGTATTGACCGCGGGTGAGAGGAGGCTCTCCGGCAACTCGGATTACATATCCTGTGTGAACGTCGACCTGGTCGACCTCGTTGAAGCGCCGTGCCGATGTTGTGTATCCGGCCCTCACTTCAGCGCGGAGCTTGCGATTGCAGCGGGCAGAAGCGATGGACGAGGATACGATGTCACCGGCAACAAGGACCATGATCAGCGTCAGGAACGGTGAGGACGCATACCCCTCCCCGGCGATTGCCATTCCGGCGACCAGTATCGCAAGAAGAGGAAACAGCGCAAGGATGATCCCCATTTCAATCTTGGCCAACTTGAGTCCCGTCGGCCCGGGGAGCAGTGCGACCTTCGTGCCGGGCGTCCAGTGATCTACCACCATGTCGTAACTCCTCCAGGAACTGTGCCATTAACCCAGGTAACGCCACGGCCACCGAAATCCCAGACGGCGCCGAGCCCGTCACCCACAAAGCCGGCGTTCTTGACTGAATCATCTGAGAGTTGCAGTACGTCCTGCCCGCGACCCGCAAGCTTTCCTAGGCCACCTAGACCCATCCCGGCAAACCCCCAGGCACAACGCCCAGCCTTTCCTCCTGCGCAGTCGATTAATGTTGAGCCAAGTCCTGCGTAGAAGGAAATCTGACCGGCGACCGCAGCGACAGGGCCTGCGACAACAGCACCAGGTCCGCTAACCAGAGTGATCACACCAGCCACTACCGCAACGACGCCCGCTACAGTTGAGATCCACCCAAGAACGTCGCCAGTTGCATCCCAATCCCACTTTGCCGTGTTCATCTCGCCGTGATCTAGGCATTTTCCGGCACAACCGGGCCGCTCTGGGTCGCGGGCGGAGGTCGCTTGCTTACCGCGTTGACCACCCTTGAGGTTGAGCGGCTTATTCACGAACGGCTTGCCGGCCGTGCCGCCTCCGGCGCTATTTCCGCCCGAGTAGTATCCGCCGCCGTAGCTTGTGGACGGGGTGGGCGGCGGCTGGTATGACCCTTGTTGACCGGCCGTCGGTGCCTGCGCACCTACGCCGCCCCCGGACTTCGTCCTATCATCCTTCGGCAACGCTTCTTGCACCGGCGGTTTCGGCAGACCCGACGACCCGTCGCGCGCGTACACCTTTCCTGTCGGGTCAGAAAACGTGACGGGATTGTTGTTCGAGTAAGAATAGGCGTTCCACTGCTGCGGATCAGTCAGATCCATCACCGGGTCCACACTGATAAACCTGCCCAGCACCGGGTCATACATTCGTGCCCCGATCGCCGTCAGGCCCGATGTGTCTTCGGGCTTGTCCAGATACCCATGGTCACCAACCCAGACCGGGTTCGTACCATCCAGCCTTCCATCCGCATCCGCGTCACCCACCACGGCCCCGCGGGTCGCACCGAACGGGTCGGTGTACTGACGGGTGACCCGGTTGGCGGACTGGTTCACCTGCAGCATCGGAGTCCCGTGGTGGTCAGGGATGATCGTGGTCTGCCCTGTAGCCCCGACCGCCGCGCGCGTCGTGATCGTCTTTCCGTTGAACGCGTAGTACCGGTTCGCCGTGGACGCCCGACCGTCTGCGTACGCGGTCAGCTCCGCGCCACCCGGCAGGTACAAAGTGCTCGCGCCGTCCTGCGTGCGCACGAGACGTTCTCCGTCCGCGGAGTACAGGTACGTGTCGTTCTCGTTCGCATCGGCGGTGTCACCATCACCGTTGCCGTCCTGAGACGCCGATGCGAGCTCGCCCTCGGCGTCCCATGCCAGGGCCTGTGCCGCCTGGCCGGCCAGGGTACGGCCGGTCATGTTCCCCGCCTGGTCGTAGGAGAACGACGAGGTTCCAGTGGTCGCTCCGGCCGAGTTCTTCGTGGTCACGCCGGTGACGGCGTGCGGCTTGCTGCCCGCCGCTCCACCGGCGGTCGGGTAGGCGTATGTCGAGGTGCGGTTGCCACCGTTCGTTGCCGTCGCGTGCTGGGTCGTGGTCAGGCGGTTGCCCACGGCGTCGTGGGTGTATGACGTCCAGTAGGGGTCCGCCCCACCCAGTCCAGCCTCGGTCCTGTTGCTGGTGGCGCAGTCGCCGTCGTTCGGGGTCCAGGCGTCGGTCAGGCGCCGCAGCCCGTCATAGGTGAAGCACTGCCGATCGGGGCTCACACCGGCCACGGTGGGGTTGTTCTTGATACCGAGCACATTGCCCGCATCGTCGTACGAGTAGCGCGCCACGACGTCGTCCCCGCCGGCACCCTCACGCGTCACCGACTGCTCGATCAGGCGACGGGTGTTGATGTCATACGTCCATCGGGCGCCAACGGAGTAGTTGCCGCCGATGTCGGCGAAGAGCAGCTCTCCGTACTCGGAGTACTCCGAGTTGACGACGTAGGCGCCCTGGGCGCCGCCGATCATCTGGTACGGCTGGTTCGCTGAGTCGTAGGTGGTAGTGACGGTCTCCCCTCCCAGCGCGCCTATGCGCGGCAAGTACGTCGTCTTCGGCAGTCCGGTCGAGGTGTACGTGTACTCGGTCGTGAACGAACCGACCAGTCCAGCCGGCACCGCAGTACTTGTTGGGACGGTGACCGTCTGCCCTGACGGCCGGTAGTGGTGGTCATACCCCGTCACGGACGTGGTCAGGACCACCCCACCGGAGTGCCTCGTGCTCGAGGTCAGCTGTCCCTTGGCGAGGGTGTCGTAGACCCACGACGCCCGCAGTGCACCCGAGGTGGTGTCGTCCCTGGTGGCGATCTTGCGACCCAGCGCGTCGTAGACGTGTGCAAGCTTCTCACCACGTGCATCGGTGGTCGCGGTGACCTGTCCGGCGTCGTCGTACGTGGTGTGGCTGATGCCCTTGTCCGGGTCGGACACCTGGGTCTGCCGGCCCCGCAGGTCGTAGGTGTACGACCACTGGTTCGTCGCGGGATCGGTAACCTTCCTGAGCCGGTTCGCGAGGTCGTACGTGTACTGCGTCACCTGCGAGGTGCCGGACGGTGAGGCACCCAGATACTGGTGCAGCGCCGTCACGTTCCCACGCGAGTCGGTGATCTCCATGGTCGGGGTCCCGCCCGTGGGCGGGTCGACCAGAGTACGGTCACCCCGATAGCTCGTCGTGGTGCGCCACCGCTCGTTCGCGCCCGACCGTTCGATCACCGCGGTCGCCCTACCCGCGCCGTCGAACTGGGTGACGGTCGAGGAAGGGACGAAGAACTTGAACTCGTCGTCCCCGCTGCCGGCCGTGGGGTAGACGACGGTGGTTGCCGGGGTGCCGGTCCCAAACCACGGGTCGTAGGTGATGTGCGCCAGACCGCGCGTGTCGTACAAGGTGTCCGTCACCACCCGGCCGGGGTTGTCCCGGTCCGCCGACGGGGACTGCGTCTGCCGCTGCCGCAGCAGGCCGTCCAGGATCGTGGTCGACGTCAGGTAGGCGCTGGCGTCGTGGTTGAGCGTGTTGGTCGTCACGGCGTTGACGCCCGTGTCCCGCACCGTATAAGTGAACGTCGTGTTTGCGGTGTCGATGCCCTGCACCCGCCCGGGTTCCCACACCGATGTCAGGCGGCCCAGGCCGTCGTACTTCCCGCTGGTGATGTTGCCGTTCGGGTCGGTGACCTTGACCGGAACACCGAACGCCGGGTCCAGGTCCGTAAGTGTTACGTGCGATGTCAACGCCCCGGTGCCGTCGGGATCCGGTGTCGTTACCGTGGTTCGGGTGTTGAGTCCGTTGGTGTCCGTGTACACGGTCGTGGTGACCCGCCCGAGCGCGTCGGTGGCTGTCAGAGGTCGCCTGTAGCTGTCGTAGGTGGTGCCCTGGACATTCACATACGTGGGGGTACCCGAGCTGTATGCCTTGACCTCCTGCGTTGTCGTGACCAGTCCGGCGGTCGGCGCCGTGCCGACGCCGCCGCCGTCGTAGGCGTACCGCACATCCGAGACCACGTCCGCGGGCAGGGTGGCGGTCTCGTCGCACCGCTTGCCCACGACGTCGACGCGCCGCACGGTGTCCAGGATGTTCTTGGTCGTGTTGCGGATGTAGGTCGTGCGGGTGCAGGTCTCGTCCCCCGTAGAGGCGGTGTCACCGCGATCTGTCACCTCCTCCGGCATGCCGTAGGAGTCGAACGCCGTCTCGGTCACCACGGTGCGGGTCCCGGCCGCCAGGTCCGGCGCGGTGGTGATCGTCTCGGTCGCCTGCACGCCGGTGTGGTACGCGCTCTTGCCCCGCGCGTCCGTCGCGGTCGCACCTGAGCGCCACGGTGTCGAAAGGGTCCTTTCGACAACGGCGGTCCCGTTGTAGGTGATCGCCTCGCGTTCCATGCCCGCGTACTGATCCAGGTCGTTGATTCCGTCTACCTGGATGCTGCGGGCGCCGCCGTCTGCGTCGAGGCGGTCGCCGTGCATGCCGCGGAAGTACCGGGTGCGGGTGCGTAGCTGCGGGTGGTCGGCGATGCCCGTCTCACCGACCCGGGTCTCGACCGCGGCATAGCCGCGCCACTGCCCCCAGGTTCGCTGCTTCGGCCGGACCAGCTCGTTGTCGTCGTAGTGCCAGGCCGCGTCGCCCTCATAGGTGTAGTACGTCTCGACGTTACGGGAGCCAGGAATCCGCGCGTTCTCGAGCGTGGCGGTCACGACGTACTTGTGGAAGTACTCCAGCACCTCGGTCTCGCTGCCCGCGGGGGTCCAGTACACCGGCATGCACCTGCGCGTGTTGGTCCACGGGCTGGCTGGCTTCGAGCTGGCCGTGCAGTCCGGAGCCGAGTACGTGACGTTGATCGCACCACCCGCCTCGGAGCGGATCTGGGTGAGGCGGAATCGGTGCATCGACGGGCGACCGTCCAACTGGGTGTCCACCCGGTTCGGCGCGCCCGACCCGGTAAAGGCCACTTGCGGCAGGTCCGTCACGTCATCGGCTGCAGCGTCCGCCGCCAGGCCGTCGTGCTCGACCGACTCGAGCCAGAGCTGCTTGCCGGTCTCGCCGCCCGGGTCGGGGAACGAATGCGCCAGGGTCCACTTGTCGACGCTCTTCCACGTCGATGCTCCCGTGTTGATCTGCGTGGTCACCGCTGTGACAAGTTTGGTCGAGAAGAACGACGGCGAGAATTGGTTCGGGCACTCCGTCGCAGACGTGGAGCAGATCAAGTCGTGTGGGACGTCAGGCCACCTGGTCTGGTTGGCATCGCGCTTGTCCGCTGCACAGTCGAAGTCGGCGGTGACCAAGCACCGCTCCGCCTTGGTGAACTCGACCCGCGCCGGCGCATTCGCTTCGTCACCTTGCCGGGACCCGTACAAGACCCTGTACAGGGTCGAACCGCGAGCGTAGTCCGTGACTCCTGCACCGTTGTTGTGCCCGTAGGAGTTGAACTCCCGGTTGTAGATGTACGTCATCGTGTTCCCGGAGGTGTCGACGACGTACTCCAGGTTCCACCGCCACCCCTGCATGCACGACGCCGAGGCATAGGAGGTGTTGTAGCACGGTTCACCGGGGTGGTTCCCGTACGCCCGCACCACGTTCGTGGAGTAAGTCGACACACCGTCCGAGGCGGTCTTGTCCCGCCCGAAGAAGTACTGGGTGCCGTCCGACGTGGTGACCTTCCACCACTCCTTGTCGTTGTCGCCGTTCCACCCCGGGGTGGCGGCATCGGTCCCACGAAGCCGCTCCACCTTGGTGTTGTCGTCCCCGGCCAGCCGGAACGTGTCGGTGGACCCGTCCTTGATCAGCTCGCCGGCCTTCCCGCCGAGCACGAGGCTGGCGTTGTCCGACTTCCAGCACAGGTCACCCGTCTTGTGGCTCGCATTGTTCGCGCTGCCCGCAGTGTCCTCCGAGCAGGGCACGTAGGACCGCTCGATGTACCCGCCGGTCGACAGCGACCACCCGTCGCCGATCTCGCCGGCCTGCGAGTTGGTCGAGGCCACCTTGCCGTCCAGGCTGCCGGAGTCGTACTCCAGGGACACCTGCGGGGCCAAGCCGCCAGGAACCGGCGGGGTACGCATCGGATAGGACCACGTGAACGCCCCCGTGTTGCCCGTCACGTCCCACGTCGCCGAAGGGGCCAGCGGGGTAGCGGACCAGTCACCCTGATCGCCCGCCGCGGCGGCTGTCACAGCAAGCACCATCGGCTCCGCACCGCCGACCTCACGTCCTGCGGCGTCGGTCCTGGCCGGGCCTGCCTCGGGGATCTCGACCCTGGCGGCGACCGTGCCGTGCGAGGCCAAGCTGGCATCGTCTGCCGTGGGCAGCTCGGTTGGCTGGGTACAGCCCTTCGCCTCCGGTGTGGTCAGCACGCACGCCGGCAGCTGCACCAGGCGGGCACGGGAGAGCCAGTCCGGCGAGACGGCCAACCCGCTGACGTCCACTGCCAGATCTACCTCGGACGAGCCCGACTCGGTTTCCACACGCTCGGCGGAGTCGTCCGTGACAGTCAGTAGTACCCCGTTGACGCCGGCCCGCTCGGCCGCCGTCGAACCAAGGGTCTGGACCCGCACCGGTGCGGGGTTCTTGCCCGGGGCGCTCTTGTCCGACGCGGCCTTGTTCGTCGTGCCGGGCGCTGCAGAGCGGGCGATGGTGACCGGCAGGTTCCCCGCGTTGCCGCGGGCGAGCTCGCCGGCATCGGGCTCAAGTGTCACCTGGCCCGGTGTGAGGCCGCTCAGCGGCACGCCACCGTCGGTGTCGCCGGAGTCGGCGGTAATGGTGGTAGGAGCGCCCTCGACGATCGCCGGCGGAGCCTTGACGGGGGTCGGGTTCTGCTCGTGCACGGTCAGGGGTTTCTCGCCCTTGGCCGCGTCCGCGCCCCACAGGTCCTCGCCGTGCTCCTCGCGTTCCTCGAGGCTCCAGGTCTCCCGCTCGGCCAGCGCGGGCAGCGCAGCCGCGGTGGCGGGGGCTGCCGTCGTCGAGAGGATGACGCTGATCGCGGCCGCTCCGGCGACGGCCACGGTCAGTGCCCTGCGCGGGTGGCGGTCAGTTGCACGCGTCGAGGGCATGCGGGTCGACCTACTTGTGATGCTCATGGCCGTCAGCCCTCTCACTCGCCGCCACCGGGCGGAATGTCACCCGGGTTGCCGACGACTGCTCCGTCGCCGTCGCCGTCCTCCAGCTCAGCCCCGCCGGTCATGTCGCCCGTGCAGATGGCAGTGATCTGCCCGTTGCCCAGCGGCGCGTTGTACAGGCGCACCTCATCGATCGCGCCGACCCAGTGATCCGTCATCGACCCGCCGAACATGGACCGGCCGATCTGCACCGGCCCGGCCGCGCTCCACGAGCTGCCCGTGTACTCCACCGTCCCGTGCTCGGCGTCGGACACCGGGATCCCGGTGCCTTCCGGGTCACGACCGTCGGGATCGGTGGGGATCGGGCAGACCGACAGGCTCATGTCGCCGCTGGTCGCGTTGAACACCCCTGCCAGGTGCACCCACTCCCCGGCTGTGATCGGCCTGGTCGAGTACGCCCGCAAGCCCAGCGATCCACCGCCGTCAGTGTCGTAGGTCCAGAACCCCCAGCACGTGACGGGCTTGACGCCGGCCGCATCAGCGGGGCAGTGGGTGCTGGCGAGCTTGCCCAGCTTGAACCCCGAGTGGGTCTGCCCATCCTGCGAGACGGCGACCTTGTTCACGTTCCCCGCCTCGTCGGCCCGGACGAACGCCGAGACGGTGAACCCCGCGCTGTAGCCGCTCTCACCGGTCCGGTCCAGGCACTGGCCCGCCTTCAGGCCCTGGTCCTCGGTCCTGCCATCCGCCACACCGGCCGGACCGGTGGTATCCGAGGCGCAGCCGAACACGTTCACCACCGGCTTCGACGTGAACGCGATGTCCGACGCACTTCCGTCGAACACCAGCGCCTGATCATCCGCACGGACCATGGCCAACGCGAACGGCCCCGGAGTGCGTCCCACACCAGACGAGAGACGCAACGTGTGCGCCAACGCTCCGGCGTCCGCGGTGTTCAGGTCAGTTGAGCCGATGATCGCTGTGAACTGGTCCATGTGCCAGTACGCCGCCGTGGTCGGGAAGTCCACAGTGAACCGGTACGCGCGTGTGCCCGAGGTACGGCTTGAGGAATCGACTGCCTGTGCGTACAGGACGTGCGACCCTGCCCGAGTCATCGCCAGCGGCCCGACAATTACAGGTCCGCCCGGCGAGGACGGTGACAGCGGCGGCTCTCCGAGGCCGTCCGAGTCCAGCGACCACTTGTAGGCCACCACGTCCGAGGACGGCGAGTCCAGAGTGAACGATCCGCTGACGCCGACGCCGCCGGAGATCTCACCCTCCGGATACTGCGACGAGGAGATCGTTGGGCTGCCGGGGTTGTAAAGGTCCACCTTGAAGTAGCAGTTCGGGGACTGGTCCCAGGTGGTGTTCCGATCGCCGGACCCGTCCAACAGGTCCTGCACAGCCATCTGCCACCGGAACGTGCCCCCACCCGACAGCGCTGTCGAAGGGATCGACCGTTCGAACGCGGCAGGCGGCTTCTGCGTCGACGACCAGTTGTCGGTGTAGTACACCTGGGTGCCGCCCGAGGTCAGCACACGGAACTTGACGCGCACCTGCGACGAGTCCGGGTCCCGGGCGACGCCCCGCATCACGATCCCCGACGTGGTCGGGAACGACGGTGCGCTCGCCGCCGACGTCACACACGCCTCCGGCGCCTGGCCCTCGTAGTCCAGCTTCATCTCGCCCGACTTCGGCACCAATGGCGCACGGTTGTAGATGATCTCCAGGCGCGGGTTCTCGTACCGCTTCCACGTGTAGACGTCTGTGGTCGACGTGCCCTTGAGGCCCAGCGTGATACGCGCGGAGTTGTTGTCTGCCGCCCACTTCGCGACCGAGGAGATGTTCCAAGCGATATCTCGGTCGTTGCCGCAGACTGACTTGTGATAGATGTTTCTCTCGTCAACCTTGGACTGCCACTTGCCCGACGTGGTGAAGTTGCTCCACGTCGTGGAGCTCGAGATCGCCGCGGTCCGATAAAGTTCCGTGGTCCGGGCCGAACAGGCATAGGAATGGCTGCCGAAAACAGTGAAGGTCGCCTCGCGAATATCGCTACCCTTCAAGCTCGCGATCGAGGTCAACCCGGTCCACTGGAACACCGACCGCACCACGTTCGTCGGGTAGCAGCCGATGGTGGCCGTGCACACCCCGATCGGGAACGACGTGGCGTCGTTGTAATGGACGCTGGACGGGAACGCGGACTGAATGACCGCCTTGCCCCCCGGGTTTTTCGTACCTGTGGTCGGGTCGATGTGGATCGTCCCCTCCATGCCCGCCAACGCCTCGGCACCGAGGGTGACTGCCACGCCGGCGTCTGCACCCGCAGGCGCGTCAGCGCCCGTCACGAGCTCCGCACCGAGGGGCTCGATCACGTCCCCGGCTACCGGCGCGCTGGCCCGTCGCTCGGCCACATCGCCCGCGTCGACCAGTTCACCGTCCGGCGCCACCAGCACCTCCGAATCGGAGGTGGCCGTCTCGGCCATCGACGCCGCCGATTCGGACAACGCCTCCTCCGGGGCAGGCTCCAGCACTGCATCCGCAGCGGAGTCCCATGCCCGGGCCGCCGGCAGCTCGGCAACCACCTCGGCGGTGGCAACCTCTGTCACATCGAACCCGCCATCAGTCTTCGGCCGGAGGTCCAGGCCGTCGGACAAGGTCACCGGGAAGACCAGACCATCTCCCGTGAGCGCGTCCAGCTCGGGCACGGCGCGCAGCGCATCGGCCGAGACTGCCCGGATCACCTCGGAGAACGACGTGCCGTCGGAGTTCGGGGTCATGATCACGTCCACGCCGTCGTCCAACGGGTAGACCACCTGCCCCGCCGCGACGTCCACGACCGGGGCCGGCAGGTCGAACGGTACGTCGACCGTGATCGTGTGACCGTCCGCGGTGGTCAAAGAAGCCAGCGGGCCACCTGAACCCGAACCAGTGGTGTCCCCCGCAGAGAAGGTCAGATCGGCTGCCGGCGCCACCATCACGATCCGCCGGCCCGCCGGCTCGACTCGCAATGTGGCATCCACCGGCCGCCATGCGGTGCCATCCCCATCCGCGTCGTCCGGGTCGGGAGCGCGAACGGCATCAATGCTCGACGAGAGCTTCGCGTACCCGTCCGGCAGGATCGTCGTGGTCGACCAAGGGTCGGTGAGCGCATCCACGACCGTCTCGGTCCCACACTTCAGCGCGATCTCGCGCGCTACCTCCGGTGTAGCCGCGGACGGTGCGCACTCGATCTTGTTCACCTTGCCAGCAGGTGCCCCCGCTGCAGGAACCGCGCCGGTCAGCACGCTGGCCAGCAGCGCGAGCACCACACCGCGCACGACGAGCGGCCGGGGCGCGGAACTGGTGGGCCTGTTCGAGCCGGAGCCTTCGATCTGCCTACTACGCATGAAGTCGTCCCTACGACGCGGTCCTGAACACCACGAAGCCGCGCCCCAGATTGGGGGCGACCAGGCCAGGACCCTGCCGCACCCCTCCCGTTTCGTCCAGGTATGCACCTGGAACAGTTCCGGAGTTCACCCACTGGGCGCCTTGGTGGGCGGCGGTGTCGATCCCGACTTTGCTGCTTTGCGCAGGTCACGGTGACCCATCAGCGCAGGATGAGTCTTGCGGGCGCGAGGCACGATCAACCAGGCGGGAGACCGGCAGAAAAGCGGCAGGAGTCCTGGGGGTCGGGGCCGCAGGCCTGGTCACGACCGCTTCGTCAGGCAGGTCGGTCTCGAAGGATCATCGCCGCCTCGGGCACGCCGCAGTCCGCATACGCCCGGGCGGCACCGTGAAGATGCTGCCGTTCGGCGTCCGCGTCGCCGCGACTGCGGTGGGCATCGGCGAGACCGTGGTTGGCCCGGGCGAGCTCGCTGCTCCGGCCACGTTCAGCCAGACCGTGATGAGGCTGCGCGCACGGCTGTGCGCCGAGGACCTGCTCGCGAACAAGGGCACATCACCCCCACGGACCTCGCAACGATGGCTTCAGCGACCTGTCCCACTTGAACCGTGTGTTCCGCCGGCAGCTCGGCTACCGGGCCGCCGAATACGCACGGACCGGTCCGCGGTGTCAGCCTCTCCCGGCACGCTGCCGGTCGAGTCCGGGATCGGGCGAGAATCCCGAACGGGCTGACTGCTGTGTCGGTCTACGACGCGTGCGTGCTGTGCCCGTCGACGCTGTGCGACATTCGGGGTCCTGGCGGTGCAGCACGCGGACCCGGTCGGCCAGGACGGCGTCACCAGCCGCCCGCGCCTGTCAGGCGGCAGCGCCGGTGAGCCACTTGTAGTAGGAGACCGGTTGACGCCGAGGACCTGACACAGCCGCTTCACCGAGTAGGTGGGGTGATGCTCGGCGACGAACTGGAAGCGGCTCACCAGGTCGTATCTCCCGCGAAACACTTCGCTGCCTTGCGCAGGATCTCCCGCTCGGTCGTCAGCGTCCGCTTCTCGGCCTCCAGGCGCCGGTTCGCCGCTTCGAGCTCGGCCACGCGGGCCTCGAGCGGCCCGAGGCGACCACCCGAACGGACCTCGACCGTAGACGGGACCGTGCAACCGGCCCGCAGCACGCGGTCCCGTCCTGGTACTTGTGTCAGGCGCGTACGACCCAGCCCGGCACGAAGCGGCGCAGCACCACAGCGCAGGGCCAGTCGTTCAAATCGGCGATCGTCGGATTGTTGGCCTGCACCCTGCGCGCCTCGACCAGCGCAAGGATGCTGCCGCTTCCGGTGGACGTCAGCGCCGAGTAACCGCCCTCACGCAGGTTGCCGACCTGATTCCCTTCGCTCGCCAGCGGGTCATCGCTCAGCCATCGCTCGTACTTGTCGGGCCACGTCTCACCGCCGTCGGCGCTCGCGCGCAGCTTCATCTGGTAGCGATTGCCGTATTGCTGGCTCGCGGAGTTGAGGTGGATGAGGAACGGGTTGCCGTTGATGGAGTGGGAGATCTGGGCCGCGTGGGCGCCCGGGTCGATGATCTGGGCGCGCCAGCGCTCCGTGCCGAACACCTGCCAATCGCCCGGGTTTCCGATGGCGACGCGGCGAGTGTGGGGGTAGGCGTCGCTGAACTTGACTTCCGCGTCCAAGGCGCGATAGTTCAGGATCAGCTGCCCGTCCGAACGCTCCGCGACGGTTCCTTCGCCGTACGGCGACCGCTGCTTCCCGTCCTCGTCCACGTACAGCCCGACGGGAAGACCATGGCCCGCCCAGTCCCCGCCCGGCTCCTTGATGATCAGGCGTCCGCGCGCAGGGACCACGAGAGTGCCGTCGGCGCGCTGGATCCCGTTGCCAGGCCCGATGAAGTCGTTGCCACCCGCCACTCTGTCCAGGTCGGGGCGCGCCACTGGGGCGGTCCAGGTGGCACCGTTGTCGTCCGATGTCGCGAGGTAGACGTCGGGATCCTCGTTGTAAAGCTCGCCGAGCTGCCGGCGCAGCATGAAGCAGGTGAGTCGACCCGTCAATCGATCGTGGACCAGCGTCGGGTTCGTCCAGCTCTGGAGGCCTGCTCCCGCAAGCGTGGTCGCGACGCCCCAGGTCAGCCCGGAGTCGGTCGACCGGCGCATCAGCAGGTTGAAGTTCCCGCTCTTGTCTTCGTTGTGGTCCGGCCGGCCCTCCACAACCGCTATGACGACGCTCGTTCCCGGGATCGCCAAGATCGCGGGGATCCGGCACGAGTGGTAGTTGCCGCTGCCGCCCTCCTTGGGAATGGCCGCGGCTCCCGCCTGCGCATCCCCGAAGAGCATCTTGCTCTCCGTCCCGTCGGAGTCGAGAGCGAACGCCCGTTGCGGTGCCGCCACCCCCGCTCCCGTGAGTCCGAGCGTGGCGACACTGGCCGCTCCACCGAGAAACATCCGACGCGATAGCGTCACGACACGTCCTCACAGAACATTCGCATCCGCGATCGCCGGCTCGGTGGGGAGGCGTTACTACTTGCCATTGCGCGTCTCCTAGCGTAGGTAGGGAAGATCATCAGCGAAAGGTCAGTCTTTCGGGCGCGAAGCATGATCTACCAGGCGGGAGACCGGCAGAGAAGCGGCAGGAGTCCTGGGGGTCAGGGCCGCAGGCCTGGTCACGACCGCTTCGTCAGGCAGGTCGGTCTCGATGGATCATCGCCGCCTCGGGCACGCCGCAGTCCGCATACGCCCGGGCGGCACGGTGCAGATGCTGCCGTTCGGCGTCCGCGTCGCCGCGACTGCGGTGGGCATCGGCGAGACCGTGGTTGGCCCGGGCGAGCTCGTAGGCGTCCTCGTGGGACTCCGCGAGGCCTGCCGCCCGCTCGAAGTGGCCGACCGCCTCCTCGAACCGGCTCGAGAGTGCCAGCGCGCGACCGAGGTCGATCAGCGCAGTCCGTACCAGGGACGGGTATCCCAGATCCTCCGCGTCTTCGACCGCCTGGCTGAGATAAACAGCGGCCTCGGCACCTCGGTCGAGGCACACCAGGTCCGTTCCGAGCTCGATGAGTATCGGGCTCAGCCCGCCCCGAAAGCCCATCCGTCTGCACCGTTCAAGGCAGGCGATGTGCAGCAAGAGGGCGGCGGCCGGATCGCCGCGCTCGCGCAGGACGGTCCCTCGGAAGTTCTCGATGCGGAGGCGGTTGTACTGATCGCTGACATCCACCAGCTGCTCCGTCTCGGACAGGCAATGCTCGGCGTCCGAGAGGCGTCCGAGTCGCAGCAGCGGAACGACCATGTTCGCACCGACGACGACCATCGCCGTCGTGTCGGAGGCGGCCTCGGCCAGAGCAAGGGCCGAGCGATAGACGTCGAGCGCCTCCGCGAACCGCCCAGACTGACGGTGCGCAATGCCGATGTTCCTGAGCGCAAACGCCGCGGCGGTGATGTCGTCCAGTTCCCGAAAGAGCGTGGCAGCCCGTTCGAGATAGCTGACCGCTTCTTGGCACCGACCTGCTACCAGAAGATGCCTACCCCGGTCCGCGAGAGTGTGTGCCTCTTTCGATTCGTCGTGGAGCCGACGGGCGATGTCCAAGGCGATCCGGTTGATCGTGAGGTACTCCTCGTGGTCTCTGTCGATCAGTCGGAACGCGGTGAAAGCAGTGGCCAGGTGCCAGGCCGGCTCGAGCCGTCCCGAGCGCTCGGCCGCACTCACCGCGGCCACCAGATTCGTACGTTCGGCCCGGAACCACGATATGGCGCTCTCCTTGTCGGCGAAGCCGGGCAGCCCGAGGTCGTGTGCTGTCACCCCCGCGGCCAGGATCCGCGCTTCCGTCGGCGACACCTGGTTCGCCGCTCGGTACGCAAAATGCAGGTAGAGGTTGACCAGTCGGACGAAGGCCTCGTCGCGTTCGGCTTCGGGCTCCTCCATCCCGGCTAGCTGCATCGCGTACACCCGCACCAGATCGTGCATCCGGTACCGGCCGGGAGAACGGCTCTCCACAAGGTGCACGTCGACCAAGTTCTCCAGCATCCACACGGCCTGCTCCTCGGTCACCTCGCAGAGTGCTGCGGCGGCGCGGGCGTCCACGTCGTCGCCAGGGACGAGGCCGAGCCGCCGGAACATGCGCCGGTGTTCAGCGTCAAGCTCGAGGTACGAGGCGCTCAGCGCCGCCGCGACGCCGCTGTGTCGCATGTCGAGCTCGGAGAGCAGCCGGTCATCGTCGGCGAGGCGTGCCAGGAGATCCTCTGCCTGCCAGTTGGGGCGGCTGCGCAGCCGGGCCGCCGCCAGACTCATTGCCAGAGGCAGGCGTCCGCAGCGCTCCGCGATCGCGGCGGCCTCCTCCACGGTGATCCGGTCAGTGACAGCAGCGCCGAGCATCGCAACGGCTTCGGGCATCGCCGGCGGGTCAAGTAGCAACCGATACGCGCCCGCTACCTGCGACAGGTCGCGGCGGCTCGTGGCCACGACAAGGCTTTCCGGCGTTCCCGGTAGCAGCGCCTCGACCTGCTCTGCGTCGGTCGCGTTGTCGAGCACCAGAAGCACACGGCGACTTGCGATGACGCTGCGATATCGAGCCGTCATCTCGTCGACCTCCGCGGGCAAGTCCCGATCGCCGACACCGAGGCGACGCAGAAGTCGCGTCAGCACCGACTGCAGTCCCGGTCGTGGCCCTCCAGAGTGGGTGGCCCCGTGGAGGTCCACGAACAGCTGCCCGTCTGGAAATCGAGGGGCGAGGGCGTGTGCAGCCCATACCACCAGAGACGTCTTTCCGACTCCAGCCATGCCGTGCACCGTGACGACAGTTGCGCCGTCGTTGATCGCGGTGAAGAGCGCATCCACATGTCGTTCTCGGCCGACGAACCCCGCCAGCGCCCGCGGCAACTCGCGAGGCACCGGCGGGGTCCCTTCGGGCGGCGAGCTCAACAACGTCCGATCGGCCTCGTCCAGGCCAAGAGCTTCGATGAGGAGACGCAGCGTCTTCGGTTGCGGCCGCGCCCTTCCCGACTCGATGTCCCGGATCGTTCGCGTCCCGACGCCTGCCTTGAAGGCGAGCTCTTCCTGCGTCAACATCGCCCGCAAGCGCAGCGGCCGCAGGTTGACCTGAACGTCGGATCGTCCTTCAGACATCTCGCAAGGATAGGTCGTCGCCGGCAGGGGCCATGGCTGGCCACTTCGGCTAGTACGACAGCTGCCGGTGGCTGTGGCCTGCGGTGATGCGGTTGGAAGTGGGCCGGCCACCGCCGACAGGATCTTCGATGAGTTCGGCGCGGGCGTCTGGTGCGTCGCGGACGCCGTCGGGCAGGGTCCGAGTGCATCGGGGACGAGGCCGGCGATGAGGCTGGGTCGGTGGACTGCGGGGCGTGCTTCTACTCGCTGGTGCAGGACAGCGGCGACGTCGTCCGCGTCGTACAGGTTCTTGGTCATCGCCCAACAAGTCGGGTCGCAAAGTACACCTCGGACAGCTCACGATAGGCGCGCTGGTCCAGGCCCATACGCTCAACCAGCGCGGCGGGGTCCGCGACGGGAATATCAACACCCACCAGAAGCCCGGCGGCGGCACCTGCCCCGGCTCCGGCAAGAGCGAGAGCACCGGCCGCGAACCGCGCGACTGACCACACGAACCACGAACGGCCCGCCACCTCACAGTGGCGGGCCGCTCTCCGTCAACCGCTCACCGACCACTCCGGTCGACGGATCGGCAGCTGTACCGACTCGCGGTCTGAATAGCGCTCTGGGGCCACGTTGCCGAATTGTGCAGAATCGTGAGGTGTATGTCACGACTACCAGTCATGACATACACATCGACGGCTTCTGACGCCGCGGCCGACCTTTCTCGGCGGCGGGGCTAGGCATTTGCGCAGTGCGCCCCGCCTTGTCCGCTTGCGGCCTTGGGCACGTCGCGTAGGTCGACAACCAACGCCGTCACGTTGCCGTCGGCGTCGAGCAGGATCTCGTCCACGAACCCGGTCGCGATGAGAGCGCGGAAGTCCGACTGGTCAAACTCCAGGGGCTCGGGGAACGCGACGGTCAGGAACGGGGGCGACACGGAGACGATCTCGCCCGCAAAGCCCTCAGGCGTCTGCCCGGCCGGGTCGGCGACCGCGGTGTTCGCCCAGGCTGCGGCGGCAGCACAGCTCACCGATTGGACGATCGGATGAATCGTCGCCTGCGCTGGGGCAGCGAAGGCGGCCAGGACCGCCACGCTCGCCACCGCGGGAACTCCCAAACGCACCCCCAAACGCGTCTTGAACACTCTCTTCATGGGTCGGCCTCCTTGCCGTCAGCGCGAGGATGCAAGCCGCGGACGGGCGTTGATCGAAGAGCCTCGCGCGCTCGGACTATTCTCTCCCTTCGGGCCATGGAAAGTACCGCCAATCCGGGATGAAAACGCCGGTCGAATAGTGAAACCTTTCGCGGCCCGGGACTTTCTATGAGGGCGTCCCGGCAGGATCGGCGTCGCTGCTGGTCAGTGTCGAGATCGGGCAGGTAGCACAGCCTTGCGCCCAGTTTCATCCGGTTGTCGAGCGCCAAGCGCCGAGCACCGCGAACAGAGTCCCTCCCCCTCGATATCCTCACAGGTCACACCATCGTCTAGAGGATGGCGCTGACGTCCGACGAAGCTGGCTCACGACGGTGCCGGTGCTCGCCCCGAGGGACTTCTTGCGATGGCGAGGACGTGGTGCCGGTGCGACGATCTTGCGATGTTGCGCATCGGAGCGGTCGTGATGAACACGTCGGACAACCGCCGGGCGGCTCAGTTCTGGCGTGAGGCGCTGCACTATGCGCCCCGGTCGGCCAACCCGGACTTCCTCTGCCCGCAGCGCGGCGAAGGAGTCAGGCTGCACCTCGACGAGGACGACCGGACGCACCTCGACCTGTGGGTGGACAGCGAGGAGGAGCAGCGGTCCGAGATCGAACGGCTCATCTCGCTCGGGGCGACGAGGGTGGACTGGACCTACCCCGATGGCGCCGACTTCGTCGTGCTCGCCGACAGCGAGGGCAACCTCTTCTGCGTGGTCAACACAGCCTGAGTTCGCCATACCTGTGGGTGCCGTGCCACGCCTCGCCGACCAGGTAGGTCGTCACGCCGGCCACGAAGGGGTCCTGCCCGTGCTGTATGGCGGACGTGCCGTATCGGCGTCGATGGAGTCGTCGAGGATGGGCGACGTGGCGGACGTCGTCGTCGGTCTTGGGCAGGTGGAATCACCGCGACGATGCTGCGACGCCCACTCCTTGTCCAGTGCGGACCGTGTCGGCTCGGGCTGGCGAACCGGGTGCTCGTCCAGGGCGCCGGGCGCGTGGCCTGTGCCGTCGCCGTCCACGCTGGACCTACTGTCGGCCGGTGCGGGAGTGGTCCTCTGACCGGCAAGCGGGAACGCCACCGACTGTAGCGGTGCGCCCATCACGGACTCCCGCCAATCGGTCAGACTCCGAAGGCCCTCGCGGTGACCTCACACCTGACGAGCGGACGCCACCCTTGTACCGTCATCGTGGACGTCAAGGACCAGGGACCGGGCATCCCGGCCGTGGCGCTCGAGCGCGGACGCAGCGACCGAGGCTCCACGGGCCTGGGGCTCGACATCGTCGGCACCTGCGCCGAGGCGACGGGCGGCGGCCTCGAGGTCCGCACCGACGGGCAGTGGTCAGTCGTACGGCCGGCCCTCGGGACGGCGCTCGACGCAACGACAGCCGGCGCACCCCCGACTGCGATCGTCCGGCGGAGAACCGCTCCCACCTAAATTTCATGGACGCCGTCCCCGAGCGGGTGCCGCCGCTGCCACGCTGGGCGCTGGGATACTTCCAGTCCAAGGAGCGCCACAGCACCCAACAGGAGTCGCTGGCTGCAGTTCGGCGCGTTCCTGCCCATGTTCCGCTCGCACGGCACCGACACGCCCCGAGAACCGTGGCGCTTCGGCGACGTCGGCGACGTCACCTACGACACGATCATCGACTTCATCCGGCTGCGTTACCGGCTGCTGCCCTACCTGTACACGCTGCAGGGATGGGAGACCCACCGCCACTACACCACCATGAGAGCGCTGGCCTTCGACTTTCGCCACGACCCCGCGGTGTACGACATCGACGACCAGCTGATGATCGGCCCGGCGCTGATGATCTGCCCGGTGACCAAGCCCATCTACTTCGGCCCTGACTCCACGCCCATGGCCGATGTCGTACCGACGCGGCCGGTGTATCTCCCGGCTGGATGCGGCTGGTACGACTTCTGGACAGGCGAGCGTCACTCCGGCGGACAGACGATCGAGGCTGCCGCACCGCTTGAACGCATGCCCATCTTCGTCCGGGCCGGCTCGATTCTGCCGCTCGGCCCGATCGTGGGGCACGCCGAGCAGGCTGCGGATGCGCCGCTGGAGATTCGGGTCTACCCCGGCTCTGACGGCCACTTCGACCTGTACCGCGACGCGGGCGACGGCTACGGCTACGAGCGCGGCGAGTACACATTCACGACGCTGGGTTGGTCAGACACCGAGGGCCTGCTCACCGTTGACGCGCGCACTGCAGCGGCCTCCGGATTGGCCACGCACCTAGAACTGACGCCAATCCGCGTAGACGAGCACTGCGGCCTCGGCCTGAACGAGCCCGCGGCGGGCACCCCGACCGTAACCTTTCAGGGACCGCCAGCCACCTACCATCTCGGATGACGTCGCGCTGGGACGCGGCCCGGGATCTGAACGCGCCACGCAGGTCAGATGAGGTTGTCCGCTGCCCACTGAGTGCCGACCAATCTCACGCCTGACGAGCGGACGCCACCCTACGCATCGAACTGCGCGAGCTGAGCGCGCCCCCTCTGGCGTTGCACCGGTGCGACGGGAACGGACGGTCGTCGTCATTCGGCACCGCCAGGCATGCGTCAAGAGTGTCGTCGATGACGCCTCGAACTCGTAGGCATCTCCCGGCGGCGCCAGACGGCGTTGGAGACGACCTGGCCCTACCGGGTCACCCACAAGCCCTCGAAGTCCGGGATGAACGAGATGCCGTTCGTCCACACGGCGACCGATCTCCGACTGTGATGACGGGACCCTACGCGGCGCGGGCCGTGTCGATGAGCTCGCGCAGCCGTTCGAGCTGGATGCGCGAGACCTCCTCGGACGCCTCGTCCTCGGCGAACACGTTCGACACGATGAGCGCGTCGTCGCGGTCGAGGTACCCGGTGCCGGCGAGCACGCCGAACAGCTCCGCCCAGTCGACGTCGCCGTCCCCGATGCGGAGATGCTGGTGCACACGGGCGGTGTTGCCGGGCGGGTTCGAGATGTACCGCAGCCCGTGGGAGCGGCGGTGGTCGAAGGAGTCCGCCGTGTAGACGGCGCCGAGACGGTCGTCGATCTCAGGGATGAGGGTGGTCGCCCGGTCTCCGTAGTAGAAGGTGTGCGACGCCACGTACACGAACCCGACCGAGGCCGAGTTGAGTCCGCGGATGATGCGCCACGCCTCGAGCCCGTCCTCGACGAAGTCGTCGGGGTGCGGGTCGAGGTTCAGGCGCAGGCCCTCCCGCTCGATGCGGGGCAGGAGGACCTCCATCGACCGGTAGAACGCGGCCTCCGAGTCCTCGGACCGCTCGGGGCGGCCGCTGAACTCGGAGTTGATGACCGGGATCTCGAGCTGGACGGCGAGCTCGATCACGCGCAGGAAGTTCCGCACGGCGGCCTCGCGCTGCGGCTCGTCGGGCCACGAGATGCGCTGCACCGGGAGGATTGCGGGGATCGCGACGCCGGCGTCGGCGGCACGCTTCTTCAGCGAGGTCACGAGCGCGTCGTCCGCCTTCGGGTACCGGAAGAACGGCGTGAAGTCCACGTGCGGCGAGAGCTGCATCGCGTCGTACCCGAGCCGGGCCACGACATCGGGGAAGTCGAGCAGGCCGTGGTCGTGGTGGAACGGCGTGGGGTCCAGGGCGATCGTCACCATCGGTGGTGTCCTCTCGGCTCAGGCGTAGAACGCGGGGCGATGCCGTCAGCCACGTTGTCTTTCTTCCATCGGTGCTTCGACGACGCCGGAGCGCCGGCCGGCCTCGATCAGGTTCTTGGCTGCGTACTCGATGCCTTCGATCTGGCCGAACGACGCGTCCTCGTGCTCGATGTTGACGTGCAGGCCCGGGTTGGCCTTGTGCAGCGCCGTCAGGAACCGGGTCCAGAACTCCTCGGCGTGGCCGCGGCCGACGGCGACGAAGGACCAGCCGGGGACGGCCGGCCAGCGGGTCACCGTGTAGTGGCCGCCGAGACCGAGCGGGTTCTCCTCGGCGGGGATCCACTCGAACCGGTCGTCGAGGACTCCGTTGACCTGGGCGGTCTCGTGGACGAGCGTGTCCTTGGCCGCGGCGAAGAAGACGAGCTCACCGAGCTCCTCGATCGCCGCCACGGGGTCGATCCATTGCCAGAAGAGGTGGCTGGGGTCCATCTCCGCACCCACGTGGGTGCGACCGCCCTCCGGAGTCGTCAGCTCGGCGAGGCGCTTGAGCGTCGCGGGGTTGAAGACGAGGTTGTGCGGGTGCATCTCGATGGCGACGTTGACATCGTTCTCCGCGGCGAGCAGCTGGATCTCCTTCCAGTACGGCACCGCGACCTCCTCCCACTGGTAGTCGAGGCTCTCCTTGTAGGCGGAGTCCCACGGGATGACGTTCCACGAGGGGCGGGTCGTCCCGGGCTCCGACCCAGGGAGGCCCGACATCGTGATGACGGTCTTCACGCCGAGCAGCGCCGCGAGCCGGATGGACCGCCGTACGTCCTCGGAGTGCTTGGACCGCACCTCCAGGTCGGGGTGGAGCGGGTTGCCGTTGCAGTTGAGCGCGGTGAGCTCGATCCCGTGCCGGTCGAACACGGCGAGGTAGTCGCGGCGCGCCTCCTCGCTCTCGAGCAGCTCGTCGACGGGGCAGTGCGGCGTGCCGATGAAGCCGCCGGAGTTCACCTCGGCCGACGTCAGGCCGAGGCCGGCCAGGATCTCCAGGGCCTCGTCGAGGGTCTTGTCGTGGAGGCAGGCGGTGTAGGCGCCGAGCTTCATGTCATGGTCCTTTGCGGAGTGGTTGATCGTTCTCAGGCGAGGCTGACGGTCTTGCCGCCGCCGGCTGCCGACTCGCTGACGGCGGCGAGGATCTCCATGTTGTGGAGGCCTTCGGCGAGGGAGGGGACGGGCGGCAGCTTTCCGAGGCCCGCGACCTGGTCGAGGAAGGCCCGGCACTGCCAGGCGAAGAGGTCGTTCTGGCCGTGGCCGACGGAGGGGAAGTCCATCGGGATGCCCTTGAGGATGCCGGGGTGCTGGGGGCCGATGAGCACCTGCCGGTATCCGTTGGTCCGGCTGCCGGCGCCCTGGTCGGCGAAGGTGAACTCGCCGGGCCGGTTGAGGTCGAACGCCGCGGCACCCGTGCCGCCGAAGACCTCGAAGCCCAGGCCGTTCGGCAGCCCGTGCGCCACCCGGCTGATGGAGAACGTGCCGACGGCACCGCCCGCGAAGGTGGCGGTGAAGGTGGCGATGTCCTCGTTCTCCACCGGCTCGGTCTGGTCGCTGACCGCCCCGCCGGCGTGGCCGACGGTCGCGCCGAGCGGCTTCGGGCGCTCGCGGGTGAAGGTCTGGAAGACGGCCCCGCTCACGCTGGCGATCGGCCCGCAGAGGTACTCACCCAGGTCGATCATGTGGCTGCCGATGTCGGCGAGCGCGCCCGTCCCGGGGGCGCCCTTGTAGCGCCAGCTGATCGGGTTCTTCGGGTCCTGCGCGTAGTCGCACCAGTAGTGGCCGTTGAAGTGCCGCAGGTCGCCGATCGCGCCGGCCTGGACCTGCTCGCGGATCGCGTTGATCCCCGGGGTGCGCCGGAAGGAAAAGCCGACGCCGGACTGGCTGCCGGCGGCCTCGGCGGCCGCCACCATCGCCTTTGCGTCCTCCACGGACGGGGCGAGCGGCTTCTCGCACAGCACGTGCTTGCCGACGGCGAGCAGGGCCTCGACGACCGGACGGTGCAGCTCGTTGGCGATCGCGACCGAGACCACGTCGATGTCCGGTGCGTCCACGATCGCCTGCCACGAGGTCTCCGCGCGCTCGTAGCCGAAGCGCTTGGCGCCGTCGACGGCGAACGGCTCGTGGGCGTCGGCGATCGCCACCAGCCGGATCTCGGGCAGGTCGAGGTCGTAGAGCTGGCTGGCGGTCCGGTAGCCGGCGGCGTGGGCACGGCCGACCATGCCGGCGCCGATCACGGCGACACCGAGTGACTTCTTGGTCATGGCAGGTTGCTCTTTCTGTTTGTGGAAGTAGGGAAGCGACCAGGTCAGCCGGTCTGCTTCGGGTGGGTGCGCCGCTCGAGCTCCGAGGGGTCGGGGACGTGGCCGGCATGCTCGCGCTGGTAGGTCTCGATCTCCGCCTCGAGCTCGGCCATGGCCTCGCCGCCTGCCATGAGATCGGTGATCTCCTCGCGCGTGCGCTCGCCCTTGCGGAAGTCGGCAGCCAGCGCACCGCGGATGAGCACGGCGAAGTGGTCGCCGACCGTCATGGCGTGGGTGACGTTGTGCGTGACGAGGATGACGGCGATCCCCTTCTGGCGTGCCTGCATGATGATGCGCAGCACGTGCGTGGCCTCCTTGACGCCCAGGGCCGCGGTCGGCTCGTCGAGGATGAGCACGTTCGCGCCGAAGTAGACCGCGCGGCCGATCGCCAGGGCCTGACGTTCGCCCCCGGACAGTCCACCGACGAGCCGGTCGCCGTCGGTGACCCGGGTGATGCCCAGCGCGCGCATCTCGCGCACTGCCACCTCACCGGCGTACTTCCGGTCGAACCGCTTCAGCGGGCCCCAGCCCTTGGTCGGCTCGGCGCCGACGAAGAAGGAGCGACCGATGCTCATCAGGGGGAAGGTCCCGCCGAACTGGTGGACGGTCGCGATCCCGTGCGCGCTGGCATCCCGGGGGCTCTTGAACGACGCCGGTGCGCCGCCGATCTCGAGCGTGCCCGACGTCGGCTCGTGGAAGCCCGAGAGCACCTTGATCAGGGTGGACTTGCCGGCCCCGTTGTCGCCGAGGAGGCACAGCACCTCACCGGGTCTCACCTCGAGGCTGATGTCGGTCAGGACGTCGGTGGTCCCGTAGGACTTGCAGACGTTCGTCAGCTTGAGAAGGGGTGCGGACATGGTCATGCCTTCCTCTTCGGGGCGTAGGAGAGAGCCATCTTCCGGAAGGTGTTGTTCATCAGGACCGCCGCGAGCAGCAAGATGCCGAGGATGAGGCTGGCCCAGTCGGAGTTCCAGCCGGTGTAGTAGATGCCCTGCTGGACGATGGCGAAGGTCAACGTGCCCAGCACGACCCCGACGACCGAGCCGTAGCCGCCGGTGAGCAGCACGCCTCCGATGACGACGGCGATGATCGAGTTGAAGACGAACGCCTGGCCGTTGGCGACCTGTGCGCTGTTGTAGAGGATCGTCTGGATGACACCGACGAGCGCAGCACCAAGACCGGTTCCCATGAAGAGTGCGATCTTGACCTTCTCGACCGGGATGCCGGTGGCGCGAGCACTCTCCGTGTCACCGCCGACGGCGAAGATCCAGTTCCCGTAGCGGCTGGTGTGCAGCATCCAGCCCACCACGAGGATGACGCCGATCCACCAGAAGATCGCGACCTCGAACTTGTTCGCCAGCAAGGTGCCCAGGAGCTCCTTGGCCGGCGACCCGGGATCGATCGCGACGCTCGTGGTCCCCGTGAGGACACGGGACACGCCGAGCGTGACTCCGGCGAGGCCGAAGTTCGTGGCCAGGGTGACCACGAACGAGGGCACCCTCGTGCGGGTGACGAGAAGTCCGTTGAGGAAGCCCGTGGTCAGGCCGAGGCCGAGGGCGAGAAGGATGCCGACGCCGACCGGCGCGCCCCACTGCCCCGAGACGATGGCCAGGGTCATCGAGCTCGAAGCGAGAACCGAGCCCACCGAGAGGTCCAGCTCGCCGGCGATCATCAGCAGCCCTACCGGGATGGCGATGATTCCCAGCTCCGCTGCGACGTTGAGCCAGCTGGCCGATCCACCTGCGGACAGGAACTGCGAGCCGCCGAAGATCGCGAAGAAGACGAAGACGCTGAGCGTCCCGATCAGCGCTCCCGACTCGGGTCGGCGCACCAGGTTGCTGAGTCTGGCCCCGGTCGACGCCGACGCTTGGGGTGCGTGCACTGCTGCCATGAGTCTTTCACCTTCGAAAGGGTCGATGCCGACGACGACGTCGGCGAGGGCTGCGGTGGGGGGGGGGGGGGGGGGGGGGGCCCCCCCCCCCGCGGGGGGGGGGGGCCGGCGGGCGGCCCCCCCCCTTCTGC
>NZ_JAKGSG010000053.1 GCF_021568775.1 Antribacter soli | reverse complement strand
CGGCTGCCTTGATTCTTTCACCTTCGAAAGGGTCGATGCCGACGACGACGTCGGCGAGGGCTGCGGTGCTGGGCCTCGGTCCCTCGAGGCCCAGCACCAGTCTTTGTCAGCGCACGCCGGCTGCCGCGCCGGCGATCGCGGAGTCGACGTTGGAGGCGTCGATGATTGCCGGGCCGGTCAGGATCGGCCGCTGGGGCAGCTCGATGCCGTACAGCACGTAGCTGTTCGCCATCGACACCGCCAGGTATCCCTGCATGTAGGGCTGCTGGTCGATCGCGAACAGCTGCTTGCCCTCCTTGATCCGCTCGAGCTGGGTCTCGTCCAGGTCGAACGTGCCGAGCGAGACCTTGTCGCCCAGGCCGGCCTGGTCGATCGCGCTCGCCGCGGCATCGGCGTCACCGGTTCCGATGGTGACCACCGCGTCGATGGTGTCGTCCTTCAGGAGCGCAGCCTTGATGCCCTGGGACACGGCCGTGGGGTTGCCGAAGCTCGACGACGGCATCGGGAGCTGCTCGGCCTCGCCGCCCGCCCCCTCGATCCCCTCGGCCAGACCGGCGCACCGCGACTCGCTGTTCGCGGCCCCGGGGAGCGTGTTGACGCAGAGGACGTGCTGGGCGCCTTGCTCACCGAGGTACTCGCCGCCCGTGACCCCCGCGACGTGGTCGTCGCTGCCGACGTAGTTGAGCGCGCCGACCGCGTCGGCCGCCTCGAGGCCACCCGAGTTGTAGATGAACAGCGGGATGTCCTTCTCCACGACGCGCTTGAAGGCGGCGTCCTCGGCTTCCGGCACCCAGTCCGGGCCGACGACGGCGTCGGCGCCGTTGCTGACCGCGGTGTCGATCAGCTTGGCCGCGTCGGGCCCGAGGTTGTCGTAGTTCTGGGGCCCGAGCCAGGTCACGCTGCCACCGCTCGCCTCCACGACCTTGGCGGCATCCTCCGCACCACGCTTCACGCGTGACCAGAACGGGTCGTCCGACTTCCCGCCGACCACGTAGATGTCGGCGCCGCCAACACTGCCGCCACCGCCCGACGTGGCGTCGTCGCCCGCGTCGCTGTTGCCGCTGCCCGAGTTGCAGGCACTTGCCAGCAGCAGCGTCGCTGCCGCCGCGGTTGCCAGGCCCGTCCGGGCCCAGGTGCGCGTCTTGCTCATGAGGTTCCTCCTCTCTCGACCGAACTGCGCGGGTCACTTCACTGTGACTCTTCGAAGACCCCGGAGCCGGTGTTCCGACATGGCCCCTTGTGGCGCCAGTCACCAGGGAACAGTCTCGGAAGAAAGAATATCAAGACATTCTAGCAAAGTTTCTGTAGCGCTCTAGATCCGCAGCCCTAGACCGTTCTAGAAGATTCGGTCCAGATCGCTCTATGCTGTCCTGGTCGAGGTTCGGGGCCGTCCCTGTGGCGGACCCGCTACGGTTGCCCACAGAGACGCGAAGGAGGCGAGTGGACGTGACAGAAGACCCGCGCCGGCGCGTCACGCTCGCCGATGTCGCGCGGCGCGCCGGCGTCTCCACCGCGCTGGTGTCCGTCGTCATGCGCGACGCGCCCGGCGCCAGCCAGGCCAGCCGAGAACGCATCCTCGGGGTGGCGAAGGAGCTCGGCTACCGGCCGGACGTCCGGGCCCGATCGCTGGCGAGCCTGAAGGCACACGTCATCGGGGTCCTCTTCGGCAAGGCGGGACGATTCCACCTGGAGCTGCTCGACGGCCTCTACGCCGCGGCGGAGGAACGGGGATGGGATCTCGCGCTCAGCGCGCTCACCGACAGCCGGGACGAGAAGCAGGCCGTGGACTCCCTGCGCGACTTCCGCCTGGACGCCCTGGTGATGCTCGGCCCACCGGTCCCTGAGCCGTTGCTGGCGGGACAGGTCCCGGTCGTGGTCGTGGGATGGCACGTCGACCACCCCGAGGTCGACATCGTGCGCACCTCCGACGAGCACGGCATGGCGCTGGCGGTCGACCACCTGGTCTCGCTCGGCCACAGCCGGATCGCCCATCTCGAAGGCGGCTCCGGGCTGGTCGCGCAGGCCCGGCGCGACGCCTACCGCAGCGCGATGCGTGCGCACGGCCTGGAAGCGCAGATCCGGGTAGTCCCGTGCGGTGGCGAGGACCAGCTGGACGGACAACGTGGGGCTCGGGCGCTGCTCCAAGCCGGTTCCGAGCTCCCGACCGCGGTGGTGGCGTTCAACGACGACATCGCGGCCGCCGCGATGTCGGTGCTGGCCCAGCAAGGGATCGACGTCCCGCGGGACATATCGGTCATCGGCTTCGACGACAGCGTGCTGGCCCAGAGCCCGGGGATCGACCTCACGAGCATCCGGCAGGTGCCTCGGGAGATGGCCCGCCTCGCGGTCGAACGCATCGTGGCGCGCACCGACGGCGCGGACGTGGCTGACCGGGAGATCGTGCTCGAGCCGGGGCTGCGCGTGCGGACCAGCACCGGTCCCGTCCGCGAGTCCTGACGTGGTGGCCGGCCTCTCAGCTTTCGATTGGACGCTTCTCGCACTCGCGGGGTTCATGGTCGGCTTCGCCAAGACCGCGGTGGGCGGGGTGGGATCCCTCGCGGTCGTCCTGTTCGCCGTCGTGCTGCCTGCGCGCGAATCGACCGGCGCGCTGCTCCCCCTGCTGATCGCCGGGGACCTCGTCGCCGTGGCGCTCTACCGCCGTCACGGGTCGGCCCGTGAGCTGGTCCGCCTGCTACCGGGCGTGGCGCCAGGGCTGCTCCTCGGCGCCTGGTTCGTCGCTCGCGTCGACGACACGGCCATGACGCTGACCATCGGGGCGGTCCTCGTCGTCATGGGAGCGGTGCAGATCGGGCTGCGGCTGAACCGCCGTCACCAAGACCTGCCTGAGCCGCCGGCAGTCCATCCGGTCTGGACCGCGGCCATCGGAGCGGTCGCCGGGTTCGCGACGATGACGGCCAACGCGGCCGGCCCAGTGATGGCGCTCTACCTGATCATGGCCGGGCTGCCGATGCTCCGGATACTCGGCACCGGCGCGTGGTTCTTCCTGGTGGTCAACCTGCTCAAGGTGCCGCTCAGCACCTCTCTCGACCTCATCAGCCGGTCATCCCTGCTGCTCGACGCCTGCCTGATCCCGGCAATGCTGCTCGGAGCCTTCGCCGGAGCCAGGATCGTGCGCGGCTGGCACCAACGACAGTTCGAGCTGGCGACCTTGGCGATGAGCATCGTCGCCGCCGGTCTGCTCATCGCATCGGCCTGATGCGGGAAGAGCGGTGTGCGCGGTGTGCCACAGGTAGGTCGGCTAGAAGGTGTGTTCCGGGCCGGGGAAGGTGCCGGCTTCGACGTCGGCGGCGTAGTCGCGTGCTGCCTGGACGAGGGTGGCGTGGAGGTCGGCGTACTGCTTGACGAACCGTGGCAGGCGTCCGGTGCGCAGACCAGCCATGTCTTGCCAGACGAGGACCTGGGCGTCGCAGCCGTTGCCTGCGCCGATGCCCACGGTGGGTATGGCGACGGCCCGGGTGATCTGGGTGGCCAGCTCGCCGGGGATCATCTCGAGGAGCAGGGCGAAGGCGCCGGCTGTCTCGAGCTCGCGCGCGGTGGCGATCAAGGCGGCAGCAGCCTCGCCGCGTCCTTGGACGCGGTAGCCGCCGAGGGTGTGCTCGCGTTGGGGCGTGAAGCCGATGTGGGCCATGACGGGGATGCCGGAGCGTGCGAGCAGCTCGACGTGGGGCGTGATCTCGTCGCCGCCCTCGATCTTCACGGCGTGGGCTCCCGCTTCCTTGACGAACCGCACGGCGGTGTGGAAGCACTGATCGGGTGAGGCCTCGTAGGAGCCGAAGGGCAGGTCGGCGAGGACCAGGGCGTGCTGGGCGGACCGGGTGACGGCCCGCACCAGGGGCAGGAGCTCGTCGACGGTGACCGGCAGGGTGGTGTCGTTGCCGTAGACGTTGTTCGATGCGGAGTCGCCGACGAGCAGGACGGGGATGCCGGCCTCGTCGAACGTCGCGGCGGTGTACATGTCGTAGGCGGTGAGCATGGCCCACCTGTGCCCGCGTTCCTTCATCTCGCGCAGGTGGTGGACGCGCACGCGCTTGCGAGTCGGTGGAGTGCTACGGCTCGTGCCGTACGGCGCGGGCTGTTCGGTCATTCCGGGTTCTACTTCTGTGCGGGGACCCGGATGAGGGTCTGCTGGCCGGCGGCGATCAAGGTGCGCCGGTCGTGGTCGACGGCGAAGGCCTCCAGCCGGCAGACGCTCAGGGTGTGCCCGGAGCGCAGCACGGTCCCGACGGCCTCGATGTATTGCCCGGCCGCGGGGGCCAGGAGGTTGATCTTGTACTCCACGGTCAGCACCTCCTGCCCTGCGTCGAAATGGGTGAGAGCGGCAAGACCGCCTGCGCTGTCGGCGATCGTGCTGGTCGCGCCGGCGTGGACGTAGCCGTGCTGCTGGGTGAGCTCAGGCCGGTGCGGCAGCCGGATCCGTACCTCGCCCGGGGCGATGCGGATCAGTTCGGCGCCGAGGTGGTCCATCAGGCTTTGGTTCTTGAAGCTCGCTCGGACGCGGGCTTCGACCTGCGCGCTGGCGCCGTTGGACGCCTGCGGGCTGGATGTCTCGTGGTCCACGCTTCTCCTCGGCTGCTGGCGGTGGGTCATCCGGTGATCGCCTGCTCGACGAGCAGGACGAGGCCGATCACGATCATGAGCGCACCCGAGACCCGGGTGACGACCCGGGCCGCGGTGGGCCGCGCGCGGAGCACGCGGCGCGCCGCGAGACCGACCGCTACGTAGACGACGGCGCAGCTGGCCGCGTGCACCAGGCCGAGGGCTGTGATCTGCACGGCGACGGGCCAGTCGGCGCCGGGGTCGGTGAACTGCGGCAGCAGGGCGAGGAACAGCAGGAACAGCTTCGGGTTCAGCCCGCTGACCCCCACGCCGCGGACCGCCTGCCCCAACCAGGAAGCGGCCACAGGTTCGGTGCCCGTGTGTGGGGCGGCGGGACGACGCAGCATCCCGATGCCGAGCCACACCAGGTAGGCCGCACCGATCGCCGTCAGCGCGGTCAGCACCGCTGGGGAACGTGCCACGAGCACCCCGACGCCCGCCGCGACGACCGCGGTCGCGAGCAGGTGCCCGGCGAGCATTCCGCCGACTGCCGGCAGCACCGATCGATTCCGCAGGCCCGCGGCGATCGCGTACGCCCAGTCGGCCCCCGGCGTGATCACGAACAGCACGGACACCGCCCAGAACGCGAGCACCATGGTCGCGGACACCTCACACCCTCCTCCGCACGATCCTCGGCTGCGCCGTGGTGGCGCACGAGGAACGGTAGATCGAGGTCCGCAGAAGGTGGTTCCAAGTTTTTGCGTCCGTGTGGAATGCCGTGGAACGATCCTTGCTGTGGATGCGATCGACCGCGAGATTCTTGCGGAGCTGCAGAAGGACGGGCGCCTGTCGCTCACCGAGCTGGCCGGACGAGTACGCCTGAGCGTGTCACCGTGCCACCGCCGGCTGCGTGCCCTGGAACGGTCCGGCGTGATCAGCGGGTACCGGGCCCAGCTGGACCCGCATGCCCTCGGCCTGACCTTCGAGGCGATCGTGTTCGTCACCATGCGCTCGGCCCGCCGGGAGTCGGTCTCGGCGTTCGAGGAAGCCATCGCCGACATGCCGAACGTGCTCCAGGCCGAGCGCCTCTTCGGCGATCCTGACTACCTACTGCGCGTCATCGCCGCCGACCTGCCGGCCTTTCAACGGCTCTACGACGACCAGCTCGCCACCCTGCCCGGCGTCGAGCGCCTGAGCTCCACCCTCGTCATGAAGAACGTCGTCGGTGATCGAGCCCTACCGCTGTGAGCCGCAGTCCTACGGCAGAGGTCCGGACATGACTGCTGATGCGCCGACCTGGCCGGCCCCGTCACCTCCGTCACGAGCGCGGGGACCCACCACCTGGTCGCAACGGGCGCCGCGCGGTTGATCACCAGCGCCGCCGACATCGTCGACCTGATCGACACGAGCAGTGGTGCGCCCCGGCTGGAGCCTGCCGGGCCCCAAGTTTTCGGCTCGTGCCCACCGCAGGAGCCGAGAACGGACACCGCACGCCAGCGCCCGGGCCGTCGCGGTGACCTCGACGGAGGAGATGATGGACGGTCTCACCCGGGTTTGATGGAGACATCGAAGACCCGGAGGATTGGGAGTCGTGCCTGCACCCCGCAAGTACGAGGCCGCGAATGCGTTCGCACTGGAGTTGGGCGCCCGCACCGCCAAGAACCTCGCGACGGTGGACCTGTGCGGGTCGCTGGTCGAACCGGACGCCACGACCTGACCGCGCGCGGCGTCGGACGTTGGTGGGGGTGCACGAGGCGCCCAGCACCGCTGGCGCAGGACTCAGCCCTCCCCACACAGGAGGCATGAGCACCAGTACGGACCCCATTCCCTCGAAGTTCACCGGCACGGCGCGTGCGAACGGTCGGACAGTTCAGCGCCCCACATGGACACCTCCTTCAAGCCCGGCACGTGTATGCCTCTGCCTCCCCGAGAGGCGGCCTCTTCCGCGCGGTCTGAGGCTCACGAGCCGATGGGGTACTGCCTGGGACGGCCAGCTGGGCATTGTCGCCACCACCGTGACCTGGCACCCTGGTCGGGCACCGACTCGGCACAGAACATGTCGTAACGGCAGGGGGATGTCCGTGGCTGGTGGACAGAGCGTCGACGACGACGGCGCGGCGCCATCGGAGAACGAGCGATCGCAACGAGGCCCGCAGAGTTCGTTGCGCAGGTTCCTTGGCTGGCTGGGTGGCTCGTTGCTCCTCTACCTGCTGGGCGATCCGATCAAGGAGCAGGTCATCGATCCGCTCCTGGCGCCCGTTGCCAGCCGGATCGGCGACGAGGCCGTCGGGTTCCTCTTCCGCCCGCTTGCGGTTCTCCTCATCCCCCTGGTGGTCTGTGCGGGCATCCTCCTGCTGGCAGCTCGTGACGCCGGCGGCCGGCTGCGCACGCCGTACCGCTTCCAGGGTGCGGCGACGTGGCTCGTCGTTGCCTTCCTCGGGACGACGCTCTGGAGCAGTTTCGACGGCAGGCCATGGTTGACGTACCTGTCCACGGCCGCTCTCGTGCTCGTGGCGGTCCTGGGCATCGAGCAGGCCGTGTGGCTCCGCGGCGGCAGAAGCGCCGGGCTCGGCCGCACGATGCTCGCCCTCTCGGCGATGCTGTACGGCGTGACGGAGGCCAAGATCGGCGTCAGCGGCATTGCCGATTCCTCGCTCCCCGCCGTGGAACGCGTCGACACCGGTTCACTCGCCCTGCTCGGGATGCTCTTCTCGGCGTTCGGCCTCGCAATTCTGCTGGATCTACGGTGGCTGCTGACTCTCCTCATGATGGCACTGTCCGTGCAGCTGACGCTCTGGAGCGTCGGCGCCTTCTTCATCGGCCAGCTTCCCCTGCGCAGCGCGACATTCGCGCTCGCTGCGACCGCGACCGCAGCCTTCGTCGTCGCGCTGTGGCGTGATGACGCGCGAGCACCCGGAGTGGCGGGAGTGCTTCGCGGCATCGCCGGGCGAGCCGGGACGCTTGGCGGTGTCGCCGCCGGGGCCGCGGGGGTTTCGCTGTCCGTCGATGTGCTCGTCCTCGACTACGGGGTTCCCGAGCCGTATCGGATCCTCCCTGCGGCGGCGTGGGCCATCGGCGGGCTCGCGTTCTGGACCTACGCCGCCGCACTCCTCACCGGACAGCGCATCATCGTGGGCGTTGCCGGGATCATGCTGGGCGCGGCGTTCGTGTGCGGCGCGGCGGGAGACGCACTCGTCGGAGCAGCGGGCCCCGCCAGCGGCAGCGCGCTGGACATCCCGATCGACTGGACACTGGGAGCAAGCGCGGAAGCCCTGGTCGGCGCCGCGTTCCTGACGATCGGTGGCGGACTGCTCCTGCGACAGCTCGACAAGACCAATCGGATCAAGCGGTGGGCACTTGACCTGTGGCAGCGCTGGGTGCCCTCATCCCCCTGACTAACCTCAGTGCTGGTGTAGACGCCGGACGGCATGTTCGGTGTCGGCTCCGCCGGCGGGCCACTACGCCGTACCCACCGCAGGGCACGGACGAGCCGTTCTGACCCATCGCCTCTAGCGACGTCGCTTGGCACGTGGTGCGCACCCTCCTCCCAGAGAATGGGAGGCCCCCGATGCGCCAGGACACCCGCACGCCCGAGTCGCAGGCCGCCGACCGGCAGGCGAAGCTCGACGCACTGCACAAGACCCTGACCGATGCCGTGCAGGCGCTGGTCACCGGTGAGGACTGGCGGCGCGCGATCGAGTTCGCGGCGAAGTTCAGAAGGTACAGCTTCGGCAACTCCTTGCTCTTGATGCAGCAAGGCCTCGCCGCGTACGAGGCGGGCCTGCTGCCGGACCCGTTCCCGGACTACGTCGCCGGGTACAGGCAGTGGCAGTCCCTCGGCCGCCAGGTTCGGGCAGGGACGCGCGGCTTCCAGATACTGGCCCCGACGACCGCGCGCGTCGTCGTAGCCGAGGACGGCTCCTACCGGCGCCTGGCACGCGGAGAGAAGCCCGCACCGGGTGAGACGACAACCACCCGCATGGTCGGGGTCCGCCCGGCGACGGTGTTCCCGGCCGCCTACACCGACGGCGAGACACCGATCCCGCAGCGTCCGGCCCCGCAGCTCCTGCAGGGCCGGGCACCACCCGGGCTGTGGGACGGCCTGGCGGCCCTGATCCGCGAGACCGTCCCCGATCCCGCAGCGTCCGGCCCCGCAGCTCCTGCAGGGCCAGGCGCCGGCGGGACTGTGGGAGGGGCTCACGACCCTGATCCGCGACACCGGGTTCACGGTCTCCACCGTCCCGGCGGCGGACGCGCTCGGCGGCGCCAACGGCGTGACCCGCTGGCCGACGAACGAGATCCTGGTCCGAGCCGACATGGACCCGCTGGCGATGTGCAAGACGCTCGCCCACGAGGCGGCTCATCGAACCGGGCACTCGCCCGACGACCCTGACGTGCCCGGCCACCGCGGCCTGGTCGAGGTAGAAGCGGAGTCAGCCGCCCTCCTCGTGCTCAGCGCGCACCACGTCGACACCTCCCCGTACACCGTCCCGTACGTCTCGACATGGGCGTCGCGGGTCGAGGGCGTCGACCCGGTCACCGCCGTCCAGCAGACCGCCGCCCGCGTCCGCACGATCGCGCTGAGCATCCTGGACCGTCTCGACACGGCGATGGTGCCCGACGGCGACCCGCCCGGCCTGGACCGGCTCCTGGCCGAGCAGGACGCTCCGTTGGACTCTTCGTCCTGCTGCTCCGGCGCGCCTCGACACCGCCGAACGGCCTCCGGCTACGAGTGGCCGCCATGAGCTCCACCTCCCCACGCAGGGAGGTAAGCGGGCCGTGTCGGAGCGGAGCCAGAGGGAATAGTGAGGGGATAGCTGCGGCCGCTCGTGTCCACGAGAGCGGACGGCGTCGATGCAGGTCACAGGCATAAAACGCCTGGTGGTGGGCCCGGCCGGGATCGAACCGACGACATCCACGGTGTAAGCGTGGCGCTCTGCCAGCTGAGCTACAGGCCCTGGCAGCGGCCAAGAATACTCGCACTGCCCCGCAAAGACCGCCGGGACCCGGCGCGTTGCGCCGGGTCTGGTGGATCAGACGCCCGCGAGCGCCTGGCGGTACCCCTCCAGGTCCCGGCGCTGCCCTCGCGGGTTGACCACGGACCAGCGCACGATCCCATCGGGATCGACGAGGAACGACCCGCGCAGCGGGTGGCCGGTGACGTCGTCGAACACGCCGTAGGCACGGGCGACCTCGCCGTGGGGCCAGAAGTCGGAGAGCAGGTCGAAGCCGAAGCCCTCCTTCTCCTGCCAGGCCTTGAGCGTGAAGACGGGGTCCGTCGAGACGGCGAGGAGCCGCACGCCGGCGGTCTCGAAGTCCTCGATGTTGTCGCGCAGCTCGCACAGCTCGGCCGTGCAGGTGCCCGAGAACGCGAACGGGTAGAAGACGACGAGCACGGTCTCCCCGCGCAGGTCGGCGAGGTTCACGGGCGTGCCGTGCGTGTCGGGCAGGGTGAAGTCGGGGGCCGGGTCGCCCGGCTGGATCGCGGTCACGCCCGTCATTCTCGCTCAGTCCCCCGCTGTCAGCGCCCCCGGCCCCGGAAGGCCAGCCGGGTGGCCGACCAGTCGGGTGCGATCGAGAGCGTGCTGGTGGCCTGCAGGCCTGCGGTGGTCGAGGCCTCCTGGACGTCGCTCGGGCGCACGTGGCCTTCACGGCCCGCCTTGGGCGTGAAGATCCAGATGAGACCGCCGTCGTCGAGCACGGTGAGCACGTCCACGAGGGCGTCGGCAAGGTCGCCGTCGTCCTCCCGCCACCACAGGATGACGGCGTCGGTGACGTCGTCGTAGTCCTCGTCGACCAGCTCGGAGCCGATGACGTTCTCGATGGCGGCACGCAGGTCGTCGTCGACGTCGTCCCCCCACCCGAACTCCTGCACGACCTGGCCGGCGGCAAATCCGAGCCGGGCGACGCCCGTCGACTCGGTGCCCTGGGGATCCGTGGTCTGTCCCACTTTGGTCCTTCGTTCCTTCCGTCGATGTGCGGACGGCAACAGCGGCGCGTCCTTCGTCGCAAAGGTAGTGCACGGAAACCCGCCGTGCTTCGCAACACCACCCGCCGACGTCGAGCAGCACGTCATTGCCGGTGCCAAGCCCCGTACTGAGTCTCACTCTGCCGATACGCCGTCTCATTCCAGACCGAAGTAACGCAGATCACGCGGGCTTGACCGGCACATGGTGTGAACCCGCGGCCGAAGGGGACAGAATGTGTGTTGACCACCTGTGCGTGGAGGGCACCGCGGCTACCACCGAGTGTCGTCCCTCCGCGCGTCGTGGCGCTGACAGGACGGCCCGGGCGAACCCGCCCCGTGCGGCCGAAGAATCGAGAGAGGTTGCTGGTGGCTTCGTTTGACGAGACCGGACCGCTGATCAACGGTCTGCTCAGCGCCGTTCCGGACATCGACCCTGCCGAGACGGCGGAGTGGGTCGAGTCCTTCGACGGTCTGATCGACGACAAGGGCGGCCCGCGGGCCCGGTACGTCATGCTCAACCTGCTCCGGCGGGCCCGTGAGCGCAACGTCCACATCCCGGCCTCCATGGCCACGCCGTACGTGAACACGATCGGCGTGCACGAGGAGCCCTACTTCCCGGGCGACGAGGCGATCGAGCGCCGCTACCGCTCCTGGATCCGCTGGAACGCCGCCGTCATGGTGACGCGCGCCCAGCGCCCGGGCCTGTCGGTCGGCGGCCACATCTCCTCCTACGCGTCGGTGTCGACGCTGTACGAGGTGGGCCTGAACCACTTCTTCCGCGGCAAGGACCACCCCGGTGGCGGCGACCAGATCTACTTCCAGGGCCACGCCTCCCCCGGCGTGTACGCGCGCGCATTCCTCGAGGGCCGCCTGTCGGCGGACCAGCTCGACGGCTTCCGCCAGGAGAAGTCGCACGCGGGCGGCGGCCTGCCGTCGTACCCGCACCCGCGCCTCATGCCCGACTTCTGGGAGTACCCGACGGTCAGCATGGGCCTCGGCCCGGCGTCCGCGATCTACCAGGCGTGGACCAACAAGTACCTCGAGAACCGCGGGATCAAGGACACGAGCCAGCAGGACGTCTGGGCGTTCCTCGGCGACGGCGAGATGGACGAGCCGGAGAGCCGCGGCATGATCCAGCTCGCGGCGCAGCAGCAGCTCGACAACCTGACGTTCGTCGTGAACTGCAACCTGCAGCGCCTCGACGGCCCTGTCCGCGGCAACGGCAAGATCATCCAGGAGCTGGAGTCACAGTTCCGCGGCGCCGGCTGGAACGTCATCAAGGTCGTGTGGGGCCGCGAGTGGGACGCCCTGCTCAACGCGGACAAGGACCGCGCGCTGGTCAACCTGATGAACGTCACGCCGGACGGCGACTACCAGACGTACCGCGCGGAGTCGGGCGCGTTCATCCGCGAGCACTTCTTCGGGCGTGACCCGCGCACGAAGGCGCTCGTCGAGAACATGACCGACGACGACATCTGGAACCTCAAGCGCGGCGGCCACGACTACCGCAAGCTCTACGCGGCGTACGCGGCGGCGCGGGCCCACACGGGCCAGCCGACGATCATCCTGGCGCACACGATCAAGGGCTACGGCCTGGGCTCCGGCTTCGCCGGCCGTATGGCGACGCACCAGATGAAGAAGCTCAAGGCCGACGAGCTCAAGAGCCTGCGCGACTCGCTGCACATCCCGATCTCCGACGAGGAGATCGAGGCGAACCCGTACCTGCCGCCGTACTACCACCCGGGCGCAGACTCCCAGGAGATCCAGTACATGCTGGAGGGCCGTCGCCGGCTCGGCGGGTTCGTGCCCGAGCGCCGCTCGGCCACGCGCTCCCTCACGCTCCCGGGCGACAAGACGTACGAGCTGCTCAAGAAGGGGTCGGGCACGCAGCAGATCGCCACCACGATGGCGTTCGTCCGCCTGCTCAAGGACCTGCTGAAGGACCCGGAGCTCGGCAGGCGCATCGTCCCGATCATCCCGGACGAGGCTCGCACGTTCGGCCTGGACTCCATCTTCCCGAGCGCGAAGATCTTCAACACGCTCGGCCAGCACTACCTCGCGGTCGACCGCGAGCTCATGCTGAGCTACAAGGAGTCCGAGCAGGGCCAGATCATGCACACCGGCATCAACGAGGCCGGTTCCGCGGCCGCGTTCCAGGCGGTGGGCACGTCGTACGCCACGCACGGCGAACCGATGATCCCGGTCTACATCTTCTACTCGATGTTCGGCTTCCAGCGCACCGGCGACCAGTTCTGGGCGGCGGGCGACCAGCTCACGCGCGGCTTCATCATCGGCGCGACCGCGGGCCGCACCACGCTCACGGGCGAGGGCCTGCAGCACGCCGACGGCCACTCGCCGATCATCGCCGGCACCAACGCGGCGATCGTGCAGTACGACCCGGCGTTCGGCTACGAGATCCGCCACATCGTCCGCGACGGCGTCGAGCGCATGTACGGCAACGGCTC
Source organism: Antribacter soli (assembly GCF_021568775.1). GTDB lineage: Bacteria > Actinomycetota > Actinomycetes > Actinomycetales > Cellulomonadaceae > Antribacter > Antribacter soli. The sequence continues at coordinate 91,738 of NZ_JAKGSG010000053.1, read as the reverse complement.
CGACGGCCGGGATCAGAACGTCATGTACTACCTCACGGTGTACAACGAGCCGATGGTCCAGCCGGTCGAGCCGGAGGACGTGGACGTCGAGGGCATCAAGCGCGGCATCCACCGGATCTCTGTGTCCGACGCCGATGGCCCCAGGGCCCAGCTCCTCGCCTCCGGCGTGGGCGTGCCGTGGGCGCTCGAGGCGCAGCAGCTCCTGCTGGAGGACTGGGGCGTGGCCGCCGACGTGTGGTCCGTGACGAGCTGGAACGAGCTGCGCCGCGACGCCCTCGCCGCCGAGCACGACGCGCTGGTCGACCCGACGGCCGAGCCGCGTGTGCCGTACCTCACGGAGAAGCTCTCCGGGGCGCAGGGTCCGTTCGTCGCCACGAGCGACTTCGACCACCTGGTCCCCGACCAGATCCGCGCGTGGGTCCCCGGAGACTACGGGGTGCTCGGCGCCGACGGGTTCGGCTTCTCCGACACCCGCGCCGCCGCCCGCCGCCACTTCCTCATCGACGGCCCGTCGATGGTGGTCCGGACGCTGCAGATGCTCGCCCGCCGCGGCGAGATCCCGGCGGACGCGGTCGCCAAGGCCGTGGAGAAGTACCGCCTCCTCGACGTCACGGCCGGCACGTCCGGCAGCGCCGGCGGGGAGTCCTGACCTCGTAGTGCCCGACGCCGGTCTGGTCGCCTCTTGCGGGAGGCGACCAGACCGGCGTCGGGCATTTCCGCGACGAAACCGGGCCGGGCGACCACGGCGTGGCCGGGGGCTGGTGCCGCCCGGACCATGTCGGTGTCACATGGAAGAATGCCGCTCATGGCGATACGAGAGATCCGAGTGGTTCCCGACCCGGTGCTGCGAACCCCGTGCGAGGAGATCACGACGATCGACGACCGGGTCCGCGGCCTGGTCACGGACCTGGTGGAGACGGTCGACAAGGACGGCCGTGCGGGCCTGGCGGCGAACCAGATCGGCGTCAACCTGCGGGCATTCTCGTGGAACGTCGAGGACGAGATCGGCTACGTGCTGAACCCGCGGATCGTGGAGCTCTCCGAGGACACGCAGGACGGTGACGAGGGCTGCCTGTCCGTCCCGGGCCTGTGGTACCCGACGGCTCGCGCCTGGTACGCCAAGGTCGTGGGCATGGACCTCGACGGCAACGAGCTCGTCGTCGAGGGCACCGGCCTCATGGCCCGGGCCCTGCAGCACGAGTGCGACCACCTCGACGGCACGCTGTACCTCGACCGGCTCGACCGGACGGTGCGCAAGCAGGCGATGCGGGAGCTGCGCGAGCGCCTCTGACCACCGGGTGACGGTTCTGTGGAGAAATCACCTTCTCGCGGCGTGGCATCTGGCCTTGTGTCGAGCGCATGTCACGAGATCGTCATGATGTGTTTTCACGAATTGACGAAGAAGGTCTACCCCCGAAGCGCCCGTTTCGGTAAGAATGTGCGACACGAACTCGTTGCGCATGCGTGATTATCTGGACGTTGCGCACTGTTTCACCTCGCACGTCGACGGGGAGTCGGGCAGTATGTGGTGCGGAACACCGTGCGCGTACCGGACCACAGCGTCACCGCCCGGGTGAGGACGTAGGGGAAGACGTACCTCGACCCTCAGGGAGGAAGACATGGCCGGTGCCATCACCCGCGGTGTGCTGTTCGTGCACTCCGCGCCGCGCGCCCTGTGCCCCCACATCGAGTGGGCGGCGGGGAACGTGCTCGACGCGCGCGTCTCCATGGACTGGACCCAGCAGCCGGCTGGCCGCGGCCTCTACCGCGCAGAGCACTCGTGGCAGGGCCCGCAGGGCACGGGCGCCAAGGTGGCGTCCGCTCTGCGCGGCTGGTCGCACCTGCGCTACGAGGTCACGGAGGATGCCAGCCACGGTGCCGACGGCGCCCGCTGGTCCCACACCCCCGACCTCGGCATCTTCCACGCCATGACCGACGTGCACGGCAACATCGTCGTACCCGAGGACCGCGTCCGCGCCGCCCTCGACCTCAAGGAGCCGCGCGCGGTGCGGGACGCGCTGGACCTGGCGCTCGGAGCCGCGTGGGACGACGAGCTGGAGCCGTTCCGCTACGCCGGCGCCGGCGCGCCCGTGCGCTGGCTGCACCAGGTGGGGTGACAGGCACTCCCCCGCGAGACACGTCGGCGGCGCCACCCGTGAGGGAGGCGCCGCCGACGTCGCGTGCGGGGGTGTCAGGCGTTCGTGACCACGAGCGCCACGTTGTGACCACCGAACCCGAAGGAGTTGTTGATCGCCGCGACGTCGCCGCCGGGCAGCTTGGCCGGCTCGCCACGAACGAGCGGGACCTGGAGCTCCGGGTCGGGGTTCGCCACGTTGATCGTGGGCGGGGCGAGCCGCTCGTGCACCGCCTTGACCGTGAACACGGTCTCGAGCGCGCCGGCACCGCCGAGGAGGTGACCGGTCATCGACTTGGTCGCCGAGAGCAGGACGTGGTCCGCGTCGTCGCCGAGCAGGGTGCGGATGGACCGCGTCTCGGTGAGGTCGCCCACCTTGGTGGAGGTCGCGTGCGCGTTGACGTGCACCACGTCGGCGGGGGTGACGCCGGCGTCCTCCAGGGCCCGGCCCATCGCGGCCACCTGGCCGCGGCCCTCCGGGTCCGGCGAGGTGATGTGGTAGGCGTCGGCCGACAGGCCCACACCGGCGAGCTTCGCGTACACGCGCGCGCCGCGGGCGGCGGCGTGCTCGGCGCTCTCCAGCACGACGACGGCCGCGCCCTCGCCGACGACGAAGCCGTCACGGTCGATGTCGTACGGTCGCGACGCGCCCTCGGGGTCGTCGTTGCGCAGCGACAGCGTGCGGGACGCGGCGAAAGCGGCGATCGGCATCGGGTGGATCGTCGCCTCGGTGCCGCCGCAGATGACGACGTCGGCCCGACCGGTGCGGATCATGTCCGCGCCGTAGCCGATCGCCTCCGCGCCGGACGCGCAGGCCGAGACCAGCGCGTGCGCGCCCGCCCGGGCGCCGAACTCCAGCGACACGAAGGCCGCGGGCGAGTTCGGCATGAGCATGGGGACGGTCATCGGGAGCATGCGCCGGGCGCCGCGCTCGCGGAGCGTGTCCCAGCCGTCGAGCAGCGTCCAGACCCCGCCGATGCCGGACGACACCACGGCACCCAGCCGGTCGCCGTCCACCTCGGGCGCGCCGGCGTCGGACCAGGCCTCGCGCGCGGCGATGATCGCGTACTGCGCGGACGGGTCCATGCGCTTGATCTCGGGCCGGGGCAGGACATCCTCCGGCTTGACCTTGATCGTGGCCGCGAAGTTCACGGGGATCTCGTAGCGCTCGGCCCAGTCGTTGTCGAGCGTCCGTGCACCGGACCGGCCAGCGAGGGCGGCGTCCCAGGTGGACGGCACGTCACCGCCGAGCGGCGTGGTGGCGCCGAGGCCGGTGACGACGACGTCGCGTGCGGAGGTCATGTGGTTCTCCCTCGTGGGGTCGGTGGACGGTGGGGTGCTGCTTGCTGCCCGACGCCGGACCGGTCGCCTCCTGTGGGAGGCTGCCCGGCCGGCGTCGGGCACCTGAGCGGGATCAGGCCTGGGCGCCGGCGATGAAGCGGACCGCGTCGCCCACGGTGGCGAGGTTCTTGACCTCTTCGTCCGGGATGCGGACCCCGAACTTGTCCTCCGCGTGGGTGACGATGGTCATCATCGACAGCGAGTCGATGTCGAGGTCGTCCGTGAACGACTTCTCGAGCGCGACGGCGTCGGTGGGCAGGCCGGTCTCCTCGGCGACGATCTCGGCGAGGCCCTCGAGGATCTCCTGCTCGGTGTTGGCCATGGTGTTCCTTCTCTTTCGTGGTGAACCGGTGCCGTCGGCCCCGGGGGACTGCGTTTCGTTCGTGCGGAAGATTACGGCAGCACGACGACCTGTGCGGCATACACAAGGCCCGCCCCGAAGCCGATCTGCAGGGCGAGGTCGCCGGACTTCGCCTGGCCCTCGGTGAGCAGCCGCTCGGTCGCGAGGGGGATCGACGCGGCGGACGTGTTGCCGGTGTCGACGATGTCGCGCCCCACCACGACAGTGTCCGGCAGCCCGAGCTGCTTGACGACCTGGTCGATGATGCGCGTGTTCGCCTGGTGCGGGACGAAGACCTGGATGTCGTCCGCCGTCACGCCGGCCTCCGCCATCGCCTTCGCAGCGATCGGGGCCATCTGGAAGCTCGCCCACTTGAAGACGGTCGGGCCGTCCTGGCGCAGCGTCGGCCAGCCGAGGCTCGGGTCCTCGCGCAGCTCGGCCCAGGAGTGCGTCTGGCGGATCGCCGACGCCTTCGAGCCGTCCGAGCCCCACACGGTCGGGCCGATGCCCGGGGTGTCCGAAGGGCCGACGACGGCAGCGCCGGCGCCGTCGCCGAGGAGGAACGAGATGGTGCGGTCGGTCGGGTCGATGAAGTCGGAGAGCTTCTCCGCGCCGATCACGAGCACGTGGCGGGCGAGGCCCGCGCGCACCAGGGCGTCCGCCTGGCCGATGCCGTACGCGTAGCCCGCGCACGCGGCCGAGATGTCGTAGGCGGCGGCCGGCGTCGCGCCCAGGCGCTCCGCGAGGATCGCGGCGCCCGACGGCGTCTGGTGCCAGTGCGTGATCGTCGACAGGATCACCGCGTCGACGTGCGCGCCGGTCAGGCCCGCTGCGTCGAGGGCCTTGCGGGCGGCCGCCTCGGCGAGGTCCAGGACGTTCACCTCCGGGCCCGAGCGACGGCGGGTCACGATGCCCGTGCGCTGGCGGATCCACTCGTCCGACGAGTCGATCGGGCCGGCGATGTCGTCGTTCGTCACGACGTTCTCACCGCGCTCCGCGCCGATCGCGAGGATGCGGGAGAAATGGGTCGGGGTGGCCTGCTGGAGGATGGTCACTGCTCTGCTCCGGTGGTCCGGGCCGCCGAGTGGCGGGAGATGAGGTCACGGGCCGCGTCGATGTCTTCGGGCGACTTCACCGCGACGGCCTCGACGCCCTTCAGGCCGCGCTTCGCCAGGCCCGTGAGCACGCCACCGGGGGCGAGCTCCAGCAGGCCCGTGACGCCCCGCGCGGCGAGGGTCTCCATGCACAGGTCCCAGCGCACCGGCGCCGTCACCTGACCCGCCAGGTTCGCCAGCACGTCCGCGGCGCGGCCGTGGCCGTGCTCGCCCCCCGCGTACGCCGTGCCGTCCAGGTCCGCCAGGAGCGGCAGGCGCGGGTCGTTCGCCGCCCAGCCCAGCGCCACCGCCTCGAACACCTCGCGCGCCGACGCCATGAACGGCGTGTGGAACGCGCCGGCCACCTGCAGGGGGATCACGCGGGCACGTGCCGGCGGGTTCTCCCCCAGCTTCGCGAGGCCCTCGAGCGAGCCCGCCGCGACGACCTGGCCGCCGCCGTTGACGTTCGCCGGCCACAGCCCCGCGGCCTCGATCGCCGCGAGCACCTCCTCCGGCTCGCCCCCCACCACGGCGCTCATCCCGGACGGCGCCGACGCCGCGGCCCGGGCCATCGCCCGGGCGCGGTGCGAGACCAAGCCTGCCGCGCCGTCGTCGGACAGGACACCCGCGACGGCCGCCGCCGCCACCTCGCCGACGCTGTGCCCCGCGGTGACGTCCACGACGTCGGCAGCGTCCTGGCCGTCCAGGACCACGCGCAGGGCGAGCAGGGAGGACGCCACGATGAGCGGCTGGGCCACGGCCGTGTCGCGGATCGTGTCCGCGTCCGACGTGGTGCCGTGGGCGACCAGGTCCGTCCCGGCGGCGTCCGAGGCCGCCGCCAGAAGGTCGGCGATGCCGGGCAGCTCGAGCCAAGGGCTGAGCATCCCGGGGGTCTGCGAGCCCTGTCCAGGGCAGACGACGGCGAGCACGGGTCCACTGTGCCAACCAGGAACCGGCCCCGGACGTCGCGACCCGTACCAACCTGGCAGAAACCGGTTGTGGGATCCCTACAAGGCGCCGGGCGCGTCTCCGTGCGGGGCGCCCTCAGTCCCGGTCGCCGAGCTGGCCCAGGGCAAGGGCAATCTGCAGCACGAACGACTCCCGCGCGTCCAGCGGGTCCCAACCCGTGATCTCCGACACCTTCCGCAGCCGGTAACGCACCGTGTTCGGGTGCACGTACAGCCGCCGGGCCGCCGCCTCGAGCGACCGGCCCGTACCCAGGTACGCCGACAGCGTCTCGAGCACCGCGCCGCCCGCGTCCCGCAGCGGCACGAACGCCTGCGCCACGAGCGTGCGCCGCGCCGTGACGTCGCCCGTCAGGACGCGCTCCGGGAGCAGGTCGTCCGCCATGACCGGGCGCGGGGCCTGCGGCCATGCCGCCGCAGCAGCCAGGCCCGCGAGCGCCGCGCGCGCCGACCGGGCCGCCTCCGCCAGGCTCGGGACGGGCGAGCCGATCACGACGGGTCCCGGACCGAACCGGGTCAGCAGGTTGGTCGCCGCGCCCACGAGGTCACCCTCGCCGCCCAGCACGAGGACGAGGCGGTCGCCGTGGATACCGACCAGCGCGTCGCCCGCCGCGCGTCGCGCGACGCGGCGCAGCTCCGCCGTCCGCACGTCGTCGAGGGCGCTCGCGGTCGACCCGACGACGACGAGCGTGCTCCCCCGCCCGCTCCACCCGAGGGCCGACATGCGCGAGCGCAGGGAGTCGTGGGAGTCGCCGCGCACCAGGGCGTCGACGACGAGGGCCTCGAGCCGCGCGTCCCACGCGCCGCGAACCTCGGCGGCGCGCGCGTAGACCTCGGCGGCCGAGAACGCGACCTCGCGGGAGTACCGCAGCACCGCCTCGCGCAGGTCGCGCTCGCCGCCGGGCGCGGCGATCTGGTCGGAGAGCTGCTCGACGACGTCGACGCCCACCCGCACGAGCTGCAGCGTCTGCTGCAGGGAGATGGAGCGCGTCAGCTCCGGCGGGGCGGCCGAGAACATCTCGCCGACGCCGTGCGGCGGGCGGACGGGGTCCGCGAACCACGTGATGAACGCGTTCACCCCTGCCTGCGCGACGAGCCCTACGTAGGAGCGGTCCTCGGCGGGCAGGTCGCGGTACCACCCGAGCTCGTCGTCGAGGCGGCGGAGGGTGGCCGCGGTCAGCAGACCGCTGGCGTCGCGGACGCGCTGCAGGTTCTGCGGGCTGCCCTCGGGCTCCACGGTGGCGCCCTGAACGGGTCGGGGGGAGGCTGACACCCCTGGAGCATACGAGGGGGCCTTGTCGACAGTCCACAAACGGACTTTCGGCCTAACGAGCCACGGGGCGAAACTGTAGGGTCGTGGGCATGGCCCTGATGCCCCGGCTCCGCCAGCTCATCCGTCGGCCCTTCTCCGCATCCACGGTCGGGGCTCGCCGGCCGTCACCGTCTGCGCCACGGCGCGGCGACGAGGTGCACGAAGACGCGCTGCGCGCGATGCTGCTCGACGACCCCAACAACGAGAGTGCGTTCAGTGCCCTCGCCGAGATCGTCCGGCGCCGCGCGCAGGAGGACCCGCACCCCGACGACCCTCTCCGCGAGACCGGGGAGGAGCCGAGCGCGGCGGAAGCGCGGCAGCAGGCCGCCGACCTCGCCGTATGGGCGCTCGCCGAGGAGCTCGCCGGTCACCCGCGCGGGTGGTACCCGCTCGTGGAGCTCGGCCGGCTGTCCCTCGCCGACGACCCGGAGGGCGCCGTCCGGCGCCTCACGACCGCGGCCGAGCGCGACCCCCAGGGCCGCGCCCTCGCCGAGGGCATCGGCATCCTGCGGGAGGCCGGCCTGCCGGTCGAGGCGCTCGGCCTCGGCCTCGGGCACTGGCGGGTCCGCGACCACACCCCCGACGTGGGGCGGCACCTCGTGTACGCCGCCATCGAGGCAGGCCGGGTCTTCGAGGCGCGCCAGCACCTGGAGTCGCTGGGCATGCACCCGGACGCGGCGGCGGTCGAGGCCCTGCGGGACGAGCTGGAGCAGGCGATCGCGGTGGCGGAGCGCCGGACCTCGAACTGACCGCGCGTGTCGCCGGCGCACGTCGCAGTTCGGTACCGAGATCCGCAGCTTGAACTACGACTCTCCGTACCGAACTGCGACGTACACGCACGAGGCGACCGGTCCGCCGTCGGCAACGTGGGTCAGCCCTTGACGCAGAGGACCGTGGTCAGGCGGGCCACAACCTCGACGAGGTCGGCCTGGGCGGCGATCACGCTGTCCAGATCCTTGTAGGCACCGGGGATCTCGTCGAGGACCCCGGCGTCCTTGCGGCACTCGACGCCCGCCGTCTGCGCAGCGAGGTCGTCGGTGGTGAAGACCTGCTTCGCCTTGGTCCGCGACATCCGCCGTCCGGCGCCGTGCGACGCCGACCAGTACGACTGCGGGTTGCCGAGACCCCGCACGACGTACGAGCCCGTGCCCATCGAGCCCGGGATGAGCCCGAGGTCGCCCTTGCCGGCCCGGATCGCGCCCTTGCGGGTGACGATCAGCTCCGCGCCGTCGACCTGCTCGCGCGCCACGTAGTTGTGGTGCACGTTCACGCCCTCGTCGAAGGTGATGTCGCGCCCCGGGAACTCGTCGCGGACGGCCTGGACGGCGAGCGCCATCATGACCGCCCGCGACCGCGCCGCGTAGTCCTGCGCCCACCACAGGTCGTTCAGGTACGCGTCCATCTCGGGCGTGCCCGTGAGGAAGACGGCCAGGTCCCGGTCGACGATGCCCTGGTTGTGGTCCTGGCCCTTGGCGATCGCGACGTGACGCTCCGCGAGCTCCTTACCGATGTTGCGGGAGCCGGAGTGGAGCTGGAGCCAGACGTTACCGTCCGCGTCCACGCACACCTCGACGAAGTGATTGCCGCCGCCCAGGCTGCCGAGCTGCTTGCGCGCCCGCGTCTCGAGCTGCTGGACCTTCGGGTGCAGCCGCTCGAAGCGGTCCCAGAACGCCTGCTCGCCCCGCAGCCGCTCAGCGCCGCCCGAGCCCGCGACCGGACGCAGGCGCCGCAGGTCCACCGGCTCGTCGTGGGAGTGGAAGCCCACGGGGATCGCCGCCTCGATGCGCGAGCGCAGCCGCGACAGGTCGTCGGGCAGGTCGTCGGCCGTGAGCGACGTGCGCACGCCGATCATGCCGCAGCCGATGTCGACGCCCACCGCGTTCGGGGACACGGCATCGCGCATCGCGATCACCGAGCCGACGGTCGCGCCCTTGCCCAGGTGGACGTCGGGCATGACGCGCACGCCCTCGACCCACGGCAGGCGGGAGATGTTCCGCAGCTGGTTCAGGGCCGCGTGCTCGACGTCGTGCTCGTGCGCCCACATCAGGGTCTGCGCCCGGGCACCCGACAGGGCGACCGGGAAGGTGATGCTCATGACTGGTCCTTCGTCGATGGTTCAGGGACGGCGTCCGTCGACGCCAGGTTGGCGCGCGTCCGCGCCGTCCGCAGAACCTACGGGCCCGGGTCGCGGAGGGACCAGTGAAAATCGGCGCTGCCGGGCGGGTGCAGCCGAAGCAGGTACTGACAGGGCCCCGCAGTCTCGGCGACGTGCGCCTAGCGTGAACGGCATGGCGTGCATCGGTTCGCCGCACGCCGTCGTCGTCCCCGCCACACCGAGGAGTCAGCATGCACACCCGTACGCTCGGCCAGGGCCTCGAGGTCTCCGCGATCGGCCTCGGCGCCATGGGCATGTCCATGAGCTACGGCCCGACCCCGGGCAGCCGCGACGACATGACCGCCGTGCTGCGCGGCGCGGTCGACCGCGGCGTCACCTTCTTCGACACCGCAGAGGTCTACGGTCCCTACGTCAACGAAGAGCTCGTCGGCGAGGCGCTCGCGCCCGTGCGCGACCAGGTCGTCATCGCCACGAAGTTCGGCTGGCAGATCCGGGACGGCCGGATGACCGGCCTCGACAGCCGGCCCGAGCAGATCCGCCGGGTCGCCGACGCGTCCCTGCGCCGGCTCCGCACCGACATGATCGACCTGTTCTACCAGCACCGCGTCGACCCCCAGGTCCCGGTCGAGGACGTGGCCGGCACGGTCAAGGAGCTCGTCGAGGCGGGGAAGGTCCGCCACTTCGGCCTGTCGGAGGCCGGCGCCGCGACGATCCGGCGGGCGCACGCCGTCCACCCGGTCTCCGCTGTGCAGAGCGAGTACTCGCTGTGGACCCGAGACCCCGAGCCGGAGGTGCTGCCCACCCTCGCGGAGCTCGGGATCGGGTTCGTGCCGTTCAGCCCCCTGGGCAAGGGATTCCTCACCGGCACCGTCGACCCGGCCACCCAGTTCGCTCCCGGCGACATCCGCGCGACCATCCCCCGGTTCACCGAGGAGAACCGGACAGCCAACCAGGCACTCGTCGACCACGTGCGCGAGCTCGCGCGGACGAAGGGGGCGACGCCCGGCCAGGTCGCGCTCGCCTGGCTGCTGGCGCAGCAGCCCTGGATCGTGCCGATCCCCGGGACGCGGCGCATCGAGCGCGTCGAGGAGAACGCCGGCGCGACGTCGGTCCCCCTGTCTGCCGACGAGCGGTCCGACCTCGATGCGCTCGCCGCGCGAATCGGCGTGCACGGCAACCGGTACAACGAGACCGGGATGGCGATGGTCGGGCTCTGACACCGGGGCGGGTCGGGGCCGGCTTGGGGGCCGGGTCGTGGCCGGCTCCGTGGCCGGGCTCGGGACCCGGCGGAATCGGCGTCGGGCCTGGGCCGATGCCCGTCCTGACCGCTCGAACCGGTACTCTCGGCGTACGCCCGTAAGGGCGCGCCCCGTTAGCTCAGCTGGTCAGAGCAGGAGACTCATAATCTCTCGGTCGCGGGTTCAAGTCCTGCACGGGGCACCTCGAAAGGGCGGAGTTCTGCGGATCTCCGAGTCCCGAAAGGGGCGCAGACTTGATCTGCCCAACAGAAACCCAACACTTTGGCTCCGTTCGAGCTCTCGTGCGGCCCGTTCAGGCGACCCAGCTCGGAGTGCGCTGGAGTACCCCGGAGCGGCCCGCGCACCTCAGGGGCATGAACACCAACACTGCCCTGGAGAGCGGCATGCCGACGACGTCTCCGACGACCCGTCAATCCTGACCCGCGGGCAGGACCCGATGTCAGCCGACCCAGTCGTTGAGAGCCTCCGCCATTCTCGCGGTCCTTTTCCTGGCTTGGGCCATTTTGTGCGTGCGGTGGATGGCGTCGAGCGCCGTTTGGAGATCGTGGGTAGGGGCTCGGAGACCGTCCGATTCGTCCTCCTGCTTGAGTGTCGGACCTGCCGCGTAGCATGCCCAGCTATGACCGATGACGTGCTCAGCTACTCCCAGCCCGGACGCTTTACCAGCCTGGACGCGATGCAGCTTCAGCTCATCGACGGGCTGCCGGGCGACCCCGTGGGTATCTGCGCCGTCGCGCAAGGCCTGGTGATCCAGCCTGCTGACGCCAGCGCGTCGGGGATCGGCGAGGACCGGCTCGCGGAGAAGGACATCCGGCCGGCAAGCGAGCTGATCGCCGTGCTGACCGCCCTCGATTCGTCCCCGCTGCACCACGCCCGAACACCCGAGCGGCGGGTGGTCGGGACGTGCCGTCATTTCACCATCCTTGCCTGTGCGTTCTTGCGGGCGCGGGGGATCCCGGCGCGGGCCCATGCGGCTTCGGCACCTACTTCCTTGAGGGACGCGGCGTCGACCACTGGATCACCGAGTACTGGGACACCGACGATCGCCGCTGGGTGCGCGTCGACACCGAACACCTCGGCAACGGCTATGTCGAGCACCCCGAGGATCTCGCTCCGGGCGAGTTCCTGACCGGGGGCGAGGCATGGGTCCGATATCGAGCCGGTCTGGTCGATGGCCAGAACTTCGGAGTGCCCGGCACAGACCACGCCTGGGGGCCGGCCGAGATCAGCGGCAACGCCGTCCGCGACCTCGCCGCGCTGTGCAACCGGGAAATGCTGCCCTGGGACGAATGGGGCCGCATGACTGCGGCGTATGAGGGCAAGACGGGTCCCGACTACGACCACCTCATCGACACGCTGGCTAATACCTGCGCGGAAGACGATGCTCAGGCTTTGAGCCGCCTGCTCGGACACGAGGATCTGGCAGTTCCTGATCACATGCTGAAGTGATCAGCGCCGTGACCCCAGCTGGCGCGACCCCCGGTGTCAAACGCTGCTTGAAGTCTGACCCCTCGTTTGAATCTTGCCCCCCTTCGGACGACCTGCAGTTGCCAAGTGCAGAGAAGCTGAGACGGTGCGCCGTGAGTGGCTGGCCGAGTTCGCCCACCGCCCCGAAGGAGGCCGCCGAGTTCATCGCCACCGCCCTCGCGACCGAGGCTGCGGCCATCAAGAAGGCGAGCCTCGGCGGGCACTCCCTCGCGGCCGAGTGGATCGGGATCGCCGGCTGGTGCAGAACGGGCGGCTCGGCAGACCGTCGCGATCCTGCGGGCCAAGGCCGGTCGCGCCCCGCGCGACCGGGATCTCAGCGACCTGGTCGGCGAGCTCCTCACCAACTGCGACGACCGGCGCCGCCGAGTAGCGCAGCACCGACCAGGACACCATCGCGCAAGGCTGAACGAGATCCCAGACAGGTTCTCGTTCTGGCCCTGGCTTGCGGCTGGCTCGGTCTCGCCGGAGCGTCGGCCGGGTCGTGGGTGGCGGCCCAGCTGGCTAGAAGTTTGAGGGCGTCGTCACTGGGAGAGCCCGCTTCGGCGCTGAACGCGGTCAGTGCCAGGCCGGGGTCGCCGGACAGCTGCATCACCTCGTAGGACAGGTGCACGTCGCCGACGACGGGGTGGTGGATGTGTTTGAGCCCGGTGTGGTGCAGGCGGACGTCGTGCGCGGCCCAGCGGACACGGAAGTCGTCACTGCGGGTGCACAGCTCCCCGACCAGGTCGGTCAATGCCTTGTCGTAAGGGTCGCGACCGGCCTCGGCCCGCAGGATGGCGACGCTGCTCGGCCTCGTCCATGTGGAGTGCTCGGGCCAGGGCGTCGAGCACGCTGTCGGAGACGCCGCTGAGGTCGCCCCGCTCGAGCTGGGCGTAGTACTCGACGCTGACGCCGGCCAGGTCGGCGACCTCGCTACGGCGCAGTCCAGGCACCCGCCGTTTGTGGCCGTAGTTGCGCAGACCGGCCTGCTCGCGAGTGATCTTGGCTCGGCGGGAGCTGAGGAACGCCTTGACCTGCTCACGGTTGTCCACCCCTCCAGGCTAGGCCGGACTCCCAGGACGAGGGGCGGGCCACGAGTACACCGTCCAGCAGCAACTTCTTCGCGCTCATGGCAGGCGGTTACCTGGTGTTGCCGCCGCGGGCCGGAGCGGGGAAGACCCACATGACCGGCCGTCGACGCGGGGTTCCGACTCGTGACGAAGGACGTACGGACATGACTGACAAGACGGCTCAGAGCAAGGTGCTGCTGGTTACCGGCGCAGGCCGGGGCATGGGCGTGGACATCGCGCAGGCAGCCATCGACCACTTCGGTCGCGTCGACGTCCTGGTCAACAACGCAGGGAACCTCTTCGCCGGTTACTTCGAAGAGGTCTCACCCGCGCAGATGCGCCAGCAGTTCGAGACCAACCTCTTCGGCCCGATGAACGTCACCCGCGCCGTCCTACCTCTCATGCGCAGGCAGCGCGCCGGTCACGTCATCACCATCTCGTCGACCGCAGGCCTGGTCGGCCCGGAGTTCACCGCCGCGTACGCCGCCTCCAAGTTCGCAGTCGAGGGCTGGATGGAGTCCCTGCACCAGGACGTCGCGCCGTACAACATCCGCACCACGGTCGTGGAGCCCGGCTACTTCCGTACCGAGCTCCTCGTGGACGGCTCCACGGCCTGGCCCGAGCCGTCCATCAACGACTACGCCCCCCGGACCGTCCCGACGATCCAGGCCATGAAGGGCATGAACGGCCAGCAGCCCGGCGACCCAGCCAAGCTCGCTCGCGCACTGCTGACCATCGCCGGCCAGGACGAGCCGCTGCCGCGCTTCATCGCCGGCGCCGACGCTATCCAGGCCGAGACCTCGCCTACGACGACACCCACGCCTGAACACTACGCATCACGCACACCGCGAATGACCGTCTGCGCCCCCCTTCGATCAGCGGTGCTGGTCGAAGCTGTCGTGGTGCGCGAAGGTGCGCCGGGTGGTGAGGTCGGACCCGGTGAGCACACCCGCCCGGCCCAGAAGCCGCCCGTTCTCCCAGTTGGACAGTCCCAGCTCCGGGCGCTCGAGCGCGTACTGGCCGTCGACCCAGCGCGTGAACCCGTCGCCGACGAACGGCGCGTTGACCAGGTCACGGAACCGCGCGTGCGCGGCCGGGTCCGCCGAGACGAGGGACGCCACGAACTGCGGGCTGTACGCGTTGAACAACGCGACCGCCTCGTCGACGTCGTCGACCACCACCAGGCTCAGCTCCGGTGTGTCCTCCCACTCCCACTCGGTGCCGAGCTCCTCGAGCGGCAGCAGGCTCGCGCGCGACTCCTCGGACGGGCCTTCGGCCCGCCGCACCACGATGCGGCGCTCGAGCTCGGCCGGCGGCACCCAGCCCTCGCTGCCGCTGGCGACGTGCACGCGCGCGACGCCGCCCCGCGCCGCAGCGGCGTCGTCCGCCGCCCGCAGCAGCACGGGCACGAACTCGTCCGCGCGCTCGCGCACGACGGCGACGACGTTGAGGGTGTTGCAGACCTTCCGGTCGAGGGAGTGCCGCACGACGCCGGCGAAGCGCTCGACCTGCGCGGCACCGTCGGCCACCAGCCACGCGCCGCCCGTGCCGTGCGCGCTCACCGGGATCCCGCTCTGCCGCGCGACGCTGCTGAGCTGGGTCACTGCGGCCCCCGAGCCGCGCACCACGGCGAGCGCGAGCCGGGAGTCGCTGAACAGGGCCCAGCCGGCGGCGCGTTCGCGCACCGGGACCAGGGCGAGAGCGCCTTCGGGCAGGCCGGCGGACCGCAGGGCCGGGCGCAGGGCGTGCCGGTCGATCGCCCGGGCCGTCGCGAGCGCGTCGCCGCCGATGCGCAGCACCGCGGTGTTGCCCGTTGCCAGCACGCCGGCGGCGTCGGCGAAGACATTGGGGCGACCCTCGAAGACGAAGCCGATCACCCCGAGCGGGGCGGAGACGATCTCGACCGCCCAGCCGTCGTGCTCGACGCGCTCGACCAGATCGGCGGAACCGTCCCCGGCCCGGGCCGCCTGCTGAGCCGCCCAGCCGCGCAGGCCGGCGATCATGTCCTGGCGCATCTGCGCCGCGACGCGCAGCCTGGTCGTCGAGCGCCCGAGCTGCTCCGCGCGGGCCACGTCGTCGGTGTTGGCGGTCTCGATGAGGTTCCAGACGGCGTCGTCGGCCAGGGCGTCGGCAAACGCCGTGTAGAAATCACGCACCGTGCTCTTACCTGATGACCGCAGCCGCGCGAACGCGTCGACCGCCGCGTCGACCTGCACTGTCACGGCGGTGCGTACCGCCTCCGGGACGTGCAGCAGCGCCCCGGTCGACTGCACAACGTGCAGCTGGTCGCCCGCGCGAAAGGCCGCGGCGAGCTCGGCGGGCACCGTCGTGTACCGGTCCCCGCCGAAGGGGATGACGGCGCCCTCGGTGAGGCTGGTCAGTGCGGCGATGGCCATGACGCTTCCTTGCTCTTGCTCGGTCGTCCAGCGCGTCAGCGCAAACCTGCGGCGTCGAGGAGACCGCCGACGGTGGGTGAGACGAGTCCCGCCAGGTCGTCGGCCCCGACCCCTGCGCGAGCGCTCGCGCCGTCGAAGATCAGCATGAGCTGTCGGGCCAGCAGGTCGGGGTCACGTGCCCCGCCCCGGTCGGCCTCGGCGCGGAAGAACCCCGTCAGGTCGTCCTTGACGCCGCGCGCCACCCGGCTCGCAGGATGAGTGGGGTCCTTGAGCTCGATCTGGACGGCCAGGTATCGGCAGCCCTGGAAGTCGGGCGCCGCCGACTGCGACTCCAGCTGACCGAAGACGTGCAGGATCCGCTCACGCGGTGAACGGTCATCGCCTGCCGGAGGCAGGAGCCACGCCTTGTACGCGGGCGCGCCCCGCTCCAGGCTCACTGCCAGCAGCTCGTCCTTGCTGTCGAACAGCTGGTAGAGGGAACGCTTCGACACTCCCGCCGCCTGGCACAGCGCCTGGATGCCGACGCCGGTGCCCTCACGGTAGGTGAGCGTTGCCGCCGCCTCCAGCAGCCGCTCTCGCGTGCTCGCTTTCGCCTCCGTGGTCATGGTCATGGGGTCAGTCTATCGAGATCCGAGAGAAGCGGAAACCGATCGGTTTATGTTGGTCATCATGCCACGGCGTTCAGCAGGTCGGCCAGCACGTCGGGTCGCTCCAGGGCGATGAAGTGACCCGCCCCGGGCACCTGTGTGAACTCCGCGTCGGGCAGCAGGTCCTTGTTGGCCTGCCGGTCCGACGGCCGGGACCAGTCCTTCTCCCCGTAGACGAGGTGCACGGGGGACTTCACCTCGGGGTAGCGCGAGCGGGCCGCGATCAGGCTGGGCAGGCTCTGGTAGACGGCCCGGGCCACGGTCGGGTAGCCGGGGCGGGTCCCGACGTGGAGCAGCTCGTCGAGGTAGTCGTCCCGCAGGGCGGTCTTGTCGCTCAGTCCGCCCTGCAGGATCGTGCGGAGGGCCGCCTTGGGCTCGACCCCGGCGACCACGGGGCCTATGCCTGGGGCCAGAACGGCCCCGACCACGATCCGGGCAAGGAGGCTGGACCTGGCGATCCCACCGGGGAAGTCGTAGGTGTTGACCGCCACGACGCGCCGTACCCGGTGCGGCAGATCGGCTGCGACAGTCAGGGCGAGCGTCGCGCCCATGGACTCTCCGACCAGCGTCACGTCGTTGAGGTCGAGCTCGGTCAGGAGCCGTTCAACGCCGGCGCGCATCGCCGGCTCGTCATACGACGCCCCGGGCACGATCTCGGAGTGGCCCATCCCTGGCAGATCGAGGGCATAGACGGTGTAGTGATCCGAGATCAGCGGGATGAGCGAGCGGAAGTGCTCGGCCTGCGTACGCACGGTGTGCAGCAGCACGACAGGAGCTCCCGTGCCCGCCTTGAGGTAGCGCAGCGCACCCACGCGGCCGTCGTGCCCACCGAGCGGAGCGAGTGTGTGGCTGATGGTCCCCGGAACATCGATCGTGGACCGCGACTCTGGGCTGGACATGGCTCCCTCTTCCCTCTGGTGTGACCGGGCGACCATGGAAGCCAACCTCGATCCAGCAATCGTAAACCGATCGGTTTCCGTGCGCAAGGCGAGTACCGTTGCCCGTCTCGCCCCACCATGGCAGCAAGCCTAGCGCCGTTTAGAACACTAGTTCGATACACCAGGACCTGCTCGCACGCGAGTACATCGCACCGGCACCGGATGGCCGTCTTGTGGTAACTCGCTGCATTCCCTCGACTGCAAGAGTCAGGCCTTGCCAAGAGGTCTCGGCACACGGAGCGAGTGAATCGGAGAACCCAGCATGACTACTGCAGTGAGCTCGAGAGTTTCGTCTCGCCCGGCCAGGGCCTTTCTGGCCATGGTCGGCGCGGTCGCGCTGACCCTCGGCCTGCCGAACGTCGCCTCAGCCGCAGTGCTGGAGCCGCTGCCCCCGAACGCCACCTCGTTCCAGCGGACGTTCCAGCCGTTCTTCGACTACGACGGCGACGGCTGTCTGCCCGCCGCGGCAATCGACAACAGCGGCAGGCTCAACGGCGGCCTCGACGACAGCGGACCCGTCACCGGTCAGTGCCGCAGCGGCCACCTCGGCATGGCCAACACCTACTCGCGAGCCACGTGCAACAACGGCTGGTGCGCGATCGTCTACGCCTTGTACTTCGAAAAGGACATGAGCTGCGACAACTGCACCGCTACGTCGCACCGCCACGACTGGGAGGGCGTGGTGGTCTGGGTACCGCAGGGCTCGGGAACGCCCTCCTACGTGTCAGTGTCCCGCCACGGCCAGTACGAGACCAAGCCGTGGACCGACATCTCGGAGAAGAGCGGCTCCCGCGTCAAGGCGGTCTACCACAAGGACGGCGCAAGCACGCACGTCATGCGTTTCGCCATGTCCGGTGAGCAGGCGGAGGCGTGGGGCGACGGGGGCTGGGACCAGCCCGCACTGGTCAGCTGGACGGAACTCCGTAGTGATCTGCGCGACACGCTGAACAGGTCCTCGTGGGGCGACGCCAACTTCCCGCTTCAGGACAGCAGGTATCCGCTCGAGCTGAGCAGGGCCAAGCCGTCCGGGATCCCGTTCAACCCCAACGCCTGACACGAGTCCCAGCAGAAATCTCGACCGCACCTACCTGCGCACCGAACAAGGGCAGCCCGCCCGCTGGCGAAGCTCCCGGGTATGAACGATGACGCGGGATTCCCGCTCCTCCAGTCACCCTTCGGCCCGCAACCATTGCGGTGTCCACAGCCCGTACGGCTGGTTGATCTGGATGTGTGGCGCCGCCCGGCGCGACGCGTTGAGAAACGGCCACTCAGTCGGCGACCACTCGCCATCCGTTCGGCGTCATCTCCTCCTGCCGCCGCACCAGGTACTCCCCCGGTCCGCAGCCGAGCGCTGCGTGCTCTGGGTGCAGGACATAGGCCACCGCTTCCGCGGCGACCGTGAACATTCCCACGTCGCGGTAGTGCCACGGCACGGTCGTCCAGGTCACCGGGCCGTCGGCGACGAGCAGGTGGGTATGGCCGGTCTCGCCGCTGATCAGCGCGATCCCCTCGGCCGGCACCGGCACCGGCGGCGACTGGTCGAGGCGGTAGGCCATGCCCACCGGGATGATGGCGACGTCGCCCTGGCGTTGGAGTCCGGTCAAGACGGGGATGTCCACCTCGACGGTGGGCTGGGCTTCGATGCGGCGGGTGTCGGTCACGGGGGCCTCCGGTTCAGGTCGCGCGCTGCATGGTCAGGTAATGCTCCCGGCTCAGCCCGAACAGGCTGGCGGCGGCACGGACCGGATCGTCGTCGGAGCCCCGGACCTCGACTCCGTACCGGCGGCGGGTGCCGTCGCGTTCCAGACTGGCGTTGCTGCACACCAGGATCCGGCCGCCCCACGGCACGTCGTAGAGGGTCAGCGTCTGGCCGGGGTTGCCGGGGTCGAGGGCCGGCTGGCCGACCTGGCGCAGCCCGGCCTCGTCGATGAACCTGGGCCAACCGTGGCGTTCGATCGCGCAACGACGCACCTCGAGGTTGGGTTCGCTGAGAATCCGGGTGACCGACCAGCCCTCCTCGATCAGGTCGGCCGGGACCGGGGTGCCGTGCCAGGCGTAGTACCGCGTGCCGTCGGCGAACTCCAGTACCGGCCCGTCCCCGCGGTGCAGGCGCCGGCCGCGTTCGCGGCCGGTCAACTCCTCGGTGGCCATCGCCACCGGCCGCCGGGAGATGACGCACAGGTCGCGGTGCGGCCACCACCATCCGATGCCAGTCTGGCCGACCTCGACCGCCAGTTCGAGTACGGCGTCGGTGCCGGCCCCGTAGCGGACCAGGTCCAGGTCCCGGGCGAGGTCGAAGAACCCGAGCCAGTATGTCGACAGCCAGGCGGGGTACGCCGGTGGGCACTGCGCGTCCGGCCCGATCACGCGGTGCACCGAGCCCGCCAGGATCGACTCGACCGAGTAGCCGTGGGCACCCTCGACGGGCGGGCCGTAGGCGTCGAACATCAGCAGGTCGAACGCGTCCGCCAGGTGCCACAACGCCGTCGGGTCGGCCTGGTCGCCGAGGTCCCAGTCCGGTGCCGAGGCCGGCCACGTCCCCGGCGGCAGGGTCGGGGCGTCGGCGAAGGCCCGGACGGGTGGGATGGGGCTACCGTTGAAGATGGACAGTGACGGCCCAGCGTCGGCTACCTTCAGCAGCTGCAGGGCGGCGACCGGCGAGTCCACCCAGTGGATGGGCGGGACGGCGAGGTCCCGGTCTTCGTAGATCTCGGCCATAGCCGCTTCGGCCAGCACCCGGTCGACCGGCACGTCGAGGCCGGTCATCGCCCGCCACGGTCCGCACAACCGGGGCAGCGCCGCCACCTGTTCCGGGTCCAAGGTCACCAGCAGCGTGCGGGCCGGGGCGGGCATCGCCGCCTTGTCGGCGTCGGCGGGTGCCTCCGCGCGGACCGCCGCGAGAAATTCGTCGAGTTCGGCGCAGATCCGGGCGACGGAGTCGATCGCCGGGTCGCCGTCGAACGTGCGGCACAGGGCGTCCAGCGCATCGCGGGCCGGCCCGAACGCGCGCGCACACCGATCGGAAAGCTGCCGGGCGTAGTCCCCGGGTCGGACCGTTGCGACCATGTACCGGAAGATCGCCCGATGCCGCCATACCTCGCTGTGCCCGGGCACGCCGGTCTGGTGGAACGTCCTGGCGGGGCCCACCATGGGCCGGTTTCGTCGGGCCGTCGCCACTGCCTCGTCCAGGTGGGCCTGCAGCCGGACGAGGCGTTGGGCCGCGTCCACGAACCCGTCCGGCACCGCGTCGAACAGGGGCCGCGCCGCCCGCACGACACCCTGGACCGCCCTGAGCACATTGATCGTGGTGGCGTAAGGCCCCGTCTCGCCACGGAATCGCCGCAACACGTCCAGCCACGGATGCCGTGCCGCGGGCGGCACCTCGCAGGCGGCGAGGTAGCCGGTCAGCTCCTCGGGCGACGGCAGCGTGGTGCCGACCCGGATCCGTTCGATGGCCTCCGTCGTCAACCAGTACCCGACCTTGGTCGCGCGGGCCACCAGGGCGTGGTCGGCGTCGCCGGGTCGGCGCAACGCGGCCACCAGGGCAAGAAAGCCCGGCGCGTGCGTGGCGGTGCGCGGGTCGGGCTCTCCGTCCACGGTGGCCTCCCAGGTTCCGGGAGACACAGCCTACGGTCTCGTGCCGGGTTTGGAGAAGAATAACCGGTGTGTCCGGTGTGCCCAGTTCGGGTGGATCGGGCGTGCTGCGGGATCGTGATCGACGATCTGGTCGCTGACGGGCTGTGGGAGCAAGTACGCCCGCTGCTTCCGGCTCCGACGCCGCCCGCCCCGGCTCCAAGCACCACCTGATTGTCGACGCGAACGGCGTGCCCCTGCAGGTGAGTCTGACCGGTGGGAACCGCCACGACGTCACCCAGCTGCTACCACTGGTCGACTCGCTGCCCGCGATCCGCGGCGTGGTCGGGCGGCCGCGCCGCAAGCCCAGACGGCTGTTCGCCGACCGCGGCTACGACTACGACATCTACCGCCGCCAGCTGCGCGCCCGCGGCACCGCCCCCAAGATCGCCCGCCGGGGCACCGCCCACGGGTCCGGACTCGGCAAGAAGCGGTGGGTCGTCGAACGCTCATTCGCCTGGCTGCACCAGCACAAACGCCTGCGCACCCGCTACGAACGCCGCGCCGACCTCCGCCTGGGCCTCATGCACCTCGCCTGCGCGATCATCTGCTGGCGCAAACTGCCCGACCAGCCATTCTGAAACGAGCTCTAAATGACGCAAGTCGGTACTCGCCGTAGCCCTCCGCCGCCGCGTCCTGGGCCAACCAGCGCAACCGATCAAGATGACCCTGTCGCCGAGTGCGTCACGGATCATCAGAACTCCAGCCTGCTGGCGGGGATCGTTGGGCCTACCGTTCATGAGTAGGAGTCCACTATTCGGAGGTGGCCATGAGGGAAGCCTGGGAGCTTCTGACATCGGGACCACCGGATGCGGATCGATCGGTCCTGCTCCTACCGGGCGGAGCCAACGCGGCTCGGTCGTTCGACCTCGTGATGGCTGACCCGGCGCTGTCCGGGTTTCGCTTGGTGGCCACGACACTGCCGGGCATGGCAGGCGCGCCTGTGTCCGAAGACGTGTCCATCCCCGCCCTGTCCCGTCGGGCTGGCGAACTGGCCAAAGCACACGGGTGCGACGTGGTCGTAGGCTTCTCCCACGGCGCGACAGTGGCCCTGGACATGGTGCTGTCAGGGCACTTCCAGGGCCCGGTCGTACTCCTCGGCATCAGCCTGACGACTGAGGATGAGGCTCGGTTCTTCCGCGCCGTCGTACGGGCGTCGCAGAAGGTAGGCAGCTGGCCGATGGCCGTGCTGCTCCGGCTCATGCCACTGATGGCCAGATCTGCCAAGACACCTGAGCGGCACAAGAAGGAACTGATCGAGGACTTCAAGCAGAACAGGGCCGGCGATTCGGTCCGAGCAAGCGGCGAGTACCTCGACTACATCGCCGAAGACCGGGACTTCGCTGCGCAGCTGGCCGCGTCTGACAATCCTGTGTGGGTGGTCCACGCCGAAAAGGGGGACGGAGGCCTCACCGACGCCGAGCGCGCCACACTCCAAGCGGCCCACAACGTGACCCTGGTGACGATTCCCGGCTCGGTGTTCCTCCTCCCGGACGAGGCTCCGCAGAAGACCGCCGCAGTGATCGCAAGCGCTCTGTCGCAGGCGTCCTGATCATCCCTGGATTTCAACCTGGGCTCGGTGAAGGCCCACGCACAGCCAGGTCCAAGACCCAGCGCTCCCGCTCCACTATCGCGACGTCGAGGAACGTGCCGTCCTCCAGCGCCACGGCGCCCACGCCGTCCTGACTTCGGCCATGTTCGACAGGCGGCAGACCGCGTGGCGCTGTGACTACGGGTTTGATCGGCTGGTTGCACGTCGGAGCGCACTGATCGGGGCCCGTGTGCCCACGACCTTCAAAACAGCGCTCGAGGCCACGACACGCACTAAATGGCGTAAGTCAGGAGGAGTCCGTGGTGCGATCACGAGCCTCGATGTGACAACTTCACGGTGCCAGCGGCTAGGTGCTCTCGCTGTCTCGCTCGATCGGTGCACGCATCACTGCCCCGAGTCCCGAGATGCGCGGAGCCGCGCGACCCTTGACCGAGGGGGCGACGTCCGCGTTTCGCGTGACGACCTGACCCTCCCCCTCAGAACCTGCCCGATTGAACCCGCATCAACCCGTGGACGACCGGATAGACTGCCGACCGACGCCCGGCGTCAACCCGCAGAATCCCAAGAGATTCCGCGGATACCTAGCCCGGTTTCTGGGTCCGCCAATGGCCTCGGAAGCCTCCTCTCGGTCGCGGGTTCAAGTCCTGCACGGGGCACCATATCGGGCCAGGTCAACCCAGGAATCTCTCCTGAGTGGACCCGGAGACCTGATCGACCGGACCAATCGTCGGGTCCTCGAAGGACCAGGGTGCTCTTCAGGCGAGTCGGCCAGAGCTTGTTTCAGAGATCTCTTCGCTCATCGTCTCGCTCAGAGCGTCTTCTCCAACTTCTTCGCGAGCTGCTCATATCCAAGCCTCTCGTAGAAGGCGTGAGCCCCTGTGCGGCGGAAGGACGATGCGACGGTGGCGCGGCTGCTGCCCGCAGCCGTCGCCCACTCCTCGAAAGTCGCCACGAGGGCCCGGCCAGCTCCGGCGCCACGGCGCCGTTCGGTGACGACGAGAGCGGTCAGCTCGGCCACTGGCGTGTCGAGCTCGTAGGGCCAGAAGAGGTGTCCGGCGGCAAATCCAAGGATGACTTCTTCATCGTGCGG
Organism: Antribacter soli; assembly: GCF_021568775.1. GTDB lineage: Bacteria > Actinomycetota > Actinomycetes > Actinomycetales > Cellulomonadaceae > Antribacter > Antribacter soli. The sequence goes on along the minus strand of NZ_JAKGSG010000053.1, from coordinate 68,384 downwards.
ATCGACCGCGACCCATGCGGGGTCGTTCTCACTCTCGGCGAGGCGCGCGAACCGGGCGGCGACCTTCTCCGCCGAGGTCGGATACCCGAGCTGGCCGAGTAGCAGGGCGGTGGCACGCGCATCGTCAGGGACCGCGCCTCGGATGAGCACGCTTCACCCCAGGCCGGCCCCTGACACCGGCAACGGTCGATGGGTTTCGTTGCCCGGGGCGCGGATTCGCTGTTAGCCTCGCGACCGTGATGACCGGTCAGGCTGCTCGCAGCCACGCACAGATGGGCGATCCGGTCGTCGTCTGACGTCATCGATGCCGCGCAGCAACGCTGCTGCCCGCGGCCCGCCGTCGGGTTCCTGAAGCCACACGCAGGAACGACCAACCGACAGAGAGATGACCATGACCGCCAGCTTCAACCACACCATCGTCGCGGCCAAGGACACGGCGGCCTCGGCCGCCTTCTTCCGCGACCTCCTCGAGCTCGAGGACGCGCCCTCCTGGGGCCCGTTCACCAACCTGCAGTTCGACGACGGCTTCCTGCTGCAGTTCGCCGCGACGCCGATCGACTTCCCGCCCCAGCACTACGCGTTCCTGATGGACGATGCCCACTTCGATCGCGCCTACGCCAAGATCCAGGCCGAGAAGCGCGACCACTGGGCCGACCCGCAGCGAGCACGACCGGGAGAGACGAACACCGGGCACGGCGGCCGGGGCGTCTACCTCCTGGACCCGGCAGGCCACTACATCGAGCTGATCACCAGGCCCTACCTGTAGCGGCCGCCGACGGCCGGTGGGCCCCCCAAGAGGTGGACCCATCGGCCCGGCGGGCGCGCCGCCGTCCGGCATAGCCTGGAGCCGAACCTGACGGAAGGAAGCCCCATGTCCCGCGTCCTGATCATCGGCGGCCACGGAAAGATCGCGCTCCTGCTCGCTCCGCTCCTCGTGGAGCGGGGCGACGACGTCACCAGTGTGATCCGCAACCCCGACCATCTGGAGGAGGTCGCAGCCACGGGCGCGACCCCGCTGGTCGCCGACGTCGAGAAGCTCGACACCGCCGGGCTCGCCGAGCTCGTGCGGGGGCAGGACGCCGTCGTCTGGTCGGCGGGCGCGGGCGGCGGGAACCCCGCGCGCACCTACGCCGTGGACCGCGACGCCGCCGTCCGCTCGATGGACGCCGCGAAGGCGGCGGGCGTCGCGCGCTACGTCATGGTGTCCTACATCGGCGCGGGCCCCGACCATGGCGTCCCCGAGACCAGCTCGTTCTTCGCCTACGCCGACGCGAAGAGCGCGGCCGACGAGCACCTGCGCGCCCTCGGGCTCGACTACACGATCCTCGCCCCCGGTCCGCTCACGCTGGACGAGCCCACGGGCCTCATCGAGGTGACGAACCCCGGCGACGGCCGGGTCTCGCGGGCCGACGTCGCCGCGGTCGCCGCCGCGGTCCTGGCCGACGGCGGCACCGTCGGGCGGACCATCGCGTTCGGCAACGGTGGGACGCCGATCGCGGAGGCGGTCGCCGCCGCGAGCTAGGGATGTGCTTGTGACCCGCACGCCGGCCGACGACTGAAGCGCGCCCGGACACGGTCCGCCGGGCTCGATCGCGAGCAACGAGGCGAACCGATGTTACCGGTCACATTGGTCTTGTTATCGGTAACATCCTGCCCTAAGGTGCAGATCGGCGACAGACAGCGTGGTCGGTCAGTGCACCGCACGACAGCCTCGGAGGCGACGGCGAAGTACCTCACGGGGCGGACTGATCCCGCTCGATCCGCCACCTCACTCGTCCATGGCCCGGGACGACTGGCTGACGGTTGACGTCTCCCCAGCCGGCCGATCCCGTCAAGGTGTCCCCTGCCGCGGGCCGGGCGACGAGTGAGCTGCTTCGACCGACAAGGAAGTGGAGGAACTGGCATGAGAAGAAGGATCAAGGCGACGGCACTCGGAGTGCTCCTGGCCGTCTCGGCGGCGATGCTGGCTCCGGTCGTGACCGCACAGGCCTACAACCCGACCGGTGGAGTCATGTACCAGCTCCCCGCGCAGGAGCCGTGCCTCAAGGGCCTCGGCAACTGCGTGGTCTACCCGAAGACGGCGCAGCTGCCGAGCGGACGGCTGGTCGCGGCGTTCGAGAAGTCGACGGTGGTGGACTACCCCGCACCGGACACGATCGGCGGCGCCGTGGGTCAGACCCTGCCGATCTGGAAGAGCGACGACTCCGGCACCTCCTGGCAGCCGCTGTCCGAGGTGCGCTCGCCGGCCGAGCTGTCCAACGACCCGGCGATGGACAAGTACACGAGCAACTGGACCAGCCCGTACCTCTACGTGCTGCCGCAGGACGTCGGCAACCTGAGGACGGGGACGCTGGTCCTCGCGAGCCTGGTCACCGGTGAGGACGAGTACTACCGGGAGCGCAAGGCCGCGGACCCGAGCTGGGTGCCGACGAACGACGGCGACCGCCGTGACCTCGCCCTCGCGCTCTACGCGAGCACCGACGAGGGCGTGAGCTGGGAGTTCGTCAACATCATCGCGACCGGCGGGTGGCAGGGCGGCAGCGCGGGGGCCACAGGCACCAACGTCGCGCAGGCGAACACCACCCGGCAGGTCGACCCGGTCTGGGAGCCGCACCTGATGGTGCGCAACAACCGGCTCGTCACCTACTACTCCGACGAGAACGACTACCTCGGCTACAACACGACGACGGGCGTCCCGACCCTCGACCCGGCGAACGACACCGCACCGGACTCGCACGCCCAGATCTTGGCGCACAGGACCTGGGACGGCACGAGCGCCGCCTGGAGCGCCCCGGTCGTCGACGTCGCCGGAGACACGTTCAACGTGAACGGCGGACAGCAGATCGGCGGTGGCCGGCCGGGCATGACGACGATCGCGCCCACGACCGACGGAAGGTGGATCCTCACGTTCGAGTACTGGGGTGGGGGTTCGAACGTCCGGTACAAGATCGCCGACGACCCCTTGCGGTTCTTCGCCGACGGCGACCCCAACGGCCTCGAGATCGGCCAGCTGCCCGTGGACACCGGATCGCGACGCCTCGCGACGGGCGGGAGCCCGGTCATCGGCACCCTCCCCGACGGGCGCATCATCTACAACGCTGCTGGTAGCGGAAGCATCTGGATGAACGACGGAAGCAGCACCGGCACCTGGACCGAGTACCAGACGACCGTGCCCGCCGGGTACAGCCGCCCCCTGCAGTACGTCGAAGGAACGGGGCGGGTGGCGATCCTCTCGGGGACGTGGGGCGGTGCGACGACCACCCCCGTCATCCGGTTCGGTGAGGTCGACCTGGGGCAGTCGAACGGGGCGTACCAACAGATCGTGAACCGCAAGACCGGCCAGGTGATCGGGACCGGCAACAACACCAACGACGCCAACCTCGGCAACGCCGACGTCCCGGACGTGCGGCTCGAGGCGGCCGGGTCGGCAGCCAACCCGGCTACGCAGCTGTGGCACGTGACGGACAAGCCGAACAACACGGTGACGCTGCTCAACAAGTCAGGTGGCCGCGCAGCAGGGATCTGGACCGGGAACGCGACCGCCGGGCAGCGGATCGGCCAGTGGGTCGACAACATCGCGAACGGGCTCTGGACCGTCGTCCCCGCCTCGGACGGCTACGTCAGGCTCCGTTCCACCGCGAACACGAACCTCTACCTGACCGGTTCGACGGCGGGCGCGCCGCTCACTCTCGAGACCTCACTGGCCGACGGATCGCAGGAGTGGCAGCTCAACCAGCAGCCGTCGCCCGCGGTCCGGGTCCGCAACGTCAACAGCAACCTGTGCGCCGACGTCTGGAACGCCAGCACCGCGAACCAGGCGGCCGTCAGGCAGTACACCTGCAACGGCGGGACCAACCAGCAGTGGACGGTGGAGCCCGTCGGGAGCAGTTACCGGCTCGTGAACGTCAACAGCGGGAAGTGCCTCGAGATCCCGGCGTTCAACCAGGCCCCCGGAACCGCTGCCGTGCAGTACACCTGCAACGGCGGGACCAATCAGCTGTGGACCCGGTCCGGGACACCCGGCGGCATGACGTTCCGCAACGTCAACAGCGGCCTGTGCCTCGAGGTCTTCGGCTTCTCGACCGCGAACGGCGCCGCTCTGGTGCAGTACACCTGCAACGGCGGGACCAACCAGCGGTGGATCGTGGGCTGAGCACCTGAGGGCGCCGGTCTCGCCTCCGCTGTCGGAGCCGGGACCGGCGTCCTTGTCCACGAGCAAGGCTACGGCTGCCCAGCACGCCCGGGGAGCGTCATGGTCGCCACCGTCCCCCCGCCGTCGCTGCGGTTCTCGACGGTCACCGTGCCGTCCAGCTCGGAGACGATGGCCTGGACGATCGTGAGGCCGAGCCCTCGGCCGCCCTGCGCCCGAGGTGCCGAGGATCGGCCGAACGGCTCGAAGACACGAGCGCGGAGCGCGTCGTCAAGGCCCGGGCCACGGTCGGTCACCCAGATCGAGACCCGGCCGTCCTGCCAGGTGGACCGGAGCTCGACGTCACCGGCTCCATGACGAACCGCGTTGTCGACGAGGTTGCTCAGCGCGCGCTCGAGGCGCCCGGCATGCGCGCGGACGACGGGACGGCCCTCGCACCGGACGACGATCCGGCGGCCCTCCTGCCTGGCGCGTGCTGAGAAGCGGGCGGCCGACTTCTTCAGCAGTGACCGGACGTCGACGTCCGACTGGTCCGGCGGAGGACGGCCGTCCTGCGACGAGGCGAGGAGGAGCAGGTCGTCGGAGAGCCTGGTGAGGCGGTCGACGTCCTCGTCCGCCGACCTCAGGACGGCGACGAGCTCGTCGGCCGAGCGGGGCTGGGCAAGTGCGAGGTCGAGCTCGAGCTTCAGCAGTGCGAGCGGCGTGCGCAGCTCGTGGCTGGCCTCCGCGACGAAGCGACGCTCGCGCTGCAGCCCGGCCTCCAGGCGATCGAGCATCTGGTTCAGCGTCAGCCCGAGCTGGTGGAGCTCGTCGCGCGCCGCGGGCAGCGGCAGGCGCTCGCCCGAGCTCTGTGCGGAGATGGCCTCGGCGTGCCGCCGCATCCGTTCCATCGGGCGCAGCGCCGCCCCCGCGGCCAGATAGCCGGCCACCGATGCGAGAACGAGGGCCAGCGGCCCGCCGATCAGCAGCTGGGTGCGCACGCCCCACAGCGCATCGTCCAGGTCCTCCCTGGAGGTGCCGACCGCCAGGACCTGATCCCCGTCCCGGCGGAGCAGGAGGATCGCGGCCTCCCGTTCGTCCTCCTCGATCAGGAGCACCGGACGCTCGACGACCACGTCCTCACCCTGCGCCAGGCCTGGCAGGTCGCCGGTCACCATGGACCCGCTCAACTGTGGCGACGAGACGACGACAGCACCCGCGGGGGTCAGGACCTGGCCGAAGAACTCGCCGGTCATGGCCCCGATCGCACCGCGACGCGCCGACTCCGGGAGGTCGGCGAGCGCATCCATCTGCGCATCGAGAGACACGCGCGCCTGGTCGTGGAGCGTCGCCTCGACGCGGTAGTACACGAAAAGACCCAGCGCCACGAAGGCGATCGTGGCTGCGGCCGTGAACACCGCCACGACGCGTTGGCGAAGGGGCCACCGGTCTCTCATGGACGTGCGTCCCTGAGGCGGTACCCCACGCCCCGCACCGTCTCGAGCGTCTTTCGCCCGAACGGGCGGTCGATCTTCTCCCGCAGGTAGCGCACGTACACGTCGACGACGTTCGACCGCGACTCGAAGGCGATGTCCCAGGCGTGCTCGAGGAGCTGGTCGCGGGTGAGCACCTGATCGGGCCGGCGCATGAACGTCTCGAGAAGATCGAACTCCTTGGCCGACAGCGGGACCTCCTGCTCACCACGCCACACCCGCCGTGTCGCCGGGTCCATGGTCAGGTCCCCGGTCGTCAGCAGGGTCGGGCGAGGCACCGGCCCCCGGCGTGCCAGTGCCCGGATGCGGGCGAGCAGCTCCTCCAGCGAGAACGGTTTGAGCAGGTAGTCGTCCGCCCCGCCGTCGAGTCCCCGGACCCGGTCCTCGACGGCGGTGCGGGCCGTGACCATGAGCACGGGGACCCAGACCCGCGCGGCCCGCAGACGCCGGCAGACCTCGACGCCGTCGATCCCCGGCAGCGCCACGTCGAGCAGCACGACGTCGAAGTCCCCCGCGGTCGCGATCGCAGACGCGGCCTCTCCCGTCGGGGCGACCTCCACGGTGTTGCCCCGCTCGGTCAGGCCACGCTGGAGCAGGCGGGCCATCTTCGGCTCGTCCTCCACGACGAGGATGTGCATCTTCCTCATCGTAGGCGGGCAGGTGAGAGCCGCATGAGAGCGGAGCCCGACGATGCCCGCCATGGATTTCGCGAAACTCATCCCCCGCTCATCTGGCATGCCTACCGTGGAGGTGCAGGGGCAGGGAGCCGGGGGCAACGCGAGAGCGGAGAGTGAGATGGCACCGCAGAAGAAGACGACGAGGCGCATCGCGATCGGCGTGGGTGCGCTGGCCGTGATCGGGGTGGCGGGAGCCGGGGCGGCGATCGGTTCGGGCGACGACGACGGCTCCGACACCGCGATCACCGGCACGGCCCTCACCCGCGCCACCGAGGCGGCGCTCGCCGCGACGGGCGGCGGACGGGTGACCGGGACCGAGGTGGGCGACGAGGAGAGCCTGTACGAGGTCGAGGTGACCCGCACCGACGGCAGCCAGGTGGACGTCCAGCTCGACGAGGACTTCCACGTGGTCGCCACCGAAGGGGAGCACGCAGAGGATGACGGCTGATGAAACCCGTCGAGCGACCGTTGCGCTGGGGGCTGGCAGCGGTCTGCGTGCTCGTCCTGGCTGCCGGCTGCGGTGAGGGCGGGGGCCAAACGGGTGAGCCGGCCGGGGCGGACGCGGACCTGCCGCGGTCGGACGAACCGGTCGACCTGGACCCCGCCGACTTCACCACGGAGATCGACAACGAGTACTGGCCGATGGAACCGGGGACGCGCTGGGTCTACGGGGAGACCGATGAGAACGGCCGGGAGCTGCGCGTCGTCGTGACCGTCACGAGCGTGACGAAGGAGGTCGCCAACGGGGTCACGGCACGCGTCGTCCGGGACACGGTCACTCGGGGCGGCGAGGTCGTCGAGGACACCTTCGACTGGTACGCCCAGGACGCCGACGGGACGATCTGGTACCTCGGCGAGGACACCGCCGAGCTCGACGGCGGCCAGATCACGTCCACGGAGGGCTCCTTCGAGGCCGGGGCGGACGGCGCCCTGGCGGGGGTCATCATGCCGGCCGACCCTGCTGTCGGGATGGCGTACCGGCAGGAGTACCTCGAGGGCGAGGCGGAGGACAACGGCGAGGTGCTCAGTCTCGACGAGCAGGTCGAGGTCCCGGCCGGGCACTTCGACCGGGCTCTGCTGACCAAGGACACGATCACCATCGAGCCCGACGTGCTCGAGTACAAGCTCTACGCTCCCGGCGTCGGCCCGGTGCTCACCCTCGGCATCTCCGGAGGGGGCGGCCGCGAGGAGCTCCTCGAGGTCGCCACCGTGTCCGAGGAGACCGCCCGATCGGCCGGCACCACCCCGCTCGGCGAGGAGTACGGCTGACCGGGGCGAGTGATGAGCGACGGCCACCCAACTACCATGGCGCGCATGGCCGGTCCGACACCGTTCTCGATCGCCGTGCCCGACGAGGTGCTGACGGACCTGGCGGAGCGGCTCGCCGGGACACGGTTCGTCGACGACTCGCCCCGGCGGCCTCCGTCGCGCATGTCGGTCCCGTACCTGCGCGACCTCGTCCGGTCGTGGCGCACATGGGACTGGCGCGCCCGGGAGCGGTGGCTGAACGGTCACCCGCAGTTCACGGCGGACCTGGCGACACCACACTCCACGTGCACGCGCGTGCCGACCGGTCGAACGCGCCGGCGCTGCTCGTGATGCACGGCTGACGGGTTCGGAGCTCGCCGCTTGGCACACTATTCCGCAGGCTCTGGCGGCTGCGGCGCACGACGGCGGACGATGAAGGCATGGCAGCGGTGCGACGCGCGGTGCGGGCGGCGGCCCTGACGGCCGGCGTCCTCGCGGGGGTGGCGGGCCTGGCCGTCGGCGCCGCATGGCTCGGCCAGGACGCGCTCGTGCATCACCCCGACCGCTCGTCGCCGGGCCCGGCAGCGTCGGTGCTCGACGGCGGCGTCGACGTCACGCTGGTCACCTCCGACGGGCTCGATCTGGCGGCCTGGTTCGTCCCGCCCGCGCCCGAGGTACGCGACCGTGAGGTCGCCGTCCTGGTCGCGCCCGGCAACGGTGGCAACCGGCTCGGACGCGCCGGGCTTGCCGAGCTGCTCGCGGGGCGCGGGTTCGCGGTCCTCCTGCTGGACTATCGCGGCTACGGCGGGAACCTCGGCCGTCCGACCGAGGCCGGGCTCGCGCTCGACGCGGAGGCCGCCCGGCGGGCGCTGGCGGAGCGCGGGTACCCGCCCGAGCGGACGATCTACTTCGGCGAGTCGCTCGGCGCCGGGGTCGTCGCCGCGCTCCAGGCCGAGTTCCCACCTGCCGGCCTCCTGCTGCGCTCACCGTTCACGTCCCTCGCCGAGATCGGCTCCCACCACTACCCCTTCCTGCCCGTCGAGGCCCTGCTGCGGGACCGGTACACGGTCCTCGATCACGTGGCCGCGACACAGGTCCCGGTCACGGTCGTGCACGGCGACCGCGACGACGTCGTGCCGCCGGCCCAGAGCGAGGCCGTGGCGCGCGCCGCGCCCCGGCTGGTCGAGCACCTGGTGCTCCCGGGGGCGGGGCACAACGACGCCGTGATGTTCGGGCCGGAGGTCGCGGACGCCGTCGTCCGGCTCGCCGATCACACCGTCGGCGGTCCTGATCAGGCGGTGGAGTCTGGTTGACTGACCGCGTGACGCGCCCGCTGCGGAAGCTCGGCTTCCTGACCATCGGCTTGTTCGACCCCGACCGCCCGCGCGAGGGTCACGAGAGCACACTTCGCCTGATCGAGCTGGGCGAGCGTCTCGGGTTCGACAGCGCGTGGCTGCGGCACCGGCACCTGCAGCACGGCATCTCGTCGCCCGTCGCCGTGCTCGCTGCAGCGTCTCAGCGCACCTCGCGGATCGAGCTGGGCACCGCGGTCACCCCGCTCGGCCTGGAGAACCCGTTCCGGCTGGCGGAGGACCTGGCCACGGTCGACGTGCTCTCGGGCGGGCGGCTCAACCCGGGCGTCAGTGTCGGCACGCCGATCCACTGGGAGCACCTGCGCGACCACCTCTACCCCGGCACCTGGGAGCAGGAGGACTTCTCGAAGCAGCGGGTGGCACGCCTGCTGCACAACCTGGCGGGCGGTGACGTCTCCACGTTCTCCGGGACCGAGGGGATCGAGACCTTCTCCACCCGGATCCAGCCGTTCTCACCGGGCCTGCGCGAACGAGTCTGGTACGGCGGCGGGTCGCACGGCTCGGCGGCGTGGGCGGGCGAGGCGAACGTCAACTTCCTCACCTCCTCCGTCGTGATGGCCGGGGACATCGAGAATCCGGACTTCGCGACGGTCCAGCGCGAGCAGATCGACCTGTTCCGGTCGAAGCACGCGGACGGCGAGGCGGCGCGCGTGTCCCAGGGCCTCGTGGTGATCCCCACCGACTCGGCGACACCCGAGCAGGTGGCCCGGTACGAGGCGTACGCCGCTGCCCGGCTGCCCCGGACGTCGGCTCCGGTGGGGCCCGCGCGGCTGATGTTCGCCCCCGACCTGGTGGGTACGTCCGGGCAGGTCGCCGAGGCGCTGTCCGGTCACGCCGGCTTCCAGGCCGTGGACGAGGTCGCCTTCGCGCTGCCGTTCACGTTCGAGGAGGCCGACTACGTGCAGATCCTCACCGATATGGCCGAGCGGCTCGGCCCGCTGCTCGGCTGGTCACCGGCGTCGTAGCGGCTGGCGGCTGAGGCCCGGCTGATGGCGAGGTCCGGGCCCCCGTGCCTCGGGACGGCCGACGGCCCGGCCCCTGCGTAGCCTGGGCCTGGAGGAGGCGGCGATGATCCCGACGATGATCGTGTACGGGCTTCTCCTCGGGCGCTGGTGGCGCGTCGCCATCGTCTCCGCAGCACTCGTGTGGCCTCTCCTGCTCGTGCTCGCCGACGTCCCGATCAGCGGTAACGGCCTCGTCGCCGCCGCCTTCCTCGGCGCAGCCAACGCTTCCGCCGGGGTGCTCGTCCATCAGGGCGTCCTCTGGCTCGTGCGGCGCCTCCGGGCAGACCGGAAGGACGATCACCGATGACTTCCGGACCTGACGGTCGTCGGACCCGTCAGGTGTGCGAGCACCGGAGCAGCGCCGACGGAGGTCACGATGCGAAACACGGAGCTGGCGAGGCTCGACGGGCTCGTCGGGCAGTGGACGACGGCCATGTCCGACGCCTGGTTCCTGGAACCGAAGGGAACCGAGGTCCCGGGCACCACCACCATCGAGTGGCTCGGCGAGTCGTTCGTGCTGGTCCGGACCCGGTTCTCCGGTGACGAGCACGAACACTCCGAGATGACCATGGTCCTGGGCCGCAGCGACCCCAACGACGCGTACGTCGCGCTCTACCACGACGACCGCGGCGTGTGCCGCGAGTTCGCGATGACCTACGACGGCGAGCGCTGGACCCTGTCTCGCGAGGACCCGGACTTCCACCAGCGCTGGATCGCCGACGTCGGCCTCGACCTGATCCGTGGCCGCTGGGAGGCCTCCGAGGACGCCGGCGTCACCTGGCGCAAGGACTACGACCTCACGTTCGAGCGGAGGGCCGACGCGTGACCGGCTACGTCGACGGGCAGCGGACCATGGCCGAGATCGAGACGCTGCGTCCGGGCGACACCGGGTATGACGAGGCACGCCAGGTGTGGAACGCCATGGTGGACCGGCGTCCCGCGCTGATCGTCCGCTGCCGGAGCACGCGGGACGTCGTGGCTGCGGTCGCGCTGGCTCGCAACGAGGGCCTGGAGATCGGCGTGCGCTGCGGCGGACACAGCGTCGTCGGCCTGTCTGTTCCGGAGGGCGGCCTGATGATCGACCTGACCCCGATGGGCGGGGTCCGCGTCGACCCGGACCGGCGCCGGGCGCGGGTCCAGGGCGGCGCGCTGCTCGGCGCGCTGGACCGTGCCACCCAGGCGCACGGGCTGGCGACGACGGCGGGCAACATCTCGCACACGGGGGTCGGCGGCCTGACGCTGGGCGGCGGGATGGGCTGGCTCGCCCGCCGGTACGGCCTGTCCTGCGACAACGTCGAGTCGTTCGAGGTCGTCACGGCCACCGGCGACGTGGTGCGCGCCTCAGCCGAGGAGAATCCCGAGCTGTTCTGGGGACTGCGCGGTGGCGGCGGGAACTTCGGCGTCGTGACCGAGTTCGAGTTCCGGCTCCACCCCACGGGGACGCAGGCGCTGAGCGTCGAGCTGGACTTCCCGGCCGAGGATGCCTTCCGAGCGCTGTCCCGGTGGCGCGACCTGGCGGTGTCGGCCCCGCGGCAGGCGACGTACGCCGCGTCCGTGGGCGGCGGCGTCGCGACGCTCGGCTTCGTGTGGGTGGGCGACCCGGCGGCCGGGCGCGAGCACACGCGCGCCCTCGAGGCGCTCGGGAGCCCGGCGCAGCGGCGCGTGGCCGACCTGACCTACGTGGAGCTGCAGACACGAGACGACACTCCCCAGGGCCACGCGCAGCGCCGGTACTGGAAGGGCCACTACTTCAGCGACCTGCCCGACGCTGCGATCGAACGGCTCGCGACGCACGACCCCACCGTGTTCGCAGGCATCCAGGCGTACGGAGGCGCGATCACCGACGTGCCGGACGAGGCGACGGCGTTCAGCCACCGCGCGACCGCGTTCGAGTACGTCGGCGCCACCCGCTGGACCGACCCGGCCGAGGACCAGGCACGCATCGCCGCGGCACGGGCGAGCGCGGCGAGCCTGGAGCCGTTCGCCGACGGCGTCTACGTCAACACCCTCGGCGACGACGGCGCGGCCGGCATCGAGCGCGCCTACCCGCCCGCGAAGCTCGCCCGGCTCACGGCCCTCAAGGACGCCGTCGACCCCGACAACGTCTTCCACCTGAACCAGAACATCCGCCCGAGCCGGCCGAGGTAGGCGGCGGGCGCTACCTCGCGTTCCCCGTCGGCTTCCACGCCGTCTGGTCGAACGGTCGCACGAGCCGCATCTGGAACCCGGCGGGCGACCTCATCTGGGACGCGGACGCGCGCGATCGCGCGACACAGGCCACCACCACGGAATAGCCCGCGCGCCGCGGCGCGATGGATCCCTCCACAGGCCTTGCGATCCGTCGGCTAATGCGATTAGCCTCCTTGCTATGACGATGAGCCGCACCGCCTCTCCGCAAGTAGCTCGCTGGACCGCCGCCTCGCTGACCCTCGCGGGAATCCTGTTCCTGCTCTTCCCCGTGCTGCGGCCGTGGCCCGACGAGACGGTCGCGACGATGGATCTCGCCGCCGCCTTCGCGTCCGACCGGTGGGTCCTCGCGCACGTCTTGGGCATCCTGGGCCTGACCCTGCTCGGGCCGGCGTTCCTCGGCCTGCGGACGCTTCTCGGCGGGACCAGGGGCGCCGCCGCCGCGACCGCCGCGACCGCCGCGGCCGTCACCGCCTGGGCCGGCGCAAGCCTGTCGGCCCTGTACTTCGGCGCCGAGATCTTCGGCATCCGGACCATCGCCCAGGCCGCCACCCGCGAGGGGGATGCCGGCCTTCTCGCGGACGTCGAGGTGCTGCGGATGCAGCCGATGGCCGCGACCCTGTTCGCCATCGGCCTCCTGCTGCTCGCGGTCGCCGGAGTCCTCGTCGCGACCGCGCTCTGGCGCTCGGGCGGGCCGACCCGGTGGGCGGGCCTCCCCCTCGCCGCAGGCCTCCTCCTCGTCCTGCCCCAGTTCTGGGGCGGCCCGAGCGTGCGGATCGCGCACGGCGTGCTGGTGGCGGTCGGATGCCTGCTCGCGGCGTGGGCCGTGCGGGCGACGCGTGCCGCCTAGCTCCTGAGGGGGTCAGCCGCCGAAGAGCGTCTGCGCCTGCGCGATCGTCTCGAGGACCGCCTGGCCGGCCGTGCCCGCGAGGCCCGCGATCCCGGCCACCTCCTTCAGCACGGGCAGGAGCTGCTGACGGTCCTTGCCGCTCCCGGACTGCATCGTCGTCGCGGCGCGGTCCAGGGCCGCAGCGTCGTCGGCGTCGACGTGGGGGCGAAGTGTCTCCATGGCGAGGAGCAGCTGCCGCACGGCGGCGTCGAGGTCTTGGGCCTGGTGGTGGTTCACGATGCCGGTCCCGTGATCCCTGACGACCCCGACGTTGCCGTTGCCGTGCACGTAGATGTTGTCGCCGCTCATCGTGTCATCCCCTCGAGATGCCGGTCGCCCGGTCCCTGACCACGCCCACGTTGTTGTCGCCGACGATGACGACGTTGTCCCCACCCGCGAACTCGTAGACGTTCATCGCGCCCGAGTAGCTGGTCTTCGGATCGTTGATCGCCCGGGTCAGGGCACCGCGCAGCTGCTGCAGGGCATGTCCGTCGTCGGAGGTCAGGCGGGTGCTCTCGCCGCCCGACGTCGTGACGATCAGCTGGTGGTACGTGCGGGCCTCCGGCGGGCGGCGCGCCACGAGCGACCAGATCAGGAGGACGACGGCGGGCCACGCGTAGAGCCCGACGACCGTCACCCAGTTGACAGGGTCGGTGAGCACCAGCCACACCGACGCGAGCGGACCCGTCGCCGCGGCGAGGCCGACGACGGGCCACTTCCAGCCGTGCGGGAAGGGTACGCGTCCGCGCAGTGCGCGGAAGGTGAAGACCATGAGCGCGATGTGGCCGACGGCGAACGGCGCGTACACCAACCGCTGGCCCAACGAACCGACGTCCGAGGTCATGAACCCCACGAGCCAGAGGGAACCGAGCAGCGAGAGCCCGAACCCCCAGCGGGTCGCGCGACCCGGCCGGGTTGTCCGAGGCGCGACCGTGACCCTCCGGAGCGACGTCTTCACGACGTTGTGCAGCGGGTAGGTGTCCTGGCCGATCCACAGCGTGCGCCGGACGATCCGCACGTTCTGCCGGGAGATATGGGGCATGGGATCCTTCGGGTACGGCCGTGGTCGGCGGACGAATGGGGGCAAATCTACTACGGCGGCACTTGTCCCGATCAAGGCCTGTCGCCGACGTGTCCGGGTGAGATCTCTCGGTCGTTCAGCGATTCCACGACGCCGCACTGCTCAGCAGGCGACCGCGCTCTTCCAGCCGAGCACGGTCCTCGGCCGGCGGGTTCGTGATCGCGACCACGACGACCACCTGCCGGTCCCCACGGCGGCTCGGATCAGTCTGTCGTGTCACGACCTTGAGCCCGAGCTCTCGTGCAGCACGCCGACCACAGCGCCGGAACTGAGCGATGCCGTCCTCGTCCGGCTCGTCGAACGCACGCACCGCCCGGAAGTCCAGCTCGAGGATCGGCTTCAGCTCCGCGGTCAGCTCGTCGTCGTTCATGTTCTTCCTACCCTTCCCGCTCCCCCACCTTGCACGCGCTCGGTGAGTTCCTCGGTCATGGCACCCATGGTGCCCTGAGCGGGTTGCCGGCGCGCAGCAGGTCCTCCGCCGTCGGCGCCTGGGTCGTCTCCGCGACGCCAGGCTCCGGCACCGACGGTACGGTGACGGCATGCTGTGGTTCAGCCGTCCGCGCCTGCCCGACGACGTCCGGCGCGCCCTGCGCGCGCAGGGCGCCGACACTCCGCTCGCCCAGGCGGCGCTCGCCGACGGGTCGTGGGCCGTGGCGACGCGTGCCGCGCTCGCGACGACGAGCACGCCTCCCGCAAGCGCTCCTGAGGGTGGCCGGACCGTCGTCGTGCACCGCCCGTGGTGCGACGTGGACCGCGCGTCCTTCGAGCCCACGGACGGGGTCCTGACCGTGGAGTGGGTGGACCGCGAGCCCGCGCTACTGCTGCCGCTCGAGCCGGAGCAGCGCACGTCGTTGCCGCAGGTCGTGCGGGAGCGGGTGCAGTGGTCGGTGGTGCACGCCGAGCCCGTCGCGCTCGCCGGCGGACGCTCCGCCCGGGTCGCGGTGCGGCGAACCGCCGACGGCGAGATCTTCTCCCAGGCGATCGCCGGACCGGGCGTCGACCTGGACGATCCGGCCGTAGCGGATGTGATCGACGCCGCGGAGGCCCGGGTCCGAAATGCGGCGGGACTACCGGCCTGAACCTGCTAGAGTTTCTTCCGGCCGCTCGACCGGGAGAACCCGGGCGGGTGGACACCTTCCCGCGTAGCTCAGCTGGCAGAGCATCCGACTGTTAATCGGACGGTCGTAGGTTCAAGTCCTACCGCGGGAGCCGAAAAGGGCCTCTGACCTGGTGCGATACCGGGCAGAGGCCCTTCACGTATCGTCGAACTTTGTACGACGAGTCACTTTCGGGTCACATTGAGTGAAGTCTCGGGCGTCAGGCGGCCCGGTTCAGAGCAGTTCAGCAGCGGCCTCTCCGACCGTCTTGCGGCTCATGTAGATGTCGCGGGTGGTCTTCGTCGAGGCGTGCCCGAGCTGGTTCGCGACCTCGCGGTCCGAGAGGCCGGCTCGGTTGAGTTTGCTCGCGACCGACTTGCGGAACAGGTGAGAGCCCTGCCCCTTGGGGACCTCGACACCGGCATCCTCGAACACCTGACGGATCTGCTTGGTCGTGTTGGCCACATCGCGCAGTGTGCCGCCGCGCCGGGTCGCCGCGCCATTCTTGGCTGTCGGGTAGGTCGCCGTCGGGAAGACGAGGTTCAGCTCGTTCGCCGGCACCCGCGTCATGCGATCCAGCAGCCTCACGACCAGCCACGGCGGCAGCTTGAGTATGCGGTCGCCGATCTTGGTGCTGCCGTGCTCCACGATCTCCAGCGAGCCGCCGCGCGGCCGGGTCACCGTGTGCAAGCCGGTTTCGGCCGTGCCCTCGACGAGGTCGAGGTCGTCCCACCGGAGTGCCAGCGCCTCCCCGATTCGCACGCCAGTGCCCTGCATGAAGGCGATGAGGTCGCCGACGTCGCGGCGGTTGTGCTTGGCCACGGTGTCCGCCACGTGCAGGATCTGCTTCTTCTCCGTGTCCGTGAACTGGTCACGCTTGGCGGTCTCGATCCTCTGCACCACCTTGCGCGGCGCCGTGATGGGTTCCGCCTCCCGGACCGGGTTTCGGTCGATCGCCCCGTTGCTCACCGCGAGCGTGAACATGCCCCGCAGTACTGTGCGCACGGTCTTGGCCGTGCCGCGCCCCTTGCCTGTGCTCTTGTCGATCAGGCTGTGGAGGAAGTCGGCGACGCGGCCGGCGTTGACCTCGCGGACCTGGAGGTGGGCCAGCGCGCCCGTCGTGACGTACTTGTCGAGGTTGAGCTCGTAAAGTCGGAGCGTGTCCTCCGAGTGCTGACTGGCGCGTTCGATGTTGTCCCACCACAGCTTGCCGAGCCGCGCGACCGTCGTGGTGGGCTTGATTTCCGCAGTCGACGGGGCATGGCGGTCTCCGATCGCCGCCTCGAGTTCGGCCCGAGCCTCGTCCTTCGTCACGCCGAACCTCTTGACCCTCCGACGCACGCCGTCGGCGTCGCGCACGTACACAAGCGCCGTCCACACGTCGGGCTTAACCGACGTACCGTCGCTCGTGACGTAGCGCGAGCCATGCTTCGTGAGGGTCTCGGGGTCGCGTCCGGACACCTTCCGTCCAGGGGTATAGATGATGGACCCGCGTTCGCCGGGCCGGATCCTGCTTCGAACCATGGATCGAGAGTAGGGCGGCGCCAATTAGAGGAGCGCGTCGACAGGCGGCGAGTGGCCGATTGCCTTCAGACGCGCGGGCGACACGCCGTGCTCACGAGCTAGCAAACCTCACGCCGTAGTCGAACTCGTCCCGAGCCCTCCGCAAGCCTCCGGCAGAGCAGGCTGGACGCCGGGGAAGTGCGGCCACACCCCAGCCATGCCCGCCGGATCCCAGTCGTCGAGAAGGTCAAATCCGTCGCGACGTTGCCCGTCATCCGCAACGATGCTGGCCATGACCGTCGCGCTTAGGGCCCTATTGACCGCCGTCGTCCCGACGTTCGGACTCGCCGTGCGGTGCGGCGACCTGGAACTGAAGGTGCCCGACGACGCCGACCTGGTGGCGCTCGCCGACGTCGCCGCTACCGGAGTCCATCACGCAGACGCGGCCTTCACCTGGCCGTGGACTCGCGGCGGGCCAGATCGTGTGCGCCGTAACGTGCTGGAGCACCACTGGAGCCTGCGATCCTGCGCCGAGCTGAACTACTGGCGCCTGGGACTGGGCATCTACCGTGCCGAGCGGATCGTGGGCATCCAGTCGATGGTCGCCAGGGACTTCCCAGTCCTCCGATCGGCAACGACCGGCTCCTGGGTGGGCGCCTCGTTCCACGGACATGGGATCGGCACCAAGGCGCGGCACATGGTTCTCCATCTGGCGTTCGAGGGCCTCGGTGCGCGCGAGATGGTCAGCGAGGCGGACACCGACAACGCGGCATCCAACGCCGTCTCGGCCAAGCTGGGGTACGAACTCGGAGGGGAACGGCTCGTCGCGCGCGACGGGAAGCCGGCAGTCAGGCAGCGCTGGCGGCTGACCCGGGAGGCGTGGGACGCCAGGCCAGACCAGCTTCGTCCGGACGTCCGGCTCCACGGCGTGACGCCAGTGCTCGAGCATCTGGGGATCAGCTCCTGACGAAGCTTCTGTCCAGGCTGCTCGAGCGCGTGCGTCGGGGGCCCGGGCTGCTGCCCCTACGTGTCTCCTCGGTCGTGGCGATGGGTGGTGCCGTAGCGTGGCGTGATGAGTGCCAACCGCCTCGCACAGCGTCAACGCCTCCGCCAGGGGCTCGACTGGCTCGAGTTCGACCTGCGCGTCACACATGTGCCCCGTCACGCCGAGTTCCCCGTCTCTTCGTGGACCGTGACCGCCGATCTCGATGACTTCGACGAGGACGGCGAGAGCGCGGCTGAGACCATCTTCTGGATGGACGGCTGGCTGTTCCCGGTCCTCCCGCTCGGAACCAGAATGTTTGACGCCCTGGACGCGACCGCCGCCGATGCTGAGGTCTTCGCGCCGCTCACCGACTCGACCGGCCGGCTCGCCGAGAAGTACCAACCCGGATTCGGCTCCCACCTCGTCATCACCAACCACGCGAAGCTGGCTCCAGAATGGCGCGGCATGGGCGGTCTGGGGCGCTACCTCGCCGGATCTGCGTTCCTCCTGCTCAGCGACTTCGCCACCTGCATCGCCCTTCACCCCAGTCCGTTCGAGCTCCGTGAGAAGCGTGAGGACGACGTTCCCGACCACGAGTGGGAGGCCGGGATCCGCAAGCTGACCGAGTTGTGGATGTCCCTCGGTGCCGAGCCGGCGCCGGGTGGGAACCTCGTGATCGACCCGACGCTGATCCACCTGCAGAACGCGGTCGACCAGCTCTACAAGAACCTCTCCGCATCCGCGTAGTGCGAACAGACCGTCCACCGGCCGCACGGGCCCAGCGGCCGTACCGTGTCGACGAGCTGGTCGCTGAGTACGGTTGCCGGGTGGGCAACAAGAGCCGCGGGGAGCTCTGCGGGGGTTCGACCTCGTCGCGATAGGTCATCCGCGGCTTGTTGTAGACCTCGACCGCAGCCAGCACCGCCGCCAGCGAGTTGTCGACCGGCCGCCAATCGAGACGTACGGCGCGCTCATCGGTTGACCACTTGGTTGACTCGGTTGGTGTCGCAGCGGACTGACTAGCTCGGGAAGCTCGAGCCCAGGATGATCCGCCAGAGACGCTTGGCCTCGTCATGGTCGCCTCTCGCCTCCGCCTCATTCGCTTTGCGTGCTCGATCGGCCGCGGAAGCCAGTGCTTGAATGACCTCCTCCCGTCCAGGCCAGCTGAGGTAGTTACTGAGCGTTCCCGATTGGCCGCCAGGGTCGCTGACGTTCAGGTGCGATGGCGCCCACTCGAAGAAATTGGCCAGGGCGCTCTGCCGGTTGCTTCCGAGCGTCCTGAACGTGCTGGCGGCGATCGTCTCCAGGTGGAAGGAGCGGAGCCGTTTCGAGTGCGCGTTGTTCCACTTCTTCAGAAGCCGCACCAGAGGCGCCAGGTTGTAGCCGAGGTCGGCATGCTTCTTCGCGAACCACGAGTTCGCCACCGTGGGAGCTGTGTTGATCCACCCGCCGTCGCCTCCCGGTAGTCCGTAGACGTCGTTGCCGTGAGAGAACACCGGCGCCACGTCGACATGGCCGCCGTTTTTGAAGAAGATGCGCACTGCTTGGCCTCGAGCGCCGACTTGCGCCGTCGACAGCCCGTTGTACGCTCGGCGCACCCCGTAGAGGAATGCCTGCGAGTCAAGACGGTAGGTGTTCCACGCGCCGTTCGCGTTCGAGAACACCGCCAGGACGTCGATGTCGTCGATGGGACGAACGATCGTTCCCTTCGCGGCCGAGCCCATCAGGATCGCGCGGCTGAAGGGAAGATCGGTGGTGGAGGGGAAGGCGGCTGTAAGGTTCTCCACGACGCGGTCTTTGCGTGCGTTGATGATCGACGTCTGCTGGTAATCCGTGACGGATATGTCGGAGAGGTACTGCGCCATCGCTTGACTCGTGGTTGTCATTCGCCCTCCTGGCGTGCACGCTTGCTCAGCTGCGCAGCGGCAGCTGACATCGCTACCTCGTTCTTCTGACGCTGGAGCTTGTAGATGAAGTCCGGGACTGTCGGTGTGTCACGACGTAGTTCGAACAGCGCCTCCTGCCAGACACGCAGGTTCTCGCCGGTGATCGGCTCGTCCTTGTTACCGATCCTGCTTTCGATCTCTCGGTAGAGCGCCTCTCGATCCTTGGCTGAGCGCACGATGCCGACGATGTACTCGGTCACGTCAAGGAAGGCGGGCAGCAGCGGGAGGACGACCCCCAGCAAGAACGTCGCAAGAGTGAGGCCGGTGACGATGCAAATCGCCGTGAGCACTCCTGCCCAGATCACGGCAACTACCGACCAGATGATTCCCGTGAACCTCAACAGGCGGTAGCTATATGCGGCGTTCGAGCGCTGCGCGATCGCAACCGCAACTTCACCAGTGTCGTCCTTCGCGACGACATACCATCCGAGCATCTTCTCTTGGCCCGCGACCGCCATAAGCTCAGCATCAGGCCCAGCCGCCAGCGAGATGTCCTCGAGCGAAGGCAGCTTCGGACGAGGCGTGCCCGACGGCATCTCGTAGACGTAGAAGTCGAACTGCTCCTGCACTGCGGCAGCCTGCTCAGTGCTCCTCTTCTGAACGTGCATCAACAGGGTGCGTCCGAGGAAGAGCCAGGCTCCCGCGATGCTGCCAACGATCACACTGCTCTCTGGCCAGATCACCGCGACGATGGGCGCGGCGAGGCCGATGACGAGCATCCCGAACCAGCGAATCGCGACCCAACGCTTCGCACGCGAGTACAGACGCTTCTGGGCAATGAGGAGGCGCAGCGCATCGAGCTCGTCCTGGCGACGCAGGAGGGTCGCTCCAGAGGCGGGTGGGGTGTATTCGCCGAGATCAGTCATCGGGCCTCCGTTACCTATTGAAGAGCAGCTTCAACTGCTCAATTGCCTCGGCGTGCTCCCCGTCAGCCTCGTACTCCCGTGCTTTGTTGGCGCGGGTGACCGCTCTGCCGAGCTTTGACAGCGCGTCCTGCCGATTCGACTCCGATGAACATGCCCCGAAACGCGAGCCAAGGCCGGTCGGATCATTCATCGCCGCAAGGTTGGCTTCATACATCTTGTCGAGCGCGAGGTAGAGATCCCAGAACGGCGAGTACGACGACTCGCCATCAAGGTGCTTGGCAGCTCGCATCTCGAGGTAGCAGGACGACACCGGAACGTTGCGCAGGTACTTCCAGATCTTCAGTTGGCGCGCGAGCGTCTTTGCGCCCCCGTTGTGCTTGGCGTTGACGTCGTTAACGTACTTGTTGTGCTCCTTGGGATGAGTCTTCATCCAACCATCAGCCGGGTTGGCCATCCAGTAGCCGCTTGCCGCCGGATAGGCCGGAACGACCTCAACCATTCCGTCGGAGAAACGACACACGACCGCAGGCCGACGCACCACAATCGTGGTATTTGGAAATCGATCCTGAAGCGTATCCTTGACCCGGTTCAACATCGTCCACGGCGACTCAGGCTGAACACCCTTCAATGACGCCAAGTAGTCAGCGTCGCTGTATTGCCAGATACCGGTTCCGTGACGGAGGGAACCGATCTCGAACATGTCGTGGAGCCCCAGGTAGGCATCGAGCCGCATCTCGATGGAGGCACGATGACTCTTCGCCGCATCGAACTGTGACGACGTTGGCGTATACAGGCTGGTGAGGCTGTTGAGCCAGGCTCGGGCAGTCTCACTCATAATCGCGCTCCCAATCGCATCGTCATCAAACATGTGTTGGCCATATCCGCTACTGCACCTCTACCTTCTCGTCCGGGATGTACGACTCCAGAACCGGGTCGTCGCCCTCCGTGACCTCGCGGTCCCGCAGCACATAGTGGACACGCTGATCGTGGAGATGTCGGCGTACATCGCCGACCGCCACTCCACCCCGGGCAGCGTGGTACCCGCTGGCTTGGCCCCGATCACTCCAAGCACCCGCCGATCCAGGTACAGCAGGTAGTCCGGCCGGCCACGCCCCTGGGCCATCGTGACCTCATGCACCGCAACCCCCTGGGCCCCGAACAGGTTCAAGTCGCGGACGTTCTGTACCACCCAGCCCGCCGCCTCCAGCTGGGCATCGATCAGCGCACGCGCCCGCGCCTCTGCGGGAAGCCGTGAAGGGTCGTCAGCCACGTGGCGAGTGTATGTGCGGCCACCGACAAAAGCCGGCAACCGGGCACAAGGTTCACCCTTTGCGACTGAGTCGACGCCTGGGGCCACGATCAAGGGGATCGCCCGTGACCTGGGCGTGGCCCGCGAGACGCTGCGGCTGTGGGGCCGAGAAGCGGACCCTGACGACCGAGCGGGAGTTCCTGCGCAAGGCTGCGAAGTATTTCGCGGGAGCGTCGACCTGGTGGGCCGCTTCCAGTTCGTCGCCGAGCACCATCCCGCCTACTCGGTGAAGCGACTGTGCCAGGTCCTGGGCGTCAACCGGTTCAGGTACTACAAGTGGCAGGCCGGCACCGAGGCCCGCCGGGGGCGGCCGGCGACGCCGTCCTGGCCGACCGGGTCCGGTTTCTGCACCGCGCAGGATCCCGCTCTGCCTGCGGGGAGGTCCCCGCTGCACCGTCGGCGGACGCGTCGATAGCGCTCTGCCTACTCGCCGCGTTGCACGACGTGCACATGGCACGCCCTCCACAGGAGGGCTATATAGCACGCAAGAAGAACCGGGCGAAACGTGCATGGCGCTCATTCTGCTTTCGCGCCGACTCCCCTATGCTGGTCGGGCTGTTCGTGCAGGTGGCAGCGCCATAGGGGTCGGGGGCCGTTCGTCGATGGGTCATGTTGCCGCTCGGGTGCAGGACCGTGGGCTCGTTGTCCTGCCGCAGGTCACTACGTCGGAGTTTGCGATGATCGTGTCCGGGCTGGGTCGGATCTACCCTCACCCGGACGGTGATGCGGACGGGCGGACCACGATCAGCCCTTCGGGACGGCGTGGTGAGCCCGGTCCGGGCTTCACGGTGCAGGCGCTGGGCGTGCATACGGATCGGTCCTCGCTGCCCGTCCCGCCGCGGTTCTTGGGGATGCATCTGGTGCGTCATGACGCCTCGACGGGCGGGTTCCCGCTGTTCGCGGACCTGGAGCTGCTGACGGCCGGGCTGTCCGACACCGAGATCGCGAGCCTATGGATCGAGCGCCAGGCCGACGGGGTGCGGCTTCCGTTCCGGCTCGGGCCGTCGGGTGGGTTCCGGTACCGGGACGACGATCACTTTCGTCTGGCCGGCCCGGCCGTCCTGGTGGCCGAGGTCCGTCGTCGGGCGGCGCGGATCACGCAGACGGTGGACTGGCTGCGCAGCGGGGACGCGTACGTCATCGACAACCACCGGGTCGCTCACGGGCGCACCCGGATCACCGACCCGTCACGGGTCGGTGTGCGGATCCTGGCATACTCGCCGGACCAGACGGAGGCAGAGCTGTGACCACGACCATCCCGTCCTGGACTTCGGCGACCTTCGCCGAGGACGTGCGCGAGCACCTGGCCAGGAACCTCACGCAGGACCAACTCCGCGCGATCCTGGCCGACGAGTCGCGCCCGGCCGATGAACGCTTCACCTGCCTGTACACGCTCCTGCAGGACATGCACCGCGAGGAGCGCGAAGCGGAGTACCGGGGTCTGGTCACCCGGTACGAGCCGGAGTTCGGGTCCAACCCGTACTACGGCACGTTCCGCGCGATCGCAGCGATCGGGGATGGCACGTCGGTCACCCGCCTGCGGCAGGCGCTGCGGCACTCGAGGCAGGCGATCAAGTCCCTGGGCGACCGTCCCGGGGTGTGGCACCAGTACGCCGCGCTGTACGCGGACCTGGGCGATCTGGCCCCCGACCTCGTGACCCCGGCCGAGCTGGGCTTCGCCCTGGACGCGGTCGACACCGCGCTGCGCACCTCGACGAGGGACAACCCGAACTTCCACTTCACGCGTGCCCGCCTGCTGCATCTGGGTGGGCGCATTCGCGAAGCCCTGACCGAGGTTCAGGTCGCCATCCACTATCAGGAGGCCCGCACCCCGGGCGGCGTGCGGCGGCTCGCGCGCTACGAAGCACTCCGCGCCCGCCTGCTCATCGACCGGCAAGGGTCCGACCTCCTGGCGCAGATGGCCCAGACCAAGGCCGCCGTGGACACCGCACGCGGCGACCAGGTGCAGCTCCTGGGCGTGCTCGCCGCAGTCATCGCGCTGATCACCACCGCCGTCACGGTCGCCACCCGCATCGACGTGTCCGACGGCGTCCCGCTGATCCTCGTCGCGACCGGCAGCATCACGATCGCGTTCTCCTGCCTCATGTGGGCCGGCGGCGTCCGCTCCGTCTGGCGCCTGGTTCCCGGTGTGGTCCTGGGCCTGCTCATGTGCCTGGCGGCGATCCATCTCGTCGGGCTCGTGGACCTGACATCCTGGGTACACCAGCTCGGGGGTCTGGCTCCCGGGACCATGCCCTCACCGACGTCTGGAACCGGCGGATGACCACGACCACGACCGGCCTGACCGTGCTGGACACCGCCACCAGCAAGGGCGTCGGCGAGCTGAACGAGGACCTGGCAGGGTCGGCCGGACCGTACGCGTGGATGTTCGACGGCGCCACCGACACCCCCGAAACGTTCCGCCCCGACCCCGACGTCACCGGCGCGTACTGGATCTCCCACACCTGCGACACCTGGCTGCGTTCACGGCCGCTCACCCGGCGCCCCCCGGGACTGGTCACCAGCCTCGCCACCCACGTCGCCGAATCACTCCGCTTGGCCGGGATGCCCGACGACGGGCTGCCGCCGGTCTGCTCTATGGGCATCGTCCGCCGCACGGATGCGCAGGTCGAGGCCGCGATCGTCGGTGATGTGTTCATCTACCACGCCGGCAAATACGCCCTGCTGTCCAACCCCGTGTTCGGGCGCAACGAGCACACCGCGGTCCGCACGCAGCGCGACACCCGCCAGTCACCCCAGGAAGCCGCCGCCGGGATCACCGCCCGCCGGCGGGGCTACCTCAAGGGCCGCGACGGCGCGTGGGTCCTGGGCAACAACCCGGCCGTCGGCGCAGACGTGCTCTTCGCAGCCTGGGACTACACGCCGGGTGACCTGTTGCTCCTGGCGACGGACGGCTTCGCCCGCGCCGTCACCGACTACCACCTGGCCGAGTCGTGGACCGACCTGACCAACCTTGTCGTCCGGCGGTCAGCCGCCAGGGTCATCCAGATGATCCGCGACCACGAAGCGTCCACCGACCAGTCAGCGCCGTTCTTCAAGAAGTCCGACGACGCGTGCGTCACCCTCCTCCAGCTCTCCTGACAGGACCCCGATGCTGAACACCCGCAGCCCCGAAGAGCCGTACCTGATCGAACGCAACACCGGGTACTTCGAGTACCAGCTGCCCATCTCCGTCAAGGCCGTCATCAACTGGCGTGGCCAGCTTCCCCTGCTGCGCAACGAACGCGACGAGTGGGAACTGCCCGGCGGCAAGCTCGACCTCGGCGAGGACCCCGCCGACTGCCTGGCCCGCGAGATCCGCGAAGAGCTCTCCTGGGACACCACCGTCGGCGACCCCTACCACGCCTGGGTCTACCGGATCTTCCCGCACCGGCACGTCTTCGTCCTGACATTCCTCGCCAACTACGACGGCCACACCCCACCCGCCTACAGCCACGAGCACAAGGAACTCGTCCTCCTCACCCCGGACGAGATCGACGCCCTGACCATGCCCCAGGACTACAAGACCGCCATCCGCCAAGCCGCCGACCGGGGACACTTCACCCGGCCTTGACGGATCGGCCGTGGGCAAGGATGAGTCATTGCTGACTCCCACCCACAAGTCCCGGACTCGCCACCCCCCGCCATCTTCGACCTCGTCGCGACGTCGACGTCGAGACGACTGCGAGCCCGTCGAAGCGCTTGTGCGACAGGTGGTCGTGGTCCAGGGCGACCACGTCTACGACGGCCTGGTAGCGCGGACGTGGCCAGGGCTGCCGGTGTGGTGTGGTGCAACGTCATCGTCATGCTGGCGCCGAAGCCCCTGCCGCAAGTTGCCGCATGACGTTTGGCGCGTCTTTGACCAGCGTCGTGCGCCACGGGACTTCTCCGTGCTCTTCCAGGCGACCGATGATCAGAATTGGATTCACCTGCAACTGTGCCGCGACTTCGTCGATCTATCCGGCTCCGACGCGCATTGGGCGCCGCGGGAGCGGCGCCGGAAGGAGCAGTCCGCCCCGCCAGTTCATTAGCGGCCGCCTCGTCCGACCCCAGACTAGCGTCCAGCTCATCTATGACTGGCACACCGGACACGTGGCCGAGGAGGATGTGCGCGATCTCGTGCAGGAGTGCGAACAGGACCTTGTCTATCTGCCGACAAACAGCCATCTACCACTGCAGACGGTCGCCATTCCGACAGCGGTAGCCTCACGCCAGGCGTCGTCGTTGGGAGGATCAGTAGGCGCACTAGCCGAGTCGTTCGATGACCGTCCGGGTCCGCAGTCGCTGCCGGGGAAAGACTGGGGGCAGGGTCGTCACGGCCAGAAGTTGTGCCGGCCGGGGACGACCGAGCGTGAACTGGAGGGTGAATTGAAGTTTCTCGGTCTGCGCGGTCTGCGGGCGGCGCGGATTGTGGTCTACTGGAGATGCACGGACGGCCGTCTGCATCGGGACGACCGACGCACCCGCGCCAAGCGGCAGAAGCCGGTCGACGTGCTCACAGGGCCGCCACCCATGGGTAGGCGGCCTTCGTGGTCTCTCGCCACGGGTGCATCTTGAGCCCGTAAGAGGTGAGCGCGTTCTCGCCGCTCCCGTGGCGGTAGAGACGGCTCGCGAACTGCCCCAGATACTCGGGGTGCGTCTTCCCGTCCCGCCCGGCAGTGAAGGCAGCCGCCGTGGCAGAGGTCGCGAGGTCGGCGATCTGCAGGAGTTCCTCTCGCTTCGGCTGATCGATCGAGCCCCCGGCCGGGTCGACATGCTGCCAAGCGATCTTGCATCTGGGCTCGGGCGTGCTCCGGAGGATCGCTTCGTACTCACGCAGCTTCGCGAGCTTAAACCGGTGCTTGTGGGCCAAGGTGTACGAGACCGGCATCCCGGACCGCCGGGCGTACCAGGAGAGGCGCTCGAGCAGGAATCGGAAGGTGTAGAGGTAGTTCGTGTCGTCGTCGACGTGATCTCCCGCAACAAGGTGGTCCTTGCAGGCGACGACCGAAATGAAGGTGCCCCACTCCTGATGGGCGAGTGCGTGCGCGACTCGGTCGCGCTGCCCCGGCTTCTTCAGGTTCGTAAAGTGAAGGAGCTGTCCAGGCTGGCGTCCCAGCGCCGTGCGGCCCTTGGCCAGCCAGTCGCGCGCCTCGTCGGTCCGATGGACATCGAACACGACCGCCGTCATCACGAAGTGGCGGCTCGATGTCGGCTTCGGCGAGGGATCCCCCGATTCGTCGATGTACGCGACGAGGCGAGAAGGATCGGGGGCGAGGGGCATGCAGATGAGGCTACGGAAGAAAGAGGACTTTCGGCACGTCATCAACCGCCCCCGCCGGTGTTGGCAGGACGCGACCACGAGGGACATCGGCTCCCTTCGGACGAAGTTCACCCGGCAACGGGTGCGCGAAGGCGCGCTTCAGGAGCGGCACTGCGCGCTGGGTGGCCATGGTGGTGACGCACCTGCCGTGATCCGCCGCATGTGTGGGTCAGCCACGAACCGTGAACCCTCTCATCGGACGACCGCACTTGTCCCGTCCGTGCCATGCGCACGGGCGCTGAAGCCAGTACTTCGGCACGCCCTCTCCGCAGTCACTCCTGCCCGCGTGGGTAGCAGCGTCCGTGGCGGCATTGCCGCAGAATCGCTCCCCGTCAGAAGAGCGTCTCTGGCCACTCGTCGTCCGGCTCGTCCAGTATGTCGTCGTCGGGCGTCTCGGGTGCGATAGTGCGCCGGTACTGCGGGTGGTCGAGGTCCATCTGCGCAGCGGCGTGGAGCGGGACAGGGTACTTGGCGCGGTTGGTCCAGTAGAGCGTCTGGTGGCAGAGCTTCGCGATTCCCGCGACGAGGCCCTCGTCGCTGAGATCCGAGCGGTTGGCTACCGGGAAGATCTCGGTGGCGTTCATCGTGTACCAGTTCTGGCGCATCTCTGCGGTCGGGTCGTTCCTGGCGCTCCAGCGCGTGTACTTCTCGCCGACGCGCTGGCCGCCGTCGAACTGGACAGGGACACTGCACAGGTACCACGCAGGGCTACCGAAGTCCGTGGTGAGGCGGTAGAGGCTTCGCGCCGTCGCCTGCTTGCTGGAGCCGGCCGATTCGCCGTTTGCTGCGTTAGTGGCAGCCTCCTTCGACACGGCCGAGACTGCCGTCGGCTTGGGCATCTCAATGCTGGACGTGTTGAGCCGCACGATCGCGCACGGTTGCGACGCAGTGTCCAGCGACGCACCGGGCAGCCAACCTTGCGCGACGTTCGCGTCGGGCCTCTCGTCGAGGCGGCTGTTTTGGAGCCCGGGCCAGATCCGGCGGGTCTCCTCGGCGTCCACAGTCACGGTGTACGGCACGTCGTCGAGGTCGTCGGCGAGGTCCTCAAGTGCCTGGTCGACGAGGCGGCGCACCTCCGACCACTGCTCGTCGTCTCGCTGGAAGCTGGAGGCCGGCGGGAACTGCCGGGCGTGGAAGTCGGTCTGCGCACGGTGGTACGGCTGCCAAGTCGGTCCGGTCAGCGACCACCCGAGGAGCCGCCACGGCTCGTCCTCTCGGGCAGGTGGCACGAGGGCCGAGGCGGTCACTACGTACTTGGGCGAGCCCTTTTCACCAGGGCGTCGACTCTGCTTGCGCACCCGGATCCCGATGTGGGCCATCGAGGCGAATCCCGAGGCGCCCTCCTTGGTAGCGAGGGCGCCGGAGATCCGGTCATCAACGATCCCGAGCGAACGGAACAGGTCGAGGAGTGCCGCCTGCGCAGGGTGATCGTCGAACCCCAGCGCGTCGGCCTTGGGCTTGCGCTTGCCCTCACGGGTCACGAGGTACTGGTTCGGGACGCCGGCCCTGGCGAGCATGACGCTGGTGTGGGTCTTGGCGTCTTCCTCGTCGTCGGGAACCGACATCTCGGTCTCGCACCAGGCGGCGAGCAGTTCGCCCCCCGCGGCCTCTGGCAGGACCTTCGTGGCCGAGGGACGTACAGCGGCGGGACCGTGCCGGAGGAAGTCGGGGGCTTCGATGAAGGTCGCGGAGATCTTGTCTCCGGCGAGGGGGATCTCGGCGCCTGGCTCGGTGTCCTTCAGGTCGAGGTTGAACGCTCGGTTGAAGATCTTGAGCATCCGCTGTCGGACGTCGTCGGAGTACCAGAGGCACACGAACCGGAGGCGGTCGTGACCGAGAGCGCGCACCGAGGCGTGGATCGCCTCGGCCGTCGGGAAGATCCGCGCCTTGATCCTGGCAAGTTCAATGGCCCGCTCGGGTGTCTTCGGCTCTGACTCCAGCTTGGTCGATGCGGGGTCGTTCGGCCGCGCGCCGAACCGCACAGCCGTCTCTCGCATGAGGAGCCGCTCGACGTCGTCGCCGAACGTCTGCGAGGCGTGCTCCTGCAGCCGACGCAAGTGCTCCATGCCGGCGCCGACACCGAAGTTCGCTGAGAGGTACCGCGAGTTCTTCGCAGCGACCGGCCAGATCGTGACCGGGCGCTCCGTGAAGAAGGCGAGCGGCTCGCCCTTCTTCCGCTCGGCGAGGACCTTCTTCTCGACGGTGAGCCGGTCAGACATGGCGTGGAGCACCGTGTCGTTCATCGACAGTCGGCTCAGTGTCTGGAGGGCGAACATGCTGACGCTCCGTGCGCCGCCTCGTCCGTCGAGGGAGACGTTCAGCAGCGGCTTGCCCGTACCCTGGTCGCCGATTGCTGTCTTGCTGAACACGAGCGAGTTCGAGATGCGGGTGACGCTCGAACCGAGCAGCACGACGGGGGTAGAGACATTTGGCAGCGTCTTGAGGCTGACGGTGGTGCGAGACAGCGCGTAGCTCATGCCGTCCGCGCTCACCCAGGGGTCGTCGAGCGCGACGAGGCGTCCGGTGACGTCCGGGCGCAGGGGGACGGCGTGCCCGTCGCCGTGCTGGAACGGCTTGCGGGCGAGCCTGCTGGACAGGTCCCAGCCCACGGTGTCGTAGACCCAGCCCGGAACCCGCGGTTGCTCAGCCTCGCTGACAGCGAGCTGCTCGGCCAGGGACTTGGGCTGCTCGGCGGTCGCGGCGACACGCGCCGCCAGCCGCGTCGGCTCGTTCAGGTCGACCTCCTCCACGGGGATGCCGTGCACGATCCCCTCGAGGACGGTAAACACCCGCTCGAGAAGTGTGGAGCGGATCGGCTGCAGCGATGCGAGAAACCGTCCTTGCGGGGAGAAGTGAACGAAGCCGCCAGTTATGACGCGCAGCACCGTTGTCGCGACGGAGTGGGGAGGCTGAACCTCGCGACCGGTGCGCTGCTTGGCGGCCCTTTCGAGCTGCCACCACAGCCCCATCGTCTCCTGGTCGAGCTCACGCAGGTAGATGACGGTGTCGCCGATCAGCGCGGGAGTGCAGCGTAGCGCGAGCGTGTCGAGGTACTTCCCGGCCTCAAGGGCTCCGTCGGGCACGTGACTCTCCTTCCGTCAGCGGGCAGGGGATAGTTCGGGCGAGATGCCAGCGTATGAGAGGAATGCGTTGAGCGCTTCTCCATACATCCGGTTCATCTGCTGGCGTTCGTCCGGCGACCACTTGGAGTGGATGCGTCGGATGATCGTGTTGAGGTCGGCGCTCCAGGCGTCCTCCTGGAACGCGTAGTCGACCATGTGGAGCACGGCGTCCGTGCCGCCGCGGCGGGCGCGGCCTGCCAGCTGGATGAGGTCGACGAGGACGCCCGCGATGACCTCCTCCTGGAGGACGTGCGGCATCGACGCGAACTGGGGCGCGGCACGCAGCAAGAGCGAGAGACGGTCTCCTGCGGCCTCGCGCGCCTCGGCCAACGCGCGGGCGGGATCTGGCTCTTGTGAGGCGAGCAGCGCATTGAGTCCGGCGGCGTTGATGCTGCCATACATCTCTGCCGGCTCGGTCAGGAGCGCGAGCGGGCGAACGCACAGGTAGATGGCACGCACCGCCGACCGGGTACCGATGACGATGTTCAGGCCGCGGGCGATGAGCTGCAGAGGCACCACGAGGATGCGTCCGTGCTTGGGGAACTCCTCGAACTGCTCCCGCGTGAGCCGGGTCGCGACGCGCGGCTCAGGGAGGTCCGTGCTGGTCGACGTGAGGTCTTCATCCCGGACGGCGACGCACAGCCCACCCTGGAAGTCGGCGGCGCGTGAGATTCCCGTCGCCAGGTGGGCGCACTGGTCGTAGGAGTTGGCGACGACGAGGACGTGCGCCCGGGTGGGGTCCTTCCGGAGCTGCTTCTGCAGCTCCTGGTGGATGTGCGTGTCGTACAGGCGGCTGCCCAGCTCGATGAGGGCAGGCCGCTTGTGGTTCGCGGGCAGGCCCGAGATCCGGATCGGATCCCCGAACAGGTCGTGCTCCGCGCCGTAGTCGACCCTTCGCTGGCGGGCCACGATCGACCGGGCTCTGGCATCGGTCATCCACCAACAGACGTCGGCGTGCACGTGCTCTCGGACGGCCTGGGGGAAGTACGCCGTTGCTGAGAAGCCCATGACCGGGCGTTCGACGTCGGCGAGGACAAGCGAGACGAGACCTCCGAGCTCGGCGGTGAATGCGTGCGGGTCGCCGCCGATGTTCTGCGCGGAGAGCGTCGCGTTCTTCTCGACGTCGTCGAGCCCACCGACCCGATAGCCGGTGATCGATCGTCCGATGGTCCCGTAGGGGAAGATCTCGGTGACCGTGGAGGGCTGGAGGTTCGCGGCGATGCGCTGCGCGGACCGCAACCCGAGGGACCTGTACCCGTGGGCGCGTCCGCGTAGTCCTGACAGCGCATGGTCGAGCTCCAGCATCATTGCCCGCAGGACGAGATCGTTGATCACCTCGGTACGTGACGTGACGTCGGGGACGACGTCCGACAGGACGTCGTGCAGCTCGAGCTTGATCTCGCTGACGTGGTCCTCGCCTCGGGGCGCGACGATGTGACCGAGCAGCGAGGGGATGTCGACGAGCCGTGGGTCGTCGACCGGTACACGTGCCACTCCGCGAGGCGCTGGCATGAGCGCGGCGAGGCGGGTGTAGACCTCTTCGGGGAGCTGCTCACCGTCGACGACCGTCTCGTCCGGCCAGAGTGCTCGCACGATCGCCTTGTCGCGTCCCCGAGAGCGGTGCCACCGGGTGCTGGTACGTGCACCGAGGTGGCGCAGGTCTGTGGCTTCGACGTCTTCGAGGCTGAGACGGCCGCTGGAGATGTTCAGCAGCAGGCTCTCAGCCATCAGACGGACGTGGTTGATTCCGTAGAGCAGGTTCCGCTCGTCGCTGACGGGCAGGCGCTTGGAGTCGGCGTCGATCTCCTGCGGCGCGGCGGTCCAGGGCCGGCGCGAGTGGAGGGTCAGCTCAGAGGTGCACTTCTCCACCGCGCGGCTCTGGAACTGGTCCACCTCATCAACGAGCACCGCGTGGCTGGTCTTGAGGACGAGCTCGGCAGCGCTCGGGCCGTTGATCGCATGCCCGTCGAGGTTCACGCCGATCTTGACCTTGCCCTGCATGAACATGAAGTGGTTGAGCACGACGACGTCAGCGGTGGCCGATTCGTAGGCCGGCTTGAACTTGCCGCACACCCGGACCCACGGGCACATGTGTGACTTGCCTTCACCGCGGACCAGCCTCGTGCACGGCTCCTGCCCGTGCGGGTAGGTGCCGTGCTCGGTCTGCATCAGCGGTCGCAGCGCACAGCCGTAGGCGAGGTCGTCAAGGCTGCGCTGCTCTGCACGGTCCCAAATTCCGGGCTCGGCCGGGTCCTCTTTGACCAGACGCGCGTTCTTGACCACGCGGTCGTGTATCCCCGAGTCCGACATGAGGTGAGCACAGGTGGCGTCCCGCTCGAGGACGCCGGTCTCCCGGAGGTGCTTGAAGTCATCGCGGATCTCCCAGGTCAGCTTGATGCATGCCGGGATGTCTGGCAGGACGATCGCGACGCGCAGGTTGTTCAGCGCGAACCAGCTGGCCATGACCCGGACCAGGACGCTCTTGCCCGTGCCCGTAGGGGCATTGAAGATCTGCAGTCCTCCGGAGCCGAGCCGCAGCGCCTCGGACGGGCTGATCTCGTCGCTGGTTTCCGTCTCTGCGAGAAGGTCGGTGAGGATGCGGTGCAGGTACGGCTCGGTCAGTCGCTGGTCGATCTGGCGAGCGAGCGTGAGCAGGGCGTCGGACGGGATCGTCAGATCGGCCAGCGGCGGGACCGTCGTGAAGCTCGGGAGCTGATCATGGCCTGGCATATCTGAGTTTCCGGGGTACGACGGGATGCTCACGATCCCGGACACCTTGCCCTGGTCCTCGAAGTACTGTTCGGGGACCGTCCAGGAACCGGGGCCGGCGAAAGGCAGCGGCTTACGGACGACGGGCTTCTTCAGCTGACGGTCGACGAACGACAGCAGGTCGCCACCTACCCGTGGGATGACGATCTGCCGGCCCCCGTCGCGGACGACGTCGAACAGCGTGGGGGCGTTGTTGGCGCTCTCGGCGAGGAATGAACGCGCAGCCCGCGAGAAAGCCAGCGGTGAAGCCAGGTCCGCGGGGGCCATGCGGAAGACCGATGCGACCCGTGCGCGCTCCTGCGGGCTCATGTCCGGCCACCGTGACCAGGACCGGTACTGACCGGTCAGGAAGAATGCTGCCGACTCGAAGGTCGCACCGGACTCGACGCCGACCGTCGTCGGGAAGTAGTGGGCGGCCAGGGCCATGGCCGCGCAGAGCGATCGCGTCTCCACATCTGGAGTTCGGTCGACGTTCACAGCCATGAGATCCCTGCCTTCTGACAGATCGATTCAGCGAAGTCAGTGGCCGCCTCGGCCCTCATGCCGTACTTGGCGCAGACGTTCTGCAGCAGCGGCACCTGGTCGGCGCGGTGGTCCGGGACGACAAGCACCTCTGCGCCGCCCTTGTCGCCTTCCTGGCTGTGGACCAGCTGGCCGAGCGTCATCCCGGAGGTGTAGTCCTTGACATCGACCTTGACGCCGTCGTCGGGCCCCGGTCCCCCGCCCAGCACGGTGATGCGGAGGTCGAATAGGTCGAGCCCGGGCCACAGGTCCACACCCAGTCCCCGTTCCTTGAGGCGGTCGTGGAGGGCGAGTTCGATCAGGCCAGGAACCGTCGTGTACCGCCAGACTCCCCGCGCGAGGGCGCGGTGGTCGTCCACAGGTAGGGCCCTCGGCGGGTCGCCGAGAGTGGGCACGAGGACCAGCTCGCGGGGTGGCCTTCGGCGGGCTGGCCTCTGCGGGACGAGCACGGGTGCGCTCCCGTCGTCGGGCAGCCGGAAGCCGTACGACGCCCCGAGGTCGGCATGTGGCGCGTACCAGCAACGAACGACGCCGTGGCCACCATCCTTACGGCCGTTTGCTGCGGCCGTGACCCGCATCGGCCACCGGCACGCCGGGCACGGGTACCACCAGTCGTGGAAGCGTGAGTCGAGCGAGATCTCCCGGTACGCGCCGCGGGCGGCCTCCGGCAGCGCGAGCGCCGCGATGTCGTCGACGCTTCCCGACGGGTACCGGATCAGGTTCGACCGGTACAGCTCGTAACGGTCCTGCTTGCCGCCCTTCTTCATGGCCTCGTAGACGAGCTCCTGGTCGATCTCGTCCACGAGTTGCTGGTCGGTCATGATCCCGGGAAGGCCGTCGGTATGGCGAACAGCACGGAGTACGAGGCGCTGCTCGAAGTCGAGATCGAACAGGCCGGCGGACTCAAGCCCGTCATCCAGGAGGCTGACGTGCTCCAGCCCGTCCGGGGCGATCCCATCTGGCAGGAGACCTGCTACGGTCCCAATCAGCAGACCTCGGAAGTCCGAGAACGGCATCGAGGCCGACGGGCCATGGGCGGCCAGCACGATGCCGTGGCACTCCATGAGCGTCGTCATGCGGTCCTCGGGCGCCAGCCCTGGAGCAGTAGCGGCGCGCGCGGCGCGCAGCGCAGCCCGCGTGACCAGGGCGCGAATCCGCTGGTCGCTGAGCGATTCCTCGGGGATGGTCGTCACGCCGCAGACCCTACGACGGACCACTGACACTCGACCGGAGGGTCGCTGCTAACCCCGGGTATCAGCGATCTCTTCCAGCCCCGCCGTCTCCTCCCCGGGGTACAGCTCCTGATACGTAGCCAGGTACTCCGCTACATGGCGACGTCCGAGTCTCGTCAGCCGCCAGCGATACTCCAGCACGTGGGTGTCGCCCGGGGCGTGCACCGGCACCGCGTCGATGAACCCGCGGCTGGGTCGTCCCCCCGCCCGGTGCTTGTAGCCCACTCCGATGAAGAAGAGTGAACGACCCGCCAGGTCGTTCTCCGGAAGGCCCACTGGTTCAGAGCGTGCGACACGAGCCACAACGCCCCAGAGCCACTCCGACAATAGGTGTCCAGGAGGTGCAGCATCGGGCGCGCCCGTACCGGCGCGGACCGCTGCACGCCCACGTCGGGTCAGCTCGACCGCAATTCTTATCAAGGTCCCGCCGAGGGGATGCTGCATCTCCTCCTCGGTGACGGTTACCAGATCACGCTTGGCCAAGGCGTGGATCGTCGAGCCGGTCCCAGGATCATGGACGCCGCGTTCGATCAGACGCTGCTGCAGACGGGTGTGGCTGAGACCCTCTGCTTCACCGCGATACGCCAAGGTGAGGCGTCGCCACCCGCGCGACGGCTCACGTGAGCCGTTCGCCCGTGCCTGTCGACGCTCGTGCTCCACCGCCTGCTCTTCGGCGTAGATCTCAGCGAGGTAGTCCTGCTGGCGCTTGTTCAGGTGCTGCCACGCCACCATGGCCGCCTTCGACAGGTGGGGTGCTCCAGTCCCAGGGATATGGGGTGTGACGTCTCCGGGACGCGACCGCATCCACGCGTCGAGAACCATCCGTGTCGGTGTTCCGTAGAGGCCACCCAACGCGACTACCAGCCGGCCCAGGGCCGCACCGTCGTCCCAGCCTTGCGCAGGGACCAGGATGCCCGATTCGGCCGCGGACAAGGTCCGCGGGGTGAGATGCAAGCCAATGTCTGCGAAGTCAGAGCGGAGAGCCTCCGCGACCTCGGCGAGGCTCAGACCGGCTGCATAACGAAGGTCCCGCAGGGACTCCTCCCCGCGAACCACCCCCGTGAGTTCACCCGGTTCGCATTCCAGCGCGTCAGCGAGCTGGCGCAGCCTTCGCGGTGTCGGCCCATGCTCGCCCGCCTCGTACAGGTAGACCATCCGCTCCGAGATCCCCGCGTCGGCGGCCAATTCACAGCGAGACAAGCGCGCTGCCGCTCGCGTCCGGGCCAAGGCCTTAGCGAAGTGGGCCCGCGTATCCGTCATGGCTTGCACGATACTGAAGACTTCAGTCCTGCTTGCGTTGCACGCGGCACCAGCAGCGGATGAATCGGCGCCGGCCCGAAGTCGCTCTGCTTCAGAGCGCCGCAGGCCGCCAGCATGGAGAATGCGGTGATGGACGATGAGCACTCCTACGACGTCGAAGATGCCGCGCTTGCGGCATCTCGCCCTGCTCCCGACATGGCGATCGCGCACGAAGTCGCCGAGGTCGTTGCCCACATGCTCGGTGATGGCCGTTCGGTCATCGACCCGGCCACGACGATCTGGACGGCCGAGGCGGCCGAGGACCTTCGGCGCAGGATCGGGGACAATCCCATCCTCGGCAAGGGCACGGGACAGTGGGAGAAGCTCGACCAGCAACTTGAGGGTGCCTCGCGTGCTGTCGTGCTCCTCGCGGCCGAGCTCGTGTTCTTGCGCGAGCATCCGTTGCGCTCCGCCCTGCCCGAGACGCGCAGGGCGCACGTCGCACGGGTGCTCGCGCATTGCGACTCGCCCGTAACGATTCCCGCCTCGATGGAGCAGTGGCTCTCCACGCCCGCCGGGAGCGCGGGGTTCGAGCCAGGATCATGGTTCAACGGCGCCCTGTGGCGGCACATCATCTGGGCGGCGACTTTCGTGCGCGCGTGGAACGGGTTGTCCGACGAGGCTCGGGATGCCGCACGGAGTGACCCGTGGGAGCTTCAGCGAGCCATGCTCGCCGCTGGCGACGACCGCTCGGACATCCGCAACGCGTTGCAGTTCCTCGCCCGCCCCGACACGTTCGAGCCCATCTCGTCGGCAGGCATGAAGTCACGGATCCGGGCCGGGCTCGCGGGCCGGATCGGCGGGGAGACCGGCAGCGACCCCGAGTCGATCGACCGGGACCTGCTGGCGATCCGCGCCGCCTTGGCCAAGGAGATCGAGGGGCCGTTCCATTTCTGGTCCCCTGGCGTCCGCGAGTTGTGGGACCACTCCTCAGCCGAGACGGACGAGCCCCCAGCCGGTGAGACCGGTTCGGACGAGCCGCGGCCCCGCCACTATTGGCTCTACTCGCCTGGGGCACAGGCGTCGGAGTGGGGCGAGTTCTCGACCGACGAGATCATGGCCATCGGGTGGGACGAGCTCGGCGACCTCGCTGACTACACGAGCCGAGAGGCGATCCGCAAGGCCCTCGACACTGAAGGGTCTGGCTCGTCGATGCGAAATGGCGTGCTGGCCCTGTGGCAGTTCCAGAACGAGATCGCCATAGGCGACGTCGTCTACGCCAAGCGTGGAAGGCGGGAAATCGTGGGTCGCGGTGAGGTCGTCTCCGATGCACGGTTCGAGCCCGACCGCAGCGAGTTCCGGCACGTCCGCTCAGTGAAGTGGACTCATTCCGGCGTGTGGAAGCATCCGGGCGACGCGGTGACGAAGACGCTCACCGACATCACCTCGTACCGCGACTACATCGAAAAGCTCGAGGCTCTCTTCGCCGACGACGACGTCCCTGACGTCACCGACGAGCTCGTCACGCCGCCCCCGGTCTACGACCAGAACGCTTTCCTCGAAGAGGTCTACCTCTCCGAGGTCAGCTACGACAGGCTCAGAGCCCTCCTGCTGCGCAAGAAGAACGTCATCCTCGCGGGCCCTCCCGGCGTCGGGAAGACCTTTGCAGCCAAACGCCTCGCCTACTCGATCATGGGTGCGAAGGACCCGAGCCGAGTACAGATGGTGCAGTTCCATCAGAGCTACTCGTACGAGGACTTCATGATGGGCTACCGGCCCACCGAGTCCGGCGGGTTCACACTCGCCGAAGGCCCGTTCTACCGGTTCTGCGAAAAGGCACGGAAGGACGACACCGACCGGCCGTACTTCTTCATCGTCGACGAGATCAACCGCGGCAACATCTCGAAGACCTTCGGCGAGCTGCTCATGCTCATCGAGGCCGACAAGCGCGGCCAAGACCTGAGGCTCCTTTACAAGAACGAGACGTTCTCCGTCCCGGCCAACCTCCACATCATCGGCATGATGAACACCGCCGACCGCAGCCTCGCCGTCCTCGACTATGCACTGCGCCGCCGCT
This sequence comes from Antribacter soli, assembly GCF_021568775.1. Classification (GTDB taxonomy): domain Bacteria; phylum Actinomycetota; class Actinomycetes; order Actinomycetales; family Cellulomonadaceae; genus Antribacter; species Antribacter soli. The sequence goes on along the minus strand of NZ_JAKGSG010000053.1, from coordinate 30,334 downwards.
TCGGGTTCTTCGAGATGACTCCAGGCTTCGACTCGCCCGGCTTCACCCTCTGGCGGCAGTCCGCCGACAGCCCCACTCTCGACCACCTCGTCTCCGTCGTCATCGACCTCAACAAGGCCATCGCAGCCGACCCGGCGCTCGGCCGAGGATTCGCCATCGGTCACAGCTTCCTTTCTCGTCCCCTGGACGACGACGCCGATGACGCCTGGTTGTACTCCGTCGTCGAAGACGAGCTCGTCCCGCTGCTCGATGAGTACTGGTTCGACGAACCGCAGACTGCCTCGGACTGGGCCGCCAAGCTGCGGCAAGCCGTCGCATGATTGACCGCACGATCACCATCCGCAACGTATACGTGATGCTGGCCTATGCGTTCCGGGCGATGCGGAGCCCGGGCACCGACCGCATCGCCGCCGAGCGGTTCGACCACCTCCACGACCTGCTGGCAGAGATCCTCGTGCGCGGCCTCGGGGCACAGGTCAAGCGCGGACTTCACCACGACTTCCTCCACCGGAGCGACGAGCTCGCTACCGTTCGCGGACGCGTCGACGTCGCCCGCACCGCCGCCGCCCGCTCGATGACCCGTGGTCGCCTAGTGTGCGACTTCGACGACTTCGACCCGGATACGCCCCACAACCAGGCCCTGAAGTCCGTGATCGTGCTCCTGCTCCGGCACAGCGACGTCACCTTGCAGCGGAGGAACGCGCTACGCCGGCTCCTGCCCTACCTCGACGCCGTCACACTCGTGGACCCGACGTCGATCCGTTGGAACACGCTCACCTACCACCGCGCCAACTCCTCCTACCGACTCCTGCTCGGCGTCTGCGAGCTCATCGTCCGCGGGCTCCTACCCACCGAGACGGCTGGAACCACCGAGCTCACGTCGTGGGTCTCGGACGACGCCATGAGCAGCCTCTACGAACGGTTCCTGCGGGAGTACTACGCCGTCCACCACCCCGAGCTCTCCCCCGCGGCGCCCACCGTTGCTTGGGATCTCGACCAGCCGAGCGCCTTCAGCGGCCAGCTGCCCGTAATGCGTACCGACGTGACGCTCCGACGAGGGCAGCGCACCCTGATCATCGACGCGAAGTACTACGGGCACTCCATGCAAGCCGGCCCGTGGGGCAAGGCGACCGTCCACTCCACGAACCTGTACCAAATCCTGACGTACGTGAAGAACGAGGACGTCCACCGCGACGGCTCCGTCAGCGGCTTGCTCCTGTACGCCCGTACCGACGCGGCAGAACAGCCCGACCTCGATGTCGTGGTCCAGGGCAACCGGATTGGCGCGCGGACCCTCGATCTCAACCGGCCCTGGGAAGAGCTCGCCATGCGGCTCGACGAGGTGTGTCGTTGGCTCGAGTCCTGACGGCCGCCCTCGTCGCCGCCCGACGTCAGGGTGGTTCGAGGCAGGCGATTCGCGTCGAACGAGCGCATCGGTCGGGTTCGTAGATGTAAAGTTTCTGATACATCACCCTGCGATCTCGATCAGCGAAGAGGCTCCATGACCACCGCCACACCGGCGCAGGCCCAGCGCGCGGCTACGACGGCGAACGTCGTCTGGGACACCGCGGACAAGTTCCTGCGCAACGTCGTCGAGGAGACCGAGTACGGCGACTACATCCTGCCGTTTACGGTGCTGCGCCGCATCGAGTGCCTACTCGCCGACACAAAGGACGAGCTCATCGAGGTCGTTGAGGCGCTCGTCGAGAACGACACGCCGACGCGGTTCATCGACGCGGAGGTCAAGCGCCGGTTCGGGCTGAGCTTCTACAACACATCACCGCTGAGCCTGGCTGCGATCGCGTCGACGGATGACAACGTCGCGGAGTCGGTACTCGACTACGTCGGGAAGTTCTCGCACAACATCGCCGACATCTGGACGTCGTTCGAGTTCCCCCGCCTGGTGAAGAAGCTCGCCGAGGCGAACCGTCTCCATGCCGTCATCCGGCACTTCTCGAAGCTAGACCTGTCGGCGCAGTCGATGCCGAACACCGCGATGGGTGACCTCTTCGAGGACGTCATGTACCGCGCCTTCGACAAGAAGGGGAAGGCCGCTGGTGGCTTCTATACCCCTCGCGATGCGATCCACCTCATGGTCGACCTGCTCTTCGCCTCGGACGAGGACTCGCTGGCCGGGCGGAGCACGACTCGCTCGATCTACGACCCGACAGCGGGCTCGGGCGGCATGCTGCTCGTGGCGAAGGAGCACCTCGCGACTCTTAACCCCGACATCGAGGTCAACCTCTTCGGCCAGGAGATGATGGACAACGCCTACGCCCTGGGCAAGGCGGACCTTCTCATCCAGGGCGGTCTGCCTGATGCGATCCGCAAGGGCGATACGCTCATCAAGGACGAGTACGAGGACCGGAAGTTCGACTACGTGCTCTCCAACCCGCCATTCGGCACCGACTGGGAGGTGCAGCAGGGGTTCGTCGTCGAGCAGGCGAAGGTCGCGGGCTCCCGCTTCTCGCACGGTCTGCCTAGCAAGACCGACGGGCAGATGCTGTTCCTTGCGCACTGCGCCTCGAAGCTCGCGCCCGCCGGCAAGGCCGGTCACGGTGGCAGGGCTGCCGTGGTCTCGAACGCCTCTCCGCTGTTCAACAGTGACAAGGGGCCGAACTCGATTCGCCAGTGGCTGTTCGATGAGGACCTCATCGACGCGATCATCCAGCTCCCGAACGACATGTTCTACGGCACGGGCATCGCGACGTACGTGTGGCTGCTCGATACGAACAAGGAGCCCGAGCGGCAGGGAAAGATGCAGCTCATCGACGCCTCGGCGCAATGGGACTCGATGCGCAAGCCGATGGGCTTCAAGCGCCGCGAGATGACCGAGAAGAAGCGCCAGGCCGTGCACGAGGCGTACAAAGCCTTCGAGGATGCGGACCCGGCGATCTCTCGCGTGATGGTCAAGGAAGACTTCATGTTCCGCGACGTGCCCGTCTACAAGCAGGTCCGGCTTGCCACGCGGTTCTCCGAGGAAGCGCTCGAGCAGGTCGCCGAGCACATGGACTTCGTCGAGGGGCACGCCGAGATCATGGAGAAGCTCAACGGCGCTCCGTGGAACAACCTGCCCGAGGCGTTCAAGGACATGTGCAAGGCCCAGGGCCTCAGGGCACCTCTCGGGCTGGTTGACGCGGTGAGCGCAGCGATGGGCGTGCATGACGATGCCGCACCGCCCGCGGTGGACCGCAAGGGCAAGCCCGTGCTGCTGGACGGGTGGAAGATCATCGAGCGCGTGCCGATGAGCGACGACCTCGACGAGCATATGCAGCGCGAGGTGCTGCCGTTCGCTGAGGGTGCGACCTGGGACGAGGCGAAGGCCAAGGAGGGTAACGAGATCCCGTTCACGCGGATCTTCTACGTCTCCGAGGAGCCGCGTGCGCTCGAGGAGATCGACGCCGACGTCGCGCGTCTCATGCGCGAGCTCGGTGTGATGTTCCAGGCGGTGCACAAGGATGCATGAGGCGCGACTCACCCCGATCAAGTTCATCGGAAAGATCGTCAGTGGAGGTACTCCGACGGCCGATGCCGCGAACTGGGGTGGCGAGGTCCCGTTCATCACGCCGCCTGATCTCAACGGCGTCGACGGTGGTGTTGTGCCACATTGGGATCGTTCACTCACGGAGCGCGGGACCGCGGGTTCCGCGGTAGTGGAGAACGCGGCGCTTCTCTCGTGTCGCGCTCCGATCGGACACGTTGGAATCGTCAGGGGGGCGGCTGCATTCAACCAGGGCTGCAAGGCGATTCTCCCTGAACACCCCGAGGACCTGAGGTATCTCGGTCACGTCTTGGTTGCACAACGGGGAGCGCTGCAAGCTGCCGGTCGAGGTACGACGTTCCTCGAGCTTTCGACGACGGAACTTGCTTCGTTCGGGGTCCCATGGCCTGAGCCGGCCGCGCGTGCGCACATCGCCGACTACCTCGACCGTGAGACCAGCGAGATCGACGCGATGATCGGGAAGCTCGACGAGCTGGCGGCACGCATCCGTGAGCGGCGAGGTTCGGTGTGGTCGTCGACCTACGCACGAGGCTTCGAGCAGAAGCGGCTGCAGTGGTTCGTCGATGAGATCGACGAACGAGCCGGTGGAGTCCTGGCAGACCTCCCCATGCTCTCGGTGTCCATCCATCACGGCATCCAACGGAGGGAGGACTCGTCCAGCAAGCAGCGCGCCGGTGAGGACCTGACGAAGTACAAGGTCGCTCGAGCGGGTGACATCGTGATCAACAGGATGCGTGCGTTCCAGGGCGGGCTCGGTCGGACGAGCGTTGACGGCTTGGTGAGCCCGGACTATGCAGTGCTGCGACCGACCAACGGCTTCAACGCGCAGTGGGGTGAGTACGTCATGCGCTCGCCGCGGTTCGTCAGCGAGATGTCGCAGCGGCTGCGCGGGATCGGCGGCGCCGATCAGAGCAGCGTTCGGACACCGCGGATCAACGTCCGCGATCTGCTGCTGATCATGATTCCGGTTGCTGATCCGGATGCGCTCAGGGTTGCAACGGACCACCTCGACGAAGTAACCGGGCGCATCGACCAGATGCTGGCCAAGGTCGCCGATCTCAAGAAGCTCCTCCTCGAGCGTCGTGCGGCGCTGATTACCGACGTCGTCACCGGACGGAAGGACATCGCATGAGCGGTGACCAGCAACTGATGGAGCTTGAGTTCGAGCAGAACCTCTGCGAGGCGCTCGGTGGGCGCGGCTGGATCTATGAGGACTCCGGCAACCCGAACGCCGTGGGCTGGGACGTCGCGCGTGCGATGGTGCCGGGCGACGTGCTCGACTGGCTCGCAACGCAGTACCCGGACGAGTACGAGAAGGCCGTGCCGTCGGACCTCGTGAACGGCGCGCTCGAGCTGGCGCAGGCGAAGCTCCTCGATCACGTCATCAAGGAGCTCGGCAAGGTCACGAAGATGGACCCGATCACGGGGCACCCGATGGGCGGGCTGCTGGGCGTGCTGCGCAAGGGTTTCAGCTTCGCACAGGTCGGACGGCCGACGGCGAAGTTTGGGCCGCTCATGGCCTTCCCGCCCGCGAACCCGCAGCTTACGAGCGTGGTCGAGCAGGCGGCGGCGGTCAGGCTGAGGGTTCTGCGGCAGGTGCGGTTCGATACGAAGACGACCGAGACGATCGACGTGGTGCTCACCGCCAACGGTCTGCCGGTCGTGACTCTTGAGCTCAAGACCGACAACACGCAGACGGTGAACGACGCTGTCAAGCAGTACAAGGTCGATCGGGTGCCGGGGTCGTCGCGCGCGCTGTTGGCCCCCGGGCGCGCGCTCGTGCACTTTGCGGTGTCGAACGACCGCGTCTTCATGACGACGAAGCTCGCTGGCGCCGAGACGGTGTTCCTGCCGTTCAACCAGGGCGACGACGGCCACGAGGGCAACCCGCCCTCGGACACGGGCTCGGCGACGGACTACCTGTGGCGCGAGATCCTCGCGCGGCCGATGTTCATGCGCATCGTCAAGGACTTCGCGCTCTTCGAGCCGGGACGGTCGAAGAAGAAGGACGGGCGGCTCGTCTTCCCGCGGTTCCATCAACTGCGTGCCGTCGAGCGCATCGTCGCCGATATCGAGCAGCAAGGTCCTGGTGGCCGGTACCTCGTGTGGCACTCGGCGGGGTCAGGCAAGACGAAGACGATCGCCTGGCTCTCGCACAGGCTGATCCGGCACATGGGCGCTGACGCGAGCTCGACGTTCGACTCGGTCATCGTCGTCACCGACCGGACCGTTCTCGACGAGAACGTGCGCGACGACATAAACCTCGTGCAGTCGAGCACGGGCCTCGTCGTCAACATCGGCTCGGCTTCGGGCGCGAAGTCCGCGCAGGTTAAGACGGCGCTCCTCGACGGCGGGCACATCATCACGTGCACTCTCCAGACGTTCCCGCACGTCATGAAGCTCATCGAGGACACCGAGGAACTGCGGGGCCGGCGCTGGGCAATCGTCGCCGACGAGGCGCACTCCTCGCAGACGGGCAGCGCTGCGCGCGCGCTCAAGAGCCTCCTCGTCGACGTCGAGCTCGATGACGACGAGGAGATTAGCGCGGACGACCTGCTGGCTGCGACGGACTCGGCGATCGCGAAGAGCGCGAACATCACCTTCGTCGCGCTCACGGCCACGCCGAAGGCGAAGACCCTGCGGCTGTTCGGGACGCAGGTCGACGGCGAGGATCGCTGGGAGGCGTTCGATAACTACACGATGGCTCAGGCGATCGAGGAGGGCTTCATCCTCGACGTGCTCACGAACTACTCGACCTACGACATGTTCCTGCGGGTGAAGAACGCGCTTGAGGACGAGGAGGTCGAGACCGAGGTCGAGACCGAGGTCGAGACCGGGCGCGCGGTCAAGGACATCGTCCGGTTCGCACAGCTGCACCCGACGGCGATCGCGCAGAAGGTCCAGGTCGTCGTCGAGCACTTCCGGCGCAACGTGATGGGGCTCCTCGGCGGGCAGGCCCGGGCGATGGTCGTGACCTCGGGACGCAAGGACGCCGTCCTGTGGTCGGAGAAGATGAACGCCTACATCGCCGACCGCGGGTACGACCGGCAGTTCCAGACCCTCGTCGCCTTCTCGGGCTCGGCGGAGAACGGCGCCGGCGAGAACGTCACAGAAGTCGCCATGAACGGCGTGAGCGACGTCGCCACGGCCTTCCGCGACGATGACGACTACAAGGTCCTCATCGTCGCGAACAAGTTCCAGACGGGCTTCGACGAGCCGCGCCTCATGGCGATGTATGTCGACAAGGTTCTCACCGACATCGCGACCGTGCAGACGCTCTCGCGCCTGAACCGGATCTACCCGGGCAAGTCGGCACCGATGGTCGTCGACTTCGTCAACAGCCCGGAGAGTATCCAGAAGGATTTCGAGCGGTACTACACCGACGCGCACGTCGAGGGCGAGGTGGACCCGAACGCGCTCATCGAACTCGCTGAGCGGCTCGACGCGTCGGGGCTCTACAGCGAGGCACAGCTGCACGCCGTGGCCGAGGCGTACATCGAGAAGAAGGGTGGTGAGGCGATTCAGCGGGCGCTCGGGCCGATCAAGCACGCGTGGGTCACCGAGTTGCAGCAAGCGAAGGTGCGCCGCGACAAGGAGCGGTACGAGGAGCTCAAGCAGTTCCGGGCTGACGCGATCAGCTACCGCAACGCCTGGCAATTCCTGTCGCAGATCGTCGACTACCAGGATGAGGACCTGCGGCTGCGCGCGGTGCTCATGACGCTGCTCGCCCGCAACCTCCACCTCACGCCCGAGACGTACGACGACAGCTACATGGACGACGTCCAGCTCGGCGGGGTGAAGCTCGTACCGGGCAAGGTCAGCGAAAACTACGCGCTGTCCGCGGGTGGTGAGAGCCAGAGGCTCGACCTGCCGACCTTCGGCACGCAGGCACACAGCGACGCCGCAAAGCCGAAGGGTCCGCTCGAGGAAGCGATCCAGAAGGTCAACGACCTCTTCAGCGCGAAGGGCATCGACGCGAACCCGACGAGCGTGTCCGGCTTCATCACCGCGTACTGGGGCTACCTCGATGCCGACGAGGAAGCCGTGGCGATGGCCAAGAGCAACACCGTCGAGCAGCTCGACAGCTCAACAAAGTTCTCGGACGCTGCTGAGTACGCGGCCTTCCAGGCGTTCCAAGACGCCGGAGAGATCAAGAAGGCGCTCGCCGACGCGGAAGTGATGGACAAGCTCATCTCGATCAGCGCCGAGATGATGCACGCCGAGCACCACGGCGGGACCGACGACGATGAACAGGCATGATGAGCCGATGGCTGGTATCGCTCAGCGAATCCGTGAAGCGCGTGACGTGCATGGCTGGTCCCAGGAGGAACTGGCTGCACATGCGGGCGTCTCGCGCCCCAGCATCGCCCGCATCGAACGTGGCGACGACGTGTCGACGGCGACCCTCGTGAAAGTCACCCAGGCGCTCGGCCTGGCCGTGGGGATCACGGAGGTTCGCGCGGAGCAGTAGGCGGCCCCCTTCACGCCCGACAAGGCGTGGCCGCCTCGTCCGGTCACGCCTCGTCGGTCAGGTGCCCACTACCTGCCGGTGTGCCTACAGTGGAACCTTGGGGAACGGACTTAAGGCCCACCTCCGTGAGTTGCGCCGACGACCACGAAGAGTACGTGCGTCGTCTCCGCTCGGTCAGAGGCGTTCCACAGGTGGGAGCGCGCCACTGCCGTGGCGACGGCAGACGCCCAGCGCCAAGCCGTCCGGGGAGAGGCTTCAGTTCTGCCGTCTACCGTTCTCCCGCAACCAGGACTCAAGCCCTTGCGGCACCCCGGTGTCGTCGATGTTCGCCTGCTCGCCGGCAGCGACGAGCCACTCCTGGTGAGCCGTCGGCAGGGTCGCCGCCGTGGCCTCAACGGCGTACGCGCACTGCACGGTGTCGGCCAGGTCGCCGCCCAAGGCGGCCTGGCGCGCGGCAGCCAGCGTCAACCCGACACGGTCGGCCGCATCACGTAACGTGTCCGCAGCACGCATCACGACTTCCTTGAGCGCAGCGGTGAACTCGCGGCGCACCTCGTCGGGAGTCGCGTCCGGGCCGTTGTCGCCAAGGTGGTCCAGAACGCTTCGCGTCGCCGTCGGCTTCAGCAGCGCGGTCGAAGGGGACACGGGAAGTAGGTCCCGTTCCTCGATACCCACACCATGGCCTGCGGCGAGGCCTGCCTGGGCTTCCTTCAGGACCGCGAGCTTGATCGCGGAGATCGCTGCCCCACGGGCCGCTGCCGCCACCTCGTCGACCGCACTCGCCACAGCAGCGGCGTCGGTCTCCGCGAGACCCTCATCAAGAGCACGGCATGCCTCGTCGATGGCCACCGACCGGTTGTCGAGGTCTTCCTCGAGGAACGCGACGTTGTCGTCGACGAAGGTGTCGGTTCTCTGCCAGTCCGGCACGCAGCACTCCCCTGTAGGCATCGATCGCGAGAGTTGAGCAGCCCCAGGCTGCCGCGGCAACACCTTGGACCCTCCAGATGACCGGCGCGCAGCGGGCCATCCACAGTTGCTCGCTCGGCACCCTACCGACCGCCCCGTCCGACGGGCTGCGCGAACACGCCCGCCAGGTCCCCCACCTGGGGTTTTCTTCCTGGTAGACAGCCTGTCGTGACGACGAAGCCGACCATCGCCGACCGGATCCGAGACGATGTCGCCCTCGTCGACAGCACCCACCAAGGCGCCCTGATGCTCCTGCACATTCTGAGAAAGCGCCGCGACGCAGCAACCGACGAGCTGGAGCGCGACTGCTGGCAGGCGCCGATAGACGTCCCCAACGAGGCCGACCGCGCGGTGCGACGTGTCCTGCCTAAGCCGCCCCTGAGGATCCTCGCGCTCCAGGACCGCTGGATTGCCGAGATCAACCAGCTACGCGCCGACGAGCCGGTGCCGTAGTCCCAGCGGCGCCTGCGCACGCGCTACCGAACCGCCACCTGACCCAGTTCGCAGAGCACGTCCGATGAGGGGGACCGAGCGTGTCATTCTACAAGTCATCGCGAGCGCTGGACGAGATCGAGACCGGCCGCATCAAGGAGACGACCAAGTCGTTCGGACTGAGCAAGATTCTGACCGGCAGCATTAGTCGAACCGTCGAGCCCGGCTTTCAGGACCAGGTGGACTACGCGCTCGGTCGCAGCAGAAAAAAGGGCCGCGCGGTGCTCACCGATCCCTGGGACACCGTCGAGGAAGGGCAGATCCTCGATCTGCACCTGAGCGCCCTGTACTCGGGGATCATGCCGTTCCTCAGGTTCGGCGACATCCGCCGCGGCGAGAACATCAGTGTCGCGGCGTTCTGGGCCCACGGGTACGTCGCGCCGTTCCAGCAGCCCAGCGGCTTCCCCGATGGCCAGGACGCAGCTGGTCTACATCTTGTACTCGTTGGTTCGCTCGACAACGTCTGCCGGGCGAGTTGGGCGTCGGAGGTGCCGGATGCGGTAGGACATGAGTACCCGTCCGATCCAGGATTCCTCTCCTCGTTCATCGCGGCAGAACTCGGGCTCGACAGCCCGCACGTGCGTCAGCACATCTATATGAACGAGAAGAGCCAGAACCTCGAACCCGGGGACCGCGCCGCGTTCGCCTGGCGGGAGACCTCACGTGCCTCGAAGGGGCGTGCAGTGTCAGGACCCGACATCTGGATCCGTCAACACCACCCCGCTACCCGGGTCGTGGCAACCGTCGTCGACATCACGCCCGATCCCGTCGAAGGCGCCGAACGGGTCGTCCTTGCGCGCCCGGTGCTCATCCAGGACCTTGCATGACCGGCCGACCGACCAACGGAGGGTCGCCCGGTCCGAAGGGCGAGGCGGACTGGGACACACCGAGCGCTCAAGAGAACATGGAGTACCTCCTTGCCGAGGTCCGCGCCGGCCGGCCACAGCTGATACGTGACGCGGGCGAGCTGGATGTCCGTGTCTCCCTGTCCGACGGCGGCCCCGACGCCCCCGAGCCGCTGGGGCTGTCGTACCTGCTCACAGGTCGCGCCAACGCAGAGGCTCTTGAGCAGGCCATCCAGCAGTGGTACGAGAGCCGCTACCCGGATCCGACGAAAACCAGTCCGGCCATGAGGCACCTGCCACCGAACCTCGCTGGCGACGTCGCGCTCTGGATCAAGCGCGAGCAGGGAACAATGGCACTAGCGATGCACGTCCTCGTCTACGTCATCGCGCTCCGCAACGCACAGGACGTCCTCGAGCTCCCCCGTTCGACCGCAAGCGCCGTCGCTGCCGGACTCGACCTGACGACGAGCGGCATACTCATCGATGCCCAGACCGCCCAGGAGCTCACGCACCTGGTCTGGAGCATCGACTGGGGCGAAGACGCGGCCGAGACCGTCGTCGGCGACGACTGGGGACACATCAGCCGACGGGGTGACGGCCCTAAACCCGTCACGTGAGGACCGTAGCGCTCAACCCGCAAGGGCACGGCGTGTCGACGCTGGCACGCCCCGGTGCGACCCTCCGGGGTCAGTTACAGACAGGGGCCGGTGGTGGTCGTCGTTCGGGCGGGCGGTCCCGGCAGCGGGCCCAGACTACCGGCTCGGGCATCAAGGGCGGCGCGTTCGTCGTCGGGCATCGGCCCGGCCGCCTGCGGGATCCCGCCGGGCAGGATCCGAACGCGGCCAGGGACGGGGTTGCTGGTGGCGCGGGCGAGCCGGTGCTTGAGGACGGCGCAGACGTCGTCGGCTCCCAGCAGCGTGCCGTGGGCAGCGACGGCGGGCAGGGCGCGCTCGACGTCGTGCCCGTGGGCCTCCGCCCGGCGGAGCTCGCGGCAGAGCGGCCCGAAGGCGTCCGACGTGATCGCCGTGGCTGCTTCATCTTCGGTCAAGCGGCCCGCGCCGGTGAGAGCTCCGAGGATCAGCCGGGTCCAGCGTGGGCGCTGGGCGTGGTCGGCGAGGTGCTCGTACTCGGTGATGAGCCGTTCGCGGCTCGCCCACTTCTCGCGCTCCTCGCGCAGGGTCTCGTGTGCCGAGAGCTCCGCGCCGGTGCGTGCGAGGACGCGGTAGAGGATCGCTCGGGCGGTGGCGGCTTCGGCGGGTGGGGTGTGGTCGTCGTCGGGCAGGTCGGTGGCGACGTAGGCGTGGTTGGCGTACCGGCCGCGGGTGAGCGCGACGTAGAGGTTCTCCCGGGCGGTCTTGGCTGTGACGACGACGTGGCCGGTGTCCACGGTGAGTCCCTGGGCGCGGTGGGCGGTGACGGCGTAGCCGAGGTCGAGGTGGTCGACGACGTACCGGGCGGGCAGGACTACCGCGGAGCCCAGGCGGACGCGCCCTGCGGTCGACTTCAGGCGTCGGGCTTCGACCGCGCCGTCGCGGCGGACGCCGGTGATCTGCCAGCGGTCACCGTTGCGGACGAAGCCGCCGCGGAGCGTGACAAGGCCACGGGCGTTGCGGCGGGTGATCACGATGTCCCCAGGGGAGGCCTCGGGACCGTGGGCCAGGGCGACCGCGCGTCTGGGGTCGACGAGCCCGGCGAGGATGCGGTCGGCGCGGGCGCGACGGTTTAGGTCCGCGACCGTGGCGGCCGCGTCCGCGATCAGGACTGACGCGCGTCCACCTTCGAGGTCTAGCGCCCAGGCGGTGTAGGCGGCGTCGAGCGCTTCGTCGTGGGCGCCTTCGTGGATGCGGCCGTGGTCGTCGTAGGCGGCGACGGCTTCTGGTAGGCCCGCACGCAGGGACTTTGATGCTTCCTTTTCCCACATGTGGACGAACCTGTGGATATCGGTGAGCGTGGGTGCGTCGGGGCGGGCATGGACGAGCATGCGGAACGCACCGCCGGCGTCGACGGCTTGGAGCTGAGCCGGGTCGCCTACGAGCAGCAACTTGGCGCCAGCCGCGTGGGTGGCGTCGGCGATTGCCGTGAGGGTGCGGGTCCCCGCGAGGGTCGCCTCGTCGACGATCACGAGCTGTCCCCTGCTCAGCCGAATCGGGCCCTGGGCGGTCTCGTGGAGCAACTTGGCGGTGGTCTCCGCGCGGAGGCGGATGTCGTGGCCGAGGACCTTGGCGGCTGCCGCAGACGGCGCGAGTCCGATGACGGACTGACGGCCGTGGGCCCCGGTCCAGGCCCGCACCAGGGCACGCATCGTGGTCGTCTTGCCGGCGCCCGCCGGTCCGACGAGCAGGTCGACCGTCCTCCGAGATCTGGCGACCGCGGCTACCGCGCGGGCTTGTTCGGCGGTGAGGTCCCGTCCGCGATCAGGTCGCCCGACGGCGGCTGCGATCTCGTTCAGGCTGACGGCCGGCGCACGCAGGTCGTCGGCGAGGTCCAGGAGCCGTTGCTCGGCGTCCCACACCTCCACCGAGGTGAACACCCTGTGGTGGCGCGGGCGGAGGCGGGAGGTTCCGTTCTCGCGTTGCAGCACGGGTGGTGTCGGTGCGAGTTCGTCGGGGGTGAGCGGGATCGATCCCGCCTCGGCCAGGTCGACGATCCGCGCGGTGACACCTTCGCGATCGTGTGCCGTGGCGAAGCGCCAGCCGAGGGTCTGCCGGGAGGCTTCGGCCCAGAGGTTCCAGTGGGTCCAGACCGACTTCTTGTCCGACACCACGGCAAGGGTCTGCGCCGCGGCCTTCTCCACCGCTTCCGCGGGAGCGTCGTCGGCGCGGAACACCGGCGCGGCGCCCTGGGTCGTGAGGCGACGGGCAAGCCCTACCGGGTCGCCGTCGGGCACGAGCGTGGCGGCGCGGCGCCGCCAGGCATTGGTGAGGTCGTGCAGCGAATGCAGGACCTTCTCCGGACGGGTCGCCAGCGTGGCACGCGCTCGGAGCCGGCCGATCATGGTGCGGGTCGGGCGACGGCCGTGGCTGGCGACGTAGTCGTCGATGAGCTCGTCGGTGCACGCGTTGATCTGCGCCGACCGGGACGAGAACTCCTCGATGAGGTCCTCGCTGATCCCGGCGATCTCCCACTGCAGGGTGCGGTCCGCGCCGCGGCCGCGAAGTTCCCAGCCGACGCCGAACGTGGCGGTGAGCCGGTCGCGCAGAAGCGCGTCGTAGTGCGCCGACAGAGCGACCGTCGCGGCGAACAGCGGCTGAGCGTCCAGGGTGCGCCAGACACCGTCGACGATCGTGCGGACCCTGTTCGAGACGACGGCGTGCGTGTGCAGCTGCGGGTCGTTGGAGCGGGAGTCCCAGTGGTCGAACGCCGCGACGATGAGGCCGGAGATGTCTGCCTGCTCGATGCCCTGGACGCCGCGGCGCGTCGCGCCGACGTGCCGCTCGAGCAGGTCGAGGGTCTCGCGGACGGCGGCGTGGTGGGCTTCGACGATCCGGGCCTGGGTGTTGGCGTCGGCCATCGCCCACAGAACGCTGACGGACTTCGGGACCGAGAACGTGAGGTCGAACCCCGCAACCGCGTGCTTGTCGCCGGCGCGGTACTCCTCGGACTCGATGACCGCGACGGCACACGCCCGCTCGACCTCGCTGAGGTTCGGATCGAGGTCGGCGATGCGCTCAGCGATCCGCTGCACCGCGGGCTTGTACTCCGCGTAGTCGCGCCCCAGCGGCGAGCCGTTGAGCGGATTACGCCCGGCGCCGACGAGACGCTTGAGCTGCTCCTCGGTGACCAAGTCGCCTTCCTGGAGGGCGAACCCTCCTCTCGCGAGGTCGGCGACGGCCGATCCAAGCCAGAACCCGGGCGGCGTCCCGGCCTCCAGGTAGTAACGGGTGACCCTGTCGGGGGCCGCGCGATCGCCGTCGCCGCGAGCGACCGAGCGCAGGAGGTATGCATACCCGTGCCCGGCACTGACCTTGCGAATCGACATCGTCATGGCACACCTCCCACAACGGAGGTGCGTCGGCCATGTCAGCCACGGCACAGCCAGGCACAGACACCTCTAGGCCTGAGTGCAATCGGTGTGATGCTTGCTCTGGTGGTTGGGCTGGTCGTCGTGGCTCGTCTGACGTCGTGGTCGTGATGTGACCATTGTCTAGATCTGTTGGCCTGCTGGTCTGCGTCCGTTGTGATCTTGGATCTGGTCAGTCTGGTCTCGGTCGTTCTGCATCGTGACTGCTGTGACGCTCCACAGGCATGCGAAAAGCCGGGCCGTCGCTGGTTGCGACGGCCCGGCCTCGCTGCGGTGGGTCAGGCGCTCGTTGCCGCCGTCACCGGGGTGTCGGCCTGCTTGACGGGCGCGTTCTTCGGCGCCGTCGCCTTCGCCCTGGTCGCGTTCGTGCGCGGGGCGGGCCGGTTCGCGGTCGGGCCCGGCTCGGGCTGCGGCTGCTCGCCTCGGGCGATCTGCTCGACGGGCGAGAGCGTGTACCCCCAGGACTCGAGAGCGGTGAGGTAGCGGCGCTCCGCTCCGGTGCGGCGCCAGGTCTGGACACCGGTGCGGGCCTCGATCGCGGCCAGGACGAGGACGAGCGTGATGTGCTGGGCCCGGGCCGGGCCTGCCTTGGCGATCAGGTCCCGGATCCTGTCGCGTCCGCCGAGCGTGCCGGGGATGCCGAGCCAGCCGGCCGCGAGCGGGTGGCCCTCGGTGCTGGCCGACTCCAGGGAGTGCGTGTCGGTCACCAGGGCGGTGGCGATGAAGGTCGCGGCGTCCTTCGGGGTGGTCTTGCGCTTGGCGAACCCGGCCAGCCACTCGCGGCGGACGGTCTCGGCCGACCGCCACGCGGCGTTGTTCTCGACGACCTCGGCCCGCTCGGCCTTGGCCTTCGCGGCGGCCTCCACGTCGACCGGGGTCCCGGGCGTGGTGCCGGGCGTCTTGTGCTTGTTCGCCTTCCACGCGTCGCACACGAACACGGTGGCGACCTGCCCGTCCCAGGCCTGGCGCAGGAACGCGGCGTGCCCGGGGCAGGCCTGGTGGGACTTGGGGGTCAGGGCGTTGCCGTCCGCGTCGGTCAGGCTTTCCAGCGGCTTGACGGTCTTGTCGCCCTGCGCGGGGACCGAGACCTGCCGGACCCCGGCGTCCTTGAGACCCTGCTGCGCGGCGGCCAGCTTCGCCTCGCGGTCGCGCTGGTCGCGCAGCCGCTGGGCCAGGTGGCCGAACTGTCCGGGGTCCTTGACCGCAGTCGCGGTGAGGCTCTTGATCGCTTCGTCGTCGCCCTCGAAGGTCGCGATCACGGCGGCCTGGTCCAGGGTCAGGTCGTACTTCGTCTGGACGGCGGTGGCGACCTTCGACGCGGCCACGCCGAGCGCGGTGGTCACCGTCTCCTTGGCGTGGCCGGTCTTCTTCGCGATCTGCGCGGCCGGGACGCCGAGCAGGGACAGCTGCTGGAACCCGGCGACACGGTCCGCGTCGCGCAGGGCGGCGCGGGCGTCGTTCTCCACGACCTGCTCGATGATCCTGCGGGCCTGGTCGCCGTCGGCGTCCACGATCCTGGCCGGGATCGTCTCCAGCCCGGCCTCGATCGCCGCCAGCGTGCGGCGCTGCCCGGCCCGCACGAGCAACTGCCCGTCGGTGGTCCGCTGGACCAGGATCGGGACGAGCACCCCGTGCTCGCGCACGGAGTCGATGAACTCGGGCGTGAGCCCGGCGTCGGAGCGCACGTTCGTCTCGATGGCGAGCGCGCGCGGGTCGAGGTTGGCGAACTCGGTCGCCGTCTCTACGGTGGGGTGGGACATGATCGGCTCCTTCTACCCGAAAGCCCTGGGGATTTTCCCCTGGTGCTTTATCCCATTCTATTTCATCAGTTGTCGGCTGGCAACATTTGCCGCGTGATTGTGCCGACTTATTCGGGATCTCTTATCGCGCCGAAAGCGGCCAATTCCTCGCGCGTCCCGACTCTGGTTCCCGGTACGGCGCGGGCGGCGCGGGCCACCACGGCGCGCCACCATCCCGGCCCGTAGTCGGTAAGATCGGGCGACCCGCCGCCCACCAGTCCCTGCTCCCCGGAAAGAATGACGTACGGCGATCGCATTTCTTTCAGAGAGTCGATCAATGAATTCACTGCGCTATCCGTCGCATTCTCTATCGCGCGAAGATCATCGCGCACGCGGAACGGCACCGGGTCTTTCCCGATCTCCCAGCGGCGCACCGTGTCCTCGCGCACGGCCAGGGTGCGGGCCAGCTCGGCCCGCGACATTCCGACGTGCAGTCGCGCGATCTGCAGCTCGGTGCCGGTCATCCGTGCACTCTCGGGATGGCGGGCCTGGGCTGCCGGGTCGGTGACGTGGGACGGCGCGTCGTCGGTCATTCGGCCAGGGTAGGCCGATTCGACAGCCCGCGGGCGAGCAGGACCCCCTCACGGAGAGCTCAGCCTGCGGGCTTTGCGATGGTTCCTCGCCGAGAATTACTGCTCGGCGAGGAACCCGCAAGACCTTCAACCAGATCGTTGAACGTCTCCGTCCTGTCCTACCGCCGCCGCGTGGCAGCGGATCGATCTTCAGAGGCTGGCTCCGATGAACCGCAAGGTGCGGCGGATCAGCTCAGCCGCTGCGCTGCAGCCCTGAGGCGGGCGAGTGTCGCTTCCCGCCCCAGTACCTCCATCGACTCGAACAGAGGCAGCCCCACCCTCCGGCCCGTGACCGCGACACGGACCGGCGCCTGGGTTTTGCCCAGCTTTAGCCCGCGGCCCGCGCCGAGTGTCTCCAGCTCCGTCTTGAGTACGTCCGCCGTCCACTCGACCTCGGAGTACCGCTCGATCGTGTCGGCAAGGATGCCAGCGGCATGCTCGGAACCCATCGCCTTGGACCATGCGTCCTCGTCGGACACCGGCTCGCCAAGGAACAGGAAGTCGACCATCGGCACAACCTCGCCGAGCAGCACGATCCTGGTCTGCACCAGCTCGGCCACAGCCGCGAAAACCGCGGGGTCGTATGCCTCAGCGGGCCACGGGGCCTTGTTGGACACGAGCCACGGCTGGGCCGCCTCGATGAAGCCGTCCAGCGGCAGGGCGCGGATGTAATCGCCGTTGAAGGCCCGCAACTTTTTGACGTCGAAGAACGCCGGGGACGGGTTGACATCCTCGAGCTGGAACTCGGCCACGATTTCGTCCCAGGGGACCATCTCCCGGTCGCCCGATGGCGCCCAGCCGAGCAGCATCAGGTAGTTTCGCATCGCCTCGGCCAGATAGCCCTCGGCGCGGAAGTCCTCCAGCGCGACGCGGTCGCGCCGCTTGGACAGCTTCTGGCGAGCCTCGTTCACCAGCACGGGCGCGTGGGCCCAGATCGGAGGCCGCGCACCCAGCGCTTCCCAGATCAACTGCTGCTTGGGCGTATTCGGCAGGTGCTCCTCGGCACGCATGACGTGCGTGATGCCCATGATCATGTCGTCCACGACGTTCGCCAGCAGGAACACAGGCGACCCGTCACCGCGGGCGATCACGAAGTCCTCGATTAATGCGTTCTCGAACTCCGGCTTGCCACGCACCAGGTCGACCACCACCGTGGAGCCCACGTCCGGCGTGCGGAACCGCACGGCCCGTCCCTCGGCGGCTTCCATCCCACGGTCACGGCAGAAGCCGTCGTATCCCTTGTGGCTCGACCCAGTCCTGGCAACGACGTCGTCGCGGGTGCAGTCGCAGTAGTAGGCGCGGCCGTCCCTTAGGAGCTTGTCAATCGCCTCGCGGTGCTTGCCCACGTAGTCCGACTGGAACAACGGACCCTCGTACTGCGAGTCGTCGATCCCGAGCCAGGCCATCGCGTCCAGGATGCCCTGCACCCATTCCGGCCGGCTGCGCTCGGCGTCGGTGTCCTCGATCCGCAGGACCAGTGACCCACCCGATTGACGCGCGAACACCCAGTTGAACAGCGCCGATCGAGCGTTCCCAACGTGGAACATGCCGGTCGGCGAAGGCGCGAAGCGAACGCGGATCTCGGGACTCGTCACGGAGCCAAGGTTAGCTTTCATCGTTCCTGCAGAACCCTCCTGATGTGGCCGGAATCAGCCGGTCGTGTGGCCAGCGAACGATCTCGTGGACCACGACGAATCGCGCGGTGACCATCTCGTAGTTCAAGCGCGGAAGCACCTGTACCGAACGGCGCGCTCGTTCGTTCACGCGGTCCGAGACAGGGGCTTGAGTTCGAGCAAAGGGTGACCGGCCCATAAGTTGGTCGATCGTCCGGTCAGACACATCTCTTCGCCGGAACAGCCAAAGAGCGGATCCGCGTCGTGACTCAGTCCCCCGTCACGGCAAGGAGCTTGGCGCGATCAAGCGCCAGATTCAGCGTGCCGCCGGTTTCGAAGTTGGCCGGGCCGATGTCGAGTCCCCCTTTTGCGGTCAAGGTGATTGTGGTGACCTGAGAGTTGGCGACGGCCTCACCCTTGTAGGTCACCTCGAGATCGGTGTTCCGTTCCGCCGACGTCACCGGCGACCCATCGACGCCTGGTCCGCCTGGTCCGCCTCGTCCAGAACGTCGTCGACCATGCGGTGCCCGAGGCGCTCGAAACTCTCATCGCCGATCTCGTACCCCCAGACCGCCGTGCCGATCGCCTCACGGACCAGGGTGCGGAACCAGGCGTCCGGGTCGCGTGGGTCGCGTCCGTACCCGTCGAGGAAGGCCGTCTCCAGCTCTCGGTGGCCCGGGAAGTTCTTCACGGCGAGGCGGACGAGGTCCGTCCACGCCGGGCGCAGCGCCGCGCGCCCGAAGTCGATGACCTTGACGACACCGTCGTCGGTCAGCCAGTTGCGCGGCTGCCAGTCGCCGTGCGTCGGCACGATTGTCACCGGCGGCGTCTCGAACGAGCCGACGACGTCCCGCAGCCGGGCCACCGTGTCGGCCGGGAGGCGGTGCGACCGGTCGAGCCGCGCGAGCGAGCGGGCGTTCTCCGCAGCCTCCCACTGGTCGTCGACGAGCGCGCACTGCGCGTGGAACACCGCGAGGAGCTCACCGGCCTGCTGGTACACGTCCGGGTCCGTCTCGTGCCGCGTGCCCAGTACCAGGTCGCCGGGCAGGTACCGGGTGAGGAGCAGATTCGCGTCGGCGTCGTGCCGCACTGCGACGGGTGCGCGGCCCGTCGAGGTCCACGGGTGCGCCCAGTGCTGGTGGGCGTGGATCTCTCGGCCGATCTTCACGTCGGCGGGGCCGGCGGCCTTGACGATGAACCGGCCACCGTCGGTGGTGGCGACCTCCAGGACGGTCGTCTGGTCGTAGCCCCAGCTGTGGTCGCGCACGACGACGGCATTCGGCAGCCACGCGGCGAGCAGCCCGCGCTGGCGTTCGTCGAGTGCCGTCGTGTTCGCGATCGGTGTCGTCACGCTCGACCCGCCTGGGGCCAGCTGATCGTCAGCGTGCCGTGAGGGCGGGGCAGGAGGGCCACCGACGGCGGGGTGCGGGGAAGCCCGGCGCCGGAGGGCCACCACTGGTACAGGGGCTCGCTACCGCGGTGCTCGGCGTCGTAGGCGCGCACGGCGGCCGCGAGCCGGCCGGCGAGGCGGTCGGCCTCGGGCCCCTTCGCGACGGCGCCGATCTCACTGAGTTCGCCGTCCGCGGCGGGCCGCGTGGTGAGTACGGTGAACGAGGCGCCGTCGGCGAGGCCGGGGAAGAACGCCTTGGCGTGGCCGAGATCCGTCCGGTCGGCGGCCTGGACCTGACAGCCGCCGGGCTGCACCAGGACCCACGTGAGCAGGTCGGACCACTCCTCGCCGTCCGCGTAGGTCACGCCGGACCAGGCCTCGACCGGGCTGGTGGCCAGGACGTCGTCGGACACGGCGAGGTCTGGCGGGAAGGTGTCGTCGAACCGGAACGTGACCGGGCTGCCCGACGGGCTGGTGAGCGTGACGGCCGGTTCATCGTAGTGGTCGATGCCCTGCATGGGCACGAACCCGCCGATCACGACGGACTCGGCCACCAGCCGGTCGCTACGGCGGTGGAACCCCAGCACGCGCTGGCTGTTGGGGGCGAGCTGGAAGGGGACGACGAGGATGCCGTCGTCGGCGAGCTGGTCGAGCCACACCTCCGGGACGGTGCGTGCGGCGACGGTCACGATGATCCGGTCGAACACGCCGCGGTCGAGGGGCAGGCCGGCGTCGGCGGTGATGACCTTGACCCGGCCGGTCAGGCCCAGGTGCTCGAGCCCGGTTCGGGTGCGGGTGGTGACGCCCTCGTCGATGTCGACGGTGACGACCTCTCCGCCGGAGCTGACGATGTGGGCCAGGAGGGCGGCGAGGGGCCCGCCAGATCCAATCTCGAGTACTCGCATCCCGGCTTCGACCTGTGCCTGGGCGAGGTTGCGGGCGTGCAGGAGTGGGGCGGTCAGGGACGAGAGCGTCTTGCCGTCCGCGCCGAAGCGGGTACGGACCTTGTCGTGGATCAGGTACGGCTGTTCCAGGGGCGTCCCCGGCGGGCAGAACACCTCGCGCGGAACGGCGCGGAACGCGGCCTCGACGACCGGGTCGGTGATCGCGCCGTCATGGAGCAGTTCGGCCACCATGCGCTCGCGCAGGGACTCGGCCGTGACAGGGGTCGTGTCGGTCATGCGGGCTCCAGGGGCGCGGGGAGGTGGAGGTTGTCCTCCAGGTGCTGGAGAGAAGTGGTGCCAGGGATCGGGAGGACGTTCGGCGCGAGGTCCAGCAGCCAGCGCAGCGCGACGCCCGCGGACAGGGAGATGACGCCGGCGGCGAGCGGTGCGTACGGGACGAACGCGATGTCGTTCTCGATGCAGTGGTCCAGGACGTCGTCGTCGCCCTCGAGCATGTTGAACTTGTTCTGCACCGCAACGATCGGGGTGATCTCCCGGGCGGCCTCGATCTGCTCGACGGTGACCTTCGACAGGCCGAGGTGGTGGATCTTGCCCTCGTCCTGGAGGTCGGCGAGGACGCCGATCTGGTCTTCGAGCGGGACACGCGGGTCAACCCGGTGCAGGTAGTACAGGTCGATCCGGTCGACGGCGAGGCGGCGCAGGCTCATCTCGACGCACTGACGCAGGTACTCCGGTCGCCCGACGGGGGCCCACCGGTCGGGTCCCTGCCGGGTCAGGCCGCCCTTGGTCGCGATGACGAGGTGCTCGGGGTAGGGGTGCAGGGCCTTGCGGATGAGGTGCTCGACGGTCTCGGGTCCGTAGGCGTCGGCGGTGTCAAGGTGGTTGATCCCGAGGTCGACGGCCCGCCGCAGCACCGCTTTCGCACCGTCGATCTCGGCGGGGTGGTACCAGTGGCCGGGGCCGGTGAGCTGCATCGTGCCGTATCCGATGCGGTGCACGGGCAGGTCCCCGCCGATGGTGAAGGTGCCAGAGGCCGCGGCGGGGCTCGACGAATCCAGCGGTGTCGTGATGGTCATGCGGCCTGACCTTCCTTGGAGGTGAGTGCGTCGCGGACGTGCTGGTGCGCCAGTGCGGTGACGGCGTCGGCGGTCAGGTGCGTGGTGTCGATGCCGTGCACGACGGCGCCTGCCGCGGCCAGGTGGTCGGCGGCCTCGCGGTGCCAGGTGGCCTCGTCGCGGGAGGAGGTGTGCTGGTCCTGGTACCGGTTGTGCGTCCCGCGACGGGTGAGCCGGCGGCGGATGACGTCGTCGTCCGCGGTCAGGGCGAGCAGCACGTCCGGGGTCTGCGCGTGCTCGTTGAGCATGCTCAGGAATGTGGGGTCGACGCCGTCGAGCCGCTGCATCACCAGCCCGGAGGCGACGTACCGGTCGGTGATCACCACGGCACCGGCGGCAAGGCGCGGGGCGATCTCGTGGGCGAGGTGGTGGTACCGGTCGGCGGCGTACAGGCACGCCAGGGTGAGGCCGTCGGCGGTATTCGTCATGCCGCGGGCCAAGGATCCGATGGGGCCGTCCGAGGGTTCGGCGGTGCGATGGACTGTGTACCCCTCCTCGCCCAGACGGACCGTCAGGGCGCGGGTGAGCGTCGACTTGCCGACGCCGGACGGGCCGTCGATGGCGATGAACAGGGCGGTGCTCATGGCAGGTCGAACAGGCTCGGCGAAGCGGTCAGGTTCGGCGTCGGCCGCGCCGGGGCGCCCATGTCGAGGAGCGCGTCGAGCGTGAGCCCGCCCGCCGTGCTGGTGGCCAGGTCGACGAGCAACCGGGCCGTGACCAGGGCGTCGTAGTCGGCACGGTGCGGCCGCAGGCCGGCGGGCAGACCAGCGTCGAGGTGTCGGTGCTCGACGAGCGCGCCGAGCCGGTAGCTCGGCAGCCGCCAGGTCCGCCGCGCCAGCCGCAGGGTGTCGATCCGCTCCAGGGGCTGCCACCCGGGCAGGGAGCGGGTCAGGACGTCGAGGTCGACGTGCACGTTGTGCCCTACCACGACGGCGTCCTGCAGAACGGTGCGCACGTCGTCGGCGATCTGGTCGATGGTGGGCGCTGTGGCGACGTCCGCGTCGGAGATCCCGTGGATGGCGCGCGCCTGCCACGTGATCGGCGACGGCGGGCGTACGAGCCAGGTGCCGGGGCTGCCGACCTGCCCGGCCCGGATGGGCACGACGGCGAGCTCGACCAGCTCCGGGGGTCGGGCTCCGTTGCCCTCGACGTCGATGACGACGTAGTCGGCGTCGTCCCAGCGAGGTGCGCGGGTCATGACAGCACCTCCTGCTGTGCGGCGTCCCAGCCGACGTCGGCCCGCCCGTGCAGGCGGTGCTTATGGGGGTGGCGCTGGTCGTGAACCTGGAACCCGAGCCCGTGCTGCAGGAAGTAGCGCGGCTGCTCGTCCAGGCCGGCCACGATCGCCGCACGCTCGGTGATCTCCACGACCTCGACATCCTCCCGGCCCGGCAGGCGTCGCGCGAGGTCACGGATGTGATCAGCCGTCGGGACGAGATGCGCGTCCCCGCAGAACGCCAGCTGCTTGGCCGGGCAGATGTCGCACAGCTCGCGGATGCCGTAGTGCCCGTTGTAGTCCGGCACCTCGTGCGCGAACGAGACCGAGCACGACGTCTTGCGGAACAACGGACCGCCTCTCCCGTCGGCGAATGCCCCCAGCACCCGGCGCTCGAGCGTCTCGGGAACGATCTTGCGCCGCGCCGTGCCCGAGTACGGCTCCGGCAGCCCGTTGGCCTTGTAGTAGTCGGCGATCTCGTCCCGGTAGAACAAGCCGGTGAACACCGTCGCATGCGCGTGATGTGACAACTCGACCGCCTTGGCCAGATGCTCCGGAGAGTCGTTCAGGCCCGGCACCAACGGGCGCCAGTACAGGATGACCCGATACCGCTGAGCGTGGTCGAACGCCGTGCGGAGCGAAGCTTCGGCGATCGAGGACCGCACCGGCTCGATCCGCTCGTCCTCGATCCCGGAGTACGTGACCAGCAGCGTCAAGCGGATGTTCCGCAGCCGGTTGAGCCGCTCACAGTCCTCCGGGTCGATGCGGTACCGGGTGATCACCAGGACGTGGTTCGTCAGGCCGCGTGCGTCGAGGTCCTCCAGCACATTGAACAGGTGCTCCTTGACCCGTGGCAGGAACGGGTCGGTCGCCCGGTTGAACACCTGCACCGGCGTCCGGTCCGGCTGGAAGTACGGGTGGGACACGAGCGCCTCAACGGCCTCGGCGTCGGGCATTAGCGCCCGCGGCTGGCGCATGTCCCACACCCCATAGGTGTGCCGGATGCAGTAGGCGCAATCCAGCGGGCAGCCCTGGATGTGATTCAAAGACAGGCCAGACTTGCGGTACTCGACGACCTCGCGCGCCCGCTCTGGCAGGCGCTCGATCTGCTCACGGGATAGCAGCGGGACGGTGACAGGCACGGACGCCTCCCCAAGACGCTGGAACTCCGCGCATTGCCGGGCGGCGACACGCAGACCCACTCTCCGTCCCACCGCCTCGCTCGCCGGAGGGCATTCTGGACGGCAGGTTCCGGCAATCTGGAGCACGGCACTCCTCGTCTGTGGCGGGCGTCACTACCCTGGGCGTGGCAGTGATCTCCATTCGGCCCGAGGAAGGGGGAAACCGTGGCCAACGAGTACCTGCGCCGTTTGCGCGAGGCAACCCCGTCGCCGTCCGGCAGCGGCCTGCCGATGACGCGGGCCGAGCTCGCCGCCGCGGTCAACCAGTACATCTGGTCCACGACGGGCAAGCACTGCCACCTCGACGTCGACACCCTCGCCCGCTACGAACGCGGACTGATCCGCTGGCCAAGTGCGATGTACCGCGACGGGCTGCGGGCGGTTCTCGGCGCCCAGACCGATGCAGGTCTCGGTTTCTATCCGACACCTCGAGGAAGATCGACAGCTTCGCTGTCGAACCCTCAATCGTGGGCCGTGCCGCGAGATACAGACGCGGAGGACCCAGCGGCATCGACCGACATGGGCAGGGCGATGGCGTCATTGCGGCGGGTCCTCGTTTCATACCGGCCAGATCGGGTCGCCGGCTCCTCTCCAGACGCGGTGAAGCGGGGCGTTGCCGCCTCGTTCTCTGCGTACCAGGCAGGTCGCTACGAGGACTCAGCGCTGCGTGTCGTGGACGCCATGCGCGGGCTTCGCAACAACACCGACCTACGGGTGCGGGCCCTCGCGCACCAGATCGCCGCGATCGTGCTGACCAAGGCCGGGCATGCAGACATCGCATGGATCGCTGCCGACCGCGGCGTCTTCGCGGCAGAGGCCGCCGAAGACGCGCGCCTTCACCTGTCGTTGATACGAACCGCAGCCTTCGCAATGGCCGCCGGTGGCCACCACGCCGACGCCTTGACAAGCATCGACGCCGCGGCGCACGGGTTCCAGAGGCACATGGCCCAGACACCAGCATCGGCATCCGTCTACGGCACGCTGCTGCTTTCGGGCGCGGTCCTAGCCGCAGGCCATGGCAACCCGCGGCTAGCGAGCACGTATCTCGACGAGGCGCAACGCGCGGCAGACGTGAACGCCATCGACCGCAACGACCTGTGGACCGCCTTCGGGCCGACCAACGTGGCGATCCACCGCGCGAACGTCGCCGCAGCCCTCGGTGACATGGATGCGGTTCTCTCGGTCGGCGGAGCGTTGTCCGTTGAGCATCTGCCGGTGGAGCGCCAGGTGCGGCTACACCTCGACGTCGCCCGAGCTAGCCTCGCGGTCGGTGACCGTGAGGACGCCCTCGCTACCCTGGTCCGGGCTGAAGCCACAGCACCGTCGCAGGTCCGCCACCACCACATCACGAAGGACGTCGTGACCTCCCTGATCGCCACCGCGCAGCGCCGTCCGGGCGCAGCATTGACTCGCCTCGCCACGCTCGTCGGAGTCGCCCCATGAGCACCGACCCCACGGCCAGGTTCGCGACGCCACGCGTCGCAGCCGGCGCTCTCTTCGCCACCCATGACGCCGTGCTTCTGGTTCGCAAGACCTACGGCAACCGGTGGGACCTACCCGGTGGATACCTCGACATCGGCGAGTCCCCCGCTGCCGCATGCGAGCGCGAGGTACACGAAGAGCTCGGCCTCAAGCGCACCGCACGCCGAATGCTCGTCTGTGACTGGGCACCGAACCCCGGCGAGGGCGACAAGATCCTCTACCTCTTTGACTGCGGCACCCTCGGAGACGACGAGGACCGCATCGTCCTAGACCGCACCGAGCTCGACCACTGGCAGTGGGTCCCGATCGCAGAGATCGACCACTTCGCCATACCGCGCCTCGCACGGCGGGTTCGAGAAGCCCACACCGCCTGGCGCGAGGGGACGACCCTCTACCTGGAGCATGGCGCGCCGCGTTAGTGACCTTCCGGACCTCGTTCGCCCGCGAGTTTCGGGCTCGGTCTGCTATGCCCGGCTGTCGGGGTAGGGCACAGACTGCCGGTACTGCAGTTCATAGAGGTGCGCGCCCTTAATGAGGACGGAGACTTCGACGGGGCGGTCGTCGTCGGTCAGGACCGTGCGGAACTGACGCAGGACCGGCACGCCTGCGGGCAGGTCGAGGACCGTGATCTCCTCGCGTGTCGGAGGGCGGGCGGAGATCCGGTCGACGAACGCACGCTGCGGGGCTCCGAGGTCGGCGAGGACCTGCGGGGCGCCGCCGGGGATCTTGCCGGCTCTGGCCAGGGGCGTTCCGGTGGCGAGGTCGGCCGCGTAGTAGGAGATGGACAGCTCGACGGGCTGTTTGTCGAGGTAGAGGATGCGGCGGCGGCGGACGGCCTGTCCGGTCGGGTCGAGGTTGAGCGCCGTGGCGACGTCGGTGGGTGGGGTGAGGGTGGTGACGTCGAGCAGGTCGTAGCGGACCTTGCCGTCGGGTGGGAGGTAGGCGCCGACGTCGATGACCAGGGGCCGGTGCCCGCGGATGTAGACGCCCTTGCCGACGCGGCTGTCCAGGAAGCCCTCGTCCTTGAGGGACTTCAGCGCGCGCTGGATCGTGGCGTTTGCGGCGTCGAACCGGGCCATGAGCTGGGCGGTCGACGGGAGCTGGGCGCCCGGGGCAAGGTCTCCGCGCAGGATCTCCTCGCGCAGGTCGGCGGCGATCTGCTCGTGCCGGGGCCGGGCGTCGGTACCGCGGTTCACAGGGCGACCTCGTAGCGCAGCCGTCTCGAATCGGCAGGCGAGGTCATGAACGTGGCCTCGACCGGCACGTCGTCGTCGGACAGGATCACACGCGCGATCTCGAGCACGCACGCCGGCGCGGCAAGGCCCAACTCCTCGATCTCGGCCTGGGTCGCGAGGCGAGCCGTGACGTCCTCGACCGCTCGGCGTGGCGGGTACCCGAGCTGTGTCAGGTGCGAGACGGCGCCGCCAGGCACCTTGCGACGCTCGGCCAGCAGGGTGTCACCCGCGATCGCGGCCGGGTAGTACGAGTCGACGAGCTCGACCGGCCGCTCGTCAAGGAGCATCACGCGCGACCGCAGGACGACGGGCTCGCCCGCTTCGAGCCCGAGTAGCCGGGCGACGAGATCGGGTGCGGGCACCTCGCCGACGGCCACGAGCTTCTGCGTCCCGGCCCCGCCCTGCGCGGCGGCCTCGGCCGCCCAGGCGTCGCCCGGCTGCCCCGAGACGTAGGGCGCAGAGACGCTGACCCACTGCCTGCGGTCGCTCATCGCATGGCCCTCCCACGCCTCCTCGACGGTTCGATCGACGCGCCCACTGTACGCGGGCACCGGCCCGCGAAGACGAAGAACTGACATTGTCACCTTACGCGATAGGCAGTAAGGTGCCGAACGTGCGGCGGCCCGGTTGGGCGCCGCCGTCAGAATGCCGGACCGCAGATCGCTGAATGCCCTGCTCTGGGCCGCGACCCCGGCCGACAGTAGGCACCACCGATCACGGCGTGACCGGCTCGCCCCGCAGTTGGGCGCAGACCGCCGCGCGAGGAGGACCCATGAGACCGATGAAGCAAGGCTCCGAGTCGCTGGCCCGTGCCCTCGGCGTCGTCGTCGAGACATTGGCGAGGGTCGGCCTGGAGCGGATCGAGGCGATCACTCTGACCCGCAACCACATCAGCCTGCAGCCGGCGGACCTGGCCGAGGGGGAGCAGATCGCCAAGACGCTCGGGTGTGACTTCCCCCTGGACCACCGCATGCTCACCCCCGGGTTCACGGACTGGACCGGCGATGTCTCCGGCTTCGAGGTCCACGTCCGCGCCCAGCTGCGCCGCCCGATCGGAGCGGCGCTGTGAACGCGCCGGCACCGGTTGCCGTCGGGTACGTCTGCGGACGCGACGCCGCCAGCCTGGACCGACAGCGCGACGCGGTCACCGGGCACGCGCGCGAGGAGGGCTTCGCCCTGGCTCAGGTCGTGATCGACCGGTTCGACACGTTCACGATCAGCCAGGTCGTCCAGGCCGCACGCCTTCACGACGCCCGCGTGGTGATCATGCCCGCCGACGTGCGTCTCGCCTCGGTGCACCGACGGGTCCGACGCGAGCTGGAGCGTCACGGCGCGACGTGCGTGGTCGTCGGCGGCGGCAGCGGGGCCACGGTCCAGACCGGACGGCTCACCGAGGACATCCGGCGTCGGGAAGGCGCCCCCGCCGAGGCGGCGAGCCGATGACCAGCGTGCCTGACCGGGCGGCGGACCCGCTCCTGGTGGCCCTCGACATCGACGGCACGCTCGTCCCTGAAGGAACCTGCAACCTGCCCGACGTGACGCGGCAGGCGGTGGCCGACGTCGTCGGGGGCGGGCACCACATAGTCCTGGCCACGGGGCGGTCCCTGGTCGGCGTACTCCCCCTCGCCAACGCGCTCGGCCTCGACGGCGCGTGGATCGTGTGCTCGAACGGCGCCGTCACGGCCCGCCTGGACCGGACCTGGCCGTGCAGCTACCGGGTGGAGTCCTGCCAGACCCTCGACATCGAACCGGTACTCAAACTGGCCCGGCGCCTATGCCCCGCAGTCCGGATCGCTGTCGAGGAAGTCGGCTGGGGCTACCACGTCTCCGAGCCCTTCGGACCAGACCAGGTCAACGGGCGCCAGCTGGTCGTCTCCGATGAGGACCTCACCGCCGAGCCAGCCCCGCGCGTGATCCTGTCCGCGCCGAGTGCCGCAGCGCTGCTGCTGGAACCCGTCCGGTCGCTCGGTGTGACGGTGAACCCCGCATCCTCGTCCTGGTTGGACGTGACACCACCTGGCTTGTCGAAGGCGTCTGCGCTCGAGACCGTCCGCCGGCGCCTCGCCGTCGAGGCCGAGCACACGGTGTTCGTGGGCGACGGTGTCAACGACATCGAGGCAATGGCCTGGGCCTCCCGCTCCTTCGCGATGGGGCACGCCCCCATGCTGGTGCAGGACACCGCCGACCACGTCACCGGGACGCTCGCCGAGCACGGCGCGGCGATGGTGCTCCGTGACCTGCTCGCCGCACCGGCCCGGGCCAGTGCGGAAGCACAGGCGCTGGCGGGAGCAGGCTCATGACCGACCCTGCGCTGCCGGTCGAGCTCGTCGAACAGGTCCTCGCCCTGGTCGAGGAGTGGCACCCGCGCACCCACCCGGTGGCGGTCCGGGTCCGCCTGGCCGGCGCAGGTCCGGCGCTGGCGTCCTGCGAGGTCTGGACCGGCGACGCCGACGCACTCCTGGCCCACCGTGCGGACCTTACGGCTGCCGTCGGGCGCACGATGCTCGACCTGGAACGCGCCCTGGTGTCCGTCGGGTACGTCTACGACCTCACCCCCGACGGGCGCCCGAAATACAGGTTCGACGCGAACGGCGGCGGCATCTACACCCTGGACATCGTGCGCCCCTGGTGACCTGCCTGCACAGGGTCGTCATCCAAGTCTTGCGACCGGGCACTTCCCCGACGCCTGGCCCGGTCGCGAGTGTCCCGCTCCTGAACGGCGGGACAGCGGGCCGGGACCATCCGGGGTCCCGGCCCGCCACCCCATCCGAGCGGAGGACGACGTGAGCGCACTGGCCGAAGACCGGGGCGCGCCCGCGTGTCGGGGTCCTCCGACCCGCACCTAGAGTGGAAACCATGCGCGCTCCCAGATTCCTCACGTGGCTGACCGACCTCCTCACCAGCGACCTGCCCGACGGCGTCACGCTCGTCAGCTGGACCGACGCCGGCGTGACCGGCGAAGCCGGCATGGAGCACACCACCGGCGTCGTCCTGCGGGCCCCGGACGGCGGCGCCGCGTACCTGCAGATCGTGCACGGCGGAGGCCGCTACGACGGCGAGGAGAAGATCGTCGAGGGCAACCCGCCCGCGCCGGTCGCGCCGGTCAGTCTGGTCGTGCAGCCAGGCGGCCAACTCCGGATGGTCGACGTCGAGGCATGGATCACGGCCGCGATCGTCAACAGTCAGTCACGCGAGCTGGCCACCGTCGAGCGGTACTCGACCCGGGAGAAGTCTGGAGCCCACCCGTTCGGGTTCAACATCACCTGGCACTCCGGTGCCTCCACGCACGCACACCTGCTCTACACCCTGCGTCCCGGCGAGCGTCGGGGCGCGGACACCCGATACCGAGTCCTGGAGACCGTCTGACATGTCGAAGTCCGTGATCTGCCCCGACTGCAACCAGCGCGGCGGGGTCCGCGACGGCAAGATCAACACCCACCAGAAGCCCGGCGGCGGCACCTGCCCCGGCTCGGGCAAGAGCGAAAGCTCCGGCCGGGAACCGCGCGACTGACACGCGAACCACCAGCGG